>JAQUWU010000011.1 GCA_028692715.1 Paludibacter sp. | reverse complement strand
TTGTCACTAAAACGACGTTGCCGACGTTCGGCAGTTGTCATTTTTAATTGATCTAGTCGTGCCATGTTGTTCACTTTTTAGTTGTTTTTGTTACTTTAAAGTGGTCAACGTATTTCAGGCATTGACACCCTGGACTGTTAGTGCTAAAAAGTTTGGCGAATTTTATATAACTATTTTTGATGAATGGGTTAAAATAGATGTAGGGAAGTATTACGTACAACTTTTCGATTCAGCACTGGCTGGAACAATTGGTGAGAAACCCGGAGTTTGTATTTTTGGTGAAACTTGCTGTCATGCCACTGCTATGGAGTTCAACGGTGATGTGTATGCCTGTAATCATTATGTTTTTCCGGAATATAAAATTGTAAATATCAGAACCCATACTATTTATGAAATGGTATTCTCACCAAAACAATTACGATTTGGAGCAGATAAACGGGACACATTACCTACTCAATGTAGACAATGTGAGTTTCTTAAATTGTGTCACGGCGAATGCCCTAAGAACAGAATTATCAATACTAAAACTGGCGAACCGGGATTAAATTATTTGTGCGAAGGTTATTATGCATTTTGGAAACAGACACAACCCTATATGGAATTTATGGGGAATGAATTGTTTTTTAAACGATCTCCCGCGAATATAATGAATTGGAAAAAATAAAGTTCATGTTCACTATACTATCTCAATTTGTTTTCAAGGTCAGAAAGAATGTTTGATAAATAACAAACATTCTTTCTTTTTTTTATGATGAGAAACTCGATTAAGAACTTCCTTCACGTGAAGGTGAATTTACAAACCTGCAATAAATTTATTCACTGAAATAGTTATAAACGACATTACCCATTTTAGTAATTTACAACAATATTAATTACTCACGATAAAATAAGCAGAAGCAATAATTAAATATCCCAAAAAAGCTCAGCAGTTTTCTTCAAATTATTAATCATATCAAATCACACTAAATAATACTGACTAATTTTCTCGTTTTCAGGAGGTATTATTGATTTAAAGAGTAAAATATACTATTCCGGGATAAAATCTCACCAGAACGAGATTAAATAATATTCTGGTGAGCTTTATCCCTCAATTCAATTATGCAAAAGAATATCTTTGAAATTAAATGTAAAAAACCACATGCATTTATGAATAATTGATTTTACGCTACCGATTTAAATTCAACTCACTAATAGTAATTTTATCTCACTATGATGATTAAATACTATTGATATAAATCAATACAAATCAACTAATACTTCTTTGAAAATAATTAAATTCATATTTATCTTCAATTACAGGACAAATCCTATCAACCACTTCTTTCTTGCTTTCATTCGTTGCATAAATATATCGTTCCAAATGCACGGTGTTTATCTGATGACCGGACATTTTTGTATAGATTGCTTTATCAGCACCTGAATTTGCAACTGCAGATAGAAAGTTTCTGCGTCCCATATGTGCAGTTACTAATGTATCTAAAGTCTCTATCCTTTCTTCACCGGTACGTCTGTCATATATCAATACTTCCTTTTTTAAACCTTTGAATAGTTTAGTCATTTGATTTTTCAATATCAAATAACCATTCTATTCGCAACAAATGGAATAAATTTCTTGTTGTCAATTATTCTGTTTTCAATAATAGTATCATTCTTAACATCAATAAGTGGTTGTTCAATTAAATACCAGGGACAAAGTTTATTCATATAATCAAGTTTAGCAGATAAATCAAATTCAGCATAACGAGATTTAATATCATCCCCAACATGACCACAAATATCATTTATCATATCCAAAGGACAACCAGCATTGTACAATCTTGAAATTCTTGCTTTCAGGAGGTTTATACGAAATATTTGAGAGAAATACCGTTGAGAAGATAAAAACTCACCAGAATGAGATTAAATAATATTCTGGTGTGTTTTTTACATGTTTTATAAAGACAACAATGTTAAATCATATCCTTTAAAGTGTCCTGAAGTTAGTGTTAAATTATCAGTGATTATAATTTTACGAGTAATTTTTGACCTGTTAGGATACTTGTATTGATTCCAAAATAGAAATTTAATTTAGTCTCCAATTCCTCAATAATTCCAACAAAGAATTTTTTTGTTCGTACTTAATAGCATCAAAGTTTTATTCAACTCCCAACCTATAATCGATCAATTACTACACTTTAGGTATTAAAATAGTAATCAAATCTCTGTTGATTCTCAAAAGTATTACAATAAATAATTTTACATACATATTATATGCAATTGAGCTTAATTTTTCCTTAAATGTCATATTTGAAGGGTTTTATGTCATATCTTTTTGCTAAAGAATAGAGTTTGAAAACTTTAATAGTTTATAAAGTCTGGTGTGAAAATTATATTTCTATAAACTAAATTACATGAATGTTTATATTATTTCATAAGCGAATAATGTTTTCTAGCATAATTTAATATATACTAGCATAATCAATAATGGAATGAATTTCCTATAACATATCTTTGTCTAAACTAAATACATTGATTTTTAAAAAGTAGTTTTTTACTTGGATCAAACTTGAAAGAATAATAGTTATAAATTCAGTCTGAAATAAACTCAACTTTTTCTTCAAATACAACTATAAATGGAAATCATTTTATAAATGATTAATACTAACAATGTTAGTTAAAAATGAATCCATAGATGAATGTACGATGAAGAAAAAGATTTGTATAAAGAACTATATTTAGAAAATAAATTGACGAAAAATGAAATCAGACAGTTTAAACAATTTGAGAATTTACCTGATAAGGAAATTGAAAAAATATCAGATTTGATATTTGATTTAGCAGTATTAGCAAATCGAATTATCTCTGAATAAAAAATAAAGAAAAAAATGGATAGAGATGAATTAAAGAAATTCCAAAGATTTGGAAAGAGGAACGAAGAAATGAAAAATTGTTCAAAAGATGTATGGTCTTACACTCGAGTAAGTAGCATTGAACAAAAGGACAATTATAGTTTAGATAATCAGGATGTAGCTGCTAAGCAATATGCAGCTATGAATGGATACCAAATTGTAAGAACATTTGGTGGTACATATGAAAGTGCAAAAGAAGATTTTACAAGAGCTGAATTTAATAGCCTTATATCGGAAGTGGTAAAAGCTCGCAAAAAGCCATTTGCGATTATTATTTATAAAATGAATAGGTTTTCTAGATCTGGCGGGAGTGGCATTAGTCTTGCTGATACGTTGATAAATGATTATGGTGTTAATTTAATTGAAGCAGTATCGGGTTTGGATACAACAACACCCAAAGGACAACTTGAAATTTATAAAAAACTTCTAACCGCAAGGGAAGAAAATATAACTAGGCTCGAACATACTATTCCTGGACTAAAATCTTTTTTAAATGCTGGAAATTGGTTAGGTTCTGCACCTATGGGATATGACCATTATGGTACAAGAGTTCATGATTTTGATAAAAGGTCAATTCATCAGGATATTAGATTGAATGAAGTAGGTAAGAAACTTCAACTTGCATGGCAATGGAAAACTGAAGGAGAAACTGACGTGGAAATCATACGAAGACTTAACGGATTTGGTGTCAAAATTACAACTCAACGGATAAGTACTATGTGGAGGAATGTTTTTTATTGTGGTTTAATTGCAAATAAACTTTTAGAAGGCAAGGTTATTGAAGGTAATCATGAGGCAATGGTAAGTAAGCAGTTATTTTTAAAGGTTCAAGATATAATTAGTAATAGAAAACAAGGTTATACGGTTGTAAAGGAATCAGAAGCAAGGCCTTTAACAGGGTATTTGTATTGTAGCATTTGTAATGGAAGAATGACATCATACGAAAATAAAAAGAAAAAACTCCATTATTATAAATGCCAAAATTGCAATGGTTCATGTATAAATGCTACTACTTCAGCTCGACTAAATAATAAAATTGGTGCAAATGAAATGTTTGTTGATTTATTAGACTCATACGTACTTGAAGATAAATATATAGATTTATTTAAACTTCAAATCGAAAAGATATTAACTTCCGAATCAAAAGAAAAGAGGAATGAAGACACTTTGATTAAGAAACAACTTACAGAACTGAAAAACAAGAGAGATAAATTGGAAGAAAGACATGCTTATGGTGATATAGAGCAAGATATTTATTTGAAGTTTTTAGACAAAATAAACATACAAATTAATGAAATAGAGCCAAAAGAAGATATAAGTGAAAAACAAATATCTAACTTGAAAAATCAGCTAAATAAATCAATATTTTTTTTGCAAAACATAAGTAAATACTGGGCTTCTGGAAGTTTGAGACATAAGAAAAAAATCCAAAAATTAGTGTTTCCTGAAGGGATTATCCTCGACACTAAAAATCGTAAATATCTAACTTCAAAAGTCAATGAATTATTTGTTTTAAACCATTCATTTACAGACAAATACAAGGCAAAAGAAAAAGGACTTACCACTAATAAAAGTGATAAGTCCTCGACAGTAGCGGGAACGAGAGTTGAACTCGTGACCTCCGGGTTATGAATCCGACGCTCTAACCAACTGAGCTATCCCGCCATTTTTTCAAAGCGAGTGCAAAGATAGTTATTTTGACCAACCTAACAAATAATTAGCCTAAAAATTCTTCAATTATCAATTATTAATTGTCAATTTTCAATTAAAAGGTTGGTTTCATTCCCAGATTAAACATTACAAACGACCACATATCAGTTTGTGCTTCAATCACTTTTGCGATTGGTTTTCCTGCACCATGTCCGGCTTTAGAATCAATTCGAATCAATGTCGGATTTGTTCCATCATTCATTTCCTGTAAGGTAGCCGCAAATTTAAAGGAATGAGCAGGAACGACACGATCATCGTGATCACCTGTCATGATAAATGTTGCCGGATAACAAGTTCCTTCTTTTATATTATTCAACGGCGAATATCCTTTCAAGTACTTATACATTTCTTCGCTTTCCTCACTATTTCCGTAATCGCTGGTCCACGACCAACCGATGGTGAACTTGTGATATCGCAACATGTCCAGCACGCCCACTTCGGGAACGGCTACTGCATACAAATCCGGACGCTGAGTCATACAAGCGCCAACGAGCAACCCGCCATTTGAACCGCCATCAATGGCCAATTTTGAGGAGTTAGTATATTTCTCTTTTTTCAGGAATTCAGCGGCTGCAATAAAATCGTCAAACACATTTTGTTTTTTCATTTTTGTTCCATCCAAATGCCATTTTTCACCATATTCGCCACCACCACGAATATTTGCCACTGCATAAATTCCACCATTTTCTAGAAATGGAATACGTGAAACCTTGAACGTTGGGGATAAACTGATATTAAAACCGCCATAACCATACAGCATTAATGGATTTTTGCCATCCTTTTTCAGACCTTTCTTATAAGTTAGTGTCATCGGGATGTTTGTCCCATCTTTGCTTTTATAAAAAATCTGTTCACTGGTATACTCATCAATATTAAAGGAAACTTCCGCTTTTTGAAACACTTCAGAAATATTATTCTCAACATCAAACTTAAAGATAGTCGGAGGATAAGTATACGAAGTGAAGGAATAAAAAGCTTCTTTATCATCTTTACTGCCGGAGATATCGCTTAATGTACCTAAAGATGGTAATTTAATTTCGTAAAGTTGTTTTCCCTGCACATCGAATGCATAAGCGTGATGACAGGCATCTTTCATATAAAGAGTAATGATTTTCCCGCCAATGATTGAAACTTCTTCCAGCACATTTTGTGTTTCCGGGATAATTTCCTTCCAGTTTTCTCGAGCGGGCATTTTTGGATCAACAGCCATCAATCGTTGATTTGGAGCTTTCCAGTTGGTGAGGATATAAATCTTCCCGTTCAAATCATCTACAACACTATAATCATTTTCAAAACCGGGAGTTAGTTCCTCAAACTTTGCGCGGGATTTAGTTAGGTCTTTAAATATCAATCCATTCCCGGTTGTTGTTTCAGTTATCGAAATAAATATATAATTCTCATCATCAGTTACCTTTGCATAACATTCACGAAGTGCATGTTCTTTATCTTCGAAAATCATTTTATCGTCGGATTGTGCCTGACCAATTGTGTGATAATATATCTTTTCATATTCATTTTTCGAAGAATATTCTTTTCCGGCTTCAGGAGCATCGAAAGCACTATAATAAAACCCGTTGCCGTTCCATGCAATCCCCGAAGATTTTGACCACACAATATGATCGGAAAGTATCTTTTTTGAACCCATATCCAAAACGAAAATTTCATTCCAGTCCGAACCACTTCGGGCAATAGTATATCCCAAATATTTCCCATCCTTTGAGAAAGCAACATCCGATAATGCCACCGTTCCATCTGCAGAGAATGTATTCGGATCGAGCAGGATTTCCGGTTTTGAAGCCAGCGTTTCCATGCTATACAAAACACTTTGATTCTGCAAACCATTATTTTTGAAGAAATAATATTTGCCATTTTTCTTAAAAGGAGAATCGTAGCGTGGGTAATTTGTCAATGCTGTCAGGCGTTTCTTCAACGCATCTCTGAATGGAATTTTCGACAAATAGTCATAAGTCACTTTGTTCTGAGCTTTCACCCAAGCAGCAGTCATAACGGAAGTATCATTTTCGAGCCAGCGATAGGAATCATTTACTTCTTCTCCAAAATAAGTATCTACCACAACTTCTTTTAACGTTATCGGATAATCAATTTTTGAAGAATTACAGGCTGAGAAAAGTATCATACTGATAAAAATTGGAATGATTGTTTTCATATTCATATTGCTATATCTATTTACTATTGCAGCCCTAATTCTTTGGCTACTTTAAACATATAAACACGAGCAGCGTCATATTCGTTTGGAATGATTCCATCGAGAATGGCATCTTTGATCCTCATCTTTATATCTCCCACTATGGCAGACGCCGGCAGATGAAAGGTTTCCATAATTTCCTGTCCGCTTACGGGTGGTTGAAAATTCCGAACCCGATCTTTTTCTTCAATTTCTTTCAGTTTTTGACGTACAAGTTGAAAATTCGATCTGAATTTTTTTACTTTATCAGGGTTTTTCGAAGTAATATCTGCTTCACACAATTTCATTAAATCATCAATATCATCACCTGCATCAAAAAGCAAACGCCGAATAGCCGAATCGGTCACTTCATCTTCGCTCAAAACAATGGGACGCATGTGCAAAGTCACCATTTTCTGAACATATTTCATCTTTTCGTTGGTGGGTAATTTCATTCGACGGAAAATCTCCGGAATCATTTTTTCACCCACAAAATTATGATTGTGGAATGTCCAACCCAGACGACTATCAAATTTTTTCGTACGAGGTTTACCAATATCGTGGAGTAAAGCCGACCACCGCAACCAAAGCTTATCGGTATGTTGACACAGATTATCCAACACAGCAAGCGTATGATAAAAATTATCTTTATGCCCTACTCCATCCTTTGTTTCAGCACCTTTCAAAGCCAACAATTCAGGAAAAATCAACTCCAATAAACCGGTTTTTTCGAGCAAAATAAAACCCACGGAAGGTTTCCGCGACTGCATTATTTTATTCAATTCATCAACAATTCGTTCTTTCGAAATGATTTCAATTCTAGCCTTGTTTCGTTCAATGGCTTCGAAAGTGTTAATTTCTAGAAAAAAGTTAAGTTGAGCTGCAAAACGGATTCCTCGCATCATTCGTAAGGGATCGTCGGAAAAAGTAATATCAGGACTCAAAGGAGTACGGATAACGAAGTTTTTCAAATCTTCTAATCCACCAAATGGATCAATCAGTTCGCCAAAACGATCTTTATTCAGGCAAAGTGCTAAAGCGTTGATGGTGAAATCGCGTCGATTCTGATCGTCCTCCAACGTTCCATTTTCTACTATCGGTTTCCTTGAATCCCGCTGATACGATTCTTTTCTTGCCCCTACAAATTCCACTTCCAGTTCGTTGAGCTTTACCTGTGCTGTCCCAAAATTTTTGAAAACGGTAATTTTCGCTTTTTTACCTAACTTTTTGGCAACTCTTTCGGCCAATTCAATTCCACTTCCAACCACCACTACATCAATATCTTTCGATGGTCGTTTCAAAAAAATGTCGCGAACAAAACCACCAATCACATAACATTCCTGCTGTTGTTCGTCGGCGGCTTCGGATATTAATTCAAATACTTTGTCTTTTAGAAATTCTTTCATTCAGTATAAATATTCCATTTTTTAAGAGATACAAAAGTACATGTTTAAATCTGAATTTCAAAAATGAAAATTAGATTTAAATATATGAGTATGTACATAGACGTAATTGATAATTTTCAGTGATATATTCCATATAGTCCACAAAAGTTTAAATTGAAACAAGTAGACTAGTACCAGGTATGAAACATCCCTAGCATCGAGTTACTATCCCGAATATCAGAAGAATTTCGATTTCAAAAATATATTTTTAAATACTCTTGCTATGTAACCTAAGTTTTTCTTCATTTTTCCTCTATCCGAACTGCTGTGTTAAAACACATCGCATATTTAACTCGTTTTAATTAATTTTCTCAACACTACTCATAATAAATTCAAATTATCACACTCGTTTAATACATTTCTAATAAAATCAATTAGTTTTGAAATAGAAATAATGAAGACAGCATTAAAACATATAATTGTTTTTCTATGGGCGGGATTTTTTCTGACTGCAGGATTAGGATTCAATATTGAAAAGTATTGTTGTAATTTTTGTGCAAATGAAGGTCCCGAAAATATTGCAAAACAGTTATGCAAAATGGCAAAATCACCTGTCTCAAACGATTGTTCGTTCGGACAGCAAGAAATCCCATGTTGTAGCTTAAATAGATATCAGGTTGATATTCCAATTTTACAAAGCACTTCAGCAACAACGTGCTTCGAGCCACCATTACCCATATATTTCTCAATTTCAACCTATTGTCATTCTGATAAATTAATTTCTAAGCAAGTCGTTTCTCATCCTCCTCCCAATGACCCAACTTTGGAAAGTGGGCGAAAAATTCTTGTTTTAAAATCTGTTCTTTTGATTTGAATGGATATTTTATCACATTGATTATTGAATTAAAATAAAATATATTTAATGTAGAAATCAACAATTCAATTGTTATGATTGTTGATGCTCTATATCCATTTAAAAAATCAAAAAACAAACATGAAAACAAATAAATTTATTGTATCGCTCATAGCGTTATTTTTAACGACAGCAGTCATCACTGCTCAAACAACTCAAAAGGTTTCGGAAAAGGAGTCAAAAGCTAAAACCGAAGTTAAATGTGAGAAAAAAGCAGATTGTTGCAAAACAACCTGTACTGCAGACAAAAAAACAACTGAAAAATGCTGTGCTGATAAGAAAGAACTTTGTTGCAAGGATGGAAAAGTTGATGCATGTTGTAAAGACAAGAAATCATGCGAAAAAAGTTGTACAACTACTAAAATGAATTGCAGTAAAGATAAAAAAGCTTGTTCTGAAAAGCCTGCGGTTTAACAAACAGAACATCAAAAAAAAAGAAAAGCTCCGGAAATTCTCCGGAGCTTTATTTTTTTGGATAAATTCGTCCCTATTAATAACAAATTGCATTTGCCAATTTATCGGAGACCGCTTTACCTTTCAGATCTGCTACAATTTTCAATGCAAACTCCAGAGCAACTCCTGCACCTTTAGCAGTGCTGATAAGTCCTGATGTTACAATTTTATTTTCAGAAAGTTTAGCTCCTAACAAATTCGCCTCAAACCCCGGATAGCATATAGCTTCGTGACCTTGCAATAAATTCAATTTCCCCAACACCAAAGGTGCAGCACAAATGGCAGCAATAGGTTTTTTCTCTGTAGCCTGAACCATAAGTAAAGCTTTTAATCCCTCATGCGCATCCAAATTGGTTGCTCCGGGCATACCTCCCGGCAAATAAAGTAAATCATTTGTTGAAAAATCTGTTTCAGAAAATAATTTATCCGCAAGTATTTTAATTCCATGCGCTCCATTTACTTCTTTAATATCCGAAATGGAAACAGTAGCTACATCAATTTCAGCTCGTCTAAAAATGTCGATAGGTACAATGGCTTCAATTTCCTCGAAACCATCAGCCAGAAAAACAAATACTTTCATAATCTTATCTCAATTTAAAATTATAGGTTATGCTTCCTGATGAAATATCTTTTCCTGTTGTAAAACGGGTGTTTTGAGCAGCAGACATAGCTGCATTTCGTGTTTGAGTATCCGATATAGTGGTTGGTGAACCTATGGAAGCACTTATAACTTTACCACTTTGATCTACACGAATATTCACTGTAATTTTTCCTTCAACATCTTCGTTGTAACTTGGTGAAACTAACCTTCCACTTAAGTTGCGACCACTTAACGACCAGGAATTCCCACCCGATGAACCTTTGCCAACGGGGTTTCCCTGTTGTGTCTCGCCGGTTGTTGTTCCCGAACCGGAAGAATTGTTATTGCCAAATAATCCATTCATTGCATTGGCATTATTAATAGCTTCCTGTTCTTTTCGCTTTTGTTCGGCAGCAATTCGTTCTTTTTCTACACGTTGACGTTCCAGTGCTTCCTGCTGTTTGCGAAGCTCATCTTTTTTCTTTTGTTCGGCAATGGCAAATGAATTATCGGTCTGTGTCATCAAATCCTGTTTGACAGGTTTCACGGCCTTTGCCACAGGAGTCGGTTCAGGAATCACTGCCGGTTTTGGAGTGGGTGTCTCAGTCATTCCACTACCTTGTTCTGTGTTTCCAAAACTTACCATTAATCCTTCATCTTCGGGGGCTTTAAGTCCGGGAAGATAAATTAAAAGAAGTAAGAGTATCAATATCCCGCAAAACAAGATGGACCCTATAACACCATATGTATTCGATTTCTTCACTTTTTTTATTTCTGGGCAGTTTGTGTTGCTATAACTAATTTTAATTTGTGCTGATTGGCGATATCAAGCACTCTTACAACTTCTTTGTATGCGATATTCTGATCGGCATGAAGTGCAATATATGTAGTAGTATCTTGTGCCACGATATTCAAAATATACGCTTCAAGCATTTCAGGAGCAATTGCTTCAGGTTGTGCTGATCCTTTTGCCACAAAATAATTTCCTTTGTCATCGATAGACACCTTAGCAACTACCGATTTGGTAGATGATGTGGCTTTACTTTGGGGTAAATTTATTTTTATATCGTTTGGCGATGACATGGTGGAAGCCATGATAAAAAAGAGAAGTAACAGGAATATAATATCAGTCATCGACGACATAGCAAATCCTGCTTCTACTTTATTTCGTTTTTTTAATGCCATAATAATTTAGTATTTTTCTATTTTCAAATTTTACCGAAACCAATTTGTGAAACATATAATTTATTAATTATATGTTTAAACGTTCAAAAGTCTTACAGACATTTTGAACGTTCAACTAAATTACGCAGGTTCGTTCAATAAATCGAGAAATTCCATCGTTTTTGTTTCTAGTTTACGTACTACCGAATCGACGCGCGAAACAAGATAATTGTAAGCAAAATAAGCCAAAATACCGACTATCAAACCACCAATTGTAGTTACCATTGCCTGATACATCCCTTGAGATAAATCACTTAGCTGTATAGATCCGCTATTGTTCAACGACATATTGTAGAAAGTTGTCACCATCCCGGTTACTGTTCCAAGAAATCCTAACATTGGAGCTCCACCCGATATTGAAGCCATAATAACCAACCCTTTTTCAAGATTTGCAATTTCAATATTTCCCACATTTTCGATGGCAACCAATACATCACTCATAGGACGTCCTAAACGACTAATTCCTTTTTCCACCATTCTGGATGTCGGTGTATTTGTATCACGGCACAACTTTACCGCTGCATCAATTTTACCATCATAGATATAATCTTTTATTCGATTCATAAACGATTTATCTTCTTCACCGGCTTGTTTCAACGTCACCACACGTTCGATAAATAAATAAACGGCAAATGCCAACATGAGTGCTAACACAATCATAATTGGACCACCATAAGTTGCCATTGTCCATAAACTCATTTCAGGCTGAGCAGGTGATGCTGCAGAAGCATTTGTAACAGTTTGTGCAAGATCACCGGTTGCTTGCAAAAGGAGCAGTAAATTCATTTTAGTATTTGTTTATTTGTTATGTTTATATTTTAATTCCAGCTAATATTTTTTTCAGACCATTTTCAAACAATTTTCATACCGTTTTTTATTAAAAACGATTTGAGATAGTTTTTATAATCAAATAGTAATTTACAAAACTCTAAATTATTACATTCAATAATTAAACTAACTGTTCTTTATATCTCTTTATTGTGTCTTCGAGTCCAAAATACAAAGCATCTGAAATCAAAGCATGACCAATCGAAACTTCATCAATCCAGGGAATTATTTCGTGAAAATATTTTAGATTTTCCAGACTTAAATCATGGCCGGCATTTAAACCCAATCCGAGACTCTTAGCCAATTTCGCAGCTTCAAGAAATGGAGCTACAGCAGCCTCTTTCCCTGATGGATAATTTGAAGCATAAGGTTCTGTATATAACTCAATTCTATCCGTTCCTGTTTTAGCTGCAAATTCAACATTCTTCATACATGTATCTACAAAAATGGATACACGAATTCCAACAGACTGAAAATCGGCAACAACGTTTTTTAGAAATTCCAAATTATTAACGGTATCCCAACCTGAATTGGATGTAATTGCATCTGGTGGATCCGGAACAAGTGTAACCTGATGTGGTTTGACTGACTTTACTAATTGGATGAACTCAGGAGAAGGATATCCTTCTATATTAAATTCTGTGGAAATCTTAGATTTCAACTCCCAAACATCTGAGAAACGTATATGACGCTCATCCGGACGTGGATGAACAGTAATACCCTGAGCCCCGAATTTCTCACAATCCAATGCGACCTGACACACATTGGGCACATTCCCTCCACGAGCATTTCGCAAAGTTGCTACTTTGTTTATATTGACACTTAATTTTGTCATCTTTGAATCATTATGATATAACAACTTCCAAACAAAACATTTGGAAGTTTGGTTTTCATTTAGTTCCTTTGCAATACAATTGTATGCATTTAAACATATTGAACCACAAAAATAGCTAAAAATTTTGAGGGATTAACTGCATCCAGTTTTTTTTCCATTTATTAAAAAATTTCTGAACAATTAATGTTCGGAATTAATTTATAATTATATGAGAATTGCCATATTCGGGAATATCTATCGAACAGTTATTTTATCACATATAAAAGTCATATTCGATTATTTCAATGATAAAGATGTTACCCTCCTGCTCGACAATGAATTGTATGAGTTTGTAAAAGAATATGGGGATTGCAAAATGATCAATACAGAAATTATTCAAGACGATGATTTTTTTGCAGACTTTGCATTTAGCATTGGTGGAGATGGGACTTTTTTAAGTTCTGCTGCCCGTATTGGTCAAAAACAAATTCCCATTTTAGGTATTAATACCGGCCGACTTGGGTTTTTAGCCGATATACCAAGTGAAGAAATACTCCTTTCGCTGGAGGCTTTAATGTCTAAACATTTCATTATCGAAGAAAGATCATTAATACACGTTGAAATCCTTGACGGCACCGAACTGAAATACCCCTACGCTCTGAACGAAATTGCGGTTCTGAAACAAGATAGTTCCTCTATGATAAGCATTAATGCGAGTATCAATGGAGATATGGTTCATACTTATCAGGCTGACGGATTAATAGTATCCACACCTACTGGATCTACTGCCTATTCAATGAGTGTGGGTGGACCTTTAATGTTTCCACAAACACAAAATTTCATTTTATCGCCTGTAGCATCACACAGCTTGAATGTACGACCTTTGATTGTTCCCGATTCGTGGACAATTGATCTTGAAGTTCACAGTCGTAGTCGCAGTTTTTTATTGGCTGTAGATGGACGTTCGAAAGTATTGGAACAAAAAACCGTTTTACGGTTAACAAAAGCTGATCACGGAGTTAAAATTATCAAACAATTGAATCAAACTTTCTTCGATACCCTAAAAAACAAACTTATGTGGGGAGTGGATAAAAGAAATTGAGAACCTCACCCCAACCCGTTCCTTCAGGAGAGAAAATAAGATACAATTGTAATACTCAAAATCAAAAAGAATAATGCAAAAAGAAGCTCCATATAACGTTATTGAATCAAAAATAAAATTCCCTTTTGAGGCTGATGGGCTTCGAATTATTTTTATGGGTACGCCCGATTTTGCGGTGGAAAGCCTCAGAATATTAGTTGAAAATAATTATAATATTGTTGGTGTAATTACAATGCCTGACAAGCCTGCCGGAAGAGGGCACAAAATTCAGTTCTCGCCAGTAAAACAATACGCATTAGATAAAAACCTGCCACTTTTACAACCTGAAAAATTAAAAGATGAACTATTTTTAGAAGAGTTAAGAAAACTTCAGGCTGATTTACAAATTGTTGTTGCATTCCGGATGTTGCCTGAAGTAGTTTGGAGCATGCCAACATACGGCACTTTTAATCTTCATGCATCTTTATTGCCACAATATAGAGGTGCAGCACCTATCAACTGGGCAATTATCAACGGTGAAAAAGAAACCGGAGCAACCACTTTTTTCCTTACTCACGAAATTGATACCGGTAAAATTATTTTACAGGAAAAAACGCCCATCTCTGAAACTGATAACGCCGAGACTGTCCACGATAGATTAATGATGATGGGTGCCGAACTGGTAAAAAAAACGGTTAATTTGCTAAATGAAAACAAAATTGAAGGAATTGATCAAGCGCAATTTATCCAATCCGAAAAAGAATTGAAACCTGCACCAAAGATTTTCAAGGAAACCTGCCAGATAGACATATCGTGGGATGTGGAAAAAGTTTACAATTTTGTTCGTGGAATGTCACCGTATCCAACTGCATGGATGGAATTGCAATTTCCAAAACAAGAAAATCAGGTGCTTCTCAAGATTTACGAAACTCAGAAAGAAATCATCCAACACAATCTAACTCTGGGAACGGTAGAAACTGATGGAAAAAAATATGCAAAAATAGCATTATCGGATGGGTTTATCCATTTAAAAACAGTTCAGGTAGCCGGAAAAAAACGAATGGAAATCGGGGAATTGTTGAGAGGAATGAGATTTTGATGTGATGATGTGGTAATGTGGTAATGTGGTAATGTGTTGATGTGGTAATGTGTTGATATGATGATATGATGATATGATGATGTGAAATAACGATGTATTGATTTGATAATGAGGCGATAAAACGATGTATTGATGAGGTAATGTATCGATGTGACAATGTAGTGATGTATTAACAATTTAACACATTATCTCATTATCTCATTCTCTCATCATCACATCATCACATTATCTCATTATCACATTATTTCATCATCACATTATCTCATTATCTCATCATCACATTATTTCATCATCACATTATCTCATTATTTCATCATCACATTATTTCATCATCACATCATCACATTATCTCATTATCACATCGCATTTATTTCGCAGCTATCGTTTCAATCTCCACCAATGCTCCAAGTGGTAACGCTTTTACGGCAAATGCAGAGCGTGCCGGACATTCAGTTTGATAATACTTTTTATACACCTCATTCATAGCTCCAAAATCGGCTATATCTGCAATAAAAACAGTTGATTTTACAACATCCGAAAAACAATAACCAGCTTCGGTAAGGATGGCATTAATATTTGCAAAAACCTGTTCGGTTTGTTCGGCAATATCTGTAACTTCTATTTTCCCTACTTCAGGATTTATCGGGAGTTGTCCTGATATAAATAGCATTCCATTTGCTTCCACAGCCTGACTATAAGGACCTATAGCAGCAGGTGCGTTTGTTGTATTGATAATTCGTTTCATATATTTCTATTTTTAAGATGCAAATATACTCTGTTTTTGCAAAATTCGAGAAGCAAATATATTTATTCGCAAACGATTGCATATGTTTTTATCCTATTTTTTAAATTAGACTCAATAATATTGTTCAAAAAAAAACGTACATTTGAAAATTATTAACTCTTTAAAACAATTTAAATTATGAAAAAAATTACTCTTTTATTCTTTGCCATTATAATGGCAAATTTATTGTCATTTGGTGCGGACTTTACTGTAACAGGAAATTTCAACGACTGGAATAACAGTGCTGCCGAATATAAAATGACAGAAATCGGAACAAGCGGCGTCTATTCTCTTGAAAAAACGCTATCTGCCGGAACATACGAATACAAGGTTTTTAATACTGGTACATGGACTGGACCCGATGAAAAAGACGGTATTGATAATCGTATTTTTACATTAACAGCCGAAACTGCTGTGACATTTTATGCAAAATTAAATGAAGGTCTGATTCTGTTTTTTTGCGATGCACAGCAATTATATGTTATTGGCTCTATTGTTGGAGGGTGGACAACTACTGAATTTAAAGCCATGACTAATTCTACAACCGAAACAATTTACACAGCCGATGTTATTGGAGGTAATTTTAAAATTGTAAGTTTGGACAAAAATGGTGCTATTGTCTGGAGTGATATAACTCCCGCTGATCAAGCAATCAGTGGTACTGGAAATTATACTATAAAACTAGACTATACTACTTTTACTGTAACTGCAACAAAAAACAGCGAGATATCATCCATTGCAACACTCGGAAATTCATTAATTTATATCGGACAAGATCCAGATCCAGCTTCTGCTCAATGGTACAATGGAAGTTCCACTGTTCAAACCACAAACTTTAATGCTAAAGACTTAGGGTCAGTAACCACACCCATTTACATTGGCGCTGAAATAACTACAACTCCTGTATTAAATGGTGTTTCGGCTAAAATGTATTATCAAATTGATGATCTTACTATAAAAGAAATTATTTTGCCATTAAATTCAAGTGATGGAACAACATCTTCGAAATGGAAAAGTACTACCGGAGTAAATGTATTTACAGGCTACAGTTTAACAAAAGCACAAACCTATTCTTTAAAAGTTTGGTTTTCAGCTACTGATGGCACCAATACTTTGTGGGATAGCAATAATAGCGCAAATTATATAGCTACTTTCACATACGATTTAGGTACCGGAAATAATGAAAATTACAAAAATAGCACTTCAGTCTATTCAATAAATAATTCAATTGAAGCCCGATTTGATGGTAAGGCTCAAGTAAAATTATTCGCTATAAACGGACAGTTAATTTATTCAGCAAATCTTGAAAATGAATTTTCATTTATAGTAAATAGCGGAGCTTATTTAGTAAATATAAATGATAAAACTCACAAAGTTATCGTTCGATAAACGTACGAAACTTCTTATTTATGAAAAAGCCGGAAAGCAATAAAATGCTCTCCGGCTTTTTCGTGGTCGGGATGACAAGATTCGAACCTGCGACCTCTACGTCCCGAACGTAGCACGCTACCAACTGCGCCACATCCCGATTTAAAAAATACGCTGCAAATTTAGAGTTTTTTTTCGTTTCATTAAAAAAGTTTGGTAAAAAAAACAACCTATTAAATATTAAAATGATTAACAATCATCATGCAGTACTTAAAATTGAGAATTAGAGGAACAAAAAAATCAAAAGTAAGGGACAAAATAAGTATCTTTGCACAAAAATAGAACCTTATGCTTTTATCTGAAATAGAGATTTTCAAAAAAAAAAATAAATATCCTGATTTTAAACCTAAAGCCATTTTCTTTGATATGGATGGCGTCTTGTTCGATTCAATGAAATTTCATGCTGTATCATGGTTAAAAGCCATGCTTCAGGTTGGATTACCATTTACTGAAACGGAAGCATATATGAACGAAGGGAGAACAGGCGCATCTACAATTGATAACGTTTTTGTGGCAGTTCGTGGAAGAAATGCTACCGAAAAAGAAAAAAAAGAGATATACAAAATCAAATCAACTCATTTTGAGGCTTGTGGCAAAATAGAAAGAATGCCTTTTGCCTTAGAGCTGTTGCAGAAAATTAAAGCTGAAAACAAAGATATTTTTGTTGTTACAGGTTCAGGTCAACCCAGTTTAATAGACAGCTTACAAGAAAATTTTCCTGATATTTTTAAAAAAGAAAAAATGGTTACGGCCTTTGATGTAACGAACGGCAAACCGCATCCCGAACCCTATTTGAAAGCATTAAAAAAATCCGGATTGCAACCTTGGGAGGTCGTTGTGATAGAAAATGCTCCCCTTGGTGTTGAATCAGCAAATGCAGCAGGATTATTCACAATAGCTGTAAATACCGGTCCTTTAAACCCTGAAGTTTTAAGCAATAGCGGAGCAAATCTTGTGTTGAAAGACATGGAAGATTTATATGTCAAATGGGATAAGCTTTTTTGAAAAAGTTATACACACCCAATACTCTCTAAAACGAGAAGGAGAGTAGATATGGATTCGTGAGAAAAATTTTAGAACTGGATTACTAAAAAATTTGTTTATTTACAATTAGAATATTAATCTATTAAAACAACATATTATGCAAGTTATAAAATACCCCGAACGTGAAAAATGGGCTTCGATACTTGCTCGTCCTGTTTTCGACAGCACATCGCTTCTCGATACTGTTCAGAAAGTATTAGACGATGTTCGTAAACGTGGCGACTCTGCGATAAAAGATTACACAAAGCAATTCGACAAGGTCAGCCTTGAAACACTGGAAGTGACCAAAGAAGAAATAGTTGAAGCTGATAGTCTTGTTTCAATGAACTTGAAACAAGCCATTGAAATGGCACGCCGCAACATTTTCAAATTTCATTCGGAGCAACAACAGGATTTACCTGAAATTCAGACTTCACCGGGAGTTTATTGCTGGCAGAAAGCAATTGCTATCCAGAAAGTTGGGTTGTATATTCCGGGTGGAACTGCACCACTTTTTTCAACCGTTTTAATGTTGGGAATTCCGGCTCAAATTGCTGAATGTAAAGAAGTTATTCTATGTACGCCTCCCAATAAAGAAGGTAAAATTCATCCGGCAGTTTTATATGCTGCAAAAATTGCAGGTGTTCATCGAATTTTTAAAATTGGTGGAACACAAGCTATTGCCGCTATGGCTTACGGTACAGAATCAGTTCCAAAAGTGTACAAAATTTTTGGTCCCGGGAATCAATATGTAACTGCTGCAAAACAACTAGTATCCTTGCGCGATGTGGCGATTGATATGCCTGCCGGACCTTCAGAAGTTGAAATCATTGCAGATGACACTGCAAATCCTGCTTTTGTAGCAGCCGATTTGCTCTCGCAAGCCGAACACGGCGTTGACAGCCAATCGATATTAATCACTGTGAGCGAGAAAATTGTAGAACCTGTGTTGGAACAAATAGAATTACAACTGGCTCAACTACCTCGAAAAGATTTTGCTAAAAAAGCATTGGAAAACAGTAAAATTATTGTGGTAAAAACGCTCGAAGAAGCCGTTGAAATGACCAACGAATATGCACCGGAGCACTTGATTATTTCCACTCGTTACTATATGGGAGTGGCTGCGAATATTGTAAATGCAGGTTCTGTTTTTCTTGGAAATTACACGCCCGAAAGTGCAGGTGATTATGCTTCAGGAACAAACCACACATTACCTACTAACGGTTACGCTAAGGCTTATAATGGAGTGAATCTGGACAGTTTTATTCGTAAAGTTACTTTTCAACAAATAACTCAGGAAGGACTTACTAACTTGAGTAATGCTATTATATTAATGGCCGAAAACGAAGAATTACAAGCACATAGCAATGCTGTTAAAGTACGTTTAGACGAAGAGAAACCTGAAGAAGACGAAGCAAGATATAGTAGTCACAGAAGGTAGGTTTGTGATAAGTTGACAATTGATAGTTTATAATTGACAGTTAATAGTTTGAAAATGAATATAGATAAGTTATTACGCGAGAATATTCGTTCCCTCCAACCATATTCCTGTGCCCGCAATGAGTTCAAAGGAGAGGCATCGGTTTATATGGATGCAAACGAAAACCCATACAATGCACCTTTTAATCGTTACCCCGATCCATTGCAATGGGAAGTAAAAGAGAAAATTTCAGCACTGAAAAATGTTCCGGTTGAGAATATTTTTCTGGGCAACGGAAGTGATGAACCAATTGATTTACTTTTTCGTGCTTTTTGCGAACCTCGTATTGATAATGTGGTGGCCATTGAACCAACATACGGAATGTACAAAGTCTCGGCATCTATAAATGACATAGAATATCGTAACGTTTTACTGGACGAAAATTTTCAACTTTCGGCTGAAAAGCTTTTATCTGCCTGCAATATTTACACAAAAATCATTTGGCTTTGTTCTCCAAACAATCCTACCGGCAATACTTTAGACGGTGAGGAAATAAAAAAAGTGTTGAAAGAATTTGATGGAATAGTTGTTTTAGACGAAGCCTATATCGACTTTGCATCCGACGGAAGTTATACAGAATTTCTTACTGAATATCCAAACCTGATCATTCTTCAAACATTTTCTAAAGCATGGGGAAGTGCTGCTATACGTCTTGGAATGGCGTTTGCTTCTGTTGAAATCATTTCTGTTCTGAACAAAATTAAATATCCTTACAACGTTAATGTACTTACTCAAAAACAAGCATTGATTGCACTTGGGAATGCCAAACAGGTAAAAGATTGGATAAAAATACTTTTAAGTGAACGAACCAAATTAATTGAAAATTTAAAGCAATTCTCCTTTGTTCAACACATTTATCCAACTGATGCCAATTTCATTTTAGTAAAAGTGGATGACGCAAATAAATTTTATAACTATCTGGTTGAAAAGAGTATAATTGTTCGTAACCGGAACTCTGTTTCTTTATGTTTAGGCTGTGTCCGCATTACAATTGGCACACCCAATGAAAATCAGGTTTTATTAAACGAAGTTAGCAAATTTGTTACTAATCAGCACATGGATTAAACGGATTAAGCGGAACAACTGATTTTCTGGCAAAAGCACTTTTAAGTGCTACTTTTGGTACCTTAAACAATTTAGAATTTTTCAAAAAACACAGTAGAAACTATAAAGTTATTGCTATAAAATATGTACTTTTGCACACAACTCAAAATAATGTGCAATTTTTCATTAATAATATACAAAAAAAATGGTTCCAGTAATAATTAATAGCTTTGATGACTTAAACCAGTTTGTAGGAAAAGAAATCGGAGTTTCGGATTATATTACTATTACTCAAGATCAAATCAATTTATTTGCAGACGCAACACACGATCATCAATGGATACATGTTGATACAGAACGTGCTAAAACTGAAAGTCCGTTTAAATCAACCATAGCACATGGTTACTTAAATTTATCGGTTTTACCCTATCTGTGGGAACAAATTGTAAAAGTAAACAATTCGAAACTTACCGTAAATTATGGCATTGAGAATTTGCGTTTCAATAGTCCGGTTTTAGTAAACAGCGAAGTAAGGGTACATGCAATCTTAAAAGCATTGACCAATCTTCGAGGCACATCAAAAGCGGAAATTCAAGTTTCGATGGAAATAAAAGGCAATAAGAAAACGGCTTTTGAAGGTACTGTTATTTTTCTATATCATTTTATTTCATAACCAATAAAGATACAATCGTTCAGATGGGACAACTCTTCGGACTGTGTCCCATTTTTTTTATATTAAATTGCCACAATATTAAATTGATGCTGTGTTTTTAAAATAGGAAATTAGAAACACCCGATAACAGATGAAAAAAGTAATAATCGTAGGTGCAACATCAGGGATTGGTCGGAACTTAGCAAAAATAATGGTTGCAAAGGGCTATAAAGTTGGGGTTACGGGTCGAAGATTAAATTTATTAGAGGAAATAAAGTCCCAAAATCCGTCTCAAATTTGTTGTAAATCATTTGACATAAAAAACACATCAACATTACATCAACATTTAACCGAATTAGTTTCTGAACTAGGCGGATTGGATATATTGGTATTTAGTTCTGGGACAGGTGATTTAAACGAAACTCTTGATTTTGAATTAGAAAAAAACTGCATCGATACAAATGTATTGGGCTTTACAGCCATTGCCGATTGGGCATATAGCTTTTTTCAGGAACAAAAATCAGGACATTTTGTGGGGATTAGTTCAATTGGTGGAATTCGTGGAAACCGAATGGCACCAGCATATTCTGCTTCGAAAGCTTATCAAATAAATTATCTTGAAGGATTAAGAATAAAAACATCTAAATCGACATTACCGATAGTTATTACCGACATTCGTCCGGGTTTTATTGATACCGATATGGCAAAAGGTGATGGATTATTTTGGGTCGTTCCGGTAGAAAAAGCTGCAAAACAAATCTTCTATGCTATCAAACACAAAAAGAAAATTGCCTACATTTCAAAACGATGGACATTGATTGCCGCTCTTTTCAAAATTCTTCCCAATAAATTAATGGAAAAACTATAAAACGAGGACAATTCATTAAATCACTCTCATAATAATTCGATTTTTCAATAGATTAACGATAATTTCAACATCAAACATCACAGTATAAAAAATATAATCGTATTTTTACAGCTAAATTTAGAACTCAGTAAATAATTAATATCAAAATTATGAATCACTTATTATTGCTTGGAAATTTTGGAACGGGCGAAATTATTCTTATAGCTCTTGTAGTTTTACTTTTGTTCGGAGGGAAAAAAATTCCTGAACTTATGCGTGGCATTGGTAAAGGAGTGAAAAGTTTTAAAGATGGTTTGAACGACATCGAAAGTGAAATAAAAAAAGATGTAACAAAAGACGAAAAGCAGGATTCTGAGAAATAGGATGAGTGAAGCAAGTGAAAATGAAATGACGTTTTGGGATCATCTGGATGAATTGCGCACAATTTTATTTCGGATTGCCATTTTCGTTACAGTGTTATCTTTCGGGTTTTTCGCTTATATGCGCGAACTCTTTGACAATGTAATTCTTGCTCCTGCTCAAAACGATTTCTTTTTTTACAACTGGTTAAATGCATTAGGAAATAAACTGCCTATTTTACCTGATTTTTGCGTTGGTGAATTCCATGTAAAAATAATTAATATCAATCTGGCATCTCAGTTTTTTGTTCATATTTCTACTTCATTTTGGTTTGCACTCGTTTTTAGTTTTCCATTTGTTATCTACCAACTTTTTCTTTTTGTGAAACCGGCACTTTATAACAACGAACGAAAAAATGCAGGAATAGCTTTTCTTTTCGGGAATATTTTGTTTTACATTGGGGTTGCCGTAGGTTATGTTATGGTTTTTCCTTTGACATTAAGATTCCTGGCCGGGTATCAGCTTAGCAGTTATATCGACAATAGTGTTTCGCTCGATTCGTATATGGGAAGCTTTTTGATGCTTTGTTTTATCATGGGACTGGTTTTCGAACTGCCTTTACTGTCATGGATATTATCACAACTTGGAATTTTAAAACGCAATTTCTTTAATAAATTCCGCAAACATGCAGTTGTTATTTTATTGATTCTTGCAGCATTCATTACTCCTTCGGGTGATCCATTTACACTTATGGTGGTATTTTTACCCATTTATATGCTTTGGGAAATAAGTGCCATGGTGGTAAAAAAATAAAAATTTCAGTAACTACTCAGCCCCCCAACCCCTCCCTCCTACGTCAGGAGGTAAACACCTAAAGGGGGAGTTCTGGAGCGACATTCATCATTTATGCGCTTTAATTTGGTTGTTTTTTTTGTGAAAATTACATTTTTTTTACTCAGCAATTTCCCTAAAAACGTCAAATGAAGTACTTCTTGAAGTGCCGAGTAGTCACAAATTTCAATTAAGAGCCTTCTCCGAAAAAGAGTAGAACCTGCCTACAGCAGGTAGGCGCAAATAACAGTGAAAATCGAGAATAAACGAAAATCTACAAATACCTATAAATCAGTACAATGTCTAAATTCATTTTAGAGTAAATTTTCGGTATTTGAGTAATTTAAATTCAAAAATCACTTTTCGGGACACTCTTAATTAACAAATTTAATCATTATTCAGAATTAAATAATTGAAAATTGAAATATTATGAAACGTAGAGACTTTTTCAAATCGGCTGCAGCAGTTGGCTTAGCATCGGTCATAAACACTGACTCGTTTGCAGCAACAAGTAATGCTAATGGCATGGCTGTTCAATCAGACGTAGACATGGTGGCTGTTATGGGTGGAGAACCAGCAGCAATGCTTACCCGCGCCATTAAAGAGTTTGGCGGGATTAACAAATATGTAAAAAAAGGGTATAAAGTTGTTATTAAACCGAATATTGGTTGGGACAAAAGTCCTGAACTGGCAGCAAATACCAATCCCGATTTAGTAGGAGCGTTAGTAAAGATGTGTAAAAATGCCGGTGCTTCTGAAGTGTTGGTTTTTGATCATACCTGTCAAGACTGGAAAAAATGTTATACCAACAGTGGAATAGAAAAAGCGGTAACTGATGCCGGCGGCAAAATGGTTCCAGGGAATGATGAATCGATGTATGTAGAAGTAGATTTTCCCAGAGCTGTAAGTTTAAAGAAGAATAAAATCCACAAATCATTACAGGAATGTGATGTATGGTTCAATGTGCCGGTATTAAAACATCATGGTGGTGCTAAAAATTCAATTTCCATGAAAAATTTAATGGGAATAGCTTGGGACAGAAAGTTTTTTCATCAAAATGACCTGCATCAATGCATAGCCGACATCTCGACCTTTCACAAAAAACCGGCGTTGAATATTGTGGATGCATATCGCATTATGAAAACAAACGGACCGCAAGGAAAGTCAGGAAACGATGTTGTATTATTAAAATCGTTGATTGTATCACCGGATTTTGTTGCCGCCGACACCGCAGCCATGAAGATGTTTGCGCAAGTGAGACCAACTGAAATATCAGATGTTCGCTATATTGGATTGGCTGAAAAACTAAAAGTTGGAACACAAAATTTGGACAAACTGAATGTAAAAAAGATCAAGCTCTAGAAATCGGTTCGTATTCAGCATCTCGCATGCTACCTATTGTTCAATAAGCTATTAACTATATACAACTACCTATTATAATGAAGTTTCTCAAAAAAATTCGTGTCGCATTGGCCATCCTTTTTTTCCTGCCAATTCTGCTATTCTTTGTTGATTTTACTGGCAAATTACCGATACAGCTTCATGCATTATTGAAATTTCAATTGATCCCGGCATTGTTATCATTGAATGTAATAATGATAGGTTTTTTGTTGGTGTTAAGTTTACTGTTCGGACGAATTTACTGCTCATTCATTTGTCCATTGGGAGTATTTCAGGATGTAGTATCATGGAAATCAAGACTTTTCAAAAAGAAAAAGAAGAAACACAAATTTAACTATACAAAGCCACAACATCTACTTCGTTATTCAATATTAATCATTACAATACTCGTTTTTATAGCCGGAAGCTCTTTTTTGGTTATATTACTTGATCCCTACAGCATTTTTGGACGCTTTGCATCCCAGCTTTTCAGTCCTTTGGTTATTTGGGCAAATAATGGTATTGCCTCCATTACGAATGGAATGGGAAATTACACTTTCTATAAAGTAGAACATGTTCGGTTTGTTCCTGTTGCATTTGGCATTTCTGCTTTGTTTTTTGTAACAGTTGCCATAATGTCATGGTTCAGAGGGAGATTGTATTGCAACTCAATTTGCCCCGTAGGAACAACACTCGGACTTCTTTCACGATTTTCAATTTTTCATTTTGAGATCAATGAATCGACTTGTACAAGCTGCGGAAAATGCGTAAAAAACTGCAAATCAGAATGTATAGATATAAAAAACATGAAAGTAGACGATTCAAGATGCGTTACTTGCTTTAATTGTGTTTCTGTCTGCAAAAATGAAAGTATGAAATTTAAAATAAGATACAAAAAACCGGAAAAAGTTGTTGAAGAAAATATTTCTAAAAAGGGTCGACGTACCTTTTTATTGACTTCAGGAGCATTAGTCGGCTCTTTGGCTATGGCAAAAGCAACAAATATTACAGGAAAGAAAGATAGCATTTTAAAAAGGAAGCCGATAATGCCACCAGGTGCTCAAAATATCGATCACTTCAATACGCATTGTACTGGCTGTCAACTTTGCGTTAGCAAATGTCCGATGCAAGTATTAAAACCCGCCACTCTGCAATATGGAATTTCTGGAATCATGCAACCACATTTGCAATTTTCGACCCACGTATTTTGTACTTACGAATGTACTATTTGCTCAGAAGTTTGCCCAACAGAAGCTCTGCATTCCTTAAAAATGGAAGATAAAAAGCTGACACAAATCGGGATTGCAAAATTCAGAAAAGATATGTGTGTGGTTTTCACCGATGAAAAAGATTGTGGTGCTTGTTCCGAACATTGTCCAACACAAGCTGTACACATGATTCCATATAAAAACGGATTGACGATACCCGAGGTGACTGATGATTTGTGTATTGGTTGTGGAGGTTGCGAGTCTATTTGTCCGGTACGTCCCTATCAAGCCATTTATGTAGAAGGCGTAACCAAACAGGTTTTTGCCAAAAAGCCGGAAGAAGCTAAAAAATTTGACAAAGTAATTGATGATTTTGGCTTTTAATTCAATGATTTGCAATTGATTTCTAACACTTTGAAATAATTGTTTATCAATAAATAAATGTAAGAGTTCGCTCCGAAAAAGAGTAGAACCTAGCTCTGCATGCAGGTACCTATTTTTATGGATTTCGCAGATTTGAATAGCGAATTAAAAGAACCAATTCGTGTTTCTCAACTTATTATTTAAATTTAAGATGAATTAAATCCTACAAAGAAACACTTATTTAAAAGGTTGTTATTTGGGTTAAACGACTTAAAAAACTATCTTTGCAAGGCAAACAATAAAGGTGGTAGATGCTTGAGATTATTATAAAAGGGATTTTAATTGGATTATGTATTTCTGTTCCCTTAGGTCCTATCGGGATGCTAACAATACAACGGACATTAAACAGAGGACAAAAATTTGGTATTGCTACCGGCTTGGGCGCTACTTTTTCCGATTTGGTTTATACCGTTATTACTCTCTTTTTTCTAAGCTTTGTCATCGATTTTATTGAATTGCACCGTTTTGTTATTCAGATAATGGGTAGTGTTGTAGTGGGTATTTTTGGTTTTTTCATTTACAACAGTCATCCTTCCACTCAACCCAAACCGAACGAAACTCAAAAGCATAGTTTGTTTAGTGATTTCGTTACGTCTTTCGGTCTTACCTTTTCAAACCCATTGGTATTATTTGTATTGATTGCCCTTTTTGCCCGATTCGAATTTATAAGTAGTACCAGCACATTACCTGTAGCGGTCTGTGGGATTCTTTCAATTTTAGGTGGTGCACTAATATGGTGGAATTTGCTTACTTTTTTGGTGAGTCGCTTTAAAAATCGCCTCAACATGCGTGAACTAAAAATTATCAATCAAATTACCGGTTTTATCATTATTTTCATTGGTTTTATCGGACTTTTCCTGAGTCTGATAAAGTAAAAGCCAACCCGTTTCTCAACGTTTTGGCTTAATTATATTAATCCTGAAGATTAATAAACAAAATGTATCTTTTCTCTCTTATGAAAGTGTGTCTTTTGATTTATCGTTATCAGCACGAATCCGAATTAGGGAATTATTTGTATTTGAGAATGAGTTCATCATTTCTTCCTTCGACATTTTTCCGCTAATCCAAATAAGACTAAATTCACCTTTTTCCTGTGAAACAATAAGCATATCCGATTTATTATTTACACCAAAACGATAATAAATATTTACCTTTTCACCTTTATCACGTGCTTCAACAGCAGATTCAAAATTACCCACTTTTAATAGTTCTTTTAAGTCCCTATCCAATTGTCTCCAAAGAGTTGATTCAGAATTTGCATTTAATGTTAAGATTTTCAATCCTCTCATTTTTGAGACAATATTTTTATCTTTCTTATCCAAACCACCTAAAACGCCAGCCAGATTCATCATACCACCACCAATCGAAACATATTCGAAGCGTTCATCGTCGGCATATTTGTCAAATAATTTTTCCAATGTTTGGGCTTGATTTGCTGTTGCAAACATTAGTATTGTAACAACTAAGGTTATTATCTTTTTCATGATCATAATTATTTTAAATTGATTATATTTTTAATATCATTTAATTTTTCTCTCGTTTCCGATACTTTTTCCATTGGTTTTAAAGTTTCTCTCACCATATTCAAGCTTTTCATTGGACTCAGTCCGGTTCTAAGCACCTCTCCGACTCTATTAAGTTTCTTTTCAGCGTATTGATTCGCAAATTCTGAGTTTTCAATACGATGGCCCGAAATAACTGCGTAATTATCATTTTCAGAAGGCTTTTGAAACCATAAAGCAAGTAAAATTGCTGCTGCTATACCTGAGTACGAAATTGTCTTTATCCAAAAACGAATTGCTTTTCTTTTCTTCGGTTCGAGAATCTTAAATTCAGGTTGTATCGTTTGCTGTTTTTCCTGCTCAAAAGCAACAAACAGAGGACGGTAAATTTCAAGTTCGGGTGCTACATTCTCACCAAGAAAGTATTTTTTAAGTTCAGTTTCTTCACTTATCGACGTTTCAGCCCGAAAGTATTTTTCTAAAAGTAAATTTAGCTTTTCCATATAAATTTTTCTGTACGGTATTGTTCTGACAATATTTTTTCTCTAATCTTTTGTCTTGCTCTCGATAAATTAACACTAACGGCATTTTCTGTAATGGATGTTATATAAGCTATTTCAGCTATCTCCATTCCTTCTACATCCCGCATCCTGATAATTGTTCGTTGTAGCTCGGGCAGTGTCTCAATTAATGCTCTTATCTGCAGTACCAAATCTTTTCGTTCTACCTGTAAGTGAGGACTGGGTTCATCATATTCAACTTCCGGTGCTAATTCAATTTCACCTTTATTTTTACGCAGAGTATCAAGACATAAATTTCGCATTGATTTCATAGTAAATGCCGGCAAATTTTCTACATCATCAAGTATTTTCCTCTTCTCCCACAATTTCAGATTCAGATCCTGAACAGCATCCTTTGCAGCATCCGCATTTTGCAAAATTGAATTCGCAAACCGGAACAGTTTATCCGAAAGTGTCAGAATCTGTTGATTAAATTGTGTTGAATCCATAGGACTTATTAAATGGCCATTCGAAATAAAATAATGCTCAAATTTACCGTTTTGTAAAAAAATGTTTGCTATAAAAACAATCGACTTAGGTTAATTTATTTGTCTACTTGTAAGACGATAAAACACAAAGAATATTACAACGAATCAGATAAATATTCTTTTTTTGTTGAAAATAAATGCTTTTACCATTCATTTTAGGTTTATGTCAATAGATAAGTAATGTGACAAAAATAATGAAAGTTTCAGCAAAGGGCTTAAATCAGAGTTTTTTTTCGTAATTTTCGGAGTTTTTTTGAAGATTGTATCCTATTTATAAAATTAAGCGTCAATATGAAATTAAAAATAACTCAATCCGGATTGCAGACAATAGCTAAAATTGGATTGTTTCTTTGTGTTATTGGACTGATAATACAATTCTTTCCTACTGAAAATAAATTCAAATATCAGTTTGAAATTGGGAAACCCTGGTCCTACGAATTAATTACAGCATCATTTGATTTCCCCGTTATTAAAAGCGACCAACAAATAGCGAAGGAAAAAGAAGAAATTTTAAAAAACTACACACCATTTTTTAAACTTGACACGCTGACAGAAAAGATTCAATTTGATAAATTAGTAGCCGAATGCCAAAAAAGGACAGGAGGAAATACTCAATATATAGAATATTTAAAAACAAAATTCAAACATATTTATTCCACAGGAATTATTTCGGTAGAAGAATTCAACAAACTGCAAGATGAACGAAGAACAGGCATTTCGTGCATCATGCCAAATAGAGTATCGCATACGATAAGTATCGATGATATATATACACCAAAAACTGCATACGAAGAAATCGTTAGGAACGCACCTGAAACACTCAAATCCTACGACCTAAATCTTTATCTGGTCGAAAATTTAAAATATGATAGTGCAACATCTGTTTTATCGAAAACAGATGTTTTAAAAAATCTTTCGCTTACTTCAGGAATGGTTCAGTCGGGTGAACGAATTATTGATAGAGGTGAAATAGTTACTCCTGAATCTTATCTCTTATTAAAATCGTTAAAAATAGAATACGAAAAGAGAAAAGGGTCGATACAACAATCAAGCATAGTAATCATTGGTGAAATAATTATTATTTTAAGCATGATTAGTTTGTTTTATCTATATATTTATTTATTCCGACCAAGACTGTTCAACAATTTCAGCAATTTGCTATTTATTTCGCTGTTAATCATCATGATAATTGGCATGTCAAGCTTTACTATTCAACTTACATCGTTTAGCGTTTATATAGTTCCTTTTGCTTTACTACCCATAATAATTCGTGTTTTCTTCGATTCCAGGACTGCCCTTTTTGCACACATTATTACCATGCTGATTATTTCGTTTATCGTAGATAATTCGTTTCAATTTATTTTGTTACAAATTACCATTGGAATGGTGGCAGTGTCGAGTTTAAAAGATATGACGCAAAGATCACAATTAGCGCAAACAGCCTTATATATTTTTCTGAGTTATACTTTTATTTACCTTGCTTTTGAATTTATTTCGGAAGGAGAAATTCAACGTATTCACTGGGAACCTATTTTGTCATTTGGTATAAGTAGCTTTTTCCTTTTATTTGCCTATCTATTAATTTATATTTTCGAAAAAATATTTGGTTTAATATCGAGTATAACACTTGTAGAACTTACCAATGTAAACAGTGATTTAATGATGCGATTTGCTGAACTTGCACCGGGAACTTTTCAGCATACTCTACAGGTTTCAAATCTGGCAACTGAAGCCGCAAAAAAGATAAATGCAAATAGCTTGTTAGTTCGTACTGGTGCATTGTACCACGATATTGGAAAAATGAAACATCCCGGATTATTTACCGAGAATCAAATGGGAGGGAAAAATCCTCTTTCAGAAATGGAATACGAAGAAGCTGCACGCGTAGTGATAAATCATGTTGCTGATGGTATCGAAATCGCAAAAAAAAAGCCGCCTTCCCGAACAGATAATTAACTTTATTTCGACTCATCACGGAACAGGTAAAACAAAATACTTCTACAATTCATTTATTAATGCATATCCTGATAAAACACCAAACGATGCAGCTTATACCTATCCGGGACCACTTCCAAGCAATAAAGAAACGGCTATTTTAATGATGGCTGATGGCGTGGAAGCCCGTTCCAGAAGTTTATCCATTTATACCGAAGAAAGTATTAATGAAATGGTTGAAAGTATGATTGATGGACAAATTGCTGATGGTCAATTTAAAGAAGCACCTATAACTTTCCGCGATGTTGAAACCGTTAAAGCTGTTTTCAAGGAAAAAATAAAGAACATTTATCATACACGTATTGTGTATCCTGAAGTAAAAAAGCAGGAAGTATAAAAAAATTACTTCGTCAGAATTATCTTTCTGCCAAATAATCAAGCTATAATTTATAAAAAAGCTCCTGCATTTGAAAAATGCAGGAGCTTTTTTATGCCATTTTATATACAATTTCCTTTACCCATTCGGCCCATTCGGAATGAGTTTTCGACTTATCAAATGTTTCCCACGATATAGGCTTACCAATACGAATGGTAAAATGATTTCCCCGTTGCTTGAACATCTCATCGGCAAGGTACATCATTTCAATATTGAATTTAATTTTTAAAAATTTGCGCAAATTGGCTAGATTGTAAAAAAAGTTTGAATTGCGTCCTTCAAAATAGATAGGCACTACATCCCGCTGATATTGAACAGCTTTACTAACGAAATTCTTCTTCCATTCCAGGTCAACAATTTTTCCTTTAATCTTTCGGGAACACATCCCCGCAGGAAAAGTAATCAGGTGATTATCCGATTCGTACAATTTTTGCATCAATTCAGCATGATTTTTACTTTGAGAGCCTACTTTGTTTACAGGTACAAACATATCTTTCATTGGTTGCAGGTTCGTAAGTAAATCATTTGAAAAAAAACGAACTTTTCCATCGTAACTTTTCCCAATCATATAACCCATAGCAATTCCATCCATTCCTCCTAAAGGATGATTGCTGGCAAAAATGTACTTACCTCCTTTTGGAGGTAGATTTTCTTCACCTTCGATATTTATTTTTATATCAAGATAGTTAAATGCTCCTTCGATAAAATCAAGATTTTTTAAATCTGGATTTTCGTTAAAAAAAATATTAATTTCATCTTCATGTACTATCCGTCGCAAATAATTCACAATAAATTTAGGAACTTTTGTTTTAGGTGCTTTCATTTTAAGCACATTTGCAATATCTATTTTTAGACTATTCGATTTACTCATATTTTTTCATAAATAATATTCTACAAAAGTACGAAAAAGCTATCTATTCTGAAAGATACCTTTTTTAGTCATAATTTTAAAAATACAAGCGAATTGAAGTATTTCAATATTTATCCCCCACTTTCAGCCCTATTTTAGGTATTTCATTAATAATAATTTCAATAATTTATTATACAGGCTTTTAAAAAATAAGGGAGTATTGATTCTTGTTGAAAAATTGTTGAAAACCTGTTGAAAAACACAATAATCACATACATTTAGCTGTTGATAAATTTTTTGTGGTGTAATGTGGGGAATTCGAAATTAATTCTTTACTTTTACCGTTTATAAAACCAGCTACGAATAATATGTCAACTTTTATAGGTAAATATGAAGCAAAAGCAGATGTAAAGGGAAGAATATTCATTCCCTCTACATATCGAAAGCTATTGCCTGACGGCGAACGTGAGCGCGTGGTGATGCAAAAAGATGCCGAAAACGATTGTTTGGTCATCTATCCTGAAAGTGTTTGGAATATAAAGTTGAATGATTTCAAGTCCAAACTGGACGAATGGAATTCAACCGACCAGCTTTTGTTGATGCAATTTGTGTCGGAAGCAGAATGGCTTGATATTGACTCACAAGGCAGGGTACTTATTACGAAGAAAAACTTACAACAAATTGGCATAGAAAACTCTGAAGTATTATTCGTAGGTATGATCGACCGTTTTGCTATATGGAGTAAAGCCCGTTATGAACAGGTAAAAATGTCATCGACCGATTTCGCAGCATTATTGAGAGAACGAATGATGAAACCTCAAACTCATTGAACAAAAACACCTCCTTACACCCTAAAAAGAAAATAATATTGCCATTAGGCTTGATATAGACAATATGAAAATTAAAAAGATTAAAGACACAAACGATAATTTAAACTCCCCATTAGAGGTTGGGGGTGAATCTGTGCTTTATCATATTCCCGCATTACTCAACGAAACGATTGATGGATTAAACATTAAACCAGAAGGAGTATATGTGGATGTAACTTTTGGTGGTGGTGGACATTCGATGGAAATTTTATCGCGTTTGGGTAAAACAGGGAAGCTAATTGCTTTTGATCAGGACGAAGATGCCGTAAAAAACATCATCAACGATCCCAGATTTATTTTCGTAAAAAGCAATTTTCGTTATCTTAAAAATTTTCTTCATTATCATAATATTGAAAAAGTGGATGGCATTCTAGGCGATTTAGGAGTATCATCTCATCATTTTGATGAAGCTGAACGTGGCTTTTCATTTCGTTTCGATGGAGATCTGGACATGCGAATGAATACCAGATCAGATTTTACAGCAGCAGTTTTACTAAACACCTATTCGGAAGAAAAATTAGCTGATGTATTTTATTTGTACGGTGAATTATATAATTCACGAAAAATAGCACGAACCATAGTGAATGCTCGTTCAAAAACTCCTTTTGATAAAATATTTCCATTTATAGAAGTATTGAAACCCTATTTTGGAAGAGAGAAAGAAAAGAAAGACATGGCCAGAGTTTTTCAGGCCTTACGAATAGAAGTAAACAAGGAAATGGAGGTTCTGAAATCCTTACTGGATTCAAGTATCGAAGTACTGAATCCAGAAGGAAGATTGGTAATTCTCACCTATCATTCACTTGAAGACAGATTGGTAAAAAACTTTTTTCGGAGCGGAAACTTCGAAGGGAAATTAGAAAAAGATTTTTTCGGGAACATAATTTCGCCTCTTAAAGCAATAAACAATAAGGTGATTATAGCCGACGAAGCTGAAATTAAGCGCAACCCAAGAGCCAGAAGTGCAAAATTGAGAATTGCAGAATTGAAGATGTGAGGATGTGGTGATGTGGTGATGTGATAATGTGATGATGTGGAAAAATTAAACCACTGATTGTAAATATTAAAATTGTAAATAAAAAAGATGTCCTGGTTAAAGAAAATTGCAGATGCTATTAAGGGTAGCGAAGATTTCTCTGATATTAAATCGAGCACAGTTCGGGATATCCTGAACGGCAATATTCTGACGAAGAAAATATTACAAAAGCAGTATGGGTTAATCATCATGATTGCATTATTGACATTTTTTTATGTCGACAATCGTTTTTATTGTGAAACCCAGTTGGCAAAGGAAATTGAATTGAAGAAGAAAATTCAGGATGTAAAGTATGAATCGCTTACCATAAAAGCGGAATTAATGAAAACAAGTCGACAATCGAACGTACAAAGAATGATAAATGAAAGAGGTGTAGAGCTTGATGTAACTTCTACGCCGCCGATAGTAATTGAAGAACCGAAAAAAGAATAAATGGCCGATACACGTAAAAATATTGTCCTTCGATTTGGAATTGTATATACTATTATTCTATTATCATTTCTTGCCGTTATTTACAAAATAGCTGTTATTCAATTCGTTGAAAGAGACAATTGGTTGGCATTAGCAGCTCAAAGCATAAAAACAGATATTGTTGTACGACCCAACAGAGGGAATATTTTTGCTTGCGATGGTCGGTTAATGGCAAGTTCAATCCCAACATATTATATTTATATGGATTTACGCGTTCCCGCACTACATGAAAAAGGGGGGATATTATTCAAACAAAATATAGATTCTGTTTCGATGTATTTATCCTCATTTTTCAAAGACAAAACTGCGTACGAGTACAAGACATGTATCATACAGGCTTATAAAAAAGGGAAAGGGGAGTTTCGGCTTATTCAACGCAGAATAACATATGCCGAATTGAAAGAACTAAAAACATTTCCACTATTTCGATTGGGAAGGAACAAAAGCGGACTCATAACAAAAGAGCTTTTCAAGCGTGTTAAACCCTTTGGGTCATTAGCCTCCCGAACAGTGGGAGATATTTATGCGGATGAATCGAAAGGCGGAAAAAATGGGTTGGAATTATATTTTAACAAAGAATTGCTTGGAACTCCGGGAATTTCTATTCGTCAAAAAGTGGCAAACCGGTATATGGAAACAGTTCAGGTAGAGCCTATTGATGGAATGGACATTACAACAACTCTCGACATTAATCTGCAAGATATTGCGGAAAAGGCATTGGTAGACAGCTTAAAATCTTTTGATGCCGCTTCGGGATATGTTGTGCTAATGGAAGTTCACTCAGGCGAAGTAAAAGCAATTGTGAATATGCAGCAAAATGCCGACAAATCGTATTCGGAAAATAAAAACGGTGTGGTTTCGGATATGGTAGAACCGGGCTCAACATTTAAAACGGCTTCTTTAATGGTAGCATTGGACGATGGGAAAGTGAAAATTACAGATTCAGTCGATACAGGAAATGGTATTTATTATTTTGGCACAAGTGCCATGAAAGACTGGAATGCTAATCATGGAGGTTTCGGAAAAATTTCAATAGCAAACACCATTCATGCATCTTCAAATGTTGGAGTTTCAAAGGTTATTGTAAAAGCATACGGTAGCAATCCATCTGAATTCGTTGACAAGCTTTACAAAATGAAATTGAATGAGCATCTGAATCTCGAAATTCCCGGCACTGCAACACCGCAGATTCGTCATCCAAAGGATAAATCGAGATATTGGTCTGCAACTACATTGCCATGGATGTCAATTGGATATGAAACGGAAATTCCACCAATTTACACATTGACATTTTATAATGCCATTGCAAACAATGGAAAAATGATAAAACCATTTTTTACAAAATCAATCAGTAAAAATGGTCAGGTTGTAAAAACATTTGAAACAGAAACGATTAATGAATCAATCTGTAAACCCACTACATTGCGTGATATAAAAGAGGCTTTGTTGGGAGTAATAGAAGGAAATTATGGAACTGCTCACAATATGAAATCGAAGTTCGTTCGTATTGCCGGTAAAACAGGCACAGCACAAATTTCGAAGGGAGCTTCGGGATATAAATCGGGAGGGAAAACCCATCAAGTATCATTTTGCGGATATTTCCCGGCCGATGACCCACAGTACTCTTGTATAGTGGTGATTCGCGAACCACGGATTGGTTATCCTTCGGGTGGTAAAATGGCCGGTTCAGTATTTAAAAACGTTGCCGAAAGAGTAATGGCTCTAAAATCAAACAGAAAACCAAACACTTTTGATAAAGATTCAACAATTACATATCCAGACGACCCCTATTTGAAATCAGGAAATTATAAATCATTACAAACGGTAATGTCGAATTTAAAATTATCACTTCCTTCGTCGTCTGCAGATTGGGTTAAATCATTTACAACTGAGAAGCAAACACAGATAGAACCCGTTTCTACTACAGGCAATAAAGTCCCTGACTTAACCGGAATGGGGGCAAAAGATGCAGTGTATTTAGCTGAAGGGCTTGGTTTGAATGTTCAGGTAGAAGGACGGGGAAAAGTAGTATCTCAAAATGTGCCCCCCGGAACTATTGCAAGAAAAGGCTGTACTATATTAATCAACTTACAATAAATCATTTAATTATAAACAAAATGTTATTAACCGATTTATTACAAAATGTCATTTTAATATCAACAACAGGAAAAGCAGATATTGAAATTTCTGCTATACAATTTGATTCTCGTAAAGTAGATGCAGGTTGTGTCTTTGTAGCAACCCGAGGCACCGCTTCGGATGGTCATCAATTTATTGATATGGCCATTGAAAAAGGAGCTGTTGCCATTGTTTGCGAAGAAATACCAATTGCAATACATTCTGCCATAACTTACATTAAAGTTGCAAACAGTGCAGACGCTTTGGGAAAAATGGCTTCGGCTTGGTATAACTTTCCATCTTCAAAATTGACGTTAATAGGTATAACCGGAACCAATGGCAAAACCACGATAGCAACATTGTTGTATCAACTTTTTCGTGAATTAGGTCATAAATCAGGCTTATTGTCAACCGTTTGCAATTACATCGATGATATTGCCATCGAGGCTACTCATACAACTCCCGATGCTTTGACCTTAAATGAATTATTGGCAAAAATGATAGATGCGGGTTGCGAATATGCATTTATGGAAGTTAGTTCTCATTCTATTGATCAACGCCGGATTGCAGGATTAGATTTTGATGGCGGAATTTTCACCAATATTACACGCGATCATATTGACTATCATGTAACTTTTGAAAATTACCTGAGAGCAAAAAAACGTTTTTTTGATGACTTGTCGTCAGATGCTTTTGCGTTGACCAACATTGATGACAAAAACGGGATGGTCATGTTGCAAAATTCAAAAGCAAAAAAATACAGCTACTCACTTCGTGCCATGGCCGATTTTAAAACCCGAATTTTGGAACACGGATTTGAAGGAATGTTACTGGACATGAACAATAAAGAGCTAAATGTTTCATTTATAGGAAAATTCAATGCCAGCAATTTATCCGCTGTTTATGGTGCTGCTGTACTACTTGAACAAGACGAGATGGAGGTTTTGCGAATTATAAGCTCATTACATTCTGTTTCGGGTCGATTTGAGACTTTACATTCACCTGCAGGATATACAGCTATTGTTGATTATGCTCACACCCCAGATGCTTTAAATAATGTTATCGGGACAATAAATCAGATTTTACAAGGAAATGGACGATTGATAACGGTGGTTGGTTGTGGCGGAAACCGAGACAAGGGCAAACGCCCCATGATGGCTCGCGAAGCCGTTGACGGCAGCTGGAAAACAATTCTGACTTCGGACAACCCAAGATTTGAAGATCCACAAGATATACTAAACGATATGTTGGCAGGATTAGATGCGGTAGAAAAAACAAAGAGTCTGACCATTGTTAATCGTAGAGAAGCAATAAAAACAGCCTGCGCACTCGCTCAAGAAGGAGATGTGGTATTAGTTGCCGGTAAAGGACACGAAGATTATCAAATTGTTCAGGGAGTAAAACACCATTTTGATGACAAAGAAGAAGTAAGAAATTGTTTCTAAAAAGACTTTTGGCATCAAGGGACAAAGAATCTAAAGAGTTTTGAAAATATTAAATAATTATAAAACTAAAAAATTATGCTCTATCACTTATTCCAGTATTTAGATCAGAATTTTCATATTCCAGGAGGCGGACTATTTAATTTTATTTCGTTCCGTACGGGTATGGCTTTTATTTTAGCATTGTTGCTTTCCACAATGTTTGGTCGTAGAATAATTGATTATCTACAAAAAAAACAGATTGGCGAAACCATTCGTGAACTTGGCCTGGAAGGCCAAATGAGCAAAAAAGGGACACCGACAATGGGGGGCATTATCATTATTATTTCAATTCTCGTACCTACCATATTACTGGCAAGTATGACCAATATTTATATCATACTAATGATTATTACCACTGTATGGTTAGGTGCTATCGGTTTTTTGGACGATTATATCAAAGTCTTTCGTAAAAACAAAGAGGGACTAAAAGGAAAATTCAAAATAGTTGGCCAGGTTGGTTTAGGACTTATTGTTGGTTTAACTATGTACTTAAGTCCGGATGTAATATTGCGTGAAAACATTGAAGTAAAAGGAGTAACACAACGTGTTGAAAATGTACTGTATTCGAAACAAAATGTAAAATCAACAAAAACAACCATTCCATTTGTAAAAAACAACAACTTAAATTATGCCGATGCTTTTAAATGGGCGGGTGAAAAAGCCCAGGATTATGGTTGGATATTATTTGTTTTTGTAGCAATATTCATTGTTACAGCAGTATCAAATGGTGCAAATCTCACCGATGGATTAGATGGTCTGGCAACGGGTTCTTCGGCCATCATGGGAGTAATTCTGGGGATTCTGGCATATGTTTCGGGTAACGTAAACTACGCCGGATATTTGAATATCATGTATTTACCCGGAACAGGAGAATTACTTGTATTTGCAGGGGCTTTTATTGGAGCAACCATTGGTTTTTTATGGTACAATTCATTTCCTGCACAAGTATTTATGGGTGATACGGGAAGTCTAACGCTTGGGGGAATTATTGCCGTCTTTGCATTAGTAACCCGCAAAGAGTTATTAATTCCTATTCTATGCGGAGTGTTTTTTGTGGAAAGTTTATCCGTGGTGTTTCAGGTATCCTATTTTAAATTCACAAAAAAACAAAGTGGCGAAGGTAAACGTATATTTAAAATGACTCCCTTACATCATCATTTTCAGAAGCAGGGAAATTCAGGGATTCAGGCTCTCATCCAAAAACCTTTACAAGCTTTGCCTGAATCAAAAATCGTCATTCGATTCTGGATAGTAGGCATAATTCTGGCAGCGATAACCATTATAACATTGAAAATAAGATAAACCACTAAGCCCTAAGGGGAATAGGATAAGTAAATTCTCTTTAATCATTTAGCAAAAAAGAGAATAGAAAAAATTAAGTATAAGTCTTGAAACAAATAATAGTAACTAAATTCCCTTTTAGGGGTTAGGGGTCATATGAAACGAATTGTAATTTTAGGTGGTGGCGAAAGTGGAACCGGAGCAGCTGTGTTAGCAAAAAAACAAGGATTTAATGTTTTCGTATCTGATTTATCAGAGATTAAACCTGAATACAAAGCTTTATTAGACGAGCACAACATTAGTTGGGAAGAAAAGCAACACAATGAAAGTTTGATTTTGAATGCCGATGAAGTAATCAAAAGTCCGGGAATTCCGGATAAAGCTCCATTAGTAAAAAAACTAATTGCACAAGGAACCCATGTGATTTCTGAAATTGAGTTTGCAGGCCGGTATACCAAAGCTAAAATGATATGTATTACCGGAAGCAACGGGAAAACTACCACAACCATGTTGGTGTATCACATTTTGAAAAATGCCGGACTCAATGTGGGTCTTGCAGGAAATGTGGGTCAAAGTCTGGCATTACAGGTTGCCGTCGGATCATTTGAATATTTTGTATTGGAATTAAGTAGTTTTCAACTGGATGGAATGACCGAATTTAAAGCAGACATTGCGATACTCTTGAACATTACACCGGATCACTTAGATAGATACGAATATAAATTTCAAAATTATATCGATTCAAAATTCAGGATTTTACAAAATCAGACTGAAAAAGACGCCTTTATTTTTTGGGAAAATGACCCGATAATAAAAGCTGAATTAGCAAAAAGGAATATCCAATCATCATTATTTCCGTTTGCAATTGAAAGAACAGAAAGAACAAAAGCATTTATTGAAAAAGACGAATTTATTATATCAACACTTAACACACTTTTTTCTATGCCAACATCAGAACTAGCATTACAAGGAATACACAACGCCTATAACTCGATGGCAGCAGGTCTGGCGGCCACCATTGTTAATGTAAAAAAAGAAAATATCAGGCAGTCATTACAGGATTTTCAGGGTGTAGAACATCGATTAGAATATGTGTCGACAGTTCGAAATATCCGTTTTGTAAACGATTCGAAAGCAACAAATGTAAATTCGTGCTGGTACGCTTTACAAAGCATGAATACACCTGTTGTATTGATTCTTGGTGGAACGGACAAAGGGAATGATTATGCAGAAATTGAGGAATTGGTAAAAGGGAAAGTGAATGCTCTGATTTTTCTAGGACTTAACAATTCGGCATTACATAGCTTTTTCGATGGTAAGGTCAAAAATATAATTGATGTAAAATCAATGGAAGATGCAGTAGATAAAGCTTATGAAATGGCAAACCAAGGTGATACTGTCTTGTTATCGCCATGCTGTGCAAGCTTCGATTTGTTTAAAAATTACGAAGACAGAGGAAAACAATTTAAAAATTGTGTAAGAAATTTATGATTCAACCTCAAATGGAAGTCGTTGATAGGTAGCTGAAGACAATATATGTAATTTGTTTTTACAATAAAGGAATTAAATGATAATTTAATGAAAAATCTGTTCCAAAGATATTTAAAAGGTGACCCGATTCTATGGATTGTGTTTATAATGTTGTGCGTTGTTTCGGCTATCGAAATGTACAGTGCATCAAGCACATTGGCATACAAAGCTTCCAACCATACTGCACCAATGCTTCGTCACGTTGGATTTTTAGCAGGTGGAGCATTAATTGCCTTTGGAGTTCACCTTATTTCGTACCGATACATTCGACTGATGGCTTATGCTGGCTTAATCCTATCATTTTTCATGCTTATTTATGTGCTTTTCAAAGGGCAAAGCGAGAACGATGCAACACGTTGGCTGGTTATTTTTGGTGTTCAGTTTCAACCTTCAGAACTTGCGAAACTCTCGGTAGTTATTGTAGCAGCTGATTTAATTTCTCGTATAAAAAACACAAAAACAGACGAATGGATTTATTTTCGGAATATATTAATAATGCTGGCAATGATTTGTCCGCTTATTTTGTTTGAAAATTTTTCTACCGCATTTATTTTGTTTGTAGTTGTATTTATAATGATGTTTATTGGTAGGATTTCATTAAAAAAATTATTCCTTCTTGCCGGAAGTTTAGTCTTCGTTTTGATGCTCGGTTTTGCAGTCGTAAAAGTTGTACCAAAAGAGTCGATGCCAAAAGCATTTGACCGTGCATACACCTGGGTTGCTCGTATCGACCGATTTAAAACAGAAAAAAACGACGAAAAAGCAAAATATGAGATTACGGATGAAAATCGTCAGGTTCAGCATGGAAGAATTGCCATTGCTCGTGGTGGTATTTTAGGTGTTATGCCCGGAAACAGCGTTGAACGCGACTTTTTACCTCAGGCTTATTCCGATTTTATTTACGCTATTATTGTTGAAGAAATGGGTATGATAGGTGGAATTTTCGTTATTGGACTTTATTTGATTTTATTGTTCAGGGCTGGCAGAATTGCCACTAAATGTTCATCGGTTTTTCCGGCTATTGTTGTAATCGGACTTTCATTGATGATCGTTATTCAAACCTTTATTAATATGTCGGTTGCGACAAGTCTGATACCAGTTACAGGGCAACCCCTACCATTAATTAGTCGCGGTGGAACATCTATATTGATTACTTGCATTTACTTTGGAATAATATTCGGGATTACCCGTCAAATGAAAGAAGAACAAGAATATGTCCCGGAACTAAGCGAAGACAAAGAGGATGATTTACCGGTAGTAGAATTTGAGAATCTTTAAAGATTAATTAGTTTGAATTTAATAAATAATGAAGTCAAATGATTATCTTTGACATAATTTTTTTAAAAAGGTTAGAATAAAGTATTTAATAAGAAAAATAACCCTAAACCAGCTATATGAAACGAAAATTTATTATCAGTGGTGGAGGAACCGGAGGACACATTTTTCCGGCGATAAGCATTGCCAACGCACTAAAAAAACAAATTCCGGATGCCGAATTTTTATTTGTAGGTGCTATTGGTAGAATGGAAATGGAACGTGTACCTGCTGCCGGTTACACAATAGAAGGATTGCCGGTAAGTGGATTCGACAGAAAAAACATGCTTAGGAATGTCAAAGTTCTGTGGAATTTGATGAATAGTCTGATTTTAGCACGAAAAATAATTAAACGGTTTAAACCCGATGCTGCCATTGGAGTTGGCGGATATGCCAGTGCTCCTACTTTGAGAGCTGCTGCTGCTTTTGGCGTACCAACTTTAATTCAGGAGCAGAATTCATATGCCGGTGTCACCAATAAATTATTAGCTAAAAAAGCAAAACGGATTTGTGTGGCTTACGAAGGAATGGAACGATTTTTTCCGAAAGATAAAATTATACTTACAGGAAATCCCGTACGTCAGGATTTATTTTCGGTAAATGCAAAAGCTGACGAAGCCTATAAATTCTTTGGTTTTGATAAAACAAAAAAAACTATTTTAGTGGTAGGTGGAAGCCTCGGCGCAAGAACTATTAATCAGAGTATAATTGCAAATCTTGAAAAACTGGCGACCTCAGGGGTGCAAATCATCTGGCAAACCGGCAAATTTTATATTGAAGATGCAAAAAAAGCTTCAGCTGAATTCACTTCAGCAGAATTCTTAGTTACCGACTTTGTTTCGAGAATGGATTATGCATATTCAATAGCCGATTTAGTTATTTCACGCGCTGGAGCTAGTTCTATTTCAGAACTTTGTTTGCTGGCAAAACCGGTTATTCTGGTTCCGTCGCCAAATGTTTCTGAAGATCATCAAACTCAAAATGCATTAGCTTTAGTTCGTAAAGAGGCTGCTATTCTGATAAAAGATATTGATGCAAAGGAACAATTGGTTTCAACTGCGTTGAAACTTATAAACGATGACTTAGCATTAAAAAGCATGAGTGATAATATACTAAAACTGGCTGAAAAAGATTCGGCTGACCGAATTGCAGCAGAAGTATTGAAGTTAATTGGTTGATGTGTTGATGTGTTGATATGTTGATGTGTTGATGTGTTGATGTGTTGATGAGTTGATTGATTGGTAAAGAAAAAAAATAAGAGCCTAACTCGATTTAAATTTTATATGAACAAGTTTATTAAATTTTACTTTTTAGGAATTGGAGGCATTGGAATGAGTGCTTTGGCTCGCTATTTCCGGGCTAAAGGTTTTCAAGTGGCTGGTTACGACCGAACTGAGACTAAACTAACATCGGAATTACAGGCCGAAGGGATTGAAATTAGTTTTATAGAGGAAGTTGAACAAATACCTTTTGTCTACACTAAAGCCGAAAATACATTGGTAATATTGACTCCAGCTATACCGGAAAATCATCCGCAACTAATTTATTTCAAAGAAAATAACTTCAGCATTCTAAAACGAGCTGAAGTACTGGGAAAAATAACCCGTCAAAGTAAAGGAATTTGCATTGCCGGTACTCACGGGAAAACAACTACATCAACCATTACAGCTCATTTGCTCTATCAATCAAGAGTTTCGTGCAGTGCTTTTTTAGGTGGAATTGCTAATAATTACAACACAAATTTACTTATTTCAAAAGAAAGTAATTTAGTAGTGATAGAAGCAGATGAGTACGATCGTTCGTTCCATCAACTTTCACCCTATATGGCAGTAATAACTTCGGCAGATCCTGACCATTTAGATATCTATAAAAATGCAACCGCTTTTCGTGAAAGTTTTGAGCATTTCACTTCATTGATACGTCCCGGGGGTGCATTAATTATGCGCAAAGGAATTGACATTGTTCCCCAACTACAAAAAGGAGTGAAACTTTATACCTATTCAATGGATGAAGGAGGCGATTTTTCGGCAGAAAATATTCGTTCTGAAAAAGGAGAAATTCGTTTCGATTTTGTGACTCCGACAGATAGAATTAATGACGTTCGTCTGGGAGTTCCTGTGCGAATAAATGTTGAAAACAGTGTGGCTGCAATGGCAATGGCATGGCTCAACGGTGTTTCATCAGAAGAAATAAGAACAGGCATTTCTTCGTTTTCCGGAATATATCGTCGTTTCAATACGGTTTACAAATCAAACGACATTGTCTATATGGATGACTATGCGCATCACCCCAGCGAATTGAAAGCCAGTATTTCATCGATACGAAATTTATATCCTGAAAAAAAAATCACGGGGATTTTTCAACCGCATTTATACACACGTACCCGTGATTTTGCATCTGAATTTGCGAATGCATTATCACAACTAGATGAACTAATTCTGTTGGATATCTATCCAGCCCGTGAGCTACCTATTGATGGAGTATCGTCCGACTTGATATTGAACGAAGTTAAACTTCAGAATAAAGTTCGTTGCTCGAATGAAAATTTACTAGCTTTGCTGAAAGACAAAAAAATGGAGGTTTTAGTAACATTTGGTGCCGGAGATATTGATAAAATGGTTCCAAAAATCAAAGACCTTTTAAAATCTCAAGCAGTTCTAAAAAACAATTCTGAAGATATTACTCAAGTTAGCAACATTCTATGAAAACTGTTATAAAATACACATTGTTATCTTTCAGCATGATACTTATGTTGTGTTTTATTGTGTTTACAATGTGGTATTTTTCTGTAAACAAGGAAGAAAAGGTTTGTACTGAGTTTGAAATCTCTATATCGGATAGTGAAAAAAGCAAATTAATCAGCCAAACAGAAGTTGCTGTAATTTTAGATCAAAACAGTTTGAATCCGATTGGTAAATCCTTGAAAAGAATAAAATCAGAATCGATTGAAAAAATTTTGCACAAAAATAAGATGATTAAGTGTGCTGAATGTTTTAAATCACCTTCAGGGCTTGTAAAAATCAACATTAAACAACGCATTCCAAAATTTCGGGTGGTAGGTATGGGAAGTTATTATGTGGATGCCGACAGGAAAATAATGCCCGTTTCTCCTAATTTTGCGGCCTACGTTCCGGTTGTTTCTGGCAGAGTAACTGTTTCGTTTGCTACAGGTAAGTTATTCGATTTTGTAACATTCCTTGATGAAAATCCTTTCTGGAATGCTCAAATAGAACAAATCTATGTTTGTGATAATTTGAAAATCGAACTCGTTCCCCGTGTTGGAGATGCAATTATTGTATTGGGAACATTGGCTAATTATACATCAAAACTCGAAAAATTAAGAAAACTGTATGTGTACGGCTTCAATGAATTTGGTTGGAACAGGTATGAAAGAATTGACTTACAGTACAAAAATCAGGTAGTTTGTACAAAAGTAGGTGAAGAACCCAGGCTCCCGAAAATGGTAGCAAAAGTATTAAATGACAGTATTATTCCGAATAAATTATGAATTCAACTAAACTTATTGCAATAGATTTTGGCAGTTCAAAGATATCGGTTATGGCTGGTGAAGTTCTTGATAGTGGTGAAATAAGAATTTTATCAGAAGAATCGAAGGTTTCTGATGATGTAAAATGGGGTATTGTAGATAAACCCACAGGCGCATCGTACAAAGTGAGTGAATTGCTGAAATTATTAAAAAATAGTGCAAGAATCCCTGAGATCACACAGGTATCAGTATGCTTGGGCGCTAAAAGCATGAAGCACAAAACTCACACTATCAGCAGATTCGTCGGAAAATCGAATATCGTAACTGATGATTTATTGGCTGACATGTTGAATGAGTGTGAAAAAAGTATTCAACGTGAAAATATTGATGTATTAGATGTTATACCCATATCCTATATTCTTGATGGAAACAGACAAGATGAACCTGTTGGGAAAAAAGCGGTACAGATTACTGCAAATTACAATATTATACTGGGTCATTCAATTATCAAAAAAGAACTGGAACGCTGCTTTGATCGTACCGGAATTATCATGGGATATAGTCCGTTAGCTATTGAAGCTATATCAACTGTTGTTTTAGAAGATCATGAACGCGAAGCTGGTTGCGCCATTATAAATTTTGGAGCGACAACCACAACCTTAGGCGTTTATAATGACGGCATTTTACAACATCTATTAGTAGTGCCACTTGGCGCAAAAAATATCACAAAAGATATTCAGGAACTTGGTATCAGCGAAGAGCATGCAGAAAAATTAAAGTGTCTTAAAGGATATGCATTAGAACGTCTGGTTGAAAATCCCATGTATGTTCAGATTCCGTCAGAGAATGAATCGGGTGTACCAGTTCGCATATCAACTAAATTCCTTTCTACCATTATTGAAGCACGCTTAGAAGAAATTTTACAGCCGATTTTTGATGTAATATCAAATTTGGAATTTACATTGGAGGAGGGTATTATTATCACTGGCGGAGGATCTAAACTGAATAATCTGATTGAATTTATCGAAGAAAGAACAGGAATAAATCCAAGGTTTGGCGATCATTCTGACTGGTTATCAAATGACACTAACAATAAATATGGAGATCCGATATTTGCCCAACTTGTTGGAACAATAATTCTTACGGATGAATATATAAAACAACATCCTGAAGAAATTGCAATTGAGCAACCAAAGAAAAAAGCAAAAATTCCCGGAAAAGGACTTGGCGAAAAACTAACGAATCGCATTTTCGACTTTTTTAGTGAAGAAACAAAACTTTAATTTATTTATAAATAATTTAAGCACAAAATATATGGGATATTTAGACGAAAGTTTGCCTTTAGAATTGCCATTAATCGACAGTTCAATTATTAAAGTTATTGGAGTTGGCGGTGGTGGCGGAAATGCTGTCAATCATATGTATCGTCAGGGTATTACGGATGTTTCATTCGTTGTTTGTAACACCGACAATCAGGCATTGGCTAAGTCACCTGTCCCGACGAAAATTCAGTTGGGAGCGGTCACTACTGAAGGGCTTGGAGCTGGGGGGAGACCTGAGGTTGCAAAAAAAGCAGCCGAAGAATCAATCGATAAAATCCAAAACATACTTCAGGACAATACCAAAATGGTTTTTATTACTGCCGGAATGGGTGGTGGAACCGGAACAGGTGCTTCTCCTGTAGTGGCGAAAGCAGCGCATGATTTAGGAATTCTGACAGTGGGTATTGTAACCATTCCTTTTGCTTTTGAAGGAAATATGAAAATTCGTCAGGCACTTGAAGGTGTTGCTGCATTGAGCGAACATGTCGACGCTATTTTGGTAATAAACAATGAAAAACTAAAACAGATTTATCCCGATTTAGAGCTTTCGAATGCATTTGCCAAAGCGGATGATGTATTAACAAATGCAGCGAAAGCAATTGCCGAAATTATCACAGTTCCCGGTTATATAAACACTGACTTTGCCGATGTGTACAGCATCATGAAAGACGGAAATGTAGCTATAATGAACACAGGTTATGCATCCGGCGAAAACAGAATTACAAAAGCAATTGAAGATGCATTGAACTCTCCATTGCTTAACACAAATGATGTTAGTGGCGCAAGTAAAATTCTGTTGAGTTTGTATTGTTCTTCAACTGAACAGATTAGGATGGAAGAAGTAGAACAAATTCATTCATTTATGTCGACTGTAGGTGAAAACGTTCAAGTTATCTGGGGTGCAAGTTTCGATGACGATTTAAAAGAAAATGTAAAAATCACGCTGATTGCAACCGGATTTGATGTTAGTGATATTCCGGGAATGCCACCTTCTGTTGCTAAAGCTCACAAGCATATTCATAGTGCCGAATCGAAAAAGTATTATGAGACTCCGAAATGTGAGGAAAGTGACACTGAAACATCGGATGTAGATGAAGAAACAGATGAACCTAAAAAACCTAATACAGACAAAATAATGGAACAGTATTATGGAAAGGGACTACAAACTGAACCGGAACAAGAAGAAGATCTTCCTATATTCACTTTGGACGATTTGGAAGATGAAACTACGCTGGAAAAAGTAGAAAATATTCCGGCCTGGAAAAGAAAACTATTTAAATAAAATCAACACCTCACCCTACCACTCCAAGAGGAGAGAGTAAGTGAGAGATTAAAAAAAATGATTAGTTAACCAATTAAATATTTTACTGATTAACTATTCAACAAAAAATACAAAATGAACGAACTATTTGACAAAGTAAGTGGCGATATTAAGACAGCCATGTTAGCCCGTGATAAAGTGGCGTTAGAAGCATTACGCGGCATGAAAAAAGAGTTTATTGAAGCTAAGACAGCAAAAGGTAGCGATGGAAACCTGGCTGACGATGTTGCCGTAAAAATTCTTCAGAAAATGATAAAACAGCGCAAAGAATCAGCTCAAATTTACTCTGAACAAAACCGACCAGAACTCGCCGAAATTGAATTAGCTGAAGCAGCTGTTATTGAAAAATACCTGCCAACACAAATGACAGATGCTGAATTAGAATCAGCCGTTTCAGCCATCATTGCTCAGGTTGGAGCAACCGGGCCTCAGGATATGGGGAAAGTAATGGGCGCAGCCTCCAAACAATTAGCTGGAAAAACCGAAGGGAAACTTATTTCCGATAAAGTAAAAGCTTTGCTGGCAAAATAATTTCAATTACTCTTAAAAAGTGTTTCTATTATTCAATATCAACATTGAATAATAGAAACACTTTTTGCATACATCAATATAAAACAGCAATTTGTAGCTTATATTATAGTTTCGTTTAATACGAATTAAAATAGTACTTTTGTTCTATAATTTCAATCCAATACTTATCAATTGTAATTAAGACGATTATCAACATTCTCTCATGGCAAAAAATAAAAAACCCCTTCCCATACTTTCTCAAGTAACCATAACCGATATTGCCGCAGAAGGCAAAGCAATAGCAAAAGTAAATGACATAGTAGTTTTCGTTCCATTTGTTGTTCCGGGAGATGTGGTCGACTTACAGGTAACCCGCAAGAAAAGCCATTTTATGGAAGCGCGACCAATTCATTTTCATAGTTTCTCTGAAAAAAGGACTGAAGCTGTGTGTGAACATTACGGAATTTGTGGTGGTTGTAAATGGCAGATTCTCCCCTACTCCGAACAAATCAGATACAAACAAAAACAAGTTGTTGATAATCTGACGCGTATAGGAAAAATTGAATTACCTGAAATTACTCCGATAATTGGCTCTACGAAAACTGAATTCTACCGCAACAAACTGGAATTTACTTTCTCCAATAAACGTTGGCGTACCAATGAAGAAATTGCCGAAGGAAAAGTGTTTGACACGATGAATGCAGTGGGATTTCATATTCCGGGAGCTTTTGACAAAGTATTGGACATTAACAAATGCTGGTTACAAACCGAAGATTCAAACGAAATTCGAAATGAAGTCAGGCGTTACGCTCTCGAAAAAGAATTGACATTCTTTGACTTACGTAATCAGGAAGGATTCTTACGCACTATGATGGTACGTACGACTTCTACGGGCGAATTGATGGTGATTATGATTTTCTTTTACGAAGACAAAGAAGCTCAAAATGCACTTCTGCAACATATTGCCGACAAATTTCCACAAATCACGTCACTTTTATACGTTGTAAACTCAAAAGCAAATGACACTATTACCGATCAGGAAGTGTTAGTATTTAAAGGTAATGAATGCATTTACGAAGAAATGGAAGGACTAAAGTTCAAAATCGGTCCGAAATCATTTTATCAAACCAATTCAGAACAGGCATACGAATTATATAAAGTTGCACGTAACTTTGCACAACTATCAGGGGATGAACTGGTTTACGATCTTTACACAGGAACCGGAACGATTGCCAATTTTATTGCACATCAATCAAAACAAGTTATAGGTATTGAATATGTTCCCGAAGCCATTCAAGATGCGTTTGTAAATTCGAAACTGAATAATATCGAAAATACGATGTTTTATGCAGGTGATATGAAAGACATACTCAATGCTGCATTTATAGAAAAACATGGCAAACCGGATGTTATCATCACTGACCCACCACGTGCGGGTATGCACGATGATGTCATTAAAGCGATACTTTTTGCAGCCCCAAAACGCATTGTTTATGTAAGTTGTAATCCAGCCACACAAGCACGCGACCTCAACTTATTGGATGAGAATTATAAAGTTACGGCTATTCAACCTGTTGATATGTTCCCACATACGCATCATGTTGAAAACGTGGTGTTGCTGGTGAAAAGATAAATGTTTTTGCGAATTACTATTTTAAAGGATGGACTTTTTAAGTTCATCCTCTTTTTGTATTTTTAGTTAATGTCTCTCGATAGCAAAATTATATGTTATTTCATACAGCTAAATATAAAATATTAAAAAGCAATTATATATTCTCTAAAAAATCTGTTCAATATGCAAATTTTATATGAATTTTGTAGTTTAAAATCCATTATATGCCAAAACAAATTTTTCAGACAGAATCAACCACACGATGGAAAAGTTTCATCTGGTTTACTCGTATTTTACTCGTATTTTTAATTATAATTTTCACATCTGTAATGCTTTCATTATCAAACAAAAGAAACTATGATTTGAAAGTATTGACTTACCAAGCAACTAAATTTCCCAACTTAAATGCTTCACCTGAAAAAGTCAAAGTTCCAGCAACTGAAATTCAGGCTTTTGCAAAGCATTTAAATCATTTTCGAAAACATCGTCCAACTTCATTTTATAAAAATAAAACCGAACTTCCGAGTGACGTAAAAAAATACCAGCCACTTCGGGCTGCATTTTTTGTAAACTGGGATATGAATTCGGCCTATTCACTACAAAAAAATGTGAATAAGCTGAATATGGTTTTACCTGAATGGTCATTTGTTTCGGGTGCAAAAGGAGCTTTTATTCAAAAAGTAGATGTAAATGCATTGAATCTCCTACGAAAAAACAAATTGGCTATCGTTCCAATGTTAAGTAATTACTATAAGAATCAATGGAATGGTGATAGCATAAATATTGTAATGCAGGACAAGCAAAAACGCCATTTGCTCATAAGTCGTATTATGGATTTTCTGGATCATTTTTCATTCAAGGGGATAAATATCGACTTCGAAAACCTGCCAAAAGGTTCAGAGGCAAATCTTCTTGCATTTTCAAAAGATTTACATAACACCTTAAGTGCTGAAGGTTATCTGACTACGATCGATTTGCCGGTTTCAACGCAACCCGATATGTACAAGAAGTTAGCAGATTATTATGATTTTATATTTCTGATGGCCTATAACGAACATTCGCCTGAGGGCTTACCCGGGAGTATTTCATCCCTTTCATTTGTCGAAAATTCATTGGATATTGCCATGCATGAAATTCCATCCAATAAGATAATTCTTGGTTTAGGGGCTTATGGTTTTGATTGGCAAAAAGGAATGCCCGGAAAGAAAATTTCATATCAAAATATCGTTTCGCTGGCCAAAGAACACGATGGTCAATTACAATTTGATTTTGATCAATCTGACTTGACTTTACATTATTATGACAATGAGGGGAAAGAACATGAAGCTCATTGCAATGATGCTGTGGGAATATTCAACATAATGCGTACTGCTGAAGATTATGCAGCAGGAGGAGTGGCTTTATGGTATCTTGGTTCAGAAGATTATCGTATTTGGGATTTTTATTCCCGTTCACTTAATCTCGATACCTTACAACGGAAACCCTATAAACTTAAGAACATTGAAGATATTGATGCTATTTCGTCAGTAAATTATGATGGAAATGGAGAAGTCCTCGAAATTCTGAGCGAACCGACTCCTGGGAAAACCCTTTTTGAGCAAAATGATTCCGACAAACTCATTACGAATGAGAAATACCTAGTACTTCCAAGTTCATATTTATTAAAACGTTATGGTGCTAATGCTTCAAAAAAAATTGCCATTACATTCGATGATGGACCTAATGAAGATTATACCCCTCAAATACTTGACATTCTGAAAAAGAAACATGTTCCTGCTACGTTCTTTGTCATTGGAATAAATATAGAAAATAATATCCCGTTGATTAAACGAATTTATAAGGAAGGTCATGAAATTGGAAATCACACGTTTACTCATCCTAATCTTGAAATTACTTCTGACGACCGCGAACGAATTGAACTTCGTTCCACCCGCCTATTGCTTGAAAGTATTCTCGGACATTCCACTATCCTTTTCCGACCACCTTATAATACCGATGCCGAACCGAAAAATTTATTTCAGATGCGATCATTAGCCGTTGCGAACAACGAAAACTTTATTTCCGTAACATCGTTTATTGATCCGAACGACTGGGAAGAAGATATTCCTTCTGATTCAATTGTTGCTAGGGCTATTGAGCATCAAAAGGCTGGGAATATCATTTTACTGCATGATGCAGGCGGAAATAGGACTCAAACAATAAAAGCTTTACCACAGATTATTGACTATTATCGTAGCCATGGATACAGCTTTGTTACAGTATCATCGTTGATGGGAAAAACCCGCGATGAGGTAATGCCTATTGTTCAGCAACAATTACAGTTTTCTGAAAATCTGGATTATATTTTCTTTTTTATCACCTTTATTTGGGAACATTTTTTACATGGTTTTTTTGTTGTAGCCATTGTTCTCATTGTATTTCGGTTGTTGTCAATAGCTTTGATGGCAATTTTGCAACATCGTCGTGAAAAAGGACACTCCCGGTTACTACTTCCCAACTTTAGCCCAAAAGTAAGTGTAATAGTTCCAGCATTTAATGAAGAACTAAATGCTGTTCAAACTATAGAAAGTCTACTTAAGTCTAATTATAATCAATTGGAAATAATTTTTGTAGATGATGGATCAACAGATAACACTTTTAGTAAAGTGAGTGCTGTCTTTGCGGGGAATGACAAAGTCCGCGTATTTACAAAGCCAAACGGAGGGAAAGCTGCCGCTTTAAATTACGGCATTCAACATTCCAGCGGAGAAATTATGGTTTGTATCGATGCTGATACTGTATTACTTGTAGATGCTATTTCTTTACTTATCTCTTGTTTTACGGATAAAAAAGTGGGAGCTGTGGCCGGAAATGTACGAGTTGGGAATAAATTGAATCTGATTACAAACTGGCAGTCGATAGAATACACAACGAGTCAGAATTTCGATCGGAGAGCATTCGATTATATCAATGCTATTTTGGTAGTACCAGGAGCTATAGGTGCATTCCGTAAAGAAGCTCTTGAAATGGTTCAGGGATTTACAACCGACACCATGGCTGAAGACTGTGATCTAACTTTGCGGCTTCTACGCAGTGGTTATACCATTCGTACCTGTAACGAAGCCTTAGCACTAACCGAAGCACCGGAGAGTCTGAAAATGTTTATTAAACAACGCATTCGTTGGTCATTTGGGATGATGCAGAGTTTTTGGAAGCATCGCGATTTACTTTTTAGTTTTAGAAAACCGAATATTGGATGGGTGGCTTTACCTAATCTACTTATTTTCAACTTCATAATCCCATTTTTTTCTCCATTAGTCGATATCATGTTTATTGCAGGTTTATTTACTCATGCGGCACTGGAATATGGTTTGATTTATTTGTTTTATTATATTGTCGATTGTGTAATATCTTCACTTGCCTATAAATACGACCATCAGAAATTTAGTATTCAAATGACATGGTTATTGTTTATACAGCGATTTGTTTATAGGCAATTATTATTTTATGTATTATTAAAAGCTTATTTAAAGGCAATTAAAGGCGAAATGGCTATCTGGGGCGTTCTAAAAAGAACCGGTAGTTTAAAAAATTAGATTATATTTGTAGATTGAAAAAAAAGTGACTACTCAGCACTTCAAGAAGTACTTCATTTGACGTTTTTAGGGAAAATTGAAAGTAAAAAAAATGTAATTTTCACAAAAAAAACAGCCAAATTAAAGCGCATAAATGATGAATGTCGCTCCAGAACTTCCCCTTTAGGTGTTTACCTCATGAGAAACGAGGGAAGGGTTGGGGGGCTGAGTAGCAAAAAAAAATCTATAAAATTTAAGAATTAATAGGTCATGATAAGTTTTATAAGTTCAATATTTTTGCTGATTGCAGGTTATTTTGTTTATGGAAAAATTGCAGAGAAAATTTTCGGAGTTGAAGAAAATCGTAAAACTCCTGCAATTGCAAATCCTGATGGCGTGGATTATGTTCCGCTTGCCACTTGGCGGGTCTTTCTGATTCAGTTTTTAAACATTGCCGGATTAGGGCCCATTTTCGGCGCAATAATGGGCATTATGTTTGGTCCGGCAGCTTTTATATGGATTGTTTTCGGGACTATTTTCGCGGGAGGTGTTCACGATTATTTCTCCGGTATGATGTCAATTAGAAGCAATGGAGCAAGTCTTCCAGAGCTTGTTGGCAAAGAACTAGGAAATTCTGTAAAGCAATTTATGCGTGGCTTTTCGCTTATATTAATGATTTTAGTAGGAGCCGTTTTTGTTTCGGGTCCGGCAAGCTTATTAGCAAATATGACACCGGATTCGATAACCGTAACATGGTGGATAGTCATTGTATTTGCTTATTATATAATGGCAACCCTTTTACCCATTGATAAACTGATTGGAAAAATCTATCCTGTTTTTGGATTTGCACTTTTATTTATGGCTGCTGGAATTCTTGTGGCAATGGTCATCAATAAAGCACCCATACCCGAATTTACAGATGGATTTGCCAATATGCATCCGAAAAAACTCCCAATATTCCCAATGATGTTTGTATCCATAGCCTGTGGAGCCATTTCTGGGTTTCATGCCACTCAATCGCCTTTGATGGCACGTTGTATAAAAAATGAAAATTTAGGTAGACGAGTTTTTTATGGAAGTATGGTTGCTGAAGGAATTGTTGCACTTATATGGGCGGCAGCTGCTGCAAGTTTCTTTGGTTCAATTGAAGGACTACAACATTTTGTAAGCGAACTTGCACCAACGGCAAACAAACCCGCTGTAGTTGTCGATTTGATTTCAAAACAATGGCTTGGACATTTTGGAGGAATGCTTGCTTTACTCGGAGTAATTGCTGCTCCCTTAACTTCAGGCGATACAGCTTTACGTTCAGCCAGATTAATTGCGGCAGATTTTCTTCATTTCGATCAAAAGCCCATCAAAAAAAGATTGATAATTTCAATCCCCATTTTTGTTATTACATTCCTCATTTTACAAATGAAATTTGAAGTTCTATGGAGATATTTTGCCTGGAGCAATCAAACATTAGCAGTTTTTACTTTGTGGGCAATAACAGTTTATTTGGCTAAAAAGAAAAAATTTTACTGGATAAGTTTGATTCCTGCTTTATTTATGACAGCTGTGAGTGTAACATATATACTTATTGCACCGGAAGGCTTTCATTTTTCAGCCATCCCATCGTATTCAATAGGGATTGCAATAAGTTTAACTCTTTTCATACTTTTTCAGTTCAAAATTAACGGAAAATTAGGCGGATTAAACACCTGAAAATCTATCACATATCTTCAGTTTATTGAAAAACAAGGCTAAAGAGTTGTGAATTGAAATTATTTTGCGTTATTTTACACGATTTTTTCAATTGTCAAATTAACACATACATACTATGTCGGTAACAATTCGTGAAGTAAACTCGAAAAAAGATTTAAAAAAATTCATATGGTTTGGAATAAATCTTTATAAAGATTGCGAATTTGCAGCACCACCTTTATTAATGGACGATTTATTAAACCTAAGTAAAGGTAAAAATCCGGCTCTTGATTTTTGTGAAACAACCTACCTTCTGGCTTATAAAAACAATAAAATAGTTGGCAGAATAGCCGGAATTATTAATCCGGTTGCCAATGAAACCTGGAACGATAAAAATGCACGATTTGGTTGGCTTGATTTTATTGATGATTTGGAAGTGTCGAAAGCTTTGTTTGATGCAGCTATTGCATGGGCAAAATCAAAAGACATGACTTCCATCCACGGGCCACTTGGCTTTACCGATTTTGACCCCGAAGGACTATTAATTGAAGGTTACGATAAATTAGGCACTTTAGCTACAATTTACAACTATCCTTATTACCCCGAACACATTGAAGCTTATGGATTTGTAAAAGATATGGATTGGAAAGAATATCTAATTACCGTACCGGAAGTTTTTCCAGAAAAGTACTTCCGAATAGCTGAAGTAGTAAAACAAAAATATAACCTAAGATCGGTAAAATGCAAAACAAGAAAACAGATTGTTGACAACTATGCAGCCAAAATTTTTGATTTGCTTAATCTTTGTTACAAAGATTTATATGGTTTTACTAAACTGAACAAAAAACAAATTGCATTCTATATAAAATTGTATTTCAGTTTTTTCCGCTTGGATACTGTTTCCATTGTAGTGGATGAAAAAGACGATGTAGTAGCTTTAGGCATAGCAATGCCAAGTTTTACAAAAGCACTGCAAAAGGCAAAAGGGAAAATTTTTCCGTTTGGTTGGTATTATATGCTAAGTGCATTAAACAAAAACGATGTGGTTGATTTGTACTTAATGGCTGTTCATCCTGATTATCAGAATAAAGGGGTGAATTCAGTCATGTTTGCCGATATAATGCCGAACAGTGCAAAAAACGGTTATAAGTTTGCAGAAAGTAATCCGGAACTGGAAACAAATACCAAAATGTCTTCCCAATGGGGAAGTTTTGAACATGTGAATCATAAAAAAAGACGTGTATACATAAAACATATTTAACATAAATAAAGAGCAGTAATTAATAATACTGCTCAAATTTTTTCAACTTATTACAGCTTAAAATTGTTTATATATCATAATAGTATTGGTTAAATTATACCGATTGTACAAACAATATAGCCCAATTCCGATTCCGTCTGTGGCAGGCAGTGGCAATTTCGTCTTATTGTTCTATTTGTTTGTTCCGATACTCGGAATTTCGAAATACTCGACAAACATCGGAATTAACAACTGTAGACATTCAAATTGATTGGGTCTTTTTAAATGTACAGTTGGTATTATTTGAATTAAAATTAAAAAAAAATGACTCGTAGATTCGATTTTTTGGTAATAGGAAGTGGTATTGCCGGAATAAGTTTTGCACTTAAAGCTTCGAAATATGGCAAAGTAGCTATATTATGTAAAACAACCTTGGGAGAATCCAACACCTCGTATGCACAAGGTGGAATTGCTTCAGTAACCAATGAGCAGGACAGCTTTGAAAAACATATTCAGGATACATTAATTGCAGGAGATGGACACTGCAACGAAGAGGTTGTAAAAAAAGTTGTAACAGAAGCACCATCTCAAATAAAGGAACTGGTAGAATGGGGAATTGAATTTGATAAAGACGAAAACGGACAGTTTGATCTTCATCGAGAAGGTGGTCATTCCGATCATAGAATTCTTCACCATAAAGATAATACCGGATTCGAAATTCAACAAGGTTTAATACGAAGGTTAGAAAAAGAACCTAATATCGAAATTTTTGAACATCATTTTGCCATAGAGATACTGACTCAACATCATCTGGGCAAATATGTAACGCATCATACACAAGGTGTAGAATGTTACGGAGCATACGTACTGGATCAGCACACAAACAACATTCATACTTTTTTGTCGAAAGTCACATTAATGGCTACCGGAGGAATCGGAGGAGTATATTCAACCACAACAAATCCAGATGTAGCAACAGGTGACGGAATTGCTATGGTTTACAGAGCACGTGGAATAGTAAAAGACATGGAATTTGTTCAGTTTCATCCTACTGCGCTCTATCACCCGGGCGATCGTCCTTCATTTCTGATAACAGAAGCAATAAGAGGCTATGGCGCCGTTTTACGCACAAAGAAAGGTAAAGAGTTTATGCATAAATACGATGTGCGTGGCTCCTTGGCACCACGTGATATTGTTGCCAGAGCTATCGATAATGAGATGAAAACACATGGGCATGATTTTGTGTATCTAGATGTAACAAATAAAGATCCGGAAGAAACAAAGTTACATTTTCCGAACATCTATAAAAAATGTCTCGAATACGGCATTGATATAACAAAAGATTATATTCCAGTTTCGCCTACTCAACATTACTTGTGTGGTGGTATTGTTGTTGATATGAATGCAAAATCTTCTATTGACAGATTATATGCAGCTGGCGAATGCTCTTGCACAGGACTTCATGGAGCAAATCGATTAGCATCAAATTCCCTAATAGAAGCAATCGTTTATGCAGATGCGGCTGTAAAAGACGCTATAAAACATATCGATAAATTAGAATTTAACGAATCGATACCAGATTGGAATGATGAAGGAACTTCACTCCCTGAAGAAATGGTATTAATTACACAAAGTTTCCGAGAAGTAGAGCAAATTATGAGTACTTATGTAGGAATTGTCCGTTCAAATCTAAGGTTAAAAAGAGCCATGAGTCGCTTGGAAATCTTGTACAGGGAGACCGAGAATTTATTCAACAAATCGGTTGTCTCGCGCGAAATTTGTGAATTAAGAAACGTGATAAGCATAGCCTACATTATTATAAAACATGCGATAGCCCGCAAAGAAAGTCGCGGTTTACATTTTACGGCCGACTATCCAAAACGATTGGGAAAAGATATATAAATTTAAATATTTAACCAATTGATTGGTGATTTTTCAACGCATAACATAATTGGAACAATAATTGTATTATTTATTCAGAATCATTATTGTCCGGCAAACTTTTATTCGTATTTATACCAAACAACAATGACTCGGAACATGAATCTTAAATTTATAAATTTCAACTCAATAAATTTTAAATTATAGTACAGTCTATTCCATATTCCATATAAATACATTAACTTTGAAACTGGAATAAACCAATTCAACAAACATCATATCTTATTAAATTACAAGCAAATGAAACTAAAACTTACACTACTTTTATTGATTGTGTGTGTGTTGGGTGTATTTGCTCAAAATTCAAACAAAACAGATTCACACAACGGAGGTCAAAATATCCTGATTAAAGTTGAAGGTTCTCAGAACAACTGGATTAAAAACGATCCGGATGGTTCAGCTGTTTCAAATGCACAATCAACAGAAAACGAGAATGTTGTTTTCACTACAACTTCCGAAGGCATTTACATAAGTAATGTGAGTGGAACAAATAAAATCAAGTTATATGCCCTTACAGGACAGCTACTGCTGAGTGGCGATTTAGCACAGGGTCGGTTTTTTATTCCTGCACGTAAAGGCATTTATTTCCTCCGCATTAACAATAAAAGCTTTAAGGTTGTTTGTAAATAATTTCAATTCCTAAATTGAGAGATGTCCCTCTTATTAAATCAAAAAATATTTATTACTAAAACAATATGATAAAACACATTGTATTTTTCAAATTAGTAGAAAGTGCCGATGGAAAAACCAACGTCGAACTTGCTGAGAGAATAAAATCTGAGTTAGAAAACCTTAAAAATTTCATACCTGAAATATTGAAAATTGAAGTTGGGATAAACATTCCGAATGTTCCGAAAACGGATTACGACATTGTATTGTATTCTGAATTTGAAAGTTTTGATGCTCTTGATATTTATCAGGAACACCCACTACATAAACAAGTAGCAGCATTTATTGGCAAGGTGAAAACATCGAGAGCCGCTGTAGATTACATCGTATAAGGTCAAATATAATTTGGGTTTACAAACATTATTTTACATATTTATTTAAAGGAAATGTAATTTAATTAATATTTTTAGCCAAAATATTTTGTTAAGTAAAATATTTCTTTTATTTTTACGTCGGAATTAACAACTCAATAATAACCCTTAAATCAGAAGAATTATGTCAGTAAACAAAGTAATTTTGGTAGGAAATGTAGGTAAAGATCCAGAAGTTCGCTACTTAGAGAAAAACGTTGCTGTTGCAAATTTTACACTTGCAACTACAGAAAAAGGTTACACACTACAAAACGGGACTCAAATTCCTGATCGTACAGAATGGCACAACATTGTTGTATGGAGAGGATTGGCCGAAGTTGCCGAAAAGTATATTCGTAAAGGAATGCAATTGTATGTGGAAGGCAAAATACAAACCCGCTCATGGGAAAAAGAAGGCATTAAAAGATACACAACCGAAATTTATGCTGACACAATTCAAATGTTAGGAAAAAAACCTGAAACAACTGAACCATTAAGTACAGTAACTGCACCAACAGAAGATGTTCAAGCTCCTCCTCATGCAGAAGATGACCTTCCGTTCTAAATATAAAAACAAAAACAAAAAACACATGCTCCGGTATGTGTTTTTTGTTCAATCCATAAAATGAAGTGAAGTTTTAGTAGCAAAGCCCCTGTTATCCAATAGTATATTAAGAACGGATAATATAACGGACAATTATTTTTTTATAAAATTCTAAATGTATCTGCATCTTTCCAAACAGAAAATTTTTCACGATATCGTTGCAGAGATTCAGTTGAAATTTCGATGGTTTGAACAGAACTTTTATTTTCAGGAAAAGTAAGTAATGGAATAGCTTTAAAATCGAGTACGGTTGAATGTCCGTTATAATCAATTCCTAACCCATCAGTTCCTACTCTATTTACGCCACACACAAAGCTTTGATTCTCAATAGCTCTTGCTTTCAACAAAATATCCCAGTCGGCCATTCTTCTTTCGGGAAAATTTGCGACATAAATCAAAACATCATATTCATTGTTTACATTTCTTAACCAAACGGGAAATCGTAGATCGTAGCAAACTAGCACACAAATTTTAAAACCATTATAATTTACAATCAGTCTCGTATCTCCGGGAGAGAAATAACGTTGTTCATTGCCCATTGAAAACAGATGTCGTTTGTCTGCTGATTTAATTTCTCCGTTTGGAAAAACGAAAAAGGCACGATTGAATATTTTATCGTTTTCTAATGCAATAAAACTTCCAGTAATTGCCAGTTTAAATCTCATCGCCCAGTCTTTCAGCAATTTTATAGTTTCGCCCTCCATCGTTTCAGCCAAATGGAGTTGATCTATACAAAATCCCGTTGTAAACATTTCCGGCAAGACAACCAAATCTGTTTTCCCAGAAAGCTGAGAGAGTTGTTCTTCTGTTTTACTGAAATTAGCTTTTTTGTCTGCCCAGAATATTACATCCTGAATGAGAGAAATTTTCATACTTTTTTTTCTTATTACACAAACTACCCACTAATTACTAAAGATGAAACCTTTCCGAATGTTTTGGATGTGAGTTTTTATAAAATGCCTGTATTTTTTCTAAATCTACATTTTCGTCACCTGTTGGGTAAAATACTTCTTTTATACCCATTTCCTTATTTAAATAGTCGATATACGCTAGTTGAATAGGCACATGTGCTTTTACAGCAATATGATAAAAACCCATTTTCCATTTCTTTACGCGGCTTCGGGTACCTTCGGGAGTAATTCCAATATGAAATTTATCGTATTTCGTAAATTCAGCAGCCAATTGATCAGTAACGGAAGTTCGTTTAGAACGATCAATCGGTATTCCGCCCATATTGCGAAATAAAGTTCCCAGTGGAAAGAAAAACCAGGATTTCTTCATCAAAAATGCAGATTTCCTATTCAGCGACCAATAGAAAAGTTTACCAATCAAAAAGTCCCAATTGCTGGTATGTGGTGCAATACAGATGACACTTTTAGCGGGTTCATCCACTTCAATTACAGCTTTCCAGCCAGCTAATTTCAGTATCCACGTGCTAAATTTTTGCATAAAATAAGGTGTTTGGTTATTTTTTCGTCAAAGTTACAGCTTTTTAGCTAACATTCAATTGTTGAAAACTATTTTAGCTGTAACCAAATCAAATTTGTATTTTTGTAAAACGATAAGACGCTTTAAAAAGTTGTTGTTTCGATATCAATTTTGAACATCAAATACCGAATAAATATAAAAAATGGAAATTTCATTTTTAAATGAACTAAATAATAATCAGCGACAAGCCGTGGAATATACTGATGGAGCTTCGTTGGTAATAGCTGGTGCCGGATCAGGGAAAACCCGTGTGTTGACCTATAAAATAGCGTACCTACTAAAAACGGGTATGCAACCTTCTTCAATTCTTGCGCTTACTTTTACTAATAAAGCTGCACGAGAAATGAAAGAACGCATTGCTTCAATGGTAGGTGAAAAAACAGCGCGTTATCTATGGATGGGAACGTTTCACTCCATATTCTCCCGAATTTTACGTTCTGAAGCTGAACTGATAGGTTATTCAAAAAACTTTACAATTTATGATTCTGCAGATTCCAAGAGTTTGGTGAAATCCATTGTAAAAGAATTGAAACTCGACGATAAGGTGTACAAGCATGGATTTGTTCAATCACGTATTTCTTATGCTAAAAACAATCTAATAACACCCGATGCATATCTGGCAAACACCGAAATTCTCAAAGCGGATGTTTCTTCAAGAATCCCATTGCTGAAAGATATTTATAAAATCTACGCCCATCGTTGCAAACAAGCCGATGCCATGGATTTTGATGATTTATTATTACAGACAAATGTTTTATTCAGAAATCATCCCGAAATTCTTCAGAAATATCAGCACCGGTTTGGGTTCGTTTTGGTAGATGAATATCAAGACACAAATTTTGCACAGTACCTGATTGTAAAAAAACTTGCTGAACAACACGAAAAAATTTGCGTCGTTGGCGACGATGCACAAAGCATTTATTCGTTTCGTGGAGCTAATATTGATAATATTCTGACATTCAAAAATGCCTATAAAAATGCTCAGATATTTAAGTTAGAACAAAATTATCGTTCCACACAAACCATTGTAAATGCTGCCAACAGTCTAATAGACAAAAACTCCCAGCAAATTCGAAAAACTGTTTTTTCAGAAAAAGAAACAGGAAAACCGATAAAAATACTCAATGTTTTTACCGATTACGAAGAAGGATTTATTGTTGCAAACAATATTTCCGACTTACATTCTGTCAACGATTACCAATATCAGGACATTGCCATCCTATATCGGACCAATTCTCAATCGCGTGTGATGGAAGAAGCTTTACGCAAACAAAGTATTCCTTATCGAATTTATGGAGGTTTATCGTTCTATCAACGGAAGGAAATTAAAGATGTGATAGCTTATTGTCGGTTAGTTTGCAATCCGAATGATGAGGAAGCACTGAAACGCATTATCAATTATCCTACGAGAGGAATCGGCGAAACAACGATAAATAAACTGATTGAATGTGCTCAACTTCACGCTGTAAGTGCATGGGAAGTGCTCACAGATATATTAAAATACAATTTAGCGGTAAATGCAGGGACGGCTAATAAATTGGCTCAATTCCGTAGCATGATTGATGTTTTTGCAGAACAAATTAACATACAGAGTGCCTACGATTTAGCAAAAAGTATTATCAAAACATCCGGTGTTATCAGCGATACTTATACTGATCGTTCGCCTGAAAGTATGAGCCGTCAGGAAAACGTAGAGGAGCTTTTGAAAGCAATTCATGAATTTTGCGAAACGGAAAAAACCGATGGCGAACCGACTGCACTTTTACCGGATTTTCTTTCCGAAGTATCGCTACTTACTGATCAGGATACGGATAAAGAAACCAATAAAGATAAAGTTACCTTGATGACTGTTCATGCCGCCAAAGGATTAGAATTTAAAGTGGTATTTATAGTGGGAATGGAAGAGGAGTTATTCCCTTCACCATTTTGTACTCAAAGCGAACGTGAGCTGGAAGAGGAACGACGCTTGTTTTATGTTGCTATTACACGTGCTGAAGAATTATGCTTTATAAGCTATGCAAAATCGAGATTCAAAAATGGAAAAACAAACTTTTCTAATCCAAGTCGATTTATAAAAGATATAGATCCTCAGTACCTTGAATTGCCCGTAGAAATAATACCAAAGCAAAAAAATATTGGAGATTGGGATGAAGACATGGAATTTGAAAGAAATCGTTTTAAATCTTCTTTTTCGAAACCCATACTAAAAGAAAATATATTACCTCAAACACCTAAACGGTTAGTGAAATTAAGTAATTCGGACAACAATAAAGTTCCGATCGAAAATTCATCAGTTCCTTCCGGATCATTTGTAAAACATGCCGTTTTCGGTATAGGAAAGGTGTTAGAAACAAGTATTGTGAATGGAAATGAAAAAGCTGATATCGACTTTGGTGAAAAAGGAGTGAAATCTTTGTTATTAAAATTTGCAAAATTAGAAATCTTGAAATAGAATAATCATTTGGAATTACCAACTCTGATTTCTAAATATATTAAGATGATAATTGTAAATTTGAAAGAAATAATTTTATCTTTGTAAGTCAATAACGTTTTAAAATTCAAACTGTCTGTTTGAGAATCAATTAAATAATTAATCAAATAATAATAATAATAATAATAATAATAATAATAATAATAATAAATCATGGCAAAAACTTCTGAGGAGTTGAAATTTCCAACTTCCGACAAATTAAAAGCATTGCAACTGGCAATGGATAAGATTGAGAAAGATCACGGTAAGGGAACAATCATGCGTATGGGTGACACCAAAGTGGAAGATGTATCCTTTATCTCAAGCGGATCAATTGGATTAAACATTGCTTTAGGCGTTGGCGGTTATCCACGTGGTCGTGTAATTGAAATTTTCGGGCCGGAATCATCGGGTAAAACAACCCTTGCAATTCATGCCATTGCTGAAGCTCAGAAAGCCGGTGGTATTGCTGCATTCATCGATGCGGAGCATGCATTCGATCGTTTTTATGCTGAGAAATTAGGCGTAAATATAGAAGAATTATTAATTTCACAACCTGACAATGGTGAACAAGCGTTGGAAGTGGCTGATCAATTGATTCGCTCTTCGGCTGTTGATATAGTGGTAATCGACTCGGTGGCTGCATTAACCCCCAAAGCAGAATTGGAAGGCGACATGGGTGATTCAAAAATGGGATTACAAGCACGTTTGATGTCACAGGCATTGCGTAAACTTACTGCTAATATTAATAAAACAAATACAACTTGTATTTTTATTAACCAGTTGCGCGAAAAAATTGGCGTAATGTTCGGCAACCCCGAAACAACAACCGGTGGTAATGCTTTAAAATTCTATGCTTCCATTCGTTTGGATATTCGTAGAATTGGTCAGTTGAAGGATGGGGATAGTGCTATTGGTAACCAGACGCGCGTGAAAGTGGTGAAAAATAAAGTTGCACCTCCTTTCCGTAAAGCTGAATTTGACATTATGTATGGCGAAGGAATCTCCAAAACAGGCGAAATTCTTGATTTGGGTGTAGAGTTTGGTATTGTAAAGAAAAGCGGTTCATGGTTTAGCTATGGCGAAACCAAACTGGCACAGGGTCGTGATGCTTCAAAACAAGTAATTAAAGACAATCCTGAATTGGCTGCAGAACTAGAAGAAAAAATTGTAGCTGCCATAAAAGGATAATCCCTATTACACTAAAAAACACTGCACCCCAAATGTTTATTATAACATTTGGGGTGCAGTCTATTTATTAATTACTATAGAATTAATCTTCTGCAATAATAAACTCTACGTCAAAATTTTTCAGCCAATTCACATCTTCTTTTTTGAGTTTTGAGTCTGTAATCAGAAAATGAATCAACGATAATGCACCTAAACTGGCGAAAGAGTTTTTTCCGATTTTTGTTGAGTCAGCAACTAAATAGACTTCATTTGCTGAATCAATCATAGCTCTTTTCACGCAAATATCGCTCATACCCGGGTAAGTCAACCCTGATTTCAAAGCAATACCAGCAGTGGCCAAAAAGAGTTTATCTACGTGAATATTATTGAAGAAATCAGCCGCTTTTTGTCCAGTCAGCGAGAGAGTTGGCGCTTTAAATTCCCCACCGGTAACAATTACATTAATACCGGGTTGTGCTCCTAAAATTAATGCGATATTTAATGCATTCGTAATCACAGTTAAATTTTTATAACCATTAATTAGTTTTGCAATTTCGGTTGTAGTAGATCCGGAATCAAGTATAATGGTATCGCCATCTTCGATAAACTCAATCGCTTTCTTGGCAATATTCAATTTTTCTTCCATATTATCCTGATTTTTCAATGTGAAATTCCGGACATTCATATCAATATCTTTCAAATAAGCACCTCCATGCTCTCTAAGGATACTACCTTCTTTCTCCAATCTTTCTAAATCTTGTCGAATGGTAACTTCTGTAACTTTAAATATACGGCTTAAATCAAATACTTTTGCGTGTCCATCTTCACGTATTAATTCCAGAATTTTTTCTCTTCGTTGATTTGGTAACATAATTGTTATTTTTTTTCTTTGTTCGGTACTCAATTATCTGTGATATAGAAATTAACTTTATAGAATGTTCCTTTGCGACTTTTACCAGGTCATCAAGTCTTGCCATTGATCCATCATCATTCATCACTTCCACAAGGACGCCACATGAATTAAGGCCTGCAAGCATAGGCAAATCTACTGAAGCTTCAGTATGTCCCTGTCTGCCTAAGACACCATTAGTATGTGCGATTAATGGGAATATATGTCCTGGACTTCCTAAATCTTCGGGCTTTGTATTTTCATCAACCAAAGCACTAACAGTTTTCGAACGGTCGGAAGCAGAAATGCCAGTAGTTCAGCCCTTTAGTAGATCAGCCGAAACTGTAAATGCGGTTGATAAAGCAGCAGTATTATTTTGCACCATTCTATCCAACTTTAATGCATGAGCTCGTTCTTCAGTAATAGCAGCGCAAATTAAACCTCGACCAAATTTGGTCATAAAATTAACAATTTCAGGCTTTACAAAATCCGCAGCGGCTATAAAATCGCCTTCATTTTCTCTTGCAATATCATCAAAAACCAATACTATTTTACCTACTTTAATATCCTCAATGGCTAAGTCAACCGGATCAAACTGAACAGACATATATATATCTTAATCTTTTAAACTCTATTTTTGTGCAAAGGTAATACTTATTTAATAAATATCTCAACTTTCGCAAGCATTTAACTTATTGATAAATATTGATATATCTAAATTTATATATTGATAATGAGTTGGTTATAAAATTCTATTTCATCGAATAAATATTGCATATAGTTTCTTGTGATCTTTTTACTATAAGTTAAAATACGTTTTATCGTATACCGATGTCGTTCTTGAATGCGCGACCTCGGCTGGTGAACCGAAAAACAAGTGAGGTAAGCGGTTAAAAATCGTCCTTGTTTGAGTTTCGACGTATTTCGTCGGAATGAGTTTGGACGATTTGAGCTTACCGAGCGTAAGTTTTACGAGTGAAGCAGCCGTAGTCTTGACTTTTTTGCCTACTTTTTGCGTCAAGGCAAAAAGTAGGTCGGGGCTAGGGGTGGAAACCCCTATATGAGAACTTGCGAAAGTTAAGTAAATATCTAATTATTAATGCCTTGAAATTGAAGTTTTCATAAAAAAAACAGGGAGAACTCGTCTCCCTGTTTAATTTTCATTACAAATTAAATTGTATAGTATTTTACTTTATCTGATGATAACTTTCTGAATTGTCTTTCCAACTTTCACGATATAAACACCTGATTTAAGACCATTAAATTCATTAAGACCAGTATTTACTACTGCATCTTTAATTTTTTGTCCCATAATTGAATAAACCTCCGCTTTTCCATTTGTAAGTGCTTTAACGAACAATTTGTCAGCTGAAGAATAAATTTTATAAGTATCATTTGAAGTTAAATTATTCAAAGCTGTAAAATTACTGTTTATCACAATAATATTAGAAATGTAAACATATTCGGTATTAGATTCAAACAAATCAGGAATAAACAAACGATGCTCTGTAGTAGGATCTGCAAGATATTCACTGTTATCAGCAATCCAGCGAACATATACTGAATCTTTATCTTCTGCAGCAACTGGAAGTACGCCATTTAATTCGCTCCAATTTTGATTGAAGTCACCTGAAATAGTATCAGTTGCAAAATCTACATAACCTGTTTTAGCACTAAATGAGTATTGCATTTTTTGAACAGGGAAGATTGAATTATCTGTTGCAATCATTGATTTCACTTTTATATTTGAAAGTCCCTTAGTAGAGAATCCAATAAATACATAGTCAGGATTGCCAAAATTAGCTTCATTTGTTCTACGAGCTAAACAGTTAATCTGCATTTTACCCTCTGTAGTAAATTTGTTATTTCTTGTTGAAATAGTTCTGATTGTATCAGTCATAACATAATTCATTATTCCGGGGTTTTCTGAACTAATTGCATGATTTGCAGCCAAGTCACTGTATGTTTGATTGTTAGCAGTCAGCTGATCAAAATCCCACTCAAGAATGTATGGGTGCTCGGTGAAACTGGCAGTTAGCACTAAATCGCCACCAGTTAATGTTATGGTACGTATATAATCTTTATTATTATCACTCCATCCCTCAAAATCATTAATATTATGATTATTTAAAGCAATGGTAATTTCATCACCTTCATAATATATATCTTTTTGGGGTGTAATTGTGTAAGAAGCAGAATTTGAACCTGAAATTGTAATAGCCACATTTCTTACAACAAGAACTGAATAATCAGCTATTAAAGTCTTATCGGAAGACATGGTAAATGTGTATGGATTTTCAGTAGAAATTGAAGTTTCATTTGTATCTTTCCAACCCATAAATTTATACCCGTCAACCGTTGAGGCAGTAACAGTAGCAGATGCACCATCTTCGTAAAAATTTCTACGTGGAGTTACTACGGCTTCTTCGATATTTGCACTTACATTCAAAGTTCTTGGAGTAGTAAATGTTTTTACCCAACGTGGATCACCAATTGGTTTACCATCTGTTCCGGCAGTAGCCATTTGTTTTGTTGAAAGATAGGAGAAATCGTTACCAGAAGGATCTACAAAATCATTCCATGAAAAATCGAGGTCTTTCATTTTTTTAGTATTCAATGTATCAATAACAAGAAATCCACCCTGTCCATCTTCATCCAATATTTGACCTGACAACCAATGCGCCATACTGTCAACCACGTTATTTTTAGCTGTAATAATTCCGCCCACACATTTTATAATTGGTGGAATTTGATATGCAGCAGAATCAGGTGATAAATTTTTTTCGTTGGACCAGTTAGGAGATAGAAACATATTATTATTTATATTAAATATCGCTTCTTCGCCTAAATAACTACCTGTTGCAATAATTCCATCGGTTCTGGCAAAAGTATTAGCAACAGTATTATTTTCAAAATTAATTTCGGCATTACGTCCTGTTTCATTGGTCATATGGTTTAGCTGATAAATACTTTTTGCATACGGCATATCATAGAATGTATTATTCATAAAATGTACATACATAGGTATATGTGCACTGTAAATAAGTGGCCAAATATTCGAGGAATTATTACTATCGTGTACTTTACAGTTAGACATCTCTAGCCATTCTATTTCACCGGAGCTTAATCTATCAGATGGTGCACCACTTCGGAACAAACAGCGTCCAATAGTAGAAATCTCACAATTACGGAAAGCCAAGGTATCCAGACTAAAGAAAAAGCCATTTAAAGTTATTATATAAGCACCAGCGGCATAATTTTCATAACGGTTTTGTAAATGAAGCCCGTTAAAAATAATACTTGGCTTTTTGGTATAGGCATCATCTTCCACATTAGCAGAAACTTGCATTTCCATTTGAAGAATTGCCATACTGTCAATATTGGCAGATTGAAGCACAATCAAACCGGTTGGCGGAATTTTTAGATTTTTACCAACGTTATAGGTTCCGGGCACAATGGAAATAGTATCCAAATCCTGAGCACCATTAAATGCAGTTTGCAAAGTTGATGTTGAGTTTACTACTAAAGTCCTCGCCTGAAGACTAATTGAAAGAGACATTGCTACAAGCAATAAAAGAAGATTAAGTTTTTTCATAATAGATATTATTTAATTATACATTAAAGAGCTATAAAGATAAAAATAAATATATAAAGCAATAAAAAAAAGCAAATAAAAGCAAAAGCAAAGATAATCATCAAAATTTTGAAAATCATTTCAACTTTAAAAATTGAAATCGCAAACGAAAAATGTCATAAATCATTATTTTAACCTACTTATAAAGAATGTATTGGACTTTTATATTTTAAAATATAGAAATATTCAGCTACAAAAATCAAACTTCGGTGGTTAATTGAGTCATTAGCAGTAGCCAACATGTTCATCTGAATAGTGGCCATACTATCAATATTGGAAGATTGAACTACAGCCACTCCTATTAGCGGAAATCTTAAAGCATTACCCGTAGCGTAAATCCCTGATGCGAGAGATAGTATCTTTATCCACGGCACTATTAAAAGCTGTTTGAAAAGCAGCTGTTGCGCTCACTAAAACTTGTCTTGCCTGAAGGCTTAAAGAAGTCACAATTGCAAAAAGCAAAAGTAAATAGTTGATTTTTTTCATGATTTTTTTCATGATTTTTTTGATTGAATTGATTGTTGATTATTTAATTTATTGTAAGATTATTTGTTATCACCAATTAAATTCCAATTTACCCAATATCCACCTGCTTCGATATTTGCACGAATAGCCGGTTGTTTTGTGTCAGGATATTTAGGACATACCCTATCGGCAACGATTGAGCCATCGTGTCCGTAACGTTCAGCCATTTTCACCAGATAACTATATGATTTTCCTTCACCGGTGTACTCCAGCAAGTATTCATCGGCTAAAGCTAAATCGTATATTTTTTGGCGTTCCTGTTCTGTAATGTTATAGTCAGCATCTGTAGGTTTAGGTAATGGATGAATTCTACCACGCACACAACCAACAATACCAATATCACCGTATCCTCCATTATCATTAAACCAGGAAGTATAATTCGTATTCCAATCAGTAGGAAGAGATGTAACATAGGGGAATTCATTTGTCAATCCCATATTCAGGATGCATTCGGCTTGTCGCCAATTTCCTAAATGATTTTCGGCCTCGGCCAACAAGAAGTGGAAATCATGTCCTCGCTGTAAGAGAACTGAAGGCATAATTTCAAATACTTTTGTTCTAAGATATGAACCACGGGAATAGAAGTATTTTGAGAAACTTATTTGACCATTTATATTATTCATTACCAGGCGTTGAGTAAAACTACGCACATCTTCTTCAATGTATTTGCTAATTGCATATTCAGAAGGACGCAAATAATATCCTCCTCCAGGATAATCAGGACAAAAATATTGCACTAATCTATTAACCTGCTGATTTTCATAATCGTACATTACGCTTGATACCAATTGAAGGTTATTGCCAATACGTTCGGTAAAAAACATTGCCTGATACTTGTCAGTAAATGGAATACAACAAGAATACATGTAAGATCCACTTGAATTTGTAAGATCAGTATGAGTTTTATAAAGGAATGCAAGAATATTATCACGCATCCATAACCAGTCTGCATCAGATCCTCTCCACGATAACAATTCGCTACGAAGTAACAAAAAATTTGGAGTCAGATACTGCCATGCTGCATATTGAATTTCGTTCTGAGTTTCGGGGTCTAGGTAAGCTACCCAATTCATGATAATATCAGCGGGTATTGTTTCTCCATTTTGTTGAATGCCGTTATCTAGCAAATTGATACATGCATTTACTATAGAAGTCATATCGTTCAATCTCGTAAACACACTTGCATCATTTAAATTTGTAAGACTATTTAGAGGGCTATCATACCATACTGCTTTCCCATAAATTCGACCCAAGGTGTAATATGCCCAAACCTTAATTCGTAAGGCAGAACTTACCATTGCATTATAGTCTGTCAATGTTTTTTCATCAAGACCCGCTGCACGTTTTTCCTTATATTCTCCAATTTTTGCTATGAAGTCGTTACAAGCACTAATTACTGAATAATAGCAAGTTGGGTCAGCATATTCGTTTCCATTTGTTTCTTCGTAATTATAGATGTTTTGTAATTCAATTGGTGCATTAGGTGTTATTTCCAGATAATCTCCACGCGTATCAGTCAAAAATATAGCCTGATCACCAGCAGCTTGCATTCGGGTAAGTATTCCCATGAATCCTTTATATGCTTCATCGTTTTTTGAAATATATTCACTCGCATTGATGATATTATCAGGGTCAGTATCGAAAAAATCATCACAAGATGTAAACGCAAGCACACTTAGTATACAGAAAATTTTTACTATGTTTTTCATACGATAATATTTGTTTTTAAAATAGTTTCGAACTCGTCCCATAAAAGCGGGAGTTTCATGACTAATTAGAAATATAATTGAAAACCAACTTGTATTGTCTTAGGTCTTGCTACTTTGGCGTAATCAAAACCTTGCATGAAATCAGCCGTCGAATAAGAGAACTCTGGGTCGCTACCTAAGTATTTGGTAAACGTTAACACATTATCTCCGGTTATATATATTGTTCCACTTTGGCAGATATTGAGTAATTTGCCAAAATCATACTGTAAAGTTAAATTCCGTAATTTTATATATGATGCATCTTCAATCCAACGGTCAGAGAAAACATTGTTTCCTGCAGGGTCACCATAAACGGCTCTTGGCAAGGCTGCATTCTGCCCTTCAACCTGCCAACGATTAAGCACAGGTTCCGATTGGTTGTTAAATGTAGACATCGATTCTAACTCTCTACGAACAGCGTTATACGCCTTGTTTCCAACTGAATAGCCAAAATCTGCAGAAAAAGATATTTTTTTATAACGGAAAGTTGTATTTAGTTTTCCAAAGAAATCCGGAGTTGCAGAACCAAGCAACACCTTGTCATTTGCATTGATTAGATTATCATTATCATTTACGTTTACAAACTTAGTATCACCAGCCTGTACCGATTCACCGTAAATATTTGTCAAACCCGAAGCATTTGCTTCTGAAGTCGTCGAATAAACACCATCAGTCAGGTATCCGTAAAATTGATAGGGTGACTCACCCTTCTTCATCATAATCGTTACATCGTCATTATTATATTGTTTAAAGCTCATTGTGAGTTCATCAGTATTTCCCAATGCAACAATTTTGCTTTTTGCATTAGCAATTGTTCCGCTAATACTCCAATCAAAATCCTTTGTTTTGACGGGATAAAAACGTAGCATTATTTCCATTCCCTGAGTTGCAATACTCCCTGTATTATCGTAATATTCTGCTGATCCATATACACTTGAAATACTACGAGCAACTAACAAATCAGTTGATTTAGCAAAATAATAGTTTGCATGCAAATCAATCAGACTTTTAAATAAAGCCACATCAACTCCAAACTCAATTTGATTATTTTTTTCGCATTGAAGGTTCGTATTCGGAACATTTTGTCTTACTATTGTACCCAAATTGAATAAATTTGAATTTTGATAGTAGTTTTTAGCATAATTTGATGAGAAACGACTATTTCCTGTTCTACTTACTTCTGCAGTAAGGTTAAGTAAAGAAACCGCATCGGGTAAAATATCCAGATTGCCTAAAACACCAGTAACTCCAAGTGATGGGAATATATTGAAACGAGGTGCATCAATTCCCGAAACAGAAGAACCATCTAGTGCTACATTTAAATTAGCTTTCAAAATTCTATTAAATGTATAATCTCCGTTAACATAATAATTCAACCATTTATACTCCACATTATTCCCATCAATTCTCTCGTTTTCAGTAACATGATCTAATGATGAATAATAATCGTTAGAGGTATTATACCCTGAACCAAGATCAGTTTCCATTTTTTGACCAAAGTAACGAACTCCTGCAGTACCTTTAAAATCGTGAACTGAATTGAATTTTCTTTTATATACTGCATTCAATGCATAAAAATCAGACCTGCTTTGCATTACTCCTCTACGAACAGTATTAAAACCTTCTCCAAAGTATTGAGGAATAATTGCATGGTCGGTTATTCCTGGGATAAAATTACTTTCTTCGGTATAATTAATATTGATGTTTAGTAATCCAGTAAATGTAAGAAAGCGGTTTGCATGATAATTTAATCCCAAACGGATGTTAGCATCATATATTTTATCAGTTCCCAAAACAGTATTTACGATTGCTAAAGGATTACTAACATTATCGTATTCAAAAGTTGGATTTGCATTTACATTCCATTCGTTATAATAAGCATAACGATTTAATATATTTCCATTCGACTCTTTTTTAAAGGGACTAATAATTGGCATTGCTAACGAAGCAGCTAGTATAGGATTAGTTTCGTTGCTTAAACCTTGCTCAAGAAGTTTACTAGTAGTATATGCCAACCCCACATTTGCAAAAATATCGACTTTTCTGCTTACCAAAATATTGGTATTAATTAATGTATGGTAGCGGTCGCTCTTTGTTTGTCCCATAACTCCGCCATCTGAAGTATAACCAAAAGACATATTATATTTTGCTATAGCATCTCCTCCTTCTACACGAAATACATTATCAGTAACAAAAGCCTGTGACTGAATCTGAGAAAACCAATCCGTATTATTATTAAATAAATAAGTGTAATAGTTGTCGGCATTTTCTAGAAACGGGTAATCTTTAACTAAAGAAGATAAACTTCCATAGCGGGTTGTCCCGATATCCTGCATATAGTTCTTATAATCAGCAATTCCCAAGGTTGGTATTGTACGATTAGGTGTACGTATTCCATATTGTCCGGAGAAAGATATTTTGGTATCTAAATTGTTAGACGTAGCTTGTTCAGTTTCAATTAAAAGCACACCGTTTGAACCTAACGAACCATACATTGCAGCTTCAGAACCATTCAATAAGCTAACCTTCTTTATATCATTGACATTTAAAGATGAAAATATGCTTCGTGAATAACCGTTAATTACTTTAGATACATCTTCATTTCCAAAATATGGAATACCATTGATGACTACCAACGGAGAATTGGAGGCAGTAAATGTATGTATTCCACGATAGTTCAGAAAGGCTCCTTCATTCGGCATGCCACTTTTTCCGACTAGAAGTAATCCGGGTATTTTGTCCTGAATTGCCAAATCTAAGCTTAATTTCTTGTTGAAATTTTCATTAGAAACGGCTAACCGGAATACATCGGTTGAGTCTTTTATTTGTGATTGCATAATAATACCGGGCAATAAGGCAATCAGCAAAATAACGACACGCAAGTGATAGCGTCCTTTATTAATCTCAACAATTTTACTTTTCTTCATATTTACGCCTTATTTATTGATTAATAATTTTTGGTTGTGGGTCTTAGACACCAATGATACATCATAAGCTGAGAGACATTATTTTTAGATCGATCTGCAGGATTGAGAAACAAATAAGAATTATCCTTCGACGATATAGTAATGGTAAAATTTCCATCCTTTGGAATGGTTACTATTGCCACCTGATAGCCATCAGTATCGTATGCAACTGCTTTTTCGTTTTGTTCAATCCAGTCTCTCCAGTTATATCCTTCGGGGAAACCAATAGAAGAACTACCGTAATAATCCACCGAGCTCACCGAGCCTCTGTCGAAATGGAAATTAGACCCCTGAGCAAAAAGCAACATATCCTTGACCAACAATCTGTCGTTGAAATAAATATTAATTGAATAGCGTAAGCTGTGTTTAAAGCCCATACGCAAATAGTATTCACCTGCAGGTAAATTTACTTCTGCCATTTTTTTTGTAGTTGAATTATAAAGTAATCCATCATAGGTTACACTACAAACAGCAGAATCTAGTCTTGCCTGCTCACTTGGTATAGCTGCCAGTACATGATAATACATAGTTGGCAATGTTTCGGACAAGGTAAAAGAAGTTTGTGCATCATTAATAATTAATGGATCGATCCAATTTGTCCAGCGAAAATATTTTGCCTTTTGAGGATCAGTCATTGCTCCCCACAATTCATAAAATTTAGATTTTACTCTATAAATAACAATATGGTTTGGAATTTTTAACTGCGTACAATAATACACATTTCCATTACTTAATTGAACAGGATTATTAATGTCTACTTTTTGAACCGATGGACGCCAAACAGCCGGGTCAATCTCCTCATAAGTTTTCACATCCTGTGCAACGTTAATCTTTTCAAGGTAACCATCTACACATAAAACATCTTCAACTGCGGAAGGCGCTACAACATCCTCATCTAATCGTCTATTAACGAAACAGGCTCTTACTATCCAATCCTCAAACTTCAGTTTATCTGCAGAAGTTGCAGCACGATTCAGCCAAATAGGAACATTTATCATCGCTTGATTGATGGCAGCTGTTATTAGTGCGTTTGAAGGTATAAACATTGTCGATAAAAAATCTTCTGAGAACATATCCCAGGTTTTCAATCCTCTATCATCATATCGGTCAATAAGTGTGTTTTTAGCAATTAAGACAGTGTCATACACCGTATTTCCCATTAGATCAATTGAAATAGGAATACTTTTGTCATTGTCAAATACTTTCTCCTCGTAACGTTGAACAATAGATTTAAAATAAGAGTAATTATCTCCCAATGATTCAAAGTATTCATAAATAGACTGACGAACTGGAATAACACCTCCAACGTAATATATGTATCCGTTCGATGTTTTAACCAGTTTTTCCAGCTTAAAATTATCTAAATAAATTTCGCCATTATCTTTAGTAGTTACCCAGACATTTTTTCCTAGACGAGTCGCAATACCTAAACCATCCTTCAGTTTTGAAGGAGAGATAGAAATATCAGAAACAGAGTTTTTGACAAATGATGCTTTATCAAATGAGGTGCTTGCACTCAATATATCATTATTACATACAAAAATAGTATACTCTTTCGTTCCCTGAATGCTGTCGAAAACACCATAATCTTTAAATAGAGATGATATCGACGTCAAATCAGTTTGACTTTTTATATACGCTTCAATATTACCCGGATAGATCTCCACATTATCCGATATTTTGTTACTTGCAGAATAATAATTATCCCACGAATCGTTACAGGAGAATGTACTAAACAAGAGCAATAATAAGCACAAAGGTATAAGGTCATGAATTTTAAATCGTTTCATATATTCTTCATTTTTCATTTTTATTCAACAATCGGAATAAATTCCAAATAATCCCACATCTGTCGATAACTTCCGTTTGTCTTAGCATTAATATCCATCATTGTTGCTTTGAAAGTATGTACACCCGATGCGTCAAAAGTAATCTCGTCCCATAAAACTTCAGAGGCTATGCCATTAGCATTAATATTTGTTCTATTTGCTTCATCAACAAATGTTGTTGGAATTCCTTTCCACATATATATTAATTTCTGATAATCGTCTAAATTAAACCGGGTGTTACTTCCATTTGTATAAAAAGTTTTAAGCCCCGGGGCACCAGCATAGTATAACACTACCTTGTATTTACCTTTGATAATAGTAGGTGTTTTCATAGTAATACTACCTGCATATCCCAAATTGAGAATAAATAAATTATCCATGTAGGCACCATATTTATTTACATCTTTTAAAGCAGAACTTAGATACGAACATTTAAAGAAGCCCACTGTACGCCACGATCTAGTAGATGTTTTTGATGCAGTAGCATTATAAGTAAAGGAAGAAACAGTTCCAAAATTTCCTTCAATTTTATCCAAACTTAAATCTATTTGATATTCCTTATTTGAAATTGGTGCAGAAAACAATTCACCTAAACTTTTTGACGCTCCATAAGCATTTACAAATGACTCAATATCAGATGTATTGCAAAAGTCCCAGCTCACTCGTTGTGGATTCGGTTCAAATACAGGTAATATGTTATCTATTTTATAAATAATGCCATTTCGGGCCTTTATATTGCTTCTAATAACTGTAGCTAAATTATTAATTTTTACCAATCCATTGTCAACCTGCACTGTTATGACGTTTCCAGTAAGTTTGGTGTCGTAAATTTTAACTTCTCCTTCCGTTTTAATTTTAGACAAGGTTGCTTTTAGATATGATTGTCCTAAATAGTGGTATGCTATATATTTATAAACTTCATTATCGGGACTCGTATAATCGCTACCAGCGTGCAAATACGCAGCTAAATCACTGAATGACTGAATTCCTGCATCGTTAAACACTTGATCAGGTACTGCAAAACAAGTAAAGCGCTTGTCGGTAATAGAAATACTTCCATCAATATTTGTAATTGTATCGGCATATACTGAAACAATTTTATCATAGCCTGATTTTTCAGCAGCTTCCACAAATATTTTATAATAATCATACGTTTTGAGTACATCCACCATGGTTTCTGAAAGTGGTCGGATTACTTCTTCCAGTGTGTAAACTCTTCCGTTTACGGTTGTATCGGCACGTCCTAAATTGGCTACTTTAGCTTGATTGTTAAGGTAGATATTAAGAGAATCCTCCAAAACGATATTGTTAAGGAACTCGTCATCCACATCATAATTCTTATGTCCGTAGGAAGTTGTAAGATATGACCCAAACAGAGTTAATACTGGAATAGAGCCCGCTTCAACATCTACAATAAATTCGTTTTCCCTTAAAATCCCTTTTAATATATGGACTTTAGCAACGTTTCGAGCATATTCTTTATCTAGTTCCTGAACAGAGTTTACGCCCTTCCATTCGAGGAAGCGGGTTACCGCATCGTTGTCAGGGGCAAAAAGTGTTGAATTAGATGATGCATCATTTAAAGCATTATACATATTTGCATATTTCAATAATTCAATCCATTTACTATACTTCTCGCTATATTTTTGTAAATATTCGGCGTTTGAAAGTTCAAGATTTGTATTGGTTTTATCAATGAATGATGAATTCAGGAAAGGGTCTTTGCAAGCCGTCATAAACGCAGCAAAAACGATAAATATAATTACTATTTTCTTCATATTAAACATAGATTATCGTTTAAAACATCAATTATAATACGGATTTTGTAAAAGCAAAGGGTTTACTTTGATTTCATCCTCCCAAATTGGTAAAAAAAGTGCATCATCGTTGCTGAGAACTGACCGTAACCAAGACTCACTTGCCTGTTCATTGTAGTACATAACATTTTGTACAAGTAGAGTTTCTTTATACTTATTGTTATTTCTTCGTCCGAATCGTAAAACATCATACCATGATTTTCCTTCGCCAACAAATTCTATCCGTCTTTCGTGAAGCAATATTTTTAACATATCCTCTTCCGATAAATTATTTGTATATTCCAATTCGTCCAAATTTGATCGCACACGAACCTCGTTCATAATATTAATAGCTTCCTGCCAATCAGAATCTGATTCAGATCCTCCCTTGCTCCTTAAAATCAAAGCCTCCGCTTTCATCAACATTACTTCTGTTACACGATAGATAATTAAATTAGGATCGTAATAGGTTTTTGTTCGTTTATCCGTTTTGGTTTGAGAGCCACAATACTTCCAAACATATCCTCTGGTAGAAACTTCGTAACCAACAGGGTCGGCTACATAATAGCCACCATACATTGTCCTAACAGCCTCTTTCTCTTCGGCCTGTGTTTGAGAATATTCAGTATTAAAATCGCGAAGTAATTGATAGGATAATTCATATTTTCTATCCACCGAAGAATTGTCAAAATAAATAGGGAGAGAATTAATCTGATCTTCCTGATAATTCCATTGAAGTTCAAAAATTGATTCATTACTATTCCCTGGGTTAAACATTGAAAACCATGATGCATGTGTTGGTGTTTGCATGAAAGTTGGTTTTCGGGGCGAGGTAGATTCAAGCAAATAGTCACTATATTGTATTGCTGTATCGTAATCTTCGGACCAAAGGCATACATCTGCCATCAATGCATAAAAAGCCCAACGGGTAGCACGACCTTTTGTTTCCCAATTTGTACTAAAATACTCTTTTGCAGCTCCTGTTGCTAAAGCAGCTTTTATATCAGATTTTACTAATGCTATTATTTCTGCTTCAGAAGATTTTTTAATTTGAAATGAATTTGAATCATCTTCATAAGGTTCAGTTATAAGTGGAACTTCACGCCAATTTCGTACTAAATAGAAATATGAAATTGCCCTTAAAAAATACGCCTCACATAAATGTGCATTCACTTCCTGCGTTTTATATGTATCATCATACAATTGTACTTTATGAGCATTAGCCAGCACCACATTGGCTGTATTAATAATTTGATATAAAGGGCCCCAATTGCTATTTGCTTTGTCGATAGGCTTAAGCTGGAACATCTGCAAATCACTACCGTTAATATTAAAAATTGCTCCCGATCTTAACTCACCCCAAGGTAACAATGAGTTCACAGCCATTTCTCTTAAACTGTAATACCCAGAAATAATTACTGCTTCAACATCTTGTTTCGACTGCCAATACTCATCACTTACCTGTGCATTTTGAGGATATATTGTCAGCCAATCGTTACAAGATGTCGACAATGACAACATAAATACTAAAATAAATATATATTTAATTTTTTTCATACTGTTTTTTTTATTTCAGTTTTCTCGAGATTTAAAAGTTAACATTCAATCCTACAGAAAGTCGTAGACTACGAGGAGTCTGAGCATCATCTACAGCTAAACTAAGAACTTTACTTGGCAAATTAACTTCTGGATCTTGACCTGTATAATTTGTCAGCGTCAATAAATCGTAAGCAGTAAAGAATACACTTGCCGTTCTAATACTCAAACTTTTGCAGATATTAGTAGGGATTTTATAATTTAATGATATACTTTGTAATCTCACATATGAACAATCTTCAACAAACCGGTCTGACCCCAAATAATTTAATCCATAATGCCATAATGCCCTTGGTATTTCAGTATCATCACCTTCATTTCTCCACCGTCTGAGGACAGCTTTACTTTGGTTATCAGTTCCGTACATCGATTCACTATTCATACGGGCTTCGTTAATGATTTTTTGTCCCAAACGATAGTGTAAATTCATATTTAGTGTGAAATTATTGTACCTAACATTTAGTCCTGCACCACCATGTATAACCGGCATACTATTACCAATATATACAATGTCCTTTTCGTTGATAATACCATCATGATTCATATCAGCATATTTTGCATCTCCAGGAAAACACACATAAGTACCGTTCCTTGTAACTATTGGCTCTCCATCCAAATTATACATTACATTATCTTCTTCATCCTTGGCATAAGTGTCAGTGGCATTCTGATAAACGCCCAAGTATTTATATCCAAAGAAAGAGCCGGTTGGCGTTCCGGGAACAACTTTTTGAGCATATTCACCATTCTTTAATGTATAATTAATCTGATTAATATTCTCCGGTAACGCTTCTATTTGATTAATATTTCTTGCAGTATTAAAGCTTGCAGCAAGACGCCATTTTTTATTTTCCAGTATTGTATAGTCAAACCGATATTCCAAACCAAGATTACTTACTTCACCTGAATTGAAATAGGCAATTGTACTACCATTATTATCATAACCTGTAGTAGTAGGCACACTTATACCTTTCTGTAATAAATCTTTTGTGTATTTATAATAATAGTCGAATGTCATTGATAATCTATTTTGAAGCAGCGATAAGTCAACACCCACATCATATTCTGTAGAGGATTCCCATTTTAGTTTATCAAGTTGCATTGAAGCCAGCGATATTCCGTATGCAGTATTATATTTACCAGTCGAAGTGTAAGTTCCGATATATGGAGCTGTTCCACTCGGGGCTTGCCCACTCTGCCCGTAACTACCACGAAGTTTAAATTCATCTAACCAATCCTTATCTTTTAAAAATGATTCTTCTTTTACATGCCAGGCCACACCTAATGAAGGGAATGTACCCCATCGGTTAGATTGTCCTAAACTTGACTTCCCTTCATGATTAAGCGTTCCTGATACTATATACTTATTTAAAAGGGTATAATTAACACTGGCTATGCCGGACAAAGTTCTACCTTCTGAATCGCCTGAACCTAAAGAATAAACGGTTCCCCCTGTTACTGGATCTGACATTCCGGCAGAAGCTGCTCCATATATTTCGCTTGAATAATTTGAACTTGATGATTGATCGGTACGCCAGATAATAGTAGCTACCAAATTGTGAACATTATTCCAATCTTTTCGATACAATAATTGATTTTCTGTTTGTAACGACAAATTGTTGGAATAAGCATCTGTACTGCGATTAGCATAAGAATTATCAACAGAAACATCCGTAGCAGCTTGTGGTAAAAACTTTCTATTTTTAACGGTTTTGAATTTCATACTCACGTATCCGGCATATGATAATCCAGGTAATATATCGTATTTTAAATGAACAATCATTCTTTCTTCATCTTGCAGGGAGTTATTATAACTCTCGTTTGCCATTATGATTGGATGAAAATTCGCGCTACCTGTAAAAGCTCCCTGAAATTCTTCAGTATTTTGACGAGTAAAAAAATTATCAGTAGCAACTACATTCCCATTATCATCAGTAGTCATCCAAAATGGACTTTTATTAGGCATTTTTTTTAACGCTTCGGAACGTACAGCAGTAGTCCAGTTATCCTCTTTATCTGAGCCGGAATAGCTAAAATCAGCATCTACTCTCAGTTTGTCAGAAAATAAATATCCAACATTCAAACTCGCGGTTAAACGTTTAAGGTCAGTACCAACTGTAGTACCGCCTTCGTTTGTTTGAGACATTGAAAAACGATATGTTGCTTTTTCTCCCCCTCCTGACATTGAGAAACTATTATCTGATGTAAAGGCATCTCTCTTGACATATGACAACCAGTCTGTATTTGTATTATATTCATTGAAATATCGCCAATTCGGACTATAATTTATTTCAGGAGTATCAAACAAAAGTTGAAGTAAGTCACCTGAATTAGCTACTCCACGTGCATTGGCTGTATTCCATATTGCATCTTGAATAAAAGCAACATATTGATTTCCAGTCAACATTGGCATTGGATCCGGTTCGAACTTAAACGATGATTTCGATGAAATTGTAAATGTCGTCTTGCTTTTTGATCCTTTTTTCGTCGTAATTAACAATACTCCGTTTGCTCCGGCAGTACCATATATGGATGTAGATGCTGCATCTTTCAACACTTCAATTGTCTCAATATCATTTGGGTTCAAATTAAGCATCGCTGCAAAATCTTCATCGTTAGCTGTATTAAAACTGAATGAATCATCGATTGTTGTAGAATAGGGTACACCATTAATAACGATAAGTGGATCTGTTGATGAATTAAGAGTGGCTGTACCACGAATACGAATAGAACTTTTTGAACCCGGATCACCTCCGGCCAAAATATCCAATCCAGCTATTTTACCCTGTAATGCTTCTTCAACAGAAACAACCGGCATATCGGCCAAAATCAAATCCATTTTTATTTTCTGAGAAGAAGTAGTTTGCTGTCTTTCAGTTATCCCCAATGTACTTACAACTCGTTTTCCGGTAATAACAACATCTCTTAAGGTTTGGAGGTCCTCATTCATTACAACATTCAAAGTCTGTTGACCCTTATACTCAAAAGTCTGTGTCGTCATACCAATAAATGAAAATACAATTTTCAGTTTACCTTCATTTAGAGGTGCTATAAGGGAGAAATTTCCATTGATATCTGTAACCGTCCCGGTTAATGTTCTGTTCTGGTCATTTGCAAAAACGACATTTACACTAATAGCCGGTTCAGTCTTACCATTTATTTTTTCGGTAACATTTCCTCTAATAATTCGGGAGTTCTGAGCAAATCCCACCGAACTCACTAAAAACAAACAAATGATTAATATATCTTTTATTTTCATATTCATATAACCTGGTTTATTTGAAATTCGGAGTATTATATTCAGAGTACATTTTTGATAAATTGAACACAACCATCATCAAACACAAAAGGAAAATAATGATAATTTTCAATTACATCAACCCAATTTCCTGTAAGTTCACCATCGGGATTTACTACGTGAATACTAATTTTATTGTTCTCATCTTTAACAACAACTTTAGTTGTTTTAGCCAATACTTTTCCACCACCTAAGCTCACATCATATGACTGAAGTGTAGGGAGTTGATTTGTGCTACTCTCTCCCCAGCCGACATAAGGAAAATTAGAAATCACAGCTGTGCTTAATGGAATAAAGTATTGTAACATATAGAAGTTCAATTTACTTAAATCAGTAACGGTACATTTATCAAAGAAATCGTCATCGTTAATATCAGTACTTGTTGTTTTAATACCCGGGACATTATTGTTAAGAATCCCGGTTTTAACAGCAGTAGTAGTTGGTACGAATATAAGACTACTTTCAACAACCGGCAATATCGATTGAGTTTCAGTATCCATCAAATTTGCTTTGTCCAATAATTGTATAAAACCATAGTATTGTGTGGTTGCCAAGTTTCGGTTATTTATCATCATTGGAACAAATGAACCGTAAATTGCATTTGATTGAGTACCTTCAAAAACATATGGTTTATCAATGTTTTCATACGAGTAACACTTACCATTAGTCCAACCATCACGGAAAGTTAATTCGCTTATACTACTAAAAACATCAGCTTCTAGTGTGCCTGGTATTAGCAATTCATTATATTTGATACAGTTCGTAATTTTCCCATCCTTCATGTACCAATACAGGTTCATTGATGGCGACAAAGTGCGAAAGACATGATTCCCTGTAGCAGGTAAAGAAGTATATGAACCAGTAGTGCCATCGAGACTCACGCAATGAGCGTAAACATAATTTTGCATGGAAGCGCCTGAAATACGAATATTACTCTTATAAAATAGTCCGGTAGCGTCGTCTCTTGAAATATCATATTTATTCATAAGCTCATCCGATGGATATAACATAATATAACGGGTTTCGTCGGAAGCCAAAGTAAGTACTAAATCAGATGCTGAAATCCAATCCAACATATAACTGTATTTTTTATATTGAAAAGCTGGTCCGGTAACTGAGCCGAACATTGCCGGAGGTGTTAATACATCTAATCCATACAAAGCTCCATTCACACATATCTTTCGACTTGCCTGAGGCACAGCATCAACATCGAATTTAATTTTAGTGCCAAAACTATTTATAATCAATCCATTTTTTATTTCTTCAGGGAAAACAATAGAGGAAGCATACACGCTATTGTACAACAAATATGAAATAGACGTTTTACTTACTTCATCTAGCGAAGTATAACCTCCTACACGCCAATAATCATTAAAGAAAGAGCGAAGGGCATCGTTATTTGGTGCAAAAATACTATAGGAGACTGAAGACAATAAATTAATCATTCGATAATCAGTAACAGGCCATTCACAAGCTATATTAGCTAATCCATGATAATGCTGATACAAAGAATCCCCATTCCCATATTCTAAAGACAAGTTTTTATCAACTTGATAATACTCATACGAATTAAAAAGGCTTAAATAATCGGAATAATCCGGGTTTGAAGCCAATTCAGTATAAATAGTTTCAAGTGGACGTAATACACGGTCAACAGTATAAATGTAACCATTATCAGCAATAATAGAATATTCGCTCACTTTTGCATTTGAAACATTAAATCCAACAGCATCGTTCCATTCTGTATTTGGGAAAAAATATTCGTAATTAGATTTGGCATCAATTTGCTTCGTTTGAAACATCCGATATGAAAAAACAGGGAGGAAACGTTCTAAATGATAGACTTTTACATCTTTTCCAGCCGTATCTTTTTCTATAGTCAAACCATCCATACTATATGTACGAAATTTATAATATAACCCGGCATTTATATTCTTCTCGTTGATACTTGCTCCATCACCTTCTAAAGGTCTAAAATTTAAAAGCTTTTCCCTGTCGAAGGCATAATACATCACATGAAAACCAATTAGCTTTTTAATTTCATCCAACGGTAATTCTTCAATTTTCTTTCCTCCGTAGTTTTCATTTAGATAAACGGTAAATGCTGAGTCGTTTGGTGCCATAACAGTCAAAATACTTTTACCATCTAACATAGGCTTCATGTTTGCCAATTCAACTCCCTTCAGGAAAATTGAATAGTCACCACGATCTTCAAGCACTTTATAAATGCTCCCTTTTAACCATTCGGGCGTATTGTAATAGTTATTTTTTTCATCGTTACAGGACACGAGAAAAAAGCATAAAACGAACACAGACATGAGCATTGAACTCAGATTAGACTTGTGTTTCATGTTTTTTAAAATTTTATAATTTTTCAAATTCATTAAGTTGTTCGATTTGATGAACAATATTTTTATATTTAAAACATCCACTTCTTGTATGCAAATCTCTAATTAGTTAACAACTGCTTACCAATTCAAACAGTTGACTCAAAAAAAAGTATTATTTTGCCACAAATATAGTATATTTTTTTTTATTTACTTCTTTTCACCTTCGTTTTCAATATTATTATTTTCGTTTCATATACAATACTATTTAAAAAGGAATAAATTTTTCACTTCATTACTAGAACAAAAGTATATAAATAATTACCCAAAAAGGGGTAAGAAATGGTATTTAGCGGGAGATGAATTGATTTTGTTCATAAAAAAACACTAACCTTAACTCTTGAATAAGAACAATTGGATTATTTCTTAATTAAATCAAACTTAGTACTATACGAACCTTTATTTTCCATTCCGGCAAGTACTTTTAGTGCATATTCAATGCCTTGAACAGCCATTTGCGAACCATAAGCATCGATAGTAGCTAACATATCACCAGATTCAATGAGTGGTTTAACCGAAGCATCATTATCAAAGCCGACCACTTTTATTTCGCGTGCTTTTCCTTTTGCCTGCAATACATCAATTACTCCTAACGCCATAGCATCGTTGCTACAAAAAACTCCTTCCACATCAGGATGCAAAGCAAACAATTTTTCGAATACCGATTTAGCTTTTTCGGTTTCCCAATCAGCAGCTTCAGAAGCAACCAGATTCAATTGATATTCTGCTATTGATTTCAAAAAACCATTTTTGCGTTGTTGTGCATTTTCAGCAACAGAAAGTCCTTCAATTAAAATTACTTTTGAACCATTCTTGAGATTACTTGCAAGAACATTACCTACCATATTTGAGGCCGTTTCATTGTCTGGGCCAACATAAGTGAGTTCAACAGCTGCTTCTTTAAGCAAGGTTTGGTCTAATTCAATGTCAATATTTATTACTTTGATACCTGCTTTAACTGCTTTTACAACTACGGGAACCAGGGCTTTTGAATCGATAGGAACCACAACTAAGGCATCAACTTTCTTTTCAATCAACGAATCGATAAGTTGAATTTGTAACTCAATTTCTGTTTGAGTAGATGTTCCAACGGTAATTAATTCAAATCCATTCTGTTTTCCGGCAAATTCCAGTGCTCCCTTTTTCATTTCCTGAAAAAATTCAGCCTGAAGCGATTTCATTACTAATCCGATTAAAGGTTTCTTTTCCATGATTTTATTTTTTCAATTTTTTGGTATATATGCTAAATAAATAATTGCAAATTCACAATTAATTATTTAAAAATCGAGTTTCAATAGACTATTTTATTGCAGTAAGAAGAAGTGTATATTCGTCACTTGGAGCATCGAAAGTGAACTCACCTCCTTTTACAGTTTTGAGAACTTCTCTTTTCATATTCCATGTGTCAATATATTCAACTTTATAATCATTGGAACCAGCAAGGGTAAATTTCACAGGACAGGCTTTTACTGCATAAACTAAATATACATTTGCCGGTTTTGATAAAACAAAAACATTCTTGTCAACCTGAGCTGGAATCATTTCACTGAAAGGTAATGCTTCCATAATTTTTTTGAAGAAAGCAATGCGTATCGGACTTTGTCCGTGTAATACACCACCTTTTGACCACCAAAGAATATCATTAATACTATCTTTATACGTTTCACCGTGCCCAACGTAACAACCAGTTACAGCTCCAAACCAAAACCGTTGAGTCATTTCATGAGCTGTTAAATGTCCCCATCCACTTTCAATATTCCCTTCATATCTACATTCGTCAAAAACCACCGGTTTTTTGTATTTATCTCTCAACGCAATACCATCTTCCATTTTTGAACTTTGTACACTTGCGTGTGTAACCCATGGTTTAGTGTGGTCATACCATATACGCCCATTATGAATTCCAACCATTCTATGGTAAGGATCTTCTTTTGAAATGATAGAGAGGTATCTATCCCAATCTTCCATTTTTTTATTTCCTCTATGATTTGGTTTGTGGGGAATCGTCATAAAATCAAATTCATTAGCTACCGACCACCAAACATTCTCATAAGCTCCAAGACGAGCCATTGCATATCGAATATATCTATCGTCACTGGCAGAATCCATCTCAGCAAATCCCCATTTGTCGTAGGGATGAAATAATATTATATCTGCTTGAATTCCTAAGTTTTTAAGTTCTACAATACGTTTTTCAAAATTATGCCAATACTCAGGATCGAATGTAGTGAAATCGAATGTACTGTCTGTTTTATGTACAAAGGCAAAATTTTCTGGTTCGTTGTTATTGTGAATATAATGTTTTGGAAAAACACACATCCGTATTTTATTGAAAGGTGACGTTGAAAGTGTATTAATTGTCTGATCCTGCAATTCTTTAGGTTGGCTTGTCCATGCGTAACATGTAGTACCAACAGAGAAATAAGGCATGCCATCAGCATACTTCAGGTAGAATGTATCTGTCACTTGTATAGGGCCATGATTAATTTTTGATGGTTTTATGCATTTCAGAACCCCTTTTTTTCCGTTAAGTTCTGTAGCATTACTCTTGGTTTCATACGTCCATTTTCCTAACTCGGCAGGACTGAAACGAACAATATATTTACCATTCCCATCATAAAACCCTGTGACTTTAACTTCTGAGCTCTTATTTTTAAATACGGCTGAAAGTTCAACATCTGTAAAAGGATTACCCACACTTGGTCCCTGAAGTTCAACCGAAAAAAAGCCCCACTTCTCGACATGAGAGTTTGTAGCAGAAATCATTGCCGTAAAAGACAATAATACAAACATAAGTAAACCTATTTTAATCATTTTCGGATTTGATTTTTTGTCTTTCATGAATTGATTTATTTGAGTAAATATTTATTAAGCTTGAAATTTTGAAATAATATTTATTTTGAATCTGCCAATCTGTGTTCAGGCAGATTCAAAATACAACATTATTATTGTCAAATGACTTAACTCCTTTTCTACTATTATTTCACTGCTGTAATTTTCAGTAAAAAGTCATCGCTTGGAGCATCGTAGGTAAATTCTCCTGGTTGTACTGTTTTAAGTACTTCTGATTTCATATTCCAGGTATCGATTGATTCAACTGTGTACTCTTTATTTCCGGCAAGTGTAATTTTTATAGGGCTTGCTTTTAGGGCATACACTAAATAAACTTCACCCTCTTTTGAAAGTTCATACACATCTTTGTTCAATTGAACCGGAGTCATTTCAGCAAAAGGCAATGATTCCATAATTTTGCGGAAATAAGCAATACGAACCGGACTCTCGCCATGAAGTTCTCCACCTTTTCCCCACCAGAGGATGTCGTCCGGAGCTTTAATACACTCCCCATGACCAACATAACAACCATTCATAGCACCCCACCAAAAGCGCTCCACCATTTTCTGCCCAGACAAGCTTCCAAAGGCTCTTTCAATATTGCCTTCATATTTACATTCATCAAAAATAATTGGCTTCTGGTATTTATTTCTTAACCCTATCCCTTTCTCAAGAAATGAACTTTGAACACTTGCATGAGTAATATAGGGTTTGGTATGATCGTACCATACGTCGTGACCATTATGAATACTACGTAATCGTTGGTAAGGATCTTCATTTTGTAAAATGGACAGAAATCGATCCCAATCTTCTTTATCTTTATTTCCTACATGATTTCCCGTTACTGGTACTATCATAAAATCATATTCATTTGCAACAGCCCACCACACATTATGGTAAGCAGAAAGACGAGCAATTGCATAACGTATATAGCTATCGTCCTGAGATTTAGTCATAGTTGCAAAACCCCATTTGTCATAAGGATGGAACAAAATAATATCAGCTTCGATACCTAATTTACCAAGTTCAACAATGCGCATTTCTAAATTTCGCCAAAAAACAGGATTGAATTTAGTAAAATCATAAGTAGTGTCTGTTACATTTTCATAGGCTGCCATAGCAGGCTCAGTTCTGTTGTATGTATACCATTTTGGAAAGATACACATACGAATTTTATTGAAAGGAGCAGAAGCAAGTGTTTTCATGGTCAAGTCCTGCAATTCTTTCGATTGGCTTACCCATTGGTAAGCAGTTGTGCCTACAGAAAAATGAGGAGTACCATCAGCATATTTTAAATAAAATGTTTTATCAACTTCTACCGCACCATGATTTTCTTTATCAGGTTTAACGCATTTAATCTTTCCTGTTTTGCCTGCAAGTTCTGCAACATTACTTTCAGTTTTGTATGTCCATGTACCTTCTTTATCTGGACTTAAATGTATAATGTATTTGCCATTACCATCATAAAATCCGGGTACTTTAAGTTCTTTTTTGCCATTTTTAAATACGGCTGAAAGTTGAACATCAGTAAAAGGATTACCCAAACTTGGTCCTTGAAGTTCAACCGAAAAAACGCCCCACCTTTTAACAGTAGAGTTTGCAGCTGAAATTATTGCTGTAAAAAACAATAACACAAACATAAGTAAACTTATTTTCAGCATTTTCTGATTTGACTTTTTGCTTTTCATGTTATATGTATTTTTTAGTTAAATTTATGTTTAAGTTGTAATGTTGAGAGCCGGGAGTAGTGAATTTCACAGAAATATGAGCCAACACCGGCTCTCAAATGTTACAATTGGTAGGTTTCCCCTTAGAATTAGAAAGAATTCAGACAATAAACCTAAAAAATTAATTCTTTACTAAATCAAACTTAGTACTATACGAACCTTTGTTTTCCATTCCACCAAGTACTTTCAGTGCATATTCAATTCCCTGAACTGCCATTTGAGATCCATAAGCGTCAATTGTAGCTAGAAGTGCTCCTGATTTAAGTAGTGGTTGAACAGCTGCATCGTTATCGAAGCCAACAACCTGAATTTTTCCGGTTTTTTGGTTTTTTTCCAATACTTTTAATACCCCTAATGCCATTGCATCGTTACTACAGAATACACCTTCGATATCCGCATTGGCTTTAAATAGTTTTTCAAAAACCTGCTCAGCTTTTCCTGTTTCCCAATCGGCAGCTTCAGAAGCAACTAAGTTTAGTTGGTATTCTGCAATCGATTTCAAGAATCCTTGTTTACGTTGTTGCGCATTTTCAGCAACCGACAAGCCTTCAATTAAAATCACTTTTGCTCCTTTGCCTAATTTCTTTGCCAAAACATCGCCTACCATTTTGGACGCGGTTTCGTTATCAGGACCTACATAAGTCAGTTCAATATTATTTTCTTTCAATAAATCTTCATCCAGTTTAATGTCGATATTGATTACTTTTATTCCTGTTTTTACAGCCTTTATTACAACAGGAACTAATGCCTTTGAGTCGATAGGAACTACTACCATTGCATCAACTTTCTTTTCAATTAAAGAGTCAATAAGTTGAATTTGTAAATCAATTTCTGTTTGAGTTGACGTTCCTACAGTTACCAACTCAAATCCATTTTGTTTTTCAGCAAATTCCAATGCTCCTTTTTTCATTTCCTGAAAAAATTCTGCTTGAAGTGATTTCATTACTAATCCAATTGAAGGTTTCTTTTCCATGATTTTATAAGATTTTATTATATGCGTTATAATGACTACTAATTAGAAATATATTCTTTTGAATTGACAAAACAAGGTCAATACAAACTATAGCAAATAAGGGTAGGAAATATAACCCTTCCTACCCCTATTTTAAATTTTCTAGTTTATTGTAAGAACTAACAATAAATTATTTTTTAACTGTAATTTTAAGTAAAGTATCATCGCTAGTAGCATCATAGCTAAACTCACCAGGTTTCACTGTTTTGAGTACTTCAGATTTCATATTCCAGGTATCAATCGATTCCACAGTGTAATCATTATTACCATCAAGATTAATTTTTATCGGACCTGCTTTCAATGCATAAACCATATACACTTCACCGGATTTTGATAACTCATATAGATTTTTATTCAGTTGAAGTGGAGTCATTTCATCGAAAGGCAATGCCTCCATAATTCTACGGAAATATGCAATACGAACCGGACTTTCTCCGTGAAGTTCGCCACCTTTTCCCCACCATAGAATATCGCCCGGAGCTTTAATACACTCACCATGTCCAACATAACAACCATTCATAGCTCCCCACCAGAAACGTTCCACCATTTGTTGAGCCGACAATGCGCCCCATCCTTTTTCTATATTTCCCTCATATTTACATTCATCAAACACAACCGGTTTCTGGTATTTATTTCTTAAATCAATTCCTTTTTCGAGATTTGAGCTTTGAATACTGGCATGAGTTACCCAATCTTTAGTATGGTCGTACCAAACATGTCCGTTATGAATACTGCGGAATCTATTGTAAGGATCTTCATTTTGTAAAATTGAGAAAAATCGATCCCAATCTTCTACGTTTTTATTCCCAGCATGATTTTCTCTTGGTGGTACTGTCATAAAATCATATTCATTTGCAATAGCCCACCAAACATTATGATATGGAGCCAAACGAGCAATTGCATAACGTATATAGCTATCGTCTTGCGCTTTAGTCATTGTAGCGAAACCCCATTTATCATATGGATGAAACAAAACAATATCTGCGACAATGCCTAATTTTCCAAGTTCAACAATACGCTTTTCCATATTTTGCCAAAAAGCAGGATTGAATTTTGTAAAATCATAGGTTGTATCTGTTACATTTGCATAAGCTGCCATAGCAGGTTCTGTTCTGTTATAAATATACCATTTAGGAAAAATACACATACGAATTTTGTTAAACGGAGCTGAAGCAAGCGTTTTCATGGTCAAGTCCTGTAATTCTTTGGACTGGCTAATCCATTGGTAACAAGTTGTTCCAACTGAAAAACAGGGTGTACCATCTGCGTATTTTACATAAAATGTTTTATCTTCGACTACAGGGCCATGGTTCGATTTCGATGGTTTAACACATTTTACTGAACCTTTTTTACCGTTTAGTTCGGCCACATTACTTTTGGTTTCGTACGACCATTTTCCGGTAGCATCTGGACTAAAACGAATAATATATTTTCCATTGCCATCATAAAAACCCGGAACTTTAAGTTCCTTTTGTCCATTTTTAAAAACAGCAGAAAGTTGAACATCTGCAAATGGATTACCAACTGTTGGACCTTTTAATTCTACATTATAAACATCCCATTTCTTTACAGTACATTTAGCTGCCGACGCCATTGCCGTAAACGACAATAACACTAATACAAACAAGCTTTTAAGTAGCATTTTGTTAACTGATTTTTCAATTTTCATAAATATAAATTTTATTGTTATAGTTTCAATTTCTAATTAATCTCTATATATTTTAAACTGCTTTAAATTGCCGGAGACATCGTTTACATTAAGGATGTACTGAGACCTTAAACATTTTATTCAATTACAAACCTGACACAAAATTATGTGGAATATCTTCACCCATCAAACTATTTAAATAGACCTCTAAAGCGGTATAACCATCAGCTGTAGTCATATTTCTATCATCAGGGACAACCGGATTCAAACCATTTGCCAATTCCCATTCATCAGCCATTCCATCACGGTCGTTATCCACAGGAGCTTGCACATCAGCATACTTCATAAACCCCTCTGCATCAAAGGATTTATCTATAATACCCCATCTACCCAAAGAAGCTTTATAAATAGCAGTTCCTGTTTTCACTTCTCTAATTACACGACGCTCAACTGAATCGCGGTTTATTGTCCCTGATTTATCCAATACAGATTGAAACGCTTCGTCAGCCGTTTGAATATTTATTTTATAAGGTGCATATTCAATCCATTTACCACCAGAAACAATGTTTGAGGGAGGTAATAACAGGGTGTCAGATTTTATATCGGCAATGGTTCCTGCTTTGTTCCACGAAATTGTCATACCGGCCCAATTATCGGCATCCAACGCTGTAGAGCCTACCATTTTATTGCCAGCAACATACCATTTAGGAAAATTTGCGTCTGCAACAATATTTACATTGAAAAACACTTTATTTCCATCGGTAGCAGGTCCGGGTTTGAAATAGTTGCCTACGTAATTACAGGTATGTGATCTTGTTACTCCGGGAAACGATTCTCCACCATAAGCAGCACCAGAGCGCCCCCAGTTATAGTTTACATTATTTATAAACTCAATAAATACTTTCACTTCGTTATTAGTCCGCGCACCATTTAGACGTGGTGAGCGTGAATAATTGTGTGCAAAAAGATTATGATGCCAAGTCGCATTTACACCACCACATTGTCCACCATAACTTCTATTCCCTTTTCCATGTCCATCATCATACAATCCTTCGTGCATTACCGACCATTGTACAGTAGAAAAGCGATTGTCGTACATAGTTATATTTTCTTCACCGGACCAACCAAAAACGCAATGATCAAGGATAAGATTAGTTGCATTCTCAATACCTATAGATCCTCCGGGAATAAAAGTACTATCTGCAGCATTTTCTCCAATCCGAAATCTCATATTTCGCACAATTAAATCAACCGATCCTCCAAGATTAACTTTAGAATTTCTAATACAAATTCCTTCACCGGGAGCCGTTTGTCCGGCAATAGTCAGATTAGGACGTTGGCATCTTATATCATTCTGGTTTTTGCCACTTACAATATATGGTTTCAACTTAATAGTACCTGAAACCCTGAAAATTACTGTCAAAGGTTGTCCGGGATATTGAGTCAGCGCCCAACGAAAACTTCCGGGAATTGGAGTTTGAATATTATTATATGCTATGTAATCATCAAGGTTTTCAACAAAAACTACCTGACCACCACGACCTCCTGCAGCATATTTACCATAACCCTCAGCTGTAGGAAAAGCAGGTGTTTGAGAAAATGAAAGAGATGTAATAAACATCAAAACTAAAAGAGGGAGAAATTTGAGATTTTTCATTGAATTTATTTTGTGATATATTTAGCTGCTCACACAAACTGTTAAATGTAAAAGGATTATTGATTTAAGTCGTTTTAGAATAAATAGTTAATTTATATATTAATTTAAATTACACCTATAAAAAACTGCAATATAATATTATTTCTTTGTTTAATTTTGTTTTCGCTTCGTTTTAACTAGCAAAAAATGATATTATTTAGTTTAATATTTCAAAAAGCAACCCTACTTAATATCACTTTGAATAAGAAATGCTTTCTTTTTGTAAGGTGTTAGGTAAATTTATATTTTTGTTTTCAGAGCCTCCAATAATAACTACGTCTTTCATTTTATCAGGAAATGAAAATCCTGACAGATCGAAATTTTTCACATTATATAGTTTTAAGGCTGGTTCACTTTCGGAATTTATATGTATGTTTCTGAATTTAATGCCATCCGATTCACAAAGCTCAGCCCCTAATGAAGATGTAATGTTTACATTTTCAACATTTATGTTTTTAATATTCATTTCGGGCAAACCATTGAAATACATTGCTCTGCGAGCATTACTACAATTTATATCCTTAATATAAATATTTTGAAATGAGGGTGTAGTTTCATCAACTGACGGAATATGACCCGTTGTATCCAAAATTTCATCATCTGCTAATGCTTCTGAAGCAGATTTTCCACCATAAAACAAATCGAAAAGAAGTGGTTCTGTTACAATATTCATCATGGTAATATTATCAACGTATATATTCTCTACAAGTCCACCTCTTCCTCGTTTGCTTTTAAAACGTAAACCGACGTCGGTACCAAGGAATGAACAATTAGACACTTTGATATTGCGTACGCCTCCAGACATTTCACTTCCTACGACAAAACCACCATGACCTTTAAAAACAGTACAATTTTCAACAATCAAATTCTCGCAAGGACGTCCATGTCTGCGACCATCCTCATCTTTACCACTTTTAATACAAATTCCGTCATCACCACAGTCGAAAGTAGAATTTACAATAATTGAATTTTTACATGATTCTAAATCAATTCCGTCTCCATTCTGAGAATAACTCGGATTACGTACATTTACATTATCAACAATTACATTTTCGCACATCAATGGGTGTAAATTCCAAGCAGGAGAATTTTGAAATAAAACACCTTGTAACAATACATTTTTACACTCGTAAAAGCTCACCATTACTGGTCTCAAAAAGTCATGTACTGCTTCAAAATCTTCTATACTTTTTAATGTTTCAGGTACGTTCATCTCCGATATTTCCTGTCCTTTTAAGAATTGTTTCGATGGGACCCATGAGTCTGGCCGGGCAAAGACTCCTCCTTTTGAAGTAAATTCCTTCCATTCACTTTCAGTAACTTTTCGCTTCGATAATGCTCTCCAGTACTGTCCGTTGCCATCAATAGATCCTTCGCCGGTGATAGCTACATTTGTCAAGTTGCGACCAGAGATAGGCGATTGACAACGATAAGTATCTAATCCTTCAAAAATAATATCAACTAATGGATATAATTTTTTATCGGGAGAAAACAAAATGAGTGATCCTTTTTCCAGATGTAAGTTTATATTCGATTTAAAAGTAATAGGGCCAGTAAACCAAATACCTATAGGGATATTTAATGTTCCCCCACCTTTCTTCGATAAAAAATCAATTGCATTAGAAAAAGCATCGGTATTTAAAGTAATTCCATCGGAAACTCCACCAAAATCGACAATTGAAACCTGATTTCGGGGGAACTTTGGTTGTTTAAGTACCGGCATTTCAAAGGGTAAATCTTTATACAGATATTTATAACATTTTGTTGTAGCAGCATCTACACCAAACGAATATACTAATAAAAAAAATGCTATTGAAATAGTTATTCTATAAATTTTATTCATAATATGTAGTAAAAAAATTAGTTACTTAATTCCAAACCGGCTAAAATGAATGGACCAATGGCTTTTGGATCATCATTTCTGGTTGGCTCACTTATATAATACTCAAATGAGCCATCTCTGTTTTTAGAGCCTCCCAAACCAGCCACAATGCAAGAACGAGTAATTGTAGTTGTTCCATCTTCATTTATTATAGTACAGTTCTTTGTAAATTTCCGGAATGAATTCTCTGCAATTTTCCTAAATTTCTTGGGCAGGGAACCTTTATTTGCCCCTTTTGCCATAGCATAAATAAACATAGTAGTGCCGGTTGATTCCAAATAATTTCCTTTACGATTAGGGAAATTTGTTACCTGATACCATAAGCCGGTTTTTTTATCCTGATAGGGAAGTAAAGAAGTACAAACCCTTTTTAGAATCTTAATCATTTCCGGGCGTTGTGGATGATTCTCAGGTAAATAATCTAACACATCTACAATGGCCATTACATACCAACCAATACTCCTACTCCAGAAGTTCGGTGATTGACCAGTTTGAGAATTTGCCCAAATTTGGGTGCGACTTTCGTCCCACCCATGAAAATTCAAGCCTGTTTTTGGGTCGAGTGTATATTTATCGCAAACAATAAATTGTTTGACGACATCATCGAAGTCACTCGTTTGATGAAATGTATAAGCCTGTTTTGCATAGAATGGCGAGCCCATATATAATCCATCCAACCAAACCTGATGAGGATAAACACTTTTATGCCAGAATGCCCCTTCTGAAACACGTGGTTGCGTGTCGAGTTGTTTGCGGAGCTGCTGAATGGCTTTCAAGTATTTATCTTCCTTTGTTATATTGTAAACATCAATTAATATATTTCCGCCATTGAGATTATCAATATTATGCTTTGATAATTCATAACTTATAATTTCTCCACTATCGTTTACTAATTTATTCGTAAAATCATGAACATAGTCAAAGTATTTTTTATCAGCTGTAAAAGTAAAGATTTGAAAAAAAGCTTTAGCCTCTAATGCCTGAGCATAATTCCAACTAGGTTTCTTTACAAAATCCGATGTCCACAATTCAGGATTGTGCGTCATTTCTGATTTAACAATACGCATTGTCCAACCCTTGTAATCGAACTTCTTACAGGCAAAATTAGTTGAAAGGAAGAAAAATAATGATAATATAACTACTACAGGTTTTCTCACAGAAATTTACTTTTTAAAGATATTAACTCTACTTGTTTGGTGATTATCATACGTGATTACACATAAATAGACCCCTGAATTAATTTTTCCCAATACTTTTGAATCACTCCACACAAGTTTATTGTCTGAAATTTGTAGTGATGTTGAATTTGCCACTGCTGTTAACTTGCCAGACAAATCGAACAACTTAACCCGTTTTGCAGCTATCCGTTCATAAAGTTATAAATTTCAGCGACATCATTTTTTTGAATTTGTGGTTTGGGCACTACAGATTTTTTTCGGATAAAGGGTGCATATTTATATTTCAAAGCAT
>JAQUWU010000098.1 GCA_028692715.1 Paludibacter sp. | reverse complement strand
GAGCGTAAGTTTTTCGAGTGAAGCGGGCGTAGTCTTGACTTTTTTGCCTACTTTTTGCGTCAAGGCAAAAAGTAGGTCGGGGCTAGGGGTGGAAACCCCTATATGAGAACTTGCGAAAGTTAAGTAAATTACTTTTAAAAATTAACTTTCTGTTTATTTGCAATCTATAAACCAAACTTTTCTACCTTTTCTACTAAGTTTTGAGCGTTTTTTTGTAATTTTGTAGACTGTAACATAAGTAAGCAAAAATTGAACAAAATGAAGATAGATTTTCAAAAATCGGGCGGATTAGTTCCGGCAATTATTCAGGATGACAGAACATCTAAAGTATTGATGCTGGGATATATGAATGAAGAGGCCCTGACAAAAACACAGGAAACTAAACTGGTAACATTTTTTAGTCGTACAAAAAACCGCTTATGGACAAAAGGCGAAGAAAGTGGTAATTTTCTAAATGTTGTATCCATTTCTCCCGATTGCGACAATGATACTTTGTTAATAAAAGTAAACCCGGCAGGACCAGTTTGTCACACAGGTACAGATACTTGCTGGGGTGAAGTAAACAAAGGTGATATTAACTTTTTGAAATATTTACAAGATTTTATAACACTTCGTTATAAGGAAATGCCCGAAGGTTCATATACCACTTCCCTATTTAAAAAAGGGATTAACCGCATGGCTCAAAAAGTAGGTGAAGAAGCTGTTGAAACCGTTATTGAAGCCACAAATGGCACAGAAGAAGGTTTTATCTACGAAGCATCCGATTTAGTTTATCATTTGATTGTACTACTTACATCAAAGGGATATTCGTTGGATGATTTGGCTAATGAATTGAAAAAGAGACATAAATAATTGTTACTTGCTGATTAGTTAATCTGTCAATTAGAAAAGAAAATTAAGATGGAAAAAAAACTTTTGATAAAATATGTTGATGTTGATATTTACCAACAGGAATTGCTGGTTTTAAGCAAAGTTCAACTCGAAATTCATTCCGGTGAATTTATTTATTTACTTGGAAAAGTAGGTAGTGGAAAAAGTTCTCTTTTGAAATCTTTATATCACGAAGTTCCTGTAGTTTCCGGTGTTGCCGGAATTTTGAATTACGACCTACGTACTATTAAACAAAATGATGTTCCTTTTTTGCGTAGAAAAATTGGTATTGTATTTCAGGACTTTCAACTTTTAACTGACAGAACAGTTAATAAAAACCTGGAATTTGTTCTACGTGCTACTGGTTGGAAAGACCAGGGTGCAATTGATGATCAGATTTTAAGCGTGTTACGTCAGGTGGGCATGCACAAAAAAGGATATAAAATGCCGCATCAACTTTCAGGTGGTGAGCAACAACGTATCGTTATTGCACGCGCATTATTAAATTCGCCTGAAATGATTTTGGCTGATGAACCAACCGGAAATCTCGACCCGATAACCGGTAATGAATTAATAGAATTGCTTTATAATATTAGTCTTTCAGGTACCACAGTTTTGATGGCTACACATAATTTATCATGGATTGATAAATTTAAGGGACGAATTATACGCTGTGAAAATGAACAATTATTTGAAGTGTCGAATATAAATACTGAAACTTTAATGGCAGAATTAACCGAAAAATCAGACACAACTGAATAATCATTTTTTCGATAGAATGAAAAATCTAAAATGTCCACAATGTGATATTCACCGTTTCTTTGTGAAAAACGACAAGGAAGAAACCCGTATAGTAACGGTTAATGAAAAGTATGAAGTTGTGCTGGTTCATGAGAATGAATCACTCGATGGATTTAATCTTGATTTACTTTTTTGTTTGGGTTGTTCGTGGAAAGGTTCACCTAAGTCCTTGAAAAACGGAGACCATAAAAAAAAGTATTGAATTAATAGAATCTAGCAATAGGGTCAAACGATATTATATTGCTTGTATAATTCTTTAAGCAAATGAAAGTCGCTTATCCTCTACCCCATAATATAAAAAAGAAAAAGTCTGTAATCTTCAAATGAAGATTTACAGACTTTATAATTTTATCGGATTCGAGTTTAAGCCAGTTTAGCATCCAGATTTCGTTTCAGAGCTGCAAGGAAACCTTCGGTACTCAAATAGTCATTGCTGGTTAACTTGTCACCATGAATAAGAATAGCTAAATCTTTTGTCATTTCACCGGCTTCAACAGTCTCAACACAAACTTGTTCCAGTTTTACGCAAAAGTTTAATAATTCCGGATTATTATCAAGTTTAGCGCGATGCATCAAGCCACGTGTCCATGCATAAATAGAAGCAATAGGATTTGTTGAAGTTTGTTTGCCTTGTTGGTGTTGACGGTAGTGGCGAGTTACTGTTCCGTGAGCAGCTTCCGCTTCAACCGTTTTTCCATCAGGAGTTACCAAAACGGAGGACATTAGACCTAATGAACCAAATCCCTGAGCTACAGTATCGGACTGAACATCACCATCATAATTTTTACAAGCCCAAACAAATCCACCATTCCATTTCATACAAGCAGCCACCATATCATCTATCAATCGGTGTTCGTAAGTAATACCGGCAGCTTTAAATTTTGTTTCAAATTCTTTTTCGTAAACTTCCTGAAAAATGTCTTTGAATCGTCCGTCATAAGCTTTCAAAATCGTATTTTTAGTAGAAAGATACAACGGCCATTTTTTCTCCAGTGCCACCTGCATTGATGAACGGGCAAATCCAAAAATAGACTCATCGGTATTGTACATCGACATAGCAACGCCATCACCTTCGAAATTATAAACTTCCCATTCAGTAGTTTCGCCTGATTCGTTGGTAAAAGTCATTTTCAGCGTTCCTTTTCCTTTAATAACAGTATCGGTAGCTTTGTACTGATCGCCAAAAGCATGACGTCCGATAACAATCGGCTTAGTCCAACCCTGAACGTAACGGGGTACATTATTACAAATGATGGGTTCACGGAAAACGGTTCCACCAATAATATTACGCAAAGTTCCATTCGGAGATTTCCACATTTTTTTCAGATTAAATTCTACTACACGCGCTTCATCAGGTGTAATAGTAGCACATTTAATACCGACATTGTATTTTAATATCGCATTGGCAGCATCAACGGTAATTTGATCATTTGTCAAATCACGACTTTGAATACTTAAATCATAATATTTTATATCTAAATCCAGATAAGGTAAAACAAGTTGTTCTTTTATGAACGACCAGATGATTCGTGTCATTTCGTCGCCATCAAGTTCAACGACAGGATTTGTTACTTTAATTTTGTTCATATCAACTAAAGGCTTCCTTTCCCCTTTTCGGTAGCCATTTTTTATAAAAATATGAAGCCCCCTTCGGGGAATAGGGGGCTTAATTATTCTATCTTTGTTTCAAAGGAGTGAATGATTGTCGTTCACCAACATTTTTATATGCCGGACGAATAATGCGTTTACTTGCGAAGTTTAATTCTTCAATGCGATGCGCAGTCCAGCCAGTAATGCGAGCCATTGCAAACAATGGAGTAAATACTTCGGTAGGCAAACCAATCGCTTGGTAAACAAATCCTGAATAGAAATCGACATTGGTACAAACTTGTTTGTTTATTCCATCACCTTTAAATACCATAAATGCATTTACAGCCCGTTCGTCAAGTAATTCAAGGAATGTGAATTCTTTTTGCAATCCTTTTTCTTCAGCTAGTGCACGAGCCATCTCTTTGAGTAATAAAGCACGTGGATCGGAAACTGTATAAACCGCATGTCCAACGCCATAAATCAATCCACTCTTATTATATGCTTCTTTATTGAGCATCTTTCTCAGGTAGGCATCTATTTCTTTCACATTTGTCCAGTCTTTGATGGCTGTTTTTAAATGTTCAAACATTTGAGTCACCTTAATATTGGCACCTCCATGTAAAGGTCCTTTGAGTGATCCGATTCCGGCTGCAATAGCGGAATAGGTGTCAGTTTGTGTGGAACTGATTACTCTTACCGTGAAAGTCGAATTGTTACCACCACCGTGATCGGCATGAAGTATAAGTAATAGATCTAAAATTTTAACATCTAATTCTGTGTATTCATTAGATCCTTTCATCATATATAAGAAATTTTCAGCTAAAGAGACTTCTTCTTTTGGATGACGAATGTGTAGAACGCGTCCATATTGACTGTGACGTAAAATATTGTATGCATAAGCTACAATGGTTGGAAACTTCGCAATCAAGTCAATAGATTGGCGAATAAGGTTGTCTCGTGAAATATCGTCAGCATTTGGATCAAATGTGTACATTTCAAGTACACTTCTAGCCAAGATATTCATAATATCAACGCCTTCCAAATCGATAATATTAATAGTAGCTTTTTTGTCCAGCGCCATGGCGTCATTCAATATTTTGGAAAAAGTAAGCAATTCTTCTGCATCAGGTTGGTAGCCCGAAAGCAATAAAAAAGCAGTTTCTTCAAAACCTAATCTGTTTTCACTTTGAAAACCATGTACTAAATCTTCAACATCAATACCACGATAATATAATTTACCGGGAACTGCTTTTGTTCCACCTTCAGGTAATTTTTCGTAACCAACTACATCCCCAACTTTAGTTAATCCTACTAATACACCTGAGTGATCTTCATTTCGTAAGCCACGTTTCACATTAAAAGTAGTGAATAATTCTTTGTCGATACGAGTAGTAGTTTTAATCGTTTCCGATAACTTGTAAATTAAATAATCTTTTTCCATGACTTTCTATTTTGTATTTTTTTGTATTTTATTTGTTTCTATATCTATAATGAGTTAAATATGAAAATTGTTCACATAAAATTATATTAAAAAACATATAAGCAAACGATAATTATTATTGATCTATTTTTTATAAGTAATGAGAATACTATAATGTCTCATTAATAAACTCTTAATATGCTGTTTATCCCCTTTTTATTAAATAGTAAATGGTACATTGTTTAATTATATAGCCCACAGTATTTAAAATAGAAAATAAAAGACAAAGGACCTGTTTGCAGCAGGCTCTATTGTGCTAAAACATTTCATTAAATATTCGGAACTACTTAGGTAAAAAACAATGTGATGTTTATTTGTTCATTGCATTTAAAGCACTTCCGGCTTTAAACCAATCAATTTGTGCCTGATTATACGTGTGCGCCACTTCGAATGAATCAGTGGAACCATTTCTGTGAGTTAATTTGACAGATAGTCTTTTCCCTGCTGAAAAGTTTGTTAAACCTAAAATGCTAATTTTATCATCTTCACAAACTTTATCATAATCTGCTTTATCTACAAAAGTCAAAGCAAGCATTCCCTGTTTTTTTAGGTTTGTTTCATGAATTCGTGCAAATGATTTAACCAGAATAGCTTTTACATTCTAAAAACGGGGTTCCATGGCGGCATGTTCGCGACTTGAACCTTCACCATAGTTTTCCTCAGCTACTACTACCGATCCAATCCCCTTGGCTTTATATTTTCTAGCTAAAGCAGGAACTG
>JAQUWU010000097.1 GCA_028692715.1 Paludibacter sp. | reverse complement strand
TTCTCCTTATTTTTATATTTTTGTAGATAAACGATTTTTTGCTTCATTGAATCAACATAAATTACCTCCTTGTTATTATTTTAAGAACAAAAAAAACTCCAACTGAATTATGGCGTGCAAACAAAACAAGTTTGTTGCATACATAAGTCGGTTGAAGTTTCGCGTATTTTAAGAATGTAATTTGAATTACTCCTTAAATAAAAGAGAATTATTGCAGTAGCAGTTCTCTTCCGTTCTGGTTTTACAGAACCACATCGCGTCTTTTGACTGTTCCGTATATAAAATACGATTAAAATCTCTGCATTTCCTTAAAAATAATAATTATTTTATAAAAGTATAATTTAGTATCTAATATCTATGTTTACCAATAATATGTAAGTTTAGTTTAATCTTGGTTTGTGATTTACTTTTTTCACACTTTAGTATTCTTTTCACCTATTTCTAGATAAAAACTTATCATAATTTATATCATACACCATGAATATCGAATTTTCAAATTATAGTGACATAAATTTGGTTAATCATTTTTATAAAACATCAAATTGCTGACAATAGTCACCATGTTTGTATCATATTACTAATTTGTCAATAGCAAATTGAACACTCCTTTCGGAAAGCCGCTTGCTCTTTTCAGCTTTTCAATCTTCCGTTTTGCTTTTCCGCCAGCGCATATCTGTGTATGTGCTGAATTCGGGTGTTAACAAAGCATAATACTGATCCAGTTTTTGAAGCGTCGCTTCAGGCTTATTGTAAGCGGCTTCAAAATTCCAATCATAAGTGAAAAAATGAATGGTTTTGTTCTTGTATTCCTCGTCGTTTAACTTGGTTTTAACATAGTACCACGGTTCAATTTTGTTTAAATCAATGTTTTGTTTTTTTATCAACGGAATTCCATATTTACCAATTGTTTTAAATTCATTACGCACTAGTTTTTGTTTCTTCCCGCGCTTTTCTATCTCTGTTTCATTGTTCGCAGGATAAACTTGCTCTCCCGCTTGCTCATCTATTCTCATAATTTTTTTCTCCTAAATTTACATTTAATCCGGGTTTTCTATCTCGTGCCAAATATCTTTTAGCAACTTTTGTTTTTTTACGCTCTATATTTTTTCATCAACTGCGTCCTCAAGTTTTATTCACATATCATATAATTGGCATTTTCGACAGCGTCCCATATATCTCTTAATAACATATCATCAATATGTGCATTGGTCATAAATTCGTCTTTTGTCTTGTAAACTTGGTATCCTTCCTCTTTATCAAATTCAAAAAACTCGATTGAATAACCTTTACGTAACACGACGCCAAATCTTTTACTTTTATAATCAAACTGCATTTCGCTATAGTAAAAAAGGCCACCCACAAAATCTTCAAATGAAGGGATAAATTTCTTCCCTTGCCGAAAAAGAGATTTCGCTTTGTTAAATGAAACTAGATTTGGGTACATTACTCTATCAGGAAAATCGAAGACATCCTTATCTTGTTTCCAACCACAATGATGGCATTCACCATTGCCATATTGATCTACATTTACACCTTGTCTACAAACATCACATTTTTTTATAACATCTTCTATATAAGGGTTTTTTTTCATTGCATTATCTCCTTTTAATTTAGTATTAAACCCAATTTAAGTCAGGCTCTGTACATTCTTGCCTTGCCGGATGTTTTGAATAATCCCACGGATGGTCATGCGGAAAATTATGCTTCTCTCCTCCATGAAAATAATCCCTATTTCTTTGAGCTTTGCCATCCGGACCATACCACCGCTGTTGTTTTAATTTTCCGTCCTTGTATAAATCCGCTCTAGAATTTGCCGTTCCTTCATCTTTTAAACTGGGCACATCATCAAACCTTTCAATTCCGCCGCTGGGCTTACACATTCCCATTATATCACCTCCATATAAAACGCACCAGTTTTTAACATATAACTCATAATTTTGTGTTCAAACCCCGTAAAGTCCCGAATTTTTGTGTTCAAACCCCAAAAAGTCTCGATTCTATTTTTTAATTAAAAAAAGTCCCGCGCCAAAAAGTCTATTGTCCGAAAAGTCTCATTGTTATTCGAAAATAGAGCGATAATCTTAAGGAGATTTTATTAATAGAATTCATCACCTACATAAATAGAATTATGTATTTAACACAAAAAACAGTTAGCATTTATTTGCTAACTGTTTTAATTATTTATATACAATTTTTTGACATTTTTATTGAATATTCGTTAATTCAAAATCTTGCGACAAGGTTTTTCCACCTGGCCTCGTCAAAACGAACTGAATCGAAGATTGTTCCATATTTGCAACACTTAACTTCGCAGTGAACTTTCTTAAAATATTAAACTTAGTTGCAATTTTTTGATTATCCGAAAACCATTCTATTCTATCTGAAAAATTTGATACAACTGTTATTTCCCCACTGTAATTATCTATATCAATATGTCTTACCTTTGGTAACAATATGTATAAATTATTGTTATTTAAGTTTTTTACATAATTAAACAATTTTTCTTTGTCTTTTATTATTTCAAAATCATTGTAAGCACTTTTAATAAATGGAATCTTTTTTTTCTTCAACTCCATTCCTTGTCCACCAAAATTAGATAAATTTGCAACTATTTCCCATCTTATTACACTATTTAGTTCTTCAAATTCTAGTTGTGCTTTTGTGTAATGTCCTGCAAATTCGACTTCACTGCATTTGTTTATTTTCATAAAATGTCTTTTTGCATTCTGCCCATAACCGATTCTTTCTGAATTTCGCATGTGCTTTACTCCGTGACATTTGGGACAAAGCGCTATAATATCAATTAACGTTTGCTTTTTATTTTTGCTGTCAAAAGCCCAAACCTCATGAGCATCCAGTTCTTGGCTAGCTTCTCCGCAAATGCTGCATTTATTATCAAATCTTTTATAACATATTTCTCTTAATTTAACCCAATCTTTTTGCGAAAGCATTTCTCGCAAGTTGTTCCCCCACGCCCCCTTGGGGATAAGGTCTATTGTTAGTTTTAAATCACTCATAATTTCACCTAATTCGATGGGTAAAGGTCACCCTCAATATATCTCTTCATAAATTCGTTAAAGCCAAGCTTTTTAATTAGTTCTTCTTTATTAAATGGACTGATTGCTTTAATATTACCCTTCATTCCGCTAAATGTTTCCCCATAACAGATTATCGCAGACGGATTAAGAACTTCAAGCATTTTATTATAGCTTGCCATAAATTTTTCTTTGTAGTCTTCCCTGCAATAAGTTGATATTGCTACCACACTGCCTTTTTCAATACCATCAAAACAAAAATCGTAACTTTTTTCGCCCGCACAACCAACCGTAGGAACAACTATTTTCCCTTGGCTTTGCCAATATGCACCACACCATCGATTTTTAAATGTGCTATAAATCTGCACGGCGCGAGGCATATCCCAATATAGACTAAAATCTGGGGTCAATAACGCATAGTATTGATCCAACTTTTCCATTGCAGTTTCCGGCCTTTCATAAACTGACTCAAAGTTCCAATCATGAGTAAAAAATGTATTGTTTTATTTTTATAGCTGTCATCATTTTGTTTTGCCTTAGTATAATTCCATAATTCTACCTTATCTAAATCAATTTTTTGTTTTTTTATCAAAGGCATATCGTATTGTCCCACTGTCTTAAATTCAGCCCGAACCAATTTTGCCTTTTTCTTCAGTTTTTCATCATCACATTTTGATGGCTCATCCATAATAAAAATTGAGCCAACTTCTCCTATTTCATTTATCATTTTCAATTATCTCCTTACCTAAAAAACAAATTATGATTAACAAAGAAAATCATAATTTGCTCATTGTTATTTCTTGTTTCTAAAAATTTTCATTACAAAACGTTCTTTTTCGTTTTGCAGGTTGATAATATTTTCTTTGTATTTTTTATCATCATTTTTTCAAATTTCTTCGTATTCTTATTGCTTCTTTATAAGGCACTTCTGCTTGTAGAATTTTTTCTTTGTAAGTTTCCCAAAACTTGCGATACTGATTAAGACTCATATCATTAGCGCCGCCCTCACAATCAGGCTCATTTGTTTGTAAAGTATCTGCCTCCCAACCACAAACATGGCAAATATCATATTCATCTTCAATTTTTCCCATTCCACACACTTTACATGTGTATGGTGGAAGTTCCCACAATTCACCTTTATTGGTTTTCATAAATCTACTCATATTATCTACTCCTTTTTTAAACTATTAAATAATTGCCATATTTGTCGAATTGCTCATAAAAATAATTGATCCCTCTTTCTGGTTCAAAAAAAGTAACTATTTTGCCTATTTTAGAAATAATCATAAATTCATTTGTCCTCGAATTGAACTTCTGTGTTGAACCATCTATTGATCTAAATGACTTAATACCCCTCTCTTTGCTTTTTGCAAAATTTCTTGCCGCATTAGAATATTCTTCCATCGTTTCAAAGCCCATTTCACTTCCATGGCGATCAAAATGCTCTTCTTCCGAAAATTCAGATGTCCAATCTTCTCCCCAGGTACTTGGTCCTTTTTCCATTATACAATCACCTCCTTAATTTTTCAACAAAAAAATGACTGTCACCAATTTTTTGGACTTATACAATCACTTTAAATTTGTGTATTTAAGATGCGTTTATCGTAACATGCTTTTTCTATTTGTCAATATTTGTATGTCAATCATTTTTTACGGCAATTCTTGTATTGTTAATTTTTTCAATATATTCAATAACATCCAAATGATTTGACTAGTTTGCTTTATTAAGTTAACATCACAGAAAATTTTGCGAGGTGGTTATGAGCCCGAAGAAGAAAGTTATTGAAATCCCTGCTACCCTGAATCACGAAAATACAAGTGCATCAAAGAGTCTTAGGGTCTCTGCTTATTGCAGAGTGTCTACAGATTCCGACGAACAAGAAAACAGCTACGAAAACCAAGTGGCTAATTATAAAAAGTATATTCTCGATCATCCGAACTGGATTTTTGTCGGCATTTACGCCGATAAAGGTATAAGCGGTAAATTTACAAAAAACCGTCCTGATTTTCTGAAAATGATTAACGATTGCAGACAAGGGAAAATTGACCGTATAGTTACAAAGTCTATTTCCAGATTCGCCCGAAATACAAGGGACAGCATAGATTTTGTCAGACTTCTCCGGGATATGCAAATCGGTGTCTTTTTTGAAAAAGAAAATCTGTTCACCCTCGATTCGCACACCGACCTTATCCTTACTATACTCAGCTCTATCGCGGAAGAAGAATCAAGGAATTTATCAACAAACATTAAATGGACCTATAAAAAACAGTCCGCGCAAGGCATTATTACCCTGCCGCATAAATCCTTCGGCTATGACCTTAAAAATAAGAATTTAGTTATTAACAAGCATGAAGCAAAAATTGTTAGACTTATTTTCGACACCTTTGAGAAAACAGGCCGTGCGTCTGACGTTGTTGACTTGTTAAAAACGATGAAAATACCTTCTCCGAAAAATAAAGAGCTTTGGTACAAATCCTCTGTCATAGT
>JAQUWU010000053.1 GCA_028692715.1 Paludibacter sp. | reverse complement strand
CCGAGCGTAAGTTTTTCGAGTGAAGCAGGCGTAGTCTTGACTTTTTTGCCTACTTTTTGCGTCAAGGCAAAAAGTAGGTCGGGGCTAGGGGTGGAAACCCCTATATGAGAACTTGCGAAAGTTAAGTAATAATAAGTAAATGGAACAAATTAATGTACCATTTAGAAACATTAATAGAACGCTGATTTTCGCTGATTTATCGGAAAATGAAGGATAAAACAAAACGGATTTTTCTTGCCTTCGGCAAGATGATTAAGATGCAACTATCTGTAAATCATTCCGATTTATCGGAATTCAAATCCGTTTTTTCAAATCCACTCTATCAGTGAAAATTGCGCCTGCCTGTAGCAGACAGGTTCTATTCTTAAATATTTCCATGCAAAATACGACATTATTTGTTATTAATTAATTATATGGTGAGAAAATACAAATACGTTTTTATCGACTTGGATGATACCTTGTGGGATTTTCATGCAAATGCCAGAGTTCTGTTAGAGGAAATGTATAATGAACAAAAACTGGGTCAATATTTTAAAAACTTTGACGAGTATTTCAATATATATGCGAAAAAGAACCTTGAATTGTGGGAAATTTATGGTAAGGGTGAAATTACAAAGGAATTTCTGAATATCGAGCGATTCAAGCATCCGATGCTACAGAAAGGGATAGATGATCACGAACTGGCAGTAAAAACGGGAGATCAGTTTCTGGAATTATTACCATCAAAAACCAAATTAATTCCTTATGCCATCGAATTATTAGATTATCTTTCTGCTAAATATCCCCTGACGATAGTTTCAAACGGATTTGTAGATGTACAATACAAGAAGATGCGCAGTAGTAATCTGGAGCATTACTTCGACTATATTGTGCTTTCGGAGGCCGCCAAGGCATTAAAACCAAACAAGCGTATATTTGAATACGCACTTCAGTTAAACAACGCAGATGCGTCCGAGGCAATTATGATAGGCGATAGTTTTGAAGCAGATATTCGTGGTGCACAAAATGCCCAAATAGATCAGATTTTTCTAAATTTAAAATCGGCTGAAATTAATCCAATATTTCGTCCTACGTATACCATAAAAAGATTGGAAGAAGTCCTTGAAATACTATAGCTTAAAGTGGTTTTATCGAAATCCAGGTTGTTGCATCTGTTTTTTTAGTCAGTTTAATTACTTGCGGATTAATTTTGGCAATTGCACTGAGTGTAAAACCAGTCGATAGTAAGTTTGCCATTTCATTCAGTCCTGTCACTTCGGCTTTATAAGTTGCTCCATTTGTATCAGCAGTTCCTTTGTTCAAAATTGTCAACGAGTTCTTAGTGCTTGTAATTGTCATATCAAGGTTTCCCTCATTTCTAATTTGTCCTACCATAAATGATAATGACAATTCAAAAGAATTTCGGATGGGATAATACTTGATTGCAAGTTGTACATTCTCAGCATTGAAATTTGTAATGCATGACTGAACGATTGCATCGTACTGAACTTTCATGTTGGGACTCAGTTCTTCAGGAACAAAAGCCCATGTTTTTACAGCGGACATAAAATAAGCCGCCAAATCTTCTTGCCCTAAAATTTGAACATCTGCATTTTCGGTACTAACAAGAGCCGATTTTTCGGCATTGAGTTCAAAATTTTGAACAGCATTGCCCTCAAATTCTACTGATTCATAGAAGCGGATTCCATTTTGTGTAATAATAAACGGAACATCAAATGCTGTACTGTTTGCTCCATATTTGAGAACTGAAAATACATGATTCGCTCCGTTTGAAAATGAATAGACCACTTTATTAACAGTCATTGTTAGTTTAGATGTATTGTTGGCAAACAAAAGTGAGTTCATCTCATCCAAATCGGAAACATATTTTTCCCAGGAGATATTCTCGGGCAATTTATTCAGTACAATAACAGCCGATTTCTTTTTTCCTTTTAAAATGATTTTGTTTGAATCGGCTTTCATTATTACAAATTCATAATCACCCTCAAGACCGTAACCATCCAGATCACTGGAGCCATTCGGATCAACAGGATTTGAAAAAACATGCAATATCTTGTTATAGGTATTAAAAGTCAGAACCGGTCCGTTGTCACCAATCATTTCAAATAAACAGGAATCGGTCATGTAAGCATTATTTACTGTATATTCATTGCTTGCAGCAAATATGGCTTGCCCGGAAGGTTGAAATTTTACCAGTAAATTATAACCCGGACTTCCAGAATTTGCAAAATATTCCATAACCCAACCATTTTTTGAACTTGTAACCAGATCAACATCCGCTTTTAAAGCACTATCTAATCGTTCGGCAGGTGAAGTAGAAAAAATATCATTTTCATTTTTCGCACAGCTGCTTAAAATTAAACCTAAAGCCAAAACTATATAGTGTATTCTTTTCATCTTACTTTTTAATTGATAATTTCATTAATATGTTCTTCCCTGCGAATAATTTCTGTTCTAAGAACATCAATATCAATATTCCACGAGTCTTTCAACCATTTTTTATCGATCGTGAGTTTTTCTAAAATCACTGCTTTTCCATCAATTCCATCATCGGGGAGCGTGTCATTATAATTACCTACACCTGGTTTCGATGCCATTTCTAAAATACTATCCCATTGTTCGTTACTTTTTACCAGATAATTTGCAATTATTTCCACAAAATCTTCCCTTTTTTGGCTGCCGGCATAAGAAGATACAAAACCCAATGTTGCAGCTTCGGAGGCGGTTCTTTCCTGCCAACCCAGTGGATTATATTTCCCTTGTGATATTAATCCGAATTCTACCGGATAATTCTTTTTTTGATGGAGGATATGAGCAAATTCGTGATGCATCGTTTTGAAATAATACTCATTTAATTGATCAATATTGGTTGGGTCCAACTCATTGCATCTGTACAAAGTTACTTTTAAACCACCTTCGGCAGTTCCTAATAAAATAGTTCCTGAAACCGGATTATAGGCTGGCGATCCGACTAAATGAATGATTCGCGGTCCGTTTTCTTTCAAAAATTCAGGGCCTACTATCGTTCCATACACATCAAACCATAAATACTTTACCAGTTTTGCCATTTGCTCCGCTTTTTCCAACGAAGTTGGAACAAGGTTATAATCCTGATCGGATCCGACATCTTGTAATTTGTATCTGAAATCAAGGTTATAAGGAATTAAATATGACTCCTGTAACCATGAATCGAACTCATAACTGGCCGAATTAATACTTAATGTATCCTTTGTATCAAAGATACTTGAGTCAAATTCATCTTTTGTTGAACAAGAGAAAAAAGAAATGGGCAACAAACAAATCAATATTATTTTAAAGAAATTTGATTTCATAATTTAGTTGGATAAATCAGTTGGGGCAATAAATAATGAATAATTACTGGATGAAACTGGTGATAACAATCGTGGATTTGCTTCAACGCCGGCACTAATTACCTCTTGCGGTAACTGAATAGCTCTCCTTTCATCGTTATATAGCAATTTATCAACAGCGGCATTTGCAATAGAATGTTCAATTTCAATTCCATATCGTTTAATATCAAACCAACGATAACCATCAAACATCGTTTCAATTCTGCGGAAATGTAATACGCAATTTATAAATGGAAGTTGTGTTGCAGAGATTACAAAAGAGGAACTCATTTTTGTGGAGTTCAGCGTTTTTACAAAAAGTGTATTGCTTGTTACATAAAAACTTTTTATCAATGCCTCAGTCAAGTCATTGGGAACCATATGTGATTTATTCCAAATTTGCAAATCGGCTACCGCTTCCGGAATCCGGTTTAAATAAATCAAGGCTTCAGCCCTACAAAGCAAAGTTTCTTCTGCTGTGAATTCAGCCCGAACCACGTGTGCAAATCCAATTCCGGCTACTTTATCGGTGTATTCAAACATCTCGTCGGCTTTTGGGAAAAATACACCGTAATCCTGTTGACCACTAATATATAATTTACCCGTAAAACAGGGCAATGCTCCGGTCCATGTAGGTCCTGAACCATAGGTAGATCCATACATTGCAGCTCCATTATGGCCATAACGTGTTCCAAATATTCGGCTAAAAACAGAACTTGTTGGTAAAATAAGAAAATTACAAGCTAACTGAGTATTAATATAATCATATGAAATGGCTGTCATATTGTCGTAATTTACGGTCCAATCTCGCATTAAATTTGTTGGATCTGCCGTCAATACATCATCGGCATAGTTCAGTACTTTTTGATAGTCACGTTTATAAAGAAAAAAACGTGCAGCAAATGCAGCAGCAGCCTTTTTGTTAAAATGATATTTCGGAACACTATAATTCTGATCTGAAATAAGACCGATTCCGTCTTCAATATCTTTCTGAATTTTAGTGTAAACTGATGCTACCGTTTCACGAGGATTTATGGTTTGAACTACAGTTTCGGATTTTGTGATGTAAGGAATACCCAAATCTAATGTACTAGCGGTTTCATCTTTATATGCTTGCGAGAAAATATTTACTAAAATGAAATGTCCGTAAGCGCGGCAAAGCAATGCTTCCCCTTTTTGTGCACTTAATTCAAGCGAAGAATCGTTGTTTTCCAAAGAATCAATTGCTTCTAAAGCATGATTGGCAGCAGAAATAGCAGCATAGCATTTTTCCCAAACGTAGGACGGACTATCTTCCTGAGTTGAAGACGTAACTTCCTGCCATGCGAATATTTCATCGTGCATACGTTCAAAACTTGATAATATAACCGGCAATATAGCATTATTATCTACAAAATTATCCGAACTCAATTCTGCTAAAACCGAATAGTTAGCTCCCGGATAAGCTGAAACCAGCAATTGAGTAATTTTCTTTTCGTTGTTAAGCTGCGTTCTGTTGTCGGGCAATGTGTCCAAAAAATCCCCACAAGAAGAAATTGAGATGACCACCAACAAGTAGATTAATATATTATTTATTTTATTCATTTCGCTAAATATCTTATAATTATGAATTGTGCATTATAAATTATGAATTGGATTCTATATTCCCATTCTCAGCGTTAAAGTGAATTGTTTTGGAACAGGGCTTGAAACACCACCACTGTTAAAGAATTCAGGATCCTGACCATTTAGTTTTTTATCGGCATATAGCAAAAATAAATTTGTTGCCTGTAATTTCAACTGCAAGGTGTTAATACTTAAAATACTAATCAAATCTTTGGGAATATCGTACGATAATGATATTTCTTTCAACCGAACAAATCCTCCATCGGCTACCCGTTCTGTTGAATAATTGTACGCATTATAAGCATACGATAGATTTGCATAATTCTGATATTGTCTTTTACTTGCAATAACCGGAATAGAAGTGTAAGCTTCATCTCCCGGCAAAACCCATCGGTTTACAAACTCTTTGGGCATGGAAGTTAAGTCAGAATACTGCGCTGCAAAAACAGGGTCAAGTCTTACTTTATTTCCAAACGAATAGGTTATAAATGCATTTAACTTTAATCCCTTCCACGAAAAAGAGTTTCCTAAACTTCCTGTTATTGTGGGGTCAGTAGGACCTTCATATTTCAAAAAATCAAGTTTCTCAAATTCCTGAAAATTAATATCCGTTACAGTAACTTCTCCGTCCTGATTAATAAAAGTAGGAAGTCCCTCATCATTCAATCCGGCAAAAGGAATAGAAAATAATGACCGAACCGGATAGCCTTGTAATGCATATCCTGAGCCTGAAACCAATTGAATTACATTGGAACGAGAATCCAATTCAGTAATACGGTTGACCGCATTAGAGAAAATAAAATCCGTATTCCATGTAAAATCTTTGGTTACAATATTTCTGGTTGAAATAGTCAACTCCACACCCTGTGATTTCATTGAAGCCACATTGGCATATTTTGCTATTTGTCCGCCCTCTCCGGGAGTATACACCAAACCTATTAAATCAAAATTCTGTCGGATATAATAGTCGGACTCCAAATTAATTCTATTCTTCAAAAAGCCTAAATCCGTACCAATATTAAATTCGTGTTTTTTCTCGTAAGTTAATTCGCTGTTTTCCAAATCTTCGATTAAAATTCCGGATTCAGAAACACTGGCTGTTGGACGCCACGGAGTGTAACTTTTATAAACAACTTGTGAGTTTGTTACAAAACTTGGCCCACGGTCGGCGGTTAACGAATAAGAGGCTTTAAGTGTTGCGTGCGAAAGTATGGGGTCGAAAGTTCCTTTGAACCAATCTTCCTCGTGAGCTAACCAGGCTCCTGAAATATTCCATGTTGGCAGCCAACGAGCCGATCGTGCTTTCCCTAATTTATTGGAGCCTTCGTATCTGCCCGTACCATTAATCGTATATTTTCCTTTATATGAATAGGTTCCCGAACCAAAAAATGCAACATTTCTTGAATAGGTCCATTCGTTGGTATAATAATTTGTGTTTTCTTCTTTTGATTGTTTAAAAACATTCGGGTCGTAAAAAGGAGTTCCGCCATTATCGTATTGATATCCCCAACCTCTGAACCATGTTTTGCTTCGGTCTATCGATCCGGTTTCCATTCCACCGAATAGATTTATAATATGAGTTTCGTCAAAGGCTGTATTGTAGGTCATCGAACTCCGGAAATCAACACCCCGCATAGTGTAAGCCGTTCGGTTGTAAATTCCACCTTCGGGAAGAATTGTAACCGGCAAGGCACTGGGATCGTCGGGGTCGGTGTACAACAGTGGATTTTGTTCGGCAATAGTAGCATCTTCGGGAGTAATTCCTGCACGATAGGCTTCTGCTTGATTGGAATGATCTTTAATATGATGTTCTTGCGACGAGGACTGATATTTTATGGCAGCCAACACGCTTGCTTCCAATCCACGTACTATTTTCCAATTCAATTCGGTTTGAAATTTCAAATCGGTCACATTTAAATCAATGTAATTATTCTCCAATTCATGAAATATATTAAAAGCGGCATAATTTCGGGTATAGTATTCACTCGGATCCAATGTCCGTGAAGAGTTCAAAGCGTAACTGTAGGGATTTATATCAAACTCCCTTTTTACTTCACCACTTACCACATCCACATCCTGACCCAAGGTTCCGGGGGCTTTTTGCTTGCGGTATGAATCACTCGTTAGCATATTTAAAGTGAGATTCTTCGAGATACTATATGATCCGTTTACATTTGCGGTATAACGTTCTACGGAACTTGATTTTGTCCAACCCGGATCGTCAAAAACCGACAAGGAAACATAGAATTTAGCCTTTTCGGTTCCTGAAGAAATACTTAAAGCATGGTTTTGAGTCAGATTTTGATTGAACAACAAATTAAACCAATCGGTATTTCGAAATTCAGCTTGTTGCAAATAGGCATTTTTAGCAGCGGTAGAATTTTCTAATCCATAATCACCATTGGCATATTGATTGATTAATTGATACATTTTTCCATACACTCCACTATTAGAGGCACTCGCCAAAGTTGCAAATTCCAACCAGCCTTTTCGTTCCATTTCCTGATAGATACCCATTTGTTGTTGGGAGTTGGAAATATTGAAATCGGAATAATCCGGTGTCATGCGAGACGTAAATTCACCGGTATAATTCAGTCTGCTTACTCCGGCTTTACCTTTTTTGGTGGTAATAACTACCACGCCTGCCATTGCACGTGCGCCATAGATTGAAGTGGCAGAACCATCTTTCAGTATTTGAAAACTTTCAATATCATCGGCATTAATTCCTGCAATAGCTGAAGAAATCAGCGTTTCAGCATTTCCTGAGGACAGATCATCACTCGAAACATCAATAGCATCTTCCACCACAACGCCATCTACCACCCAAAGAGGTTTCGAATTACCATAAATGGAGGTTGCCCCACGCACACGAATTTTAGGAGCTGTTCCAAAAGTACCCGAAACATTTTGAACGGAAACACCTGCCGAACGCCCTTCCAGTGCCCGACTGACATCTGTTATACCATCTATTTTTGTTTTGGAAGCATCCAATTTATCGGTTGCTCCTGTAAAAAGCCGTTTGTCCATCTTTACCATTCCGGTTACTACAACTTCGTCTAATTGCTGGGCATCAGACTCCATTTTAATTTTCATGACTGATCTTGCCTCCATTTCCAGCGTTTTCATTCCAATATACGAAATTACAATCGTCTTATATTGTTGAGGAATAGAAAGTTCGAACTTCCCATTTACATCAGTTATGGTTCCATTTTGGTTGTTTCCCTTTGCAAATACGGTGGCTCCAATTATCGGTTCACCCGAATCATCAACTATTGTTCCGCTAATTTTTTGGGTTTGACCAACCACAAAGCCTATAAATATAAATAATAAGGAAAGTATTAATGATAATTTTCTCATAATGAAAAGACTAATTTCTTTTAAATTTCAAGCAAAGGATACAAAAATACATAAATAAATTAAAAGGAGTACTGATTTTCCTTCAGATTAACTAATTGTGACTACTCAGCACTTCAAGAAGTACTTCATTTGTCGTTTTTAGGGAAATTGCAGTGTAAAAAAATTGTAATTTTCACAAAAAACAGCCAAATTAAAGCGCATAAATGATGAATGTCGCTCCAGAACTCCCCCTTTAGGTGTTGGGGGTCCGATTACTATAAATAAAAAAATATAACCACGAATTACACGAATTAACACGAATTAAGAAGATGCATTTTAGTGAAAATTATCTCCCGTTGGTCACTGACCGTTGGTTCGTAAAATTCGTGATTGAAATGAATACCATATTTTATTATACAAAAGAAATGATTACTATAAATAAAAATGTGACTACTCAGCACTTCAAGAAGTACTTCATTTGTCGTTTTTAGGGAAATTGCAGAGTAAAAAAATTGTAATTTTCACAAAAAACAGCCAAATTAATGCGCATAAATGATGAATGTCGCTCTAGAACTCCCCCTTTAGGTGTTTCCCTCCTGACGTAGGAGGGAGGGGTTGGGGGGCTGAGTAGTTACATAAAATAAATATAACCACGAATTATACGAATTTACACAAATTAAGAAGATGCATTTTAGTGAAAATTATCTCCCGTTGGTCACTGACCGTTGGTTCGTGTAATTCGTGGTTGAAATGAATACCATATTTTATTATTCAAAAGAAATGATTACTATAAATAAAAAAGTGACTACTCAGCACTTCAAGAATTACTTCATTTGTCGTTTTTAGGGAAATTGCAGTGTAAAAAAATTGTAATTTTCACAAAAAACAGCCAAATTAATGCGCATAAATGATGAATGTCGCTCCAGAACTCCCCCTTTAGGTGTTTACCTCCTGACGTAGGAGGGAGGGGTTGGGTGCCCGAGTCGTTAAAAAAATATAACCACGAATTACACGAATTTACACAAATTAAGAAGATGCATTTTAGTGAAAATTATCTCCCGTTGGTCACTGACCGTTGGTTCGTAAAATTCGTGATTGAAAATGAATTTTATATTTTATTATTCACTCAACTTTCGCAAGCATTTAACTTATTGATAAATATTAATATATTTAAATTTATATATTGATAATGAGCTGGTTATAAAATTCTATTTAATCGAATAAATATTGCATATAGTTTCTTGTGATCTTTTTACTATAAGTTAAAATACGTTTTATCGTATACCGATGTCGTTCTTGAATGCGCGACCTCGGCTGGTGAACCGAAAAACAAGTGAGGTAAGCGGTTAAAAATCGTCCTTGTTTGAGTTTCGACGTATTTCGTCGGAATGAGTTTGGACGATTTGAGCTTACCGAGCGTAAGTTTTTCGAGTGAACCTGCCTGACGGTAGGCAGGGCGGGCGTAGTCTTGACTTTTTTGCCTACTTTTTGCGTCAAGGCAAAAAGTAGGTCGGGGCTAGGGGTGGAAACCCCTATATGAGAACTTGCGAAAGTTAAGTTATTATACAAAATAATTGTGTTTAATATTTATGGGAGCTTTTGCAGATAATCATTATTCTACAAATATGTTAGATCTATAGCCCTTATTGAATCGACGATGTTTTTTTGAAAAACCGAAATATTTCTCTGTATTAATTGCGGATAATCATTTTAATTTAATTATTTACATTATATTTGCTTTTCAAAAAAAAATAAATTCAAAACCGAAATGAAACAACTATTTAAAAAGATTCTGTTGCTAAATTTAATTGTATTATTTACTCTTTCATCATGTGTTAAAGATGAGGTAACAAGCATAGAATTAGACAAATCTGCTATTGCAATAAATATTGGACAGACTGATTCGTTAAATGTAACGATAGCATTAACCGGAGACATTAATTCACAACCTCTGAGTTGGAGCTCCAGCAACAATGATGTTGTACTTATAGAAGAAGGTAGCAGCACTACTGCCAGTTCTTCCAAAAGTAATACTATCACAAAACAAATATTCTTCACCGCCCTAAAAACGGGGAATACTATCATTACCCTTCAAGCCGGAAATAAGACAGTATCATGTAATATCTCCGTTGATCAACGAGATTTAATTTTTAATCAGGCGATTACCTCTAATTATGGCGATTATTATGATGTTGGGAATAATAGTTTTGACATGTACTTGCTCGAAAACACCTTGAGTGTCAATAGTTCCGGCGAATTAGAAGGTACCGGCACTATGCTTTATCTTGATTTTACAGTTCCAATTACACAAAGTGCTATGTCAGAGACAGTCAGACCGTTTTCACCTGCAAGCAATGGCGATATTAATACTTTTTTCCCCGGAGAAGCAATTGAAAATAACGGAGAGACTTATTTAGTAGGAAGTCGTATTGAAACTTTTACTGAAACTGAAGCAACCATTTGGTTAATAAAGGATGGGCAGTACACGGTTACGTCTGATGGTGATAATTTTCATCTTGAGGGCGAATTAATTACCGAAGACAATGAAGTAATCCATTTTTCTTACGATGGTGTTATTCCGGTGACCGACAAACGTGAACCAGTGGTTGAGATTTCCCCTGCATTTACAAAAGGCGAATTAGTTTATTATGGCGATTTTTACAAATCAACTACAACAAATAATTTTTCACTTTACCTTGATACTGAAAGTAAAGATTCGAAGGATTCCGTTATTATTATTGAAGAACTTATGTTAGAACTAAACACTTCTATTGCAGTTACAGATTCCATACCTAATGGGACATATAATATGATGACAGAATTGTCTTACGCGCAACTGATGCCTTATTCGTTAGTATTCGGTTATAATTCCGAAAATGGGAATGATTATGGAAGCTGGTATTACAGCACTGAAACTACCAAAAAGCTAAAAACAGGAAGTTTTGTTTCAACTAAAACTGGTGACCAATATAAAATCAACTACACTCTTTTTGATCGGTTCGGTTCTAAAGTATCGGGAGAGTATAATGGCCCTTTGACTTATAATGATGCAACTCAATCTTCAAGCAGTGTTTCAATGGCAAAAGTCAAAGGGAAAAATACACACAAAAGCTTTTCGGGAATTAAAAAGGAAATAAACAGAATCAGACCATTAAGGATTCACAGATAAGTAAATGGAACAAATTAATGTAGCATTTAGAAACATTGATAGAACGCTGTTTGCTACAGGCAGGTTCTATTCTTAAATATTTTCATGCAAAATACTATATTATTTCTGCAATCGGTATAACTCTTTCTAAACAAAAAAAATCCCCATATCGAACAAGTATATGCAAAGTGGGCGATTTCGGGCTTCAAACTTATCAAACCTAGAAAATTTTGAGCGGGCTATAGCCGTTGATTTTACTTCAATCTCGCCCATTTTGTATATACAGTGTTAGCGGCTGGCATTTTCCTATGCAAAGTCATCACTAAGTTGAATTATTTATTAGAGCTTCTCACCTTTTGCCAACTTTTCAATAATTTCTTTCATACGCTTTTCTCTTGTCTCTTGCTTTTTTGCGGTTTGTAATCGAAACCCTATAGAGAAAAGATTCGTCTTATTGAGCCCTTTAAAAAACTCTTCTGCTTTTTTGTTCTTACTAAGTTCTATTAGAAAGTCTTCTGGTATAGTCATTTTGCTTGGGGAATCATATGCCTTTTCCCATCTACCATCTGCTTTGGCTTTTTCGACTGCTTTTACTCCAGCAGGTCTCATTTCACCTTCATTGGTTAATCTTTCAACGTGTCCAATATTTACTTTAGACCAAATACTTTTTGCTGTTCTGGGACAAAACTTTTGCAACCATGCTTGTTCGTCAAATGATTGTTTTTGACCATCGATCCAACCGTAGCAAAGAGCCACATCAAGTGCTTCTGCATAACTAATGGTCTTTTTACCGGAATCTTTCTTGAATATTTTCATCCAAAGTCCATTTGAATTGTCGTGATTTTTTTCAAGCCAAGTTTCAAAACTTTCTGCAGTTTTGAATTCTATCGTTGGTAAAGTATTTAATTTACTCATATTACTGGGGCTTTTTTTGTCCTATTTGCTTACCGCTAACGAATTAATATGGGGATTTCTTTTTATTTTACTTCTTCGGTTGTACCCTGTGGTTTCGTGCGTCCTTTGTATATGGCCAAATTATTGATATATGCTTCTATCCGCAGATTGAGTTTATTCACAAAATCTACATAAGGCGCTTCACCGTTTACAATAATCAGTGCATTAATTTTATCCACTATCACATTGTATGCAGCATCCACCTCAATACGAACCTCTTTCATGCGCAGACTGGTTTTTTCGCCGGCCTCATCATAGCGGGTGTTCTGCAAGCTGACAAAGTCATTATTATTGCTTTCCAGTTCTGTTACCCAGTCGCCAATATTTACGGTTGTTACATCGGCCGCATAGGGACCCTTCAGGTCGGCCAATAGTTTAATAATATCTGCAGTTTCCTTGTTATAAGCCTTGCGGGCAATATTTCCGGAAGCATCGCGCAATATTTTTAGTCGATTCGATGCTGCTCTTATCGTCTTATCAAAATGTCTCAATCCACTATTAATGGCATCATCCAGACCATAAATGGTGTTGTCACGAACTTTATCCGAGGCAGAAATCAAATCCGAATAACTACTTTTACGAACAAAGTTCAAAGCATCCCCTTCATTTTCTAACAAGGGAGAATAAATGGCATACTCGGTTTCAATTAACAAGGTGGCGGCAGTAAAATACTGAATCAAACCGTTTGCATCGGTTTGAAAATTGTAATGTTCGTCGTTTTGAAAACGACTTAGGGGGCAATCTTCGATTTTTAACATAATTAGATCTCTTTAGAAAATTTATAATAGAAAGTACCTATCTCTATCGGTTTGACTATTGAATATCCACATCAAAATCGGTTGAAAATGTCATGTGTCGTACGAACGAACGCTGCAATCTGTTTGGCTCGTTCGTACCAGTACGAATGAACGCTGCAATCTGTTTGGGTCGTTCGTATCAGTACGAATGAGCGCTGCAATCTGTTTGGGTCGTTCGTATCAGTACGAATGAACGCTGCAATCTGTTTGGCTCGTTCGTATCAGTACGAATGAGCGCTGCAATCTGTTTGGCTCGTTCGTATCAGTACGAATGAATGCTGCAATCTGTTTGGGTCGTTCGTACTAAATACGACACTTTTTTTTGAATTATCTCTTGCAGTACAATACGCTCAAAATACTGGTTATCAAGACATGCCCCAAAAATACAAATATTTTTTTTATTAACCAATCAGTTTGTGCTGTAAATTACATTTATTTTGTATAATATTAACATAGTCAATCGACGATTGGAGATAAAAGTGTATAGAATAGGAAGGTGGGTCAACAGGAATAATAAATATACACAATAATCCCCCTTATCTCAATATTAGAAATAAGGGGGATTGATATGTTTACTGAATAGTCTTAATTTCTGATTAAATTCAGTCAAAGATTAATTAAAAAAATCAGTCTAATTTTTCAAGAAAAGTATATGTTTCTACCATGTGACAACGGTGACCAGCAATCACAGTTGGTTGATTCATCCAATACGATACGGAAAAAGATTTTGTAGCTTCGTCATATTTATTAATACCTGAAGGATCTATTTCTGCTGAACGTGAATTGGCAGCAGGTTGACCAGAATGATTTACTACAGCTGTAATATTTCCGACTGCATCAAATACAAATTCAGGAGTAAAAGAACCATAAACACTATAATCACCACCCACATTTATCGGATAATAAAAACCATTACCAAAAAAACCTTCCCCTACGATTTCATCATAAAACATTAATGTAGAGCCGTTCTTTGAACGTATTTGAACTGTATAAGGGTCACCATTAGGGTTTTCCTCTGTATCTATTGCCCAAAATGAAGTGACATGACTTAAAGTTGGACTATTGCTATCAACCATAGTCCCAGTCAATATGTAACGACCTTCCCACTTGTGCGGTCCTTTTACACCTAGCGTTAAGTGACCTAAATTACCACTTATAAGATAACCAGATTTATCTGTTGAAGATATCGAAATTGCGATATAACTTGGATCAGCAGTCAGTGCATCTGTATTCAAACTAATAACAATCGGTTCCGAAACACGTTCACCTTTAAGTATAGTAACCGATGCTGGAATCTGAATATTTGCAGGAGATAACAAAGAAACATTGCCAAGAATTTCTGCCGATTTATCTATTGATAGTGAAACTACAATGTCTTCTTCAGCTGCATATTCAGCTGCTAATCTAACACTGGATAATTCTATCGTTTTTAATCCTTCATTTTTCTCTGTCAAATTAATTGTTCCATCTGGAATTTCAATTATTTTGTTAGCATTCAGATTAATCAAACCATATTCTTGGTTTTCAATCATTTCATCGTTCAAACAAGAACTAAATCCTGCTGTAAGAGCAATGAATGCCAACATTATCAATCCATATTTATTTCTTTTCATATCATTTTAATTTTAAAATTATTAGTTTACATCCCAAAATATAGTCGCTGTTTGAGGATTAATTGTACCCTCAGCTATAGCATTAGCTGCATTATAATTATATTCTTCGATAGGGTAAATAAGGCGTTTAGGAATAGAATTTGTAATTCCCGAACGAACTGAAAGTATATCGGCTGTTGTTGGAAATCCAGTACGGCGATATTCAGTATAAGATTCCAAACCGTTTATTCCACACATAGCAATATATTTTTGTTTCGTAATTAGCAACAGTTTATCCGAATTTTCATCCCAATTTCCAATGGGTTTTGATGTATTCGTCAAATAAGCATCGGCAACGGTAGCATCTACTCCCAACCAAGCAAACGATTCTTTTACAGCAGCTTCATATGCATCTTTTGCAACGCCAGCCAAAGCACCTCTTTGTACAGCTTCTGCTTGCAAGAACAAACTTTCGAAAGATGTAAACAACCACAAAGGATCAGATGCACCAGAAATCAAACCAGGACCCGATACCATGGATGACTGACTAGCTGTCAATTGTCCACTTTGCGATTCAATTCCGAAATCAAATCCGGCATAATCTTCTGTTACAGGACTTGCAGCTTTGGTAAAGAAACGAGTATATCGAATATCATCATTGTCTTTTAATAATTTCAAAAAGTAATTGTTAGCTCTGCTAAAGTTATCCAAACCACCGGCATCGTTGGTATTGTAAGTATTCCAAAAAGGATTTTGTTTATTTACATCTTTGGCGTATCCGGGTTGAACGTTGGCAGTTTCATCAGCACCAAGGAACCCTGCACCATTTGCTACAATTTTATCGATTTCAGTCTTTAATTCCGCATCGCTAAACAAACCAGTTTGGTGAATAAGTAAACGTAAGCGTTGTGTATTACCTAATTTACGCCACATATCTAGATCACCTGCAAACACAATATCCACTGATTCAATATCCAAATTATCCGCAACAACAGCATTCGCTAAAAGTTCATCTGCGGCTTCCAAATCAGTAATAAGAGCAGCATAAATATCCTCTCCTTTATCGTAAGGTGTAAGCATATAATCTCCTAAATTAAATGCTTTGGAGTAGGGTACATTGTTGTATTGATCAACCAACTGCATATATCCAATTGATTTCATAATTTTAGCAATACCTTCATATGCCGTTTCATTACGTGTAACAGCATTTTTCTCAATTACATCAAAATCTTTAAGAATATCATACATGTCTAACCAAGCAAGTCTCTTAAAAGAAGACGTTAATTGATAGGCTTCTTCGTCGGTATTTGGGCCGTAACCTCCTGCACAACGAGCCCAATACCCCATCCAAAATTCATATTCCCTATATCCAGTCGCAGACTGATCTGCCATTCTGTGTAAAGCTCTGGGCAGAACCAAGCTGGGAGTCATATTGTCTTCAGTAGCACTGTTAGGGCTTTTGTTTATATCGAAAAACTCATCGCTACAACCACTCAACACCAAAGCGCATGTAAGCATTATTAATAATAGCTTTTTCATATTTCTATTTTTTAAAATTAAAAAAATTAATTAAAATTTAACCGTTACTGTTCCACCAATAGTACGTGTAGGAGGATTTACGGTAGCATTTGATATACCGGAAATATTCCCTCCGGTAAGAAAATCTTGATTACCTCTAAAATCTGGATCGGAATAAACATTAGATTTAGGCAACCAAAGAACCAAGTTGCGTCCGACCAGACCAACACTAACACTTTGAATTAACTTTTGTTTAGCTATTAGTGAAGATGGCAAATTATAATTAAGCGACAACTCTCTGAAACGCCAAGAAGCTGCGCTGGTAATAAAGTTTGAAGCTGTCGTGCGATAAACATCACTTGTAAAGAAATCTACTGCATCGCCAGTGGTTGTAATGTTAGTGTTTTCAATATATGTTCCGGGATTATCAGGATCTTCGTAAACTGAGTTAGGGAATACAAAGTGCTCACGGTGGTTTGCTCCAGTAATTTCAGGAACACCAGTCCATGCCATATCACTGCCTGATTGATTGTAAGCATAATGACCACCTTTATATTCGAACAAAGCAGAGATAGTTAATCCTTTCCATTCTAAAGATGGATTCAAGCCAATCATATGCAAAGGCATAGTACGACCGAATTTTTTATTCACTTCGTCCTGTGTTGGATATCCTGTTTCGGCATCAACAATTACACGTCCTAAATCATCCCTTTTATAGTCGGTTGCACTAAAAACAAATGCAGGCATTCCTGTTACAGCCATATTGCTCGCCGCTACATAACCACCTATGGAAAGTTCGGTCAAATCATTGTAGATGCTCAAAACTTCACTGTTGTTGTATGAGTAGTTGGCTGTAAAGTTAATTTTCACATCACCAAGATCTACAAGTGGAGTCAATTTTAATTGAGCCTCCAAACCGTAGTTTTTAAATGCAGCAGCATTAACATAAGCAAAAGTATAACCAGTTGAACGGGGTACTCGAATATTTACAATCTGATTTGTATTATTCTGATTATAATATGTTACGTCTAAATAAATTCTGTTACTAAGAAAACCAGCTTCGAATCCTGCTTCTATACTTTCAATAAATTCGGGTTTCAAATATCTGTCATAAGATATCTGGTCAGCAGAATATCCGGGTACTCCATTGAATGGAAAACCAGAAGAAGTTTGTGAAGAAAGGCCTCCGTCTACTAATTGAGAAAAGGTAGCTGCTAAGCGATAAGGACTAATATCTGCATTACCGGTTTTATTCCAAGAACCACGTAATTTCAAAAAGCTAAATGCATCTGAACGTATATCTGGAATGGCATCTGTCAATACAAATGATGCATTTACGCCTGGATAGAAAAAACTATTATTTGAAGGGTCAAGAACGGAAGTTTTATCATTACGACCCGTTACTTCAATATTAGCAAAGTTTTTATAACCTACACCGGCACTACCATAAATTGAGAACATCCGAACTTTCGATTCAATTGAAGATCCATCTAGTTCTCCCGGACGAGCAGATACATTGAACAAACCTTCAACAATCAAGTTACTGGCATTTACACTGGTAGTAACAGATGAAACTTCGCGAACATAAGTACCAGCTAATACATTTACTTTAAAATCGCCAAATGTTTTGTGGAAGTTGGCATAAAATTCAGAGGATAAACGATTACCTACATATGTTTCATCTTCTACTGATTGTGGGATAGGGTCTAAATCTCTATTTGATCCATAATCTGTAGTTGCAATACGCTTTTGGTTATGTTGTGTGACAAGACTGTTATGAGTTGCTGCAGCACGGTAATTTAAATCCATCCAATCAGTAGCTGCCAATTTTAAATCAAGACTGCTAATCATATTCTGATCTATTCCTATCTTTCTCCAAGAATCAAGGGCAATGTACGGGTTAATCCCATAACGATTGTAATAATTATTGAACTTAGCAAATTCATTGTTTTGAAAATCCTTATACGAAGTCAATGGAATATGTGCGGGTGTACTGTAAATAAGACTCATAATTCCTTCATTTAGACCCACATCATTTGCAGAATAATAGTCATCCATCGCAACATTATCATAAACATCATATTTTTGATAAACGTAGTTAGTGTTAAATGTAGCGGTGAACTTTTTATATGTTTGAGATACATTCAAACGTATACCTGTTCTTCTGTTTTCGTCATCGGGAACAACTCCTGTAATTTTTGCATCTTGTATGCTAAGGTAGAACCCTTTAGTTGAATAAGATACATCGTTTTGCATGGTTACACCTGTAGTAAAAAAGTTCTGACGATTATTTTTAATAGGGGAATATGTTCCCATTTGTTCCGTACCGTCTTCAAGGGCTTCACCTAATACCACTTCACTTCCGTCATATTCAGGACCCCACGACCAGTTTTCATAAGGTATATATTCTCCATACGCTCCCGAACCGAATTGGGTCTGGAATTTTGGAAAGAAAGATACATTGCTAAATTGCGTAGAATTACTGATTGTAATTTCTGGCTTTTCATCCTTTGTTCCAATTTTTGTAGTTACAACAATAACACCGTTACGTGCATCAGGACCGTAAATAGCAGCAGCTGAAGTACCTTTCAGCACGTTAACGCTTTGAATGTCATTCGGGTTGATTGAACTTAAAAAACTAAGGGCAACCGGTACTCCATCCAATAACAACATAGGGTTATTGTTTCCTGTGAGTGAACGAATACCTCTTAAATTAATTTTGACATCTTCAACAACGCTATTATTTAGCGATGAAACATTTAAACCTGCAACTTTACCCTGTAAACTCGTGGCAACATTTACTGATTTAGCTTGTGTCAACTCTTCACTATTAATATTGGCAGTTGAATAACCTAAATCTCTTTTCTGCCGTTGTAAACCCATTGCAGTCACAACTACTTCATCAATCATCAATTCATCAGATTGAAGTTTAATTGTCATTCCATCAAAAGCTTCTACCTGAACAGATTTCATACCAACAAATGAAACAATAAGATTTTTATCTTTACTCTGTAAGCTGAGTTTAAATTGTCCATCTGTATCGGTAATTGTACCATTTGTTGTACCTTTTACCATAACAGTAGCACCAATAATTGGTTGCCCATCATCCGCGGAAATCACTTTTCCCGAAATGGATTTTGATTGAGCATTAACCAAACCTAAGCCAACCATAAATAGGCAAGCTAATAAGAACGTTAGTTTTCTCATAAATTTAACATTTTGTTTATTAATCTTCTTTAATTTGCGTTTTTATTTCATAAGTACATTAATACAGTTGGCAAAAATAAAGTATTAAAAATTAAAAAACAAGTATTTTTGATGATAAAAAGAAAAAATATGCAGAAAAATTGTGTCAATATGTAGCCGACGTTTCTATATTTATTAGAATAAGACGGAATAATGAAATATTTCTCTAATTTATTTATGTGTATATATCAGATATAGAGCAATATAAATTTTCCTAGAAAGGACTAAAAAATTTCATATTAATTTTTGTAAATAAAAGAGTGGATAAATAAAAGAATTAAAAGTTTTTTAAATTCACATCACATTTAACTTTTGAGTTTGGTCTTTTTCTTAAAAAAAAGGCATTATAACTATAAATAAAATAATATCTAGAGCGAAAACACACTAAAAAGCACATTCAACTTACAAAAAGAAACGTGTTAAATAGCAAATAACCGGTCAATTAATAGAAATTAATACAATTATTTTATACAAATTGTCATTAATATTAACATTGTTGTGGATTGTGTTTTTTCTGGATATTTGGGCAATTGGATCAAATTAAAAACAAGGTTCATCAATATCTTTTATTGAGTCGAAGGGTTAATAATTGGGCGTAAGAATTGGTATTAGTAAATGGAACTATATAATGTCCCATTTAAAAGAGTTAATAGAACGCTGATTTTAGCTGATTTAACTAAAAATAGCGGATAAAAGAAAAAAGATTTTTCCCCGAAAAATCGGGGAGGATTAAGACTCATGTATCAGAATATCATATTGCTGAAAGTGATATATGAATCCGATTTTTGAACCTGTCTGCTGCAGACAGATTCCATTTTTTTATATTTAACAAATACAATGGTTCGTTATAAAAACAACTATTGTATTTAAATACAACAATTTAGTTATAAGATTTAATGACTTTAATGATTGCTCCAAATAAAAAAGTAAACGCAAAGTCGCAAAGTTTTAAATACCTTATATTCAACAACAAGAGAAAGAACGCTAAGACAAAAACTTTCAGTTTTTCTTAGCGGCTTTGCAACTTAGCGGCTTTGCGTTCAAAAAATCTTTTTTTATAACGAACTATTGTAAATAAATACGACAATATTTGAATTCTATTACTTTAACAGAGCTAGGTGGTTGAAAATCATCTTTGTTTGGTATTTATTGCTGTCGGGATAGAGTTTTCCGAACGCTAATCTTGCTTTAAGCAAGAGCAGAACCAAGTTTATACCGATTGCACAAACAATACAGTCCAATTTCGACTTTGTCTCATTGCCCTATTTGTTTGTTCTATCGGTATTACAGTACAATATAAAATGTAGTTCCTTTAGTTTTGGAAGTGCTAAAATCAACTGACCCTCCTAAAATCTGTTCGCCAATAATTTTCATGCTATAGGTTCCAAGTCCACGTTGAGCACCTTTGGTAGAGAAAGATCGCATAAACACCTGCAATTCAATATCGCGTGGAATAAATTTTGGATTGTGAACGGCAAATTTTAATTTCTCATCAATTTTACTTACAGAAATTGTTACCATTTCACCCGGCATACTTGCTTCCAGCGCATTTTTTATCATATTATTTAAAATACGTCGAAGAAGTATCGGGTCACTGTTGAAATTCACATCAACAGAAGTAGTATCAACAACAATCTGTTTGTCTTTGGCAACTTCCAAAAACTGTAGATCTGTGGCAATTTGCCCTATAAATTGTAAACTGTCAATAGATTCTGGTTTTACAACCAATTCATTATTTTCCGCTTGAGTAAGAAGACGATGTGCAGTAATCTCATCCAAAACTTGTTGACTCAACGATGCACCCATTTGAATGTATTTCTCCCGTTCTTTTTCATCTATAATGGAAAAAATATCAAAGAAACCGCGTAAACCACCTGCAATATTTAACACATCATGAAAAAATATTCTTTCTATCATTGCTCTGCGCTTTTTGTCAGAAATATCAATCAATGAGAAGATCATATAGTTTTTTTCTTCATAAACAAAAGGCGTGGCTGTAACCTCCACATCCAAATAGTTTTCAATATCTTCTGCTACAGTTCTTATCCTACACTCACCAGTTGTTTTTTCTCCAGTAGTTTGGCATTTCAACATAGTATTAACAGCACCGCAGTAACGACAATGTTCCGAAGTTCCACAGCCACCTTCTTCTTCAAACGCAAAACGGCAATTTATTGCTTCTCCAAAACGCAATCCTAATACTTCATTAGCACTCTCAATGCCCAGTTTTTTGAGTAAAACATCATTTGTATAAACTATTTGCCTGTTTTCGTTAAGAATACAAAAGATATAAGAAAGCGAACAAAACACTTCATTGAGATAAGAGATGTTTTCTAAACTCGAATTGCTTTGTAGTATTGTTTCGTTAGAACTTCTTTCGGGAGAAGCATATTTTGTTTTCATAAAAATCTATGTTTGCATTTGCGCTAATACTATCAACCGCAAATATAATGATTTTATTTAGTGCAAATCAATGTTGATAAAAAACTTGTATCATGTTTTCACAAAGGACATGCAGTAAAAATAGTATGCGAGAGTATTTGTTACTCTAATAGTCAATATAATAGGGATGAAAAATGTCTGAATCAAATTTTATAGTAAAAAAAAGTTACTACTCAGCACACGGATTAAACGGAAAAAACGGAACAACTGATTTTCCTGTGAAAACACTGTTAGGTGTTACTTTTATGACCTTAAACAATTTAGAATTTTTCAAGAAACCCAGTAGAAACAATAAACTTATTATTACTCAACTTTCGCAAGCATTTAACTTATTGATAAATATTAATATATCTAAATTTATATATTGATAATGAGCTGGTTATGAAATTCTATTTAATCGAATAAATATTGCATATAGTTTCTTATGATCTTTCTACTATAAGTTAAAATACGTTTTATCGTATAACGATGTCGTTTTTGAATGCGCGACCTCGGCTGGTGAACCGAAAAACAAGTGAGGTAAGCGGTTAAAAATCGTCCTTGTTTGAGTTTCGACGTATTTCGTCGGAATGAGTTTGGACGATTTGAGCTTACCGAGCGTAAGTTTTTCGAGTGAAGCGGGCGTAGTCTTGACTTTTTTGCCTACTTTTTGCGTCAAGGCAAAAAGTAGGTCGGGGCTAGGGGTGGAAACCCCTATATGAGAACTTGCGAAAGTTAAGTTATTATAAAATATCACGTTATATTATACTCAAAAAAAACATATTCTGTAAATTCTGTGTTTTCGGTGTGCCCTGATTAGTTACGAAAAAAAAAGAGACAATCTAAATAAATAGAATGTCTCTTTCCGTCGTACCCGAAGCGGGTACACAACCGTGAAAACATAGGAAAACAAATGATATTAGAATACACAATAATAGCATTTTACACTTTTTAAAATTTCCTATTTTTGCCAACTTATACCTATTTATTACCAATTAGTACACCTTTAGTACACGTTGATTGAAAACTTTTATTTATCTTTGCAACCAAAGGAAAACAAAAGCAAATCAATCAGTTACAAAAACAATAGGTTATTAAGATGACCTGTGTACACAACCCACTAAAAAACTAATGGTTATGGCAAAGTTGAAAGCAAAAACAAAAGAAAATCCAAAGCTACAGCAAGAAACGTTGAAAGACAGCAGATTAAGTCTATATTTGGAATACTATTTGGGACGTACCCAGAAACCAATAATTGATGAGCAGACAGGTGAGCCAGAGTTATACACTACTGGAGAAATGAAAGGCAAGACTAAATACAAAGTTACTCACAATAGGAAAAAAGAATATCTAAACCTCTATTTGATAGCTAACCCCAGAACACCTATTGATAAGGAAACAAACACAAAAACATTAGAGCTTGCAAAAGAAACAAGGGCAGAGCGTGAACAAGAACTCAAAGCCGACAGAACAGGCAAGCGGATAAGCTCCACCAAGAAAATAAACTTTTTGGACTATTACCAGACATACATTGATAACTACACCAAACGAGACCTTAGAATGATTAAAGCATCGTTTGAGCGTTTCAAGGACTTTCTAAAAATAGAATATCCAATGTTTCAGACCAACATCAAGCCGGATCAACTGAATAAAGACATGATGATATTGTTTGTTGAGTATTTGGAAAGTAAAAGCACGGGCGAGGGAGCGTTGACATTCTATAAACGTTTTAAGAAAGTTATCAAGTATGCAGTTGAACACAATGTAATAGCAAAAAATCCATGTGCCGGAGTAGTCTGTAAAGTTGATGAGGGCGCATTGAAAAAGGATGTTTTGAGTATGGAGGAAATGAAAACATTACTTTCAACTCATTACACCGGACAGAACCCACAGACCAGACAAGCATTTATATTCTGTCTCTACACAGGCATCAGATACTGTGATGTGATTGAATTGAAATATAGCAACGTGGACTATTCAAACCGCTTGTTGACCTTTGAACAGACAAAAACAAAGGGTCATAGCTCAAACAGTTGGGTAAACATACCATTGAATGATGGGCTCCTTTCATTGATTGGAGAAAAACCACCAAAGGACGACTATATTTTTCATTTGCCGAGCTTTAATATGTGCCTAAAAGCCCTTAGACATTGGACTGGACAGGCAAAGATAGACAAACACATCACATTTCACTCTCTAAGACATACATTTGCAGTGAACATATTGAACAATGGTGCTAACATTAAAACAGTTGCAAGCCTATTGGGTCATAGTGGTCTCAAACACACGGAGAAATACACGAGAGCCGTTGACAGCCTTAAAGAACAAGCGATAAACAGTCTCCCTGAACTTATTTTTTAAAACACCAAATTATTTCAAAAAACTTTATTTAGCTTGCATGAAACATACAGGCTAAACTCTTTGTGTCTATAAGTGATATGTGTTCAATGTTCTGATTTTCTATATTATAACCAAATATCAAGAAAGAAAGATTAATACAATCATAAGAAACAATTAGAAAAGTAAAACATTTTTTAGGTCATTTGTTTCAAATAGTTTTATGTTTTTTTGTGGACTATTTTAAAATATAAAATTTAGGGTAATGCAGTAGCTAAGCAAAGCCCATTTTATTAATCCATTAAAAAACATAAAAATGGAAATTACAAAAAAAATCCTCTCGTTTGATGAGGCGTGCCAATACACCGGCATATCTAAAAGTTTTTTATATAAGCTCACGAGTGCCAGAAAAATTGAGTATTCAAAACCCACAGGAAAATTGATTTTCTTTGAAAGGGAAATATTAGACAACTTTTTATTGTCTAATAAGATAACTACTCAACAGGAGATTGAAACACAAGCTCAAAAGTACTGCATGACTACTAAGAAAGGAGGCAACAAATGATCCTGACTGATTATTACCTAATGGTTAAACTACCAGAGCAAAAAAGCAAAACGAGATTGAACTGTAAAGTATCGACCAGGAGTTACCCGGAGTTTGAAGCAATGAGAAATAAACACGGTGCATTTTTCTTCTATTTTGGAGATGTACCAGATAGATTTGGGGGCGACATACACCGGAAAGCCGATAAAGCTATAACCAAGACAAAAAACATTAGTAGTGTACTTGTACCCGATATTGAACAACGTTTTGGTTATGGCGATGTAAGAGGCACAAACGATGCTTTGTTATTTCTATTCAATGATGACTTTACTCAAATAGATGTATTTGTGGCACGAGGTCAAAGAAACAACAAAAGACAGCTTTATTTACTATTGGCAGATGGAGAGTTGAATAATGAAATTGAACAACTAAAACAACAAGCGGTAACGGATTCAGTAACCGAGTAAATAGTAAGGAGAGAGGGCGTTTTTCCCTCTCTCTATATTAAGTTGTATTTGGGGAGCATTTTAGTAACCAACATAGTAGAATTATGTATGACAATGTAGATTTTAAAGTAAGAGGTATTGAGGTTGGAGGGATTGACTTTCTTTCTCAAACACCACTTTATTTTGATGTTACCGGAGAGCATTGTTTCAATGGTGAGAATGTGATAACAGGAAACCTCAACGGGTTAAGAGTATCGACAAGTCAAAGAGGAGTTAATATAACTGATGGCAGTTTATGTAAATGGTATTTGGGCGATAACTTTAAAACATTGGAACGTGGCGATATTCAAAGAGCTATCGAGAAATTGAGTGATACTCTTCATTTGCCAATAGATAAAGCAAATGTTACCAGAATTGATTTAGCTCAAAATTTCATTATGAAACATCCAACAGAGGTTTATTTCAATCATTTGGGAAGTAATTACCCAAGCAAGCGATTAGAACAGCCGGACGGGCTTTATTACAGTAAACATGATACTTTGTTAGTCTTTTATGATAAAGTAAAAGAGCAACGAGCTAAAGGGCAAGCAATACCAGAACTATACAGTAATAGAAATACATTGAGGTATGAAATGAGGCATAAAGCTAGGCTAAAAGATACTTTCAAAGTGGATCGAGTTACCGGGGCGATGTTGTATGAAGAACAATTTTACATGGATATTGTGAAGCGTTGGAAAAAAGCATATAAGGACATTAAGAAAATAAACGATGTAACACTAAATTTTAAAGCAATGGCAGGAAAGAAAGACCTTTATACATTGGCACTTGCCAGTTTGATCGAGCAACAAGGTGGAGAACTTGCAATGATTCAACAAATAAATGAATTATTTAAGAAAGGGCAAATCAAGAAAAAACAATCCTATGATTTAAGGCAAGCCATCAAAGAAGCAAGCCGAGCGAGTATTGCAACGGTTGAAAGCGATGTAATCAAAGAATTGGATAAGAAGATTGACGATGTAGTAAGGTTTTACCGGTAACAGAATAAAACAATAATAACAATTTAATAATCAACAAAATGAACACCAAGATTAATTTTATTCAAACTGAAAAGGGAATTGTTAGTGTACAAAACGATTTTCCAACAGTCGATGGAAAGGAACAACCAATGGAAATGCTTATTGTGATTGAACAAGAGGGCAAAGACATAGTGTATAACTTCAAAAAGGAACAGGCAAAGGCACTATTTAAAGAAATGAAACGGGCAGTAAGTCTAATTGACTTTATGGGATAAATCTTTGAAAACAACAGAAAAATACAGGAATATGAAAAAAGGACAAACAAATAATATCAACGGTCGACCAAAGGGAACACCTAACAAGGTAACCACCGAGCTTAGGGAATGGATAAGTAATTTGATTGACAGCAATAAGGAACAGATAGAAAAAGACCTTATGTCAATTGAACCGGACAAACGACTTGCAATGTTGGAGAAGTTCATGCAGTATGTTATACCTAAACAAAAAGAGGAACCAATTGAAGATGGAGCAAAAGTAAAAAATGCTTTGTATGATAAATTCTTTAATCGGGGGCAAGAGAATAATACTTAAAAAGCAGCGTTTTTCAGGCTAAAGAGAAAGAGAATAATTGAACTTTTTTATTATTTTTGTTGAATAGTACACTTTTAGTACACTTTTGGATATTTGCAAAAATCAGAAAACCCCTTATAATCAAAAGATTACAAGGGGTTTTCCCTTTCAAAGTCGTACCCGAAGCGGGACTTGAACCCGCACAGCCGTGAAGCCAAAGGATTTTAAGTCCTTCGTGTCTACCATTCCACCATCCGGGCAGAATACGACAACTGAGCGAAAAACGGGACTCGAACCCGCGACCCCGACCTTGGCAAGGTCGTGCTCTACCAACTGAGCTATTTTCGCATATTTTTTGTTGGATAATGAAATCTCTTTTTCATTTAGTTCTTGCCAAGGTCGGAAAGTATCCGATTTCTTTTGGGGCAAGGTCGTGCTCTACCAACTGAGCTATTTTCGCATATTTTTTATTGGATAATGAAATCTCTTTTTCATTTATTTCTTGCCAAGGTCG
>JAQUWU010000052.1 GCA_028692715.1 Paludibacter sp. | reverse complement strand
CCCAACCCCTCCCTCCTATGTCAGGAGGTAAACACCTAAAGGGGGAGTTCTAGAGCGACATTCATCATTTATGCGCTTTTATTTGGCTATTTTTTTGTGGAAATTACATTTTTTTTACTCTGCAATTTCTCTAAAAACATCAAATGAAGTACTTCTTGAAATGCTGAGTAGTCACCGAAAAAAAATTAGACTTCCAAACAACGAACATTTAAAGTTAATTAACACATTCGAATTTAGTCATAATATTTTCACAAAAGTACATATTTAAATTTGTATTTATTGGTTAACTATATATAATTATCACATTCTAAATGTTAATCATCATATTTATTGCTACGTCAAAATAAATTTATTGCTACGTGACTAAATATCTTTGGGGATGTAAAATGTAAGTAATTGAAAACAAATAATGCCGTATTTGCATGAAAATATTTAAGAATAGAACGCTGATTTTCACTGATAGAGTGGATTTGAAAAAACAGATTTGAATTCCGATAAATCGGAATGATTTACAGATAGTTGTGTCTTAATCATCTTGCCGAAGGCAAGAAAAATCCGTTTTGTTTTATCCTTCATTTTCCGATAAATCAGCGAAAATCAGCGTTCTATTAATGTTTCTAAATGGTACATTAATTTGTTCCATTTACTTATATTCAACCAAAAAGATTATCTTTGTGCATAAACTAATACAAAATATTAACAATGTAATACGAACGCAGAAATTCTGCGTTCATTTTTTTTGTAAATAATTAAGAAATAAATAATGTCTATAAACGTATCTGAAAAAGGACATCCCAAAGGTCTATATATTCTATTTGCTACTGAGATGTGGGAGCGGTTCAACTATTATGGCATGCGAGCCATTTTAGTTTTATTTATGACCAAAGCACTGATGTTTGATAAAGCTTTCGCATCAAGTTTGTATGGTAGTTACACTAGCCTTGTCTATCTTACTCCGTTAATCGGAGGTCTAATTGCAGATAAATACTGGGGAAATCAACGTTCTATCATTGCCGGTGGTTTAGTAATGGCATTAGGCGAAATACTTCTTTTCTTTTGTGGTCAGACCTATACTTCCATGCCTACGCTTTCTACCATGCTATTCTTTAGTGGATTAGGATTAATGATTGCCGGAAATGGACTGTTTAAGCCGAATATTTCATCGCTTGTTGGACAACTTTACCGTAAAGGTGACCGTCGTGTTGATTCTGCTTATACCATTTTTTATATGGGTATTAATGTTGGTGGAGCAATTGGACCCTTAATCTGTGGATTGGTGGGCGATACAGGTAATCCGGCAGATTTCAAATGGGCTTTTCTTGCCGGAGCAATTGGCATGTTTGCCAGTGTAATAGTCCAACTAACTTTCGCAAAGCAATATATTGTTGATGCAGATAATAAAATGTTAGGGAGAACGCCCGAAAATGTTCATAAAGCTTGGTCGAAACCTTTGTTTATAATACTTGGACTCGCTGCTTTTGCAATGCTAGCCATTGGAATGTTATATTTCGATGCTAAGGTTTTTACATTCTTACCTTATTTATTAGTAGTTGCCACTTTGTTGATTTTTGGTGTTATTATGACAGATAAAACACTAAAAAAAGAAGAGAAGCAACGAGTGGGAGTTATTTTTATTGTTGCATTCTTTGTTGTATTTTTTTGGAGTGCATTTGAACAAGCCGGCGCATCATTAACTTTCTTTGCTGATGAACAAACTGATCGCCATCTTGGATTGATTATTCCCTCGTGGATAGTTTATCCCTTGGGATTAATTGTTTTATTTTTTATTGGAAAGTTTTTCAAGAAGACAAAAGATGCAATGTCGGAAAAAGTAGATGCACGTTTAAGGCATACAGTCATCGCTCTATTGGGAATTGCTGCTGCTGCAGTAGTATATGGAATTTCTCAGGTTGTTCTTTTTGGTAAAGAAAATTTTATATTCGAGGAACTTCCTGCAAGTACATTCCAATCACTGAACTCATTATTTGTCGTAAGTTTTGCTCCTCTTTTTGCATGGTTGTGGCTTAAACTCGGGAAATATGAACCTTCTGCCCCTGCTAAAATGGCTATTGGCTTATTTTTATTGTCTTTAGGATATTTGTGGATTGCCTTTGGAGTAAAGAATGTAGCACCCGGAGTAAAAGTAAGTATGATTTGGCTAGTTGGAATGTATATGCTTCATACCTGGGGTGAATTATCGTTGTCGCCCATAGGACTTTCGCTGGTAAACAAACTCTCGCCAATTAAATTTGGCTCCTTGTTGATGGCTGTTTGGTTTTTAGCCAATGCTTTTGCAAATTATCTGGCCGGAACTTTAAGTGCATTATACCCCGATAACAGATCTACTTCATTCTTAGGCTATACAATGAATAATCTTTATGATTTCTTTATGTTATTTGTGGTAATGTCAGGTATAGCCTCTATAATGCTATTTTTTCTTTCGAAACGATTGGAAAAACTTATGCATGGGATAAAATAATCCAGTTTATCAAATTACAATGGTTCGTTATAAAAACAACTATTGTATTTAAATACAACAATTTAGTTATAAGATTTAATGACTTTAATAATTGCTCCAAATAAAAAAGTAAACGCAAAGTCGCAAAGTTTTAAATACCTTATATTCAACAACAAGAGAAAGAACGCTAAGACAAAAACTTTCAGTTTTTCTTTGCGGCTTTGCAACTTAGCGGCTTTGCGCCTGCCTGCTGCAAGTAGGTTCAAAAAATCTTTTTTTTATAACGAACTATTGAAATTAAAAAACTATCTATTAAATAGAAACTTAGCCCTGATTTCTTAGTACAATAATGGTGATGAATTTTTGGAGGAGTGTTCGGTACATTCCGATATGTCGAAAGCTCTGATTTATCAATTTCTTATATTCAAAAATTACAAAAAAAATAGTACCTCATAACTACGATCCTCTTTATTTTGTTCTGTATTTAACTACAAAAACATCAAAGTTGAGCTCTTTTATTAGGAACTCTTAGCCACAATACATTTCCCTCTATTATAAAATTTTTACCGATAGCACAAACAATACAGTCCAATTTCGACTTTGTCTCATTGCCCTATTTGTTTGTTCCGATACTCGGAATCTCGAAATACTCGATATGCATCGGCATTAACCACAGTAGACATATAAAATAGCTTTGGGCTATTTTATATGTACAGATGGTATAAGCAGAATTTTGAGCGTACTGTATTGGTAGAGATAATTCACAAAAAAGTGTCGTATTAGTACGAACGAGCTAAACGAACTTGCAGCATTCATTCGTACTGGTACGAACGAGCCAAACAGATTGCAGCGTTCATTCGTACTGATACGAACGACCCAAACAGATTGCAGCGTTCATTCGTACTGATACGAACGAGCCAAACAGATTGCAGCATTCATTCGTACTAGTACGAACGACCCAAACAGATTGCAGCGTTCATTCGTACTGATACGAACGAGCCAAACAGATTGCAGCATTCATTCGTACTAAATATGACATTTTCAACCGATTTTGATGTGGATATTCAATAGTCAAACCAATAGAGATAACTGCTCAGCCCCCCACCCATCCCTCCTACGTCAGGAGGTAAACACCTAAAGGGGGAGTTCTGGAGCGACATTCATCATTTATGCGCTTTAATTTGGCTGCTTTTCTGTGAAAATTACATTTTTTTACTCTGCAATTTCCCTAAAAACGTCAAATGAAGTACTTCTTGAAGTGCTGAGTAGTCACCAATAGAGATATATATTTTCTATTATAAATTTTCTAAAGAGATCTAAATCACTTCAATAAAGGTGTATCCAAATCTTATGATTGATTATCTGATCCTAGAAGGTGTGTATGTTAATTCCAGAATATGTATTATTGACTTGAGTGGACGGATATTGTTGGAACAAAACATAAATAATGGTAATTCTGTTAATGTGGGTTCGTTGCTTCCGGGTCAATATATTCTAGGGGTAATACCGATAGCACAAACAATACAGTCCAATTTCGACTTCGTCTCATTGCCCTATTTGTTTGTTCCGATACTCGGAATCTCGAAATACTCGATATGCATCAGCATTAACCACAGTAGACATATAAAATAGCTTTGGGCTATTTTATACGTACAGATGGTATAATTTTAGTGAAAAGCAAAAAAAAATACGATGACCGCATGTTATCGAGTAAAAAAAAACTTGCTAATTTCTTAGCAAGTTTTTTTTTTAAATCTCATCGAGAATTTTTTGTTTTTGTTTTTCGTAATCGTCTTTTGTAATCAGATTTTCATCCAGCAATTGTTTTAGCTCCTTCAATCTATCTAATCTAGTGGGTGTTTTTTCAACTTGTGTTTGAATTGATGTAGAATTGGATGATTTATCTTGGTTGTAAAATGGAGCTTCGACTAGCGGAACATCCTGTTTTTGCTCTCCAAGTGGGATTAATTCATAATTATGAGTAGGGTTGTATTGCAATGTCCATAAAAAAGGAATTCCACATATAAAACCACCAATTATAGCACCAACATCAACTTGTTCGTTTCTTTCGATAGAAGTGTACAATGGCTCGTAACCATCTTTTACAAGATCAATATTGGTTATGCTCCCCAATATTTTGGAATCAGAATACCAATAGGGTGTAAGTCCCTTGGGTTCACCATTTACATACACTTTTGCTCCGGGAGGGTAAGATTGAATTAATGTGCTGCTGACACATCCGGAAAGGCTAATCACAGCAAGTATTACCGTGATTATTTTAAGATAGAATGCTTTTTTCATAAATTTGAACGCTTATAATTAGTTAATTTTACACGTATATATTTAACAAAAATAGTGCCAAAAAATACGAATTCTTTGGTCTCGTAATTATTCTATTTTTACAAATTTTCTTTCCTCTTTTTGGTAATTAAAAACCTCACCCGTCTGAATAATATAATACCACCCTAAAATATTTAATTTGCCTTTTGTGAATTTTTCTAATATATAAGGAAACGTCAGCAAATGGTTCATTTGTTCAACTATATTCAACTGCTCGGTAACCCATTCACGTTGAGCAGGATCTGCAATTTTCAAGCGGGTGACTTTTTCTTTTACATTTTTAGCCAGTTCCAGCCATTTCATTGTATGTGGTATTTCACTTCCTGAAATATTATCCATATACAAGGCATTACAACCGCCACAATTTGAATGACCACAAACTATTATATTCGAAACATTGAGTATTTTTACAGCATACTCAATAGCCGATGTAGTGGAAAGATATTCCTCTGACTCACGATACATTGGAACAATATTGGCAATATTACGAATAACGAATAATTCTCCGGGTAATGTTTTGGTAATTAAATTTGGAACGACACGGGAATCGGAACAACCGATAAACAGTGTATGAGGGTCCTGACTTCGACCAATTTTTTCAAACAATTTCTGATGTTCGATAAATTCGCCCGAATTAAATTCTTTTACTCCATCGAAAAGATATTGCATAATATTGATTTTAAAGTCTGAGAAAACTATACTACTTCTTTAGGCTTTAATTCTATAACTTCCAAATTTTGAATTTTATCTCCATCAATTTCAAAGCGTACCAGTGTTTGTACTTTGTGAATACCATATTTACCGGCAGCTCCGGGATTTATATGAAGTAAATCCAATGATCTGTCGAATTTCACTTTCAAAATATGCGAATGTCCACATACAAAGAGTTTTGGTGGATGCTGAAAAATTGTGGGGCGAACTAACGCATCGTATCTCCCCGGATAACCCCCAATATGAGTAAGCCAAACGGTCACATCCTCACATGTAAAACGGTTATGTTGTGGAAAAACAGCCCGAATTTCATGACTGTCGATATTTCCCCATACTCCACGCAATGGTTTAAATGCCTGTAGCTTATTCACCACTTCCAACGAGCCCCAGTCGCCACAATGCCAAACTTCGTCACAAGTTGCAAAATGTTCAAAAATACGGTTGTCGAGCATTCCATGAGTGTCCGAAAGCAATCCAATACGAGTCATTAATTATACATTTTATTATACAAACAAAAGTAAGAAAAAACAGGAATAGTATAACACAATTTATAAATATAAATTTAAAGTTAGATATAACGTTTTTATTGTTTTTAATTCTTTAAACATTGCTTTCATTTAAATTGTTTTGTATTATGTTGTAAACATAATACTTATTCAGGCAAAAGATTCAGCGTTATTTTAAAAATGCACATGAGAAAAAAAGCTACTTCACTCATCATTTTTCTAAGTTTTACATCTTTCCTTTTCTCTCAAACCGACACATCGAATGTGCACATTCCCTGGAACTGGGACAAATTATCAATTACCGGATCGTACAAAAACGGACGTTTAATGCCTACCAATGTGTTTGTTCGGGGTAGTAATACCAATTCTGTAGTATTAGATGATTATCAACAGTTTAGTTTGCAGCTAACTTCACAATCCACCGGAGATCATCTTTGGGAGCAACTTTGTAATTACCCACGATGGGGAGTGGCTATTTCTGCCAATGATTTTTTTGATAAAGCGGAAATTGGCATTCCAATTGGGGTATATGGTTTTATTTCTTCCCCATTTTTCAGAATAAACCGATTTTCGCTAAATTATGATTTGGGTTTTGGATTGTCATTTAACTGGAAATCCTTTAATCCTACCACCAACCAATACAATGTTGCTATTGGTGCCGGACAAGCATTTATGAGCAATGCCGCATTGCAATTGGAATATGCATTGACCAATCGTATTGATATTATGGGTGGACTTGGATTTTCTCATTTCTCGAACGGAGCCATAAAATTACCCAATTTCGGATTCAATGTGGTTGCGCCCAAAGTTAGTGTAAAATACAACTTTTATGAACGACCAAAATTTATTAAACATGAGATTCCTAAATTTAATGCAAACAATGAATGGGTTTTTTCTGCTTTTGCAGGAATGAAAAATATTATTTATGATTCATTAAACGTAACTTTATCAGAACATTACAAAGGGGTATTTTTCCCAGTTTATGGAATTTCGGCGTTGTTTAACCGTCGTATTAGCTATGCCTCAAAAATAGGGATGGGAATGACCTTAAATTACAATGAATCGGTTAATGCTCAAGTAGCAATTGATAATAGAGAGATTGAAGATATTGATGGACCATTGGGGGATAAAATACAGTTAAGTATTTATCCTTCTTATGAAATTTGTGCCGATAAAGTGTCACTTGTCTTGCAGCCGGCCTTTTATATCCTCCGTAAAGCTTCCAAAAATCAATCTCCTGTTTTTCACCAACGGATAATGATTAAATATCACATTTCCGATAATGTTTTTGCGGGAATTACGCTCCGTGACTTTGATATACATGCCGATTTTGTAGAATGGACAGTTGGATATAGAATTAGCAAATAATTGTTTAATTTTGTTTCATAAATACCTATCCCAAACAATGTATGATTACGCTCTGTTCGGTTATGGTCTTTATGAAGCAAAGTATTAAGTATATATTTTAGGTTACAATAGTTCGTTATAAAATTTTATTTTTCAACCTACCTGCAGCAGGCAGGCGCTAAGATGCTAAGCCGCCAAGAAAAACTTCAAGTTTTTCTCCTTTGCGTTCTTTGCGGATATATTTGAAATACTGTATATTACAAAATTATTATACTTAGCGTTCTTTGCGTTTAATTTTTTAAAAAAATATTTGATATTACAAAAGGGTTAATCGTTTTAATTACCTGAATACTAAACTAATAAATTATTTTATAACGAACCATTCAGGTTATTCAATGAACATTATTTGGTCTTTCTGATTTTTGATTATCAACACCCTTGCCAATCTCTAATGTTTCCTATCAACTCGGCACATACAGGAACTTGCATCCTGTAAATTTATTACCATGCCCGACATACAAAAAAGTAGAGACGAATGGATTGACGACTCTACTTTCATTGGTTGTTATACCACTTAAGATTAAATATACAAGCTATTTTTATTAAAAAAATTTCATTTTTTTCCCAACAACCAATCTACTAAATTTCTTGCTGCTTTGAGGTTTTCGAAATCGGCAGGGAGATGCGCATGATCGATGTATTCGTTGTAGAGCCATGGATCGGTAACGGCAAACACAAATCCACGTCCGTATTTTGCTTGTGCCATATACACATCGCCATTTTGGGTAAGTATCGGGATGGCTGTTTTGGAACAGGTGATGGAAGAAGTTTCTTTCATGAATATCTTCTTAACACCGAAAAACAGTGGATGATTGGATAATTCGGTAAAATTACAACTATCGTAATTACGTGGTTGGCCTTTTTCAGCTTTTAACTCAGGGTGTAACAATACTTTGTTGTATTTTATCCCAAATATTTCTGTTAATAGATTAATACTATCTAAATCGCTATTTCCTACATCGTTTGTAAAAACTACAAGTGTCCCTCCTCTTTTTACCCATTTTGCTATATCTTTTGCAGCCTCAGTATCCATGAAATTTGGCTTGGCAGTTTCGGCAGGTGTATCAGGGTCAACAATAATAAAAATGTTTGCACAACGGAGTTTAGATGTAGTTGGTTTTTCTGTTAAAGTAGCCAATTTAGCTCCTTTACTTACAAATAAATCGCCCAATTCCGAAAATCCGCTCAACGCTTTATCATCCCACAAATAATGGTAGGGTAAATTTGTTTTTTTGTTGGTTTCGTTGTTGTAATAATTGTCCAACATTACTTTCTTTTTCGCAAAACTCGGCGACACAATACATACCAATAAGGCAATTGTAACAATAATTTTCGAAGTCATTTTCATTATTTTATATATTTAATTTTTTATTTTACAAGTAGTCTAGTCTTATGTTACTATTTCTACTTTGCCAAATTAATGATAAAAGAAATAACATATAAGTTTTAAACCACATTAGAACACACAGGAGAACAAAAGTAATCATTTTGGATATTGAAAAAAAATTAATATCTAATGATTAACTCTATAATCCTTATATTAGGGTGCTCAGCACCTAAAAACAATGTTCCCGAATATTTTTTTACAAATATCTAGTAATATTAGAATATAGGTACAGAGCACCGTAATAAATTTATATAAAATATTGAATTTCAATAAAATTAGATAGAATTTTTAATTTTGTTTATATCGAACTCACGTTAATTAACATAAACATTCTAAATCAGCAACACATACAGGCTTTTTTTTTACTAACTCATTCCCTGTATATTCTTTTTTGCCCTTCCATCACTGCTTCATTGTAAATTTGAATAAGTGGAGTGCCAGTTTCCAATGCTATTCTACTGCAATCTTCATATTCAGGCGAAAATTTAATTACACTTCCGTTTTTTGATGCAATTTTAAGATTGATTTCGCCGTGCGCTGTTGAAATTTTCTCAAAACTACGTTCCAACTCGTTACGTTCTACACTGTATTTTCTGATTCCCAGAGTGGTAGTCTCGGTGAATAGAATAGTTTCTATTTGTTCAGCGTTTTCCTCTTTGCACAAAACACTAAGCATATTGGCGGGACGGTTTTTCTTCATCACAATGGCAGTTGTAAAAACGTCTAGTGCTCCATTTTTCAATAATTTTGGAAACAAATAGGAGTAAATCTCAGGATTCATATTATCGATATTTGTTTCCAGCATTGTCAATGTATTAGGACCTTTTTTTTTACCTACAATCACTCGTAGTACATTGGGTGTTTCCATATCCCGTTTTCCCAAACCATAGCCAATTTTTTCAACGATAAATTCAGGGGAACTCCCAAACTCATTACAAAGCGCTTTTAATATTGCAGCTCCGGTAGGTGTTGTCAGTTCTTTTTTTGCATTTTTGCTGTAAACGGGTACGCCAGTTAAAATTTCAAGCGTAGCAGGTGCTGGAACAGGGAAAATTCCATGTTCACAATGAACGAATCCACTACCAAGATTAATTTCAGAACATTGTATCTCATCAATTTTTAGCATCTCCACGCAAATAGCCGCACCGATAATGTCTACAATAGAATCCACTGCTCCCACTTCATGAAAATGGACGTCATCAATTGTTTTGGCATGGATTTTTGCTTCAGCTTCGGCAACGATTAGGAAAATCTTTTTGCTGGCCGTTTTGACATACTCGCTTAATTCGCTATTATCAATAATTGTGTAAATGTCCGATAAGTTCCGGGAGTGCGCATGATCATGAGGCTTTTCGGCATGTTGATGTTCGTGGGTATGTTCATGTGAATGCTCGTGATTGTGCTCATGTTCTTCGTGATGATGAACGTGTTCATGTTCTTGATTGTGCTGATCTTCTTCCTCGTGAGTATGTCCATCCGAATGGAGATAAACCGTAAAATCTGTACCTGAAACTCCTTTTTTTAGCCCTTTTTTAATTTCAACCGTATATTCATCAAGATTTATTTTGCTTAATTCTGCTTCGAAAAGTTTCTGGTCGATGCCCAAATCCAGTAAAGCTCCAATTGTCATATCACCGCTAATACCTGAAAAGCAGTCGAAATATAAAATGCGTTTTTCCATTCTGTTTGTTTTATTTATGTCTTTTATTTTTTAAAATTTATAACTCACACTAAACTGAAAATTTCTCGGATTTCCGGGTGTATAACACAAATCCGTTACACTTGAAGCTTCACCTTTAAGTCTTGTTTCTGTAGCAAACTGTGCTTCATTCCATTCGGTATTTAATAGATTTTCTCCATTTACAGCAAAGCTAAATTGTTTGTAATTGTATGCTAGTGAAGCATTAAATAAGGTATGTCCTATTGCAACTATAGAATTGTCTTCATTCGCCGGTCTGTCGCTTAAATGTCTGAAACGGATCGAGCCACTAAATCCTTCCGTTCTCACGACACTTATTCCACCTGTAGCAGTAAGAGTTGGTGCCAGCGGTATATGGTTTTCACCTTCTGGAAGGTTTAATATTGTTCCATGTGCAGTAGAAATATCCAGATCAGCCCAAAGCCATGATAAAATTGATAATCGGGCTTCTGCATCAATACCTAATCGTTGCGTTGGATTGCTGAGCTCTGTTGAACCTCCATCCCCTATATAAACAAATTCTTTGTTGAGATAAAGATACCAGGCAGAAAGTGAAATATGAAGTTTGTTGAACAGGCGACTCTTTATCCCTATCTCACCTGCTGTTGCCTTTGGAAGTGTGCTTATATTTCGCATGGAAGGATCAAAATTGTAGTTACTTAATCGTGTATCAATATGGTTGTCATTTAATCCTTCATTTTTCCAAGCCGTTGAAAGTTCGGTAACCCTTGTGCCTAAAATCACATCCCGTGCATCATTTGAATGAAATCCTTGACCGAAATTGAGAAATACATTAAGGTTTTTCAAGGGTGAAATGACAAAGTTTACTTTCGGACTAAAAACTGATTGAACTGAAATACCTGTTGCATGGGGCAAGCCGTTGTTAATTGAGTCAAGAGATGAACCTGCATTATCATCTTTCGAAAATGTGAAAAAATCGTGTCGCACCCCCCAAACCATTCTTATTAAGGGACTAAAAACAAACTCCTGTTGAAACCAAACATTAAGATTTTGTTCGTCCACTATATCGTCAGTAAAATTATTCATTCTCACCCGATTGGGACTATGCCATAATTGAACATCTATCTGATCACCTCTGAAACCACCACCTACTTTATTTAACTGATGCATTCCAAACCATGATGTTGTAAATTTATAAGTTGAATTGACTCCTTCGATAGTTCTGTGCTCATTTTGCTCTATCATATCGCCATTGACAGAATCATTTAGGAAATAGGTAAAGTCAGAATATAACTTAAAATTGTATTGTGTAAAATAAGAGTTTATCTCAAATACGCTACCGTTTGAAGAAAGAAAATTGTAGTTTATAATTGCATTTTTTCGGTTTGTAACTCCACCTTCAAGGTTGTCAATACCTCCAAATCGACTAATAATACCTTGTTTTACAGCTCTGTCAGGCAATTGTCCGGATGCATTCCAACCGGTAGAAAAACCTCCTGCAGAGAAGGTAAGTTTGCTGTTTGGCGTAAATTGAAAAAAGTATTTCCCGAAAATATTCATTCTTTCAAATTTTTCAGGACTAATAAAAGGACCATCGGAATGATGATATTGCATGGCAATATAGCCGTTTTGTTGCACGCCTCCATTCTCTGGATGAAACATCAAAGTATATTTTTGAGTATTAAACTGACCGGCTTCAATTTTTATCAAATTGTTTTCCAGAAAATCTTTCGTCTTAAAATTCACAGCACCGGCAGTATAAAAGTCGCCGATATTAGCTAAATAGGGTCCTTTATTCACATCCATTTCATCTACTGTTTCCGAAATTAAAAAATGCAAATCGGCATAGCCCTGACCATGTGCGTGCGTTGGCATATTTACAGGTATTCCATCAACATTAATCGAAACATCTGTTCCATGATCGCAATCAAAACCACGTAGAAATATCTGCTCCGCCTTTCCGCCGCCTTGATGTTGAGCAATAAACAGACCGGGAACCATAAGCAACATATCTTGTGAAGTTCGGAAAGGCTTCAGTTGCATATCTATCGCCCTAATTTCTTTTGACGAAGCTGCTGATATGGGTCGGGTTCCTTGTACAGTAAGCTCATCTAAATCAATTGCAGATTCATAAAGTAAAATAGTTAATGTGTCTGTACTATTCTCCTGAATATTTATACTATTACTAACAGTCTGGTATCCTGCATAATAAAATACTAATTCGTAATTTCCTGTTTGTAAATTTTTAAGTTCAAATTTTCCATTTATATTTGAACTTGTTCCAATTAATGTTCCTTTGAGTTGAATATTTACTCCAATTAACGGCATTTTGCTTTTTGCATCATATATATTACCATACACATTCCCAACATTATGAGCTTGTAGGGAAAACGAAAAGACTAAAAACAAACTAAAGATGTAATTCTTCATAACACTCAATTAAATATCTTATTATCAATTTTTAAATTTTAATGTGGGACAAGCAACTGTAAAGTCGCTTGTCCCTTAATATCTTTCTTTTTTGCCAATTTATTACAATCAGCATCTTCAAATATCTTCTCTTTCTCCCTCTCAAAAACACTTTTTCCTTTTTCTTTCTCCTTTTGGAGAAAGTACCCAAAGGGGGATAGAGGTTGGATAGGGTTAGGGTGAGGTGGGGATTAGGCAGCTTCTACTTACTGTTTAAGTCAATTTGTCTGATAATAGTTGCGGCCATAAATCCGGCACCAAAGCCATTGTCGATATTTACCACGGATATTCCACTTGCACAACTGTTGAGCATAGCCAATAAGGCTGCCAAACCACCAAAGTTGGCACCATAACCAATGCTTGTTGGAACTGCAATTACCGGTTTATCGGTTAGTCCGCCAATGACACTAGGCAATGCACCTTCCATACCAGCCACTGCAATAATAACCTGAACACTATCTAGTCTGTAACGATTCGTAAGCAAACGATGAATGCCTGCCACACCGACATCATAAAGTCGCTCTACGGTGCAACCTAGTTTTTCAGCTGTAACCACCGCTTCTTCAGCCACCGGAATATCAGATGTACCACCTGTTACAACTAAAATGCGGGATTTACTTTTTACAATTTCTTTTTGCTGAATAAAAATGGTGCGTGCTTCAGGATAATACTCCATATTGGGATATACATCTTTGATAGCCTCGTAAACAGATTTTTCAACTCTACTTGCCATAATGTTGGTTCCTTTTGCCAGCAAATGCTCCACAATACCACGAATTTGTTCAGTGGTTTTTCCCGGACAAAAAATTACTTCCGGATATCCGGTACGTATCTCGCGGTGATGATCTACTTTGGCATATCCTAAATCTTCGAAAGGAAGTTGTTTGAGTTGATCAACTGCTTTTCCGAGTTCCAGATTTCCCTCTTTTACGTTTTTGAGCAATTCAAGAATTTGATTTTCAGTCATACTATTTATTTTTTTCAATTACACGATTCAAACTTCCGGTGATATAGCCCTCTAATTCCATGCAAACATACTGGTAACCAAATGCTTTAAGTTGTTTTGAAATTTGATCGAGCAAATTACCATCAAACAATTTGGATCGTTCTTCCGGGCTTACTTCTATTCTGGCCATTTTCTCGTGACTTCTTACTCTAAATTGTACGAAGCCTAAAGACCGTAGGTAATCTTCGGATTTATCAATTTTGCTAAGTTTCTCAATAGTAATTCGTTCGCCATACGGTATGCGGGAACCTAAACAGGCTAATGCAGGTTTATTCCAACTACGCAAACTAAGTTGGTGAGATAACTCGCGAATATCGCTTTTGGTTAAGCCGGCCATCCGAAGAGGACTCATCACTTCCAATTCGTTTAAAGCCTGAAGTCCAGGACGATAATCGGACATATCATCAACGTTTGAACCATCAAAAACTACTTTTATTCCGGCTTCTTTTGCTTTATCAATGATGGCACCAAATTCAATTTTTTTGCAGAAATAGCATCTGTTCACCGGATTAGCCAGAACTTCGTCTTCAATTTCATTGTCATTAATCATATAATGCGTAATGCCAATCTCTTTTGCCAAGTCTTCGGCATCTTTCATTTCTGATTGTGCATTCATGGGTGAAACCAGCGTGATGGCAATTGAATTTTCCCTCAAAACATCAAACGTTACTTTTGAAAGTAAAGCGCTATCCACTCCACCGGAAAATGCCACGGCAGCTCTTCTTGTTTCTGAGATTATTTTTTTTAATTTTTCGTATTTTTCTTGTAATTCCATAATTTGTAATCTTTCTTAATCTGTTTTTGAACGTAGAATTCCGATTTCTAAACTCATAACTTGTAACTATAAAATCAGAGTCCCAAAAACTGAATGGCTACTCCGCTCAAAAATATAGTAGCACCCGCCAGCGCATGGGAATATTTTTCTAATTGTCCTAATTTTATGAATTTAATTCCGGTGGTCATCAATAACACGATGGTTGTCATTGTGATAATAGTTATGATTGAAAAGGTTAATGAAACGCCAACCACACCAGCTGTATCGTGTCGAAGTGCAGGAAACATAACCAATGGGATTAAAGGTTCACATGGACCAAGGACAAAAATGAGAAACAAAATCCAGGGTGTTAGGTTTTTGTATTGTATCTTTTCGGTTTGTTCTTCGTTTTCTACAAAATGTCCATGTGCATGTTCAACAAAATGTGTGTGTTCGTGATCATGTTTTTCGCCACTTAAATGTAAATGAGCATGAGTATGTGGTTTATTGTTGAAAGCACGACGCAATCCCCAAAGTGCATAAGCCAACCCAAAACTGATAAATAGCCAACCGGCAATATTCCCTCGAATTGATTCGAAATATTGCAATCTCGAAAGTGCAACTCCAGCTGCAATTCCAATAAACCCAATAGCTATCGAACTTCCAACATGACCAATTCCACACACTATGGTTATCCAAATGGTTTTTATTTTATTCCATTTTCGAGCTTTAGAAAGGACTATAAATGGTAAATAATGGTCAGGACCAAGAATAGTATGCATAAAAGCAATAGACGCAGTAGTAAGTAATAAAATGAATATCTCTGAACTCATGATTTGTGTTATCTTTATTTTAAATCGTGTTACTAATAGGTCAAAAAAAATTATTCTACTTTACTCATTATCAATTTGCCATGTTCAATTCCTTTGATAGCTATAAGACAATCCGAAAGTTCAGTGAGTTTATATGACTTGCCTTTCACTGCAATAATTTCGAGCATTTTATCCGGCGAGATATAAAAGTGTTGAACAGACAAAATTACATCTGTAAATGCTTTTTGAATTTCAACAATTTTAGCCTGTATATTATTTTTGTTAAACTCATAGGTTAAAACGATGCCTCCTGCAACAATATGATTGCATTTCCATTTGGTCTCAACTATATTCTTTTCAATCAAATGCCTTATACCCTGTGATCGGTTGGGAAATTTATTTACTAAAATATAATCGTCCAAAGCTGAAAGTAAATCACTTTCTAGCGAAACTCCAAAACGTGATACCGGCATCGTGTTACTTATTTAATGATTCGTGGCACAAAAATAGAATTTTAATTTCAAAAAAACAAATAAAGCATACACCCCGAAAAAGAATAGTGCCTGTCTGCCCTCAGGTAAATTAAAAAATAACTTTTCGGAGGACACTTAAGTAATTGAAAACAAATAATGTCGTATTTTGCATGAAAATATTTAAGAATAGAACCTGCCTGCGACAGGCAGGCGCAATTTTCACTGATATAGTGGATTTGAAAAAATGGATTTGAATTCCGATAAATCGGAATGATTTACAGATAGTTGCATCTTAATCATCTTGCCGAAGGCAAGAAAAATCCATTTTATTTTATCCTTCATTTTCCGATAAATCAGCGAAAATCAGCGTTCTATTAATGTTTCTAAATGGTACATTAATTTGTTCCATTTACTTAATAATTGAATATTCAAGTATTTCCTTCGTAAACTCCTATTCCAAACAAAGCATAATCGTATTTTATAGGATCATGTTGATCAAATTGACGAAGAACGGATGTAATTTCTTCCACCGCTTTCCAATCATTTTGTTTTCGGGTGAGGATATTATAAGCTCTTGATACATCACCCGTATGAACATCAAGGGGCAACATTAAAGCAGCAGTGGGTATGCTTTTCCAAATTCCAAAATCTACATCAGCATCATCGTGTCGCACCATCCAACGCAGAAACATATTTAGGCGTTTGGCAGCGGAATTGTTAGTTACATCCGAAATATGCTTTGTAACATGTGTTGAGTATGGAATAGACAAAAACACTTCTCTAAAATACTTCAGACTGCTGAAGACGCTGTTGTCAATTTTAAATCCTTTCTTAAAAACGGCTTCCAATCCATTATGATACTGATAGATATTTTTCAGAGATTGAAGAAAAAACAAACAATCTTCGCCATTAAAAGTACGATGAACAAAACCGGAAACTCTTTTTAAGTCAGCATTATCGGCATTCGAAACAAAATCGTAGGGCGAATTGTCCATCAAATCCATTAGCCGGTTTGCATTCTTGATAATGCTTTTTCGTTGTCCCCAGGAAATGGTGGCCGTCAAAAATCCGGCAATTTCAATATCTTCTTTTTTTGAAAACCGATGAGGAATGGAAATTGGGTCTGATTCAATAAAATCAAACCGATTGTATTGCTGCAAGCGGTTATCGAGAAGATATTTTATTTCGGAAAAATCATTAGTATTTATCACTTGAATTCTTATGTAAATATTCTTATTCGTAATATTCGTAATATATTTCCGAAATATCCCCTGCGAAACCATAGCCACAAGGCGATGCATATCTTACACAATCGAGACATCTCAATTTAAAATTATCCAATAAGTTGTTTTTCTGAAGATAAATTAAAGCATTCTTGAAATTTGTGTAGGCGCTGTTATAGTATTGCTCCCACATATCTCCATAATCATATGTAAATTTGCAAGACATTTCGGCTAGTGTAAACATTAGATCACCCAGCAATTCTGGTGATGGTTTTAAAGATCGGTAATCTGAAATCGCTTTTTTAGCCACAGAAAAACGTGTTTTTGGTTCAGCATATTTTCCTTTTGGATAAAATTCGTTTACGATAATAGCTTTAAACTTAAAATACATTTCCTTATCGTTTGGATTAAGATAGTATTCAAAATACTCTTTTGCTGGTTTGATATTATCGTACGTTTCAAGCACAATCTCAATTAATTGTTCTTTAGTAAGTGACTGTAAATGTTTTTTTAATGCAGACTTTGACATAAGAATTATTTTGGTATTATATTTTTCTTTTGAAAGTAAACAATTACCTAAGCTAAATGAATGAACCTCAATTTAGCACTCTCCTTTCCCGCAAGTGTGACATGTTTCCGATGGTTGGGGTGAGGTCATCAATTCCTGTCGGTGTTTTCGATATTCAATAATTGGTTTGTCGCCCATTATTAAACGTTCGTCCATTTTCACCTCGGTTTTCTTTGGTATTTGTGTTAATACGATTCTTTTATCCTGACGAAGAATAACTATGTTAGAAAGTTTCATAAGGTAATTGACAATCTCTTTCAAAACCGGAACTCTTAAAAAACTTTGATAATTACGTAAATAAATCAATGTATTTTCTTCATCAACAGGGACAAAGGCTGCAAAAATCCGCATTTTGTCGGTTATGAAATTTTGCCAGATATTCGGATAATGAAACTGAAGATGAAATAGTTTTTCGTAGTCAGGAATTTCATCTGGTTTCAAAGGGGTAGTCTTTCCATCATCCAAGATATTATCTACATAAAAAGTGATTAATTCACCTTCGCGAACTACCACCGGACCATTTACCAGTGTTTTGTTGCCTGCGCCAATGGTGGTTTTATGCACAAAAGGCAAATGCACTACATCCAATTGATTTTCAATACATCGTGAATAGTGTGAATTCCATGGATCTATAAAAGTAGAATAAGACATATCTGCCAGATCCTCGAAAAAGAATGGTTTTTCTGTCACCTGACTTTTGTCGCCATACCAAATCCACACCAATCCATAATTTTCGTAAACCAGATATGAATGAACATGTTGCGATTCAGGAATAACGGCATTTTTACCATTGGCAGGAATTAGTTTCACCTTTCCATCTCCACCAAACTGAAATCCATGAAAAGGACATTCAATATTATTATCTACAATTTTCCCACCCGAAAGCGATGCTCCTCTGTGACAACAACGATCGGACATACAATTTAATTTTCCGTTGCTTTCGCGCCAAAGTGTTAGATTTTGACTTAAACGGCGGACTTTTATGGGTTTTTTCTTTCCAACTTCTCTCGATTCGAGAATAACATACCATTGATTGAAAATCATAATTTGTTTGTAAAGTTATCATCACAAACAAAATAACGTCCCTACTACCCTTTTTAAAAAAAAATATAAAGGTTCGATTAATTTGTTAATGTTCAGTCATTTATATTCAGTCATCAATATAGTTTGAATTTTTGCCTTTTCGTTTTTATCAATCCGCATTACGCAATTTTGAATGCGTTTCCGAAATTTCCAACAAGTCATTTGGTTTAGTCCTAATTGATCGGAAAAATTATAAGACGAAAATTCATTTCCCAATACACAAACATTGTAAGCAATAAAAAAAGCCTTATTAACAGGGAATTTGATATTGTGGAATAAAGTGTGTGCTGCTGCAGATTCTTCGGATTTACAGCGGGTGCATCTGCGGGAATAGGGCGTTTTGCCTTCGCAATAATTTGTATTATCACATTTCCGACAAACAAAACCATCTGCCCATTTCATATCAGCGATAAATTTCAACACTTTTTCGCTGTCATTAAATAGTTCTTGTGCAAATTCCGGAGATATATCTTCTTTGAAAAGCATGACAATCAATTTATTAATAAAAAGCAATTTTTCTATTGCAAAGATAGATTTTTTTTTAATGTTACTATATTGATTTGAATAATGTTTTAATTTATTACAGCTATTTGATTTAAAAAGATTATATTTGTTTGCTATTAGCGAAAAAAAGTAGTGATATTATAATAATTTAAATAGTGATACTATTGTAATATAAAATTATTATTTTACCTTTGCAGCGAAATTAAAAAAAAGACCCCTAGCCCCTGAAGGGGAATTTAGAATATAATGAATCAATTATGACAAAAAACGAAAGGAAAAGTAATTCTAACTTAACAATTGAAAACATTAATCATTCGGCTATAAACGAACGATATTCAAGTTTGAGCGAAACCAGTTGCTGTCTTTCATGTGGTGGTGCAATAAATTATGCACATCCGCAACCCGGTGAAATATGTGTTGATTTAGGGAGCGGAAAAGGGAATGATGTAATCAGAATGGCCGAAGAAGTTGGAGAAAACGGTCGTGTATATGGCATCGATGTATCTGACGGAATGATTGCTAAAGCGAAGTCAAATATTGAAAAATTTGAAGTCAATAATGCTGAAATTTTAAAAGCTGATTTGGAACACTTACCATTGCAAAACGATTTAATAAATCTAGTAATTTCAAATTGTACCATTAATCATGCTTCAAATAAACCGGCAGTCTGGAGTGAAGTTTATCGTATTTTAACTCCCGGAGGCAGATTTGTAGTAAGTGACATTTATGCTACATCTCCTATCGCAGACGAATATAGAAACGATCCGGTTGCCATTGCAGAATGTTGGGCCGGAGCTGTTACAAGAGCCGAATATCTGACCATGTTGGAGGATGCCGGTTTTGCTGATATTAAGATTTTTGAAGAATCGGCTCCATATCCAAAAGGAGCAGCAGAAGTTGCCAGTTTTACAATATCAGGAACAAAATAATTTAGATTTAACACGTCAAGCAATTGACTATAAAGATAAAAGGTTTAATTTTAAGCCGAATATTCACCAACTAAAAATAAAAATTTTATGAAAAGTGTAGTGAAAAAGAGCTGTGATTGCAATAGCACTAACAGTAACGAAACTAAAGTTGCACAATGTTGTGCAAAAGTTTCAATTATCGTAGCCGGTTGTCATGACTAAGCTGCCAGAAAACAACCCCTAACCCCTGAAGGGGAAAAAGAAAGCTCTTTCAATCAGGTTAGGGGTTAATTTTTAAAGTTAGTATATTTACATTATGACAGATAATTCCAAAAATAACGAATATATCAGACCTAATTCACCTTTAGGGGTTAAGGGTGCATCCAAACACAATATAATCACTCCTATTAAAGATTCGGAAGATTTCTTTATTGTTAATCCTTTGTACAAATCAGCAGATATTATTTCGGCTAATGAAATAGAAATGCTGAAAAACAATCTTGATCAAAATGGAGATTTTGCTGAAAGAGGATATCTGGTGAATGAAGCGAAAGAGAAAAAGGATTTCAAATTAGCTTATCTTGATTTTACTGAGCAACGTGAAAGTGATGAGGTACAACTATTTTTTGTTCCTAATTATTCCTGTAATTTTGCCTGTTCATATTGCTATCAAGAGGGTTATAATCCTGTTCAGAAAGCAGTTACCAACGAAGTAATAGATGCTTTTTTCAATTATATAAATACAGAATTTGCCGGAAGAAGAAAATATATTACCGTTTTCGGTGGAGAACCGCTTTTACCGGGAGATAATCAACGGAAAATGATTACCCGCATCATTGAAAAAGCAAATATCGCAAAATTAGATTTGGCTTTTGTAACAAATGGATATACACTGGCATCGTACGTTGAATTACTAAATACAGCAAGTATTCGTGAAGTTCAGGTCACCTTGGATGGAACGCAGGAAGTACATGATGGACGCCGTTACTTGAAAGGGAAACAACCAACATTTGATAAAATTATTGAAGGAATTGATGCTTGTTTGGCTGCCGGAATTAACATCAACTTACGTATGGTAGTTGACAAAGAGAATATTGAGAATTTGGCTCCACTTTCGTTGTTTGCCATTGAAAAAGGCTGGACAAAATCGCCATATTTTAAAACGCAAATTGGTCGAAATTACGAATTGCATTTTTGTAACAGCACGCCCGAAAAACTTTTCGACAGAGCTACTTTGTACGAAAAAATGTACGAAATGTTGAAAGAACACCCTTATATTGCTGAATTTTATAAACCGGCATTTTCAATTGCAAAATATATTTCGGAACACGAAGAATTGCCATTGGCTTTATTCGATTCATGTCCGGCTTGTAAAACAGAATGGGCTTTTGACTTTACCGGAACAATCTATTCGTGTACAGCAACCGTTGGGAACAAAGGGGATGAACTTGGAACTTTTTATCCGGAAATAACGAAAAATGAAACTGCCATTGAGAGTTGGCAAAATCGTGATATTACCACAATAGAAGAATGTAAAACTTGTGATGTAGCTTTGGCTTGCGGTGGTGGTTGCGCTTCAGTTGCTAAAAATAAAAATGGTCACCCAAATTCACCTGATTGTCGACCGGTAAAGGAGTTACTATCGTTAGGTGCAGCTTATTATTTGAAATAATATTGAAAGGACAAAAATATTGTCCTTTTTATAGATCTTATATATGAACAAATGAACATACGTTATGTTATATAGAAAGTAAAACAAAATTAGTAGTAAATATTGTATTAAGAAAAGAAATTATGAAAGAAATTAATGCAGCTGATTTTCAGCAGGAAGTTTTGAATGGGGGAAAAGTGGTATTAGATTTTTATTCTACCGAATGTCCTCCATGTGAAGCATTGGCTCCAAAATTTGAAGCAATGGCTGAATTATATGGTGAGAAAATTAAATTTTTAAAAATTTTCCGTCAGGCAAACAAAGAATTGGCCACGAGCTTAGGAATAAGTGGATCTCCAACGTTGGTATTTTTTGATAATGGACAAAAAATTCTTGATACAATAAGTGGCGGAATAAAAAAGGCTGAAATAGTTGAACGTTTGGATAAAATGATATCTCCTGATGAAGTTAAAGCAATAAAAGCCAATCAGAAAAAAACGGTTTCAGAATATGACGTTGCAATTTTAGGTGGCGGACCTGCCGGACTAACTGCTGGAATGTATCTGGGTCAGGCAAAAATTAAAACAGTTTTGATTGATCCGGCATTACCGGGAGGATATATGGGTATTACTCATCAGGTTTCGAATTATCCGGGATTTGAAAAACCACAACCGGGATTTATGTTGGCACATTACATGAGCGAACAGGCAAAACAAACCGGTATCGATTTCAAAGTGGCGGTAGATATTACGTCGGTAGATTTAGCTAAGAAAGAAATCGTAATTGACGAACTGGAAACTATTAAAGCGAAAAAAATTATTATCGGAACAGGGACTACACCTAATACAATGAATGCACCCGGCGAAAGCGAATACAAAGGGAAAGGCATTTCGTATTGTGCAACCTGTGATGCTAAATACTTTGTTGACAAAGAAGTGACAGTTATTGGTGGTGGAAATTCAGCTGTAGAAGAAGCTATGTTTATTACAAAATTTGCCAGCAAAGTAACTATGATTCATCAGTTTGATAAACTTACGGCCAACCAAACCGCCATTGAGCAACTACAAGCCAACGAAAAAATTGTAGTACTATACGAACACGAACCACGCAAATTTGAAAAACGTGGCGACAAAATGGTGGCAACACTCGAAGATTTGAAAACGAAAGAAGTAAAAGAACTCGTTTCTGATGGAGTTTTTGTATTTATCGGTTTCAAATCCAATATTTCTGTGTTGGGCGAAACGCTACCTGAAATGGATAAATGGGGTTATATTAAAACGAATGAAGATATGCAAACAAATCTTCCTGATGTTTATGCAATCGGTGATATTATCAGTAAAAAATATCGTCAGATTACAACAGCAGTTGCAGATGGAACTATTGCTGCAATAACAATTTCTAAAGAATTATAAACCTTTCAAATCCCAATCTATAGCTCTACAATAATTGAGAGGGGATGAGATGGCAAAGGAAAGAACAACTATATATTTATTATTTAAAAATTCAACTTAAAATCAACTTGTTATGAAATCGAATGTAGGTCCTATCGACAAAGCAATCAGATTGTTTATTGCTTTGGTTCTTATTGTATTGTTCTATACAAATGTAGTTACAGGAACTTTAGGTATTATTGTACTAGTGGTTGCTGCCGTTTTTCTTCTTACCGGATTAATAAGTTTTTGCCCTTTGTATTTACCTTTTGGGATTAATACTGCTAAGAAAAAGAAATAGTAAAATCAGGGAATGAAATTAATCATTACAATTTCATTCCCTATTTACAAGTACAAAAAAATAAGAATTTAGATAAAAAGAAATGGAAGCTCAAAAAAAATTATATACCGAAAAAGATTTAAAATTGATGCGTGCTGCTGAAGATTCATTGTTAATGGGAAAGAATCGAGTGGAAGAACTAAAGCTATATGCTGTTAAATCAGGCATAAAAAAAATTGGCATTGCTCATTGTGTTGGAATGACCCGTGAAGCCCTGATTTTAAAAGAAAGACTTTCAGATCAATTTGAAGTATATACTGTTGATTGTAAGTATGGTAAAGTGCCTGCTTCTTATATGTTGGATGATGAATCGGAACGAGGCACATCCTGTAATCCAGCCGGGCAGGCCGATTTTCTGGCCCAAAATGATACTGAATTAAATATCTCATTCGGATTATGTGTGGGACATGATATCATTTTTAATATGAAATCAAAAGCACCCACCACCACATTGGTTGTAAAAGACAGAGAGCATAAAAACAATACTTTTCAAGAATTTAGTAAGAAATAACGATTGAGATTCCCCATTTATTATTTAAAGGATGTAAAACCATAAACGAACAAAATGAAAAAGTATATATTTGTTTTTATTGGATTATTTTTCTTATTCAATTCGTGTGAGGTAGTTAATTCACTCACTGTATTTGACATTAGGTTTAGTCAAACAATTCCAATTAAGGCATCTCTTTCGTTGAATACTCCCTTTGATATACCAACGCCTGAGACTACAACCAATTTAAGTAGTTCCATTGATAATAATACTCAAAAGGATTTAATACAAAAAATATGGCTAAAAAGTCTTCAAATGAATATTGTAAAGCCAGATGGAGAAGATTTTAGCTTTTTAAGTACCATTAAAATATATATTTCGGCTGAGGGAGAAAGTGAAGAACTAATTGCATGGATGGATAATGTGCCGACAACTGCTTCAACCATTTCACTTTCAGTAACGGATGCTGACCTGAAAAAATTTATTCTAAAGGATAAAATCAGTTTAAGAACAAGAATAACTACCGATGAAATAAATTCAAGTGATTATGAAGTAAATTTGGATGCCGATTTCACAGTTGATGCAAAAATTCTTGGCATATAAATAAATTAACTAAACAAAAACTACCACATAAAATGGAAAAAATACTAATTATTGGAGGAGTAGCCGCAGGTGCTACAGCAGCAGCAAAAGCCAGACGAATTTCACCAACAGCTCAAATTACGATGCTCGAAGCAGGGCCGGATATTTCGTTTGCAAATTGCGGATTACCTTACTACATTGGCGGTGATATTAAAAGTCGTTCGAAACTAATTTTGCAAAGCCCCGAAAGCTTTAAAGAACAATATAACGTTGATGTTTTTACTCACACTATGGTAACTATTATCGATCGCGAAGCGCATCAGATTAAAGCGCGCGACACCCGTAGTGGAGAATTAAAAATATTCGATTATACAAAACTGATATTAGCACAAGGAGGACGTCCTATTAAACCTTCGTTACCAGGAGCTGATTATTCGCACGTGTTCACTTTGTGGACTTTGGAAGATATGGACAAAATTGCTTCGTTCATTGACGAAAAAAAACCTAAAACAGCTGTAGTTGTTGGAGGCGGATTTATTGGTTTGGAAATGGTTGAAGCACTCGTAAAAAGAGGAATGAAAGTAAATGTAGTGGAAATGATGCCTCACGTAATGGCTATCATGGAAGCCGAAACTGCCGGATTTATCGAAACTGAAATGTTATCGCATGGTGTAGGGATTCATACCGGAGCCGGCGTAACTGAAATTCATTCTAAGTCGGTAAAACTGGATAATGGAAAGACTTTGGATGCTGACATGGTGTTGCTTTCGATAGGTGTACGCCCAACTCTTCAACTTGCTAAAGAAACAGGACTGGAGTTAGGTGATGCTGGTGGCTTGCTTGTAAATGAGCAACTACAAACCAGCGATGCAGATATCTATGCTGCGGGTGATATGATTGAGTTGGAACATCGCGTAAACGGTAAAAAAGTACGTATTCCGTTAGCCGGACCTGCAAACCGTCAGGGGCGTATTGCTGCCGAAAATGCTTTGGGTGGAAATCACAGTTACAAAGGATCAATAGGAACTTCTATTGTTCGTGTTTTTGAAGCGGTTGCCGGAACAACAGGACTTTCGTTGAGACAAGCACGTGCTGCCGGAATAGATGCCGATGCAGTAGTAATACACAAAGAAAATCACACCTCCTACTATCCCGGCTCTGAGCCTGTGTCAGTAATGGTAATTTACGATAAAGCAACAGGTGTTATTTTGGGCGGTCAAACTGCCGGGTACAAAGGTGCTGACCGCCGTTTGGATGTAATTGCAACTGCTGCTGCTTCAAAACTTACTGTAAGCGATTTGGCGGATGTTGATTATGCATATTCACCACCGCTTGGGACAGCCAACGATGCAATAAATATGGCTGCTTATGTGGCTGAAAATAAAATGTCAGGCTTTAGTCCTTCTGTTTTAGCAGGAGAGTTGGATGCGTTTGTGGAAGGGAAGAACCCGATATTTATTGATGTTCGCGATATTTTTGCCTACGAAAAAACTCACGTGATGGGAGCAATGCACATTCCATTGGAGCTGCTAGCTGAAAAAATCGGTTCAATACCTGCTAATCGCCCTGTAATTGTCTACGATGAAACTGGTAAAAAGGGACATCAGGCTTTACGCACTTTGATAGGTGCCGGATTTGAAGACGTCACCAATATTTCCGGAGGTCATGCATCTTTACAACGTCAGGCTCAAGCCATTGGCTTTAAAAATATCAAAATCGAATTGCTTCCAATCGAAGAAAAATCGGTAAATAAAGTAAAAGAAGAAGAAAAAGAAGAACTTACTGAAGAAACTGTTCAAAAAGTTGATTTAATTTCTCCAATAATTGTAGACGTGCGTACAAGAGGTGAATTTATAAGTGGTGCTTATCCGGAAGCACTTAATATTGAACTTGATCAATTAGCTTATAAAGCCCAAGAACTTGGTGATAAAGGTCGTGATATAACCTTGTATTGTGCTTCCGGCGCTCGCTCGGCCTATGGTGTTAGAATATTGCAACAAATGGGTTTCACCAACGTAAAAAATGGTGGTGGTCTGATGCACATGATGATGCGTAAATAAAAAAAACACAACCTCAACACCTCACCCCAGCCCTCTCCTGAGGAGAGGGAGAATGGGCCGAAAAGAGAAAATTAAATAACAATCAGGTAATTAACAAATAAAAATAACAACCAATATGCAAACATTTTTAATAGTAATAGCAACCCTGATAATTGCTTTCATTTTACTGGATGTATATACCCGAATAAAGATGAAAAACACTCCAAAAGTGGCTGATAATGAAAGTATTATTACATTGACGGATAAAAATTTCAAACAACAAACCAAAGGGAAACTAGTGTTAGTTGATTTCTGGGCAGAATGGTGTGCGCCCTGTAGAATGATGGCACCGGTGTTGAACGATCTTGCCTCTGAATTGCCTGATGGTTCACTTGTTGGCAAAATTAATGTTGATCAGCAGCAACCATTAGCACAGCAATTCAAAGTAAGAAATATACCAACCTTGGTACTTTTCAAAGATGGCAAGGAAATTAATCGGTTCGTGGGTGTAAAAACAAAAGATTTTTTGCTGAAAAATATGAAATAATACCCCTTACCACTAAAGTGTGAAAATGGGTTTTGTTTGAATAAATGCTTCATTTGGGAACAAATAAAAATAATTAATGCTAATTAAAACTCCCCTTTAGGGTTTACCTAACTTTAGGTAGGGCTGGGGGTCATAAAA
>JAQUWU010000051.1 GCA_028692715.1 Paludibacter sp. | reverse complement strand
TGATATAGTATTCAAGACCAGAGAAATTATTCGTCCAGGAAGATCGGTCGAGAGAAATCATCGACCGAAAAAACTTTACTCAATGAATTACAAGAGATTATAACATTACACTAACTTAACGACATTGATAGATATATCTATAATATTGCTATATTTTGGCTGTAAAATATAGTTATATCTATATTATTTCTATCAATTCACTCTTAATGAGAGTAAATTGTTGAAAAATATTCTGTTTGCGTAAATACACATTTTCCGGTGAATACTGCAAATGAAATATGATTTTGTTTTAAAATTGGTTAGAAGGTATTTGATCTTATTGACAGCTTCATCTCATTGTTCTCATACCTAAAAAAATAGCAGAATTTGTATAGATAATCGATCAAAACCCGATTATCTGAGCAAATTCTGCTATTGATAGTTTATTTTGTGGCTCCATAATATACTATTAGTATAGAATAAGGGACTAAATTAAACCAATTGATAAAGTTGTTATCCCGCTGACTTCTTTATTTTCATTTGAGTTCCATCTCCAAACTTTTCCTTCAAGATTCTCATGTCATTGCTCACTTTTAGGTCAAGAATCTTAGCGTAATGTTGCGTCGTATGTAAATTTTTATGTCCGAGCATTTTCGATACACTCTCAATTGGAACGCCATTAGAAAGCGTGACTGTGGTTGCAAAGGTATGCCGGGCGATGTGGAATGTCAGTTCTTTGTTGATGCCGCAAAGGTCAGCAATTTCTTTTAAATAAGAGTTCATTTTCTGGTTGCTCAAAATGGGTAATAACCGTTCTTGATTAACAACCTGCGGATGGTTTTCATGTTTCTTCAATATGGCAGAAGCAATGGGCAGTAACGGTATATTAGAGCGTGTATCGGTTTTGGTTCGATTGATGAATATCCAACGTTCACTGTCAACACCAATACCAATATTTTTGTATGAAAGCTTTTTTACATCGGAATAGGCGAGACCGGTAAAGCAGCTGAACAGAAATATATCTTTTACCAAATTGAGACGATCGGTTGCAAACTCTTTATTGAACATGGTTTCAATTTCCTCAATGGATAAGAATGCCCGTTCAACTTCCACCATCTTGCTTTTGTAGTTGATAAATGGATTTTTTTGCAACCATCCATTCGCAAGGCAAATCCGGATAATCTTTCCAAAGTTCTTGATGTATTTGGAAGTGGTGTTTTGACAGCAATTACAAACGCTCTTAAGGTAGAATTCGTAACTTGTTATGAATTCGTGATCAATCTTCCTAATGTCGAGGTCTGAAACTTTGTATTTCCATTTCAGAAAGTCGGCTGTATGCTTTAAAGAGGTTTCGTAACGGACATACGTTGCAGCTGCATAATCTTTGCCAATAAGGGCTTTTATTTCATCATTATGCTGTTGAAATATGCCTATCAGCATGTGACTACGTTTATCAATGCCCAGGATCTTGTTTCGCATGTTTTCGGCATTGACAAATTCATCTTCCCGGATAAGTTGCTGTTGATAATCGTACACTTTTGCTTTTAATGCATCCAGAAAAGAATTGATTGATTTGGCTTCGCCGCTATATCCTTTCATACAGCTTCCTTCTACGGACCATTTATCAGGATGTGTGTAACGCTTGGTGCTAAATTCGATACGTTCGCCATCGACAGTAACACGGATGTAAATAGGGACTAAACCATCGGTTGTGGTTTTTGCTCTCTTTGCGTAAAAGAGAATGGAAAGTTTTGCATTCATTTGTGGTAACCTTTAGAATTGTTCAAAAATACTTGTTCTTTGTTTAATGTACAAGATGTTCAATCTTTGAACTACTTGATTACAAGTGAGTTTGATGTAAATTCGGTTACCCGGGGCTCTTCAAATCTTCGGGTACCCGAATAGGTCTCCTAAAGTTTGATATTTTCTGAATATTTTTGATATATTCAAAAATGAAAAAGCCCGTAAATCATTGATTTTACGGGCTTTTACTGATTTTTGAAATCTATTTGGCGGAGAGAGAGGTTTATGAACCTCTCATGTTACTCTATTGAAATTCAGTTATTTATCCTTGTTTTCACCCTTGTGGGGTACGAATTAGGAAATATACTAAAAAGAACACTTTCTGTCGGTCAATGACTTACGCTTGTCTGCTTAACTTTCAGGTTCAAAAATACATAATTATTTTGACATACGCAAGTATCATATTACTAAATATTTATACATTGTGCAAGGTGCAAGTTTCTATATAGAAACACTTGCACCTTGCACAAATAAAGCTCTTTAACGAATATGATGTATGATTCTTATGTATACAATTTGATTAAAGAAACGACTATTTCAATTTCTCTTCCTTGGTATTTGGATTATAATATCCTTCTGTTGTACTAAAAAAAATCTTTTTCATTTGAATTAGTTTTGATTGATTTTTTAATGCCACGTTTTCTCTTTGTTTTTTATCGCTTTTAATATTGAAAAGACCAAATTCTTTCAAATTTCCAAGTTCATTTCCAGATTCATTGGTTATTGGACCTTGATAAGGAGGAATCATTATCCAGTTATCTTTACGTAATGCTAAACGTCCTGATGCTTCAAGTATTAATTCATGTCGACCTTTTTCATCTTTGCCAAGGAAAGTATTCAGCATTTCTTTCCCATCCAATGTTGATGGTATTTTCAAGTTAAGTAATTTGGCCAGTGATGGCATAATGTCAAGCTGCGATACAATAGCATTTGATTTTTTTGAATTTACAACACCTTCCCAATAAAAGAAAAAAGGCACATGTGTCCCAGCGTCATAAAGGCTGTATTTTCCACCTCTTAATCCTCCTGAAGGTTCATGTTTTCCGAGTAGTTCAACTGCTTGGTCTTTGTACCCATCATCCAATACCGGTCCATTGTCACTAGAGAAAATTATAATTGTATTTTTCAATAAATGCAATTTTTCGAGATTTTCAATCAATTTTCCGACACACCAATCTGCTTCTAGAATGGCATCTCCACGAGGTCCCATTCCACTTTTTCCAACAAAATCGGAATAAGGAACTCTTGGGACGTGCGGTTCATGAAGTCCATAGTACAAAAAAAATGGATGTTGCTTGTTTTTGATTAAAAATCTCTTTACTTTTTCAACAAAATAGTTTGCCATGTCTTCATCTTTCCACTGTGCAGATTTTCCACCTTTAACAAATCCGATACGTGGTATGCCATTTACAATAGAATTATTATGACCATGTGACCATTGCATTTTCAAAATTTCTGGGTTTGATAATGCAGTGGGTTCTCCTTCGAAATTTTTCACATAATTGACATAAATCGGATCTTTTGAATCAAGACCAACTACGTTCCCGTTTTCAATATAAACAGTCGGTACCCTATCGACTGTTGCTGCAATCAGACAGGAATAATCGAATCCCACTTCATTTGCACCGGGTTTTATAGTCTTATTCCAGTCAGGTTTTCCATTTCCCATACCAAGATGCCATTTCCCTATAGCAGCTGTTGAATATCCTGCGTTTTTCATCATTTTTGGAAATGTAAACTGAGTTGTATCTATTAAAAGCGGAGCATCTCCTGCTAAAATTCGAGCATTTTTGTTTTTCCAGGGATACATTCCTGTCAATAATGCGTATCGACTTGGTGTCGAAGTTGCAGAGGTAGCATATCCATTCGAGAAACTTACGCCACCCTTTGCTAAGCGATCAATATTAGGTGTTTTTATTGTTTGTGAACCGTATGCACTCACATCACCATAACCAAGATCATCTGCTAATATAACGATGACATTCGGTTTTTGAGCTGAGTAAGAGTTAATTACTGAAAGACTCAGTATTGGAAGAATAAGATTTTTCATTATAAATTTAATGATTATTTGGATTAAATATGTTTTTATTTAAATCGGTAGACAGTCATTGAATATGGCATCAGCAACTGTTGCAAGGGAAAGGCTGACTCTTTTGTTTCAATTATAGGAACAATCTCATTGGGTGTGTCCGGAGTATTCCTTTTATCAGGAGTTGTAGTTAAAACAATTTTCTTTACGATTCTTCTTTTCGGAGAAAAACCGGTCAAAAATACTGGTTGAGCTTGTGCATCCAAATTGATAATTTTTACCACATACTCGCCTGTATTTTCATCTTTTCCAACCGAAGTAAAAATTTTTTTACCGGGATCAATGGATCGATTATTTACTGTCGATGGATAATACACGTTGATTTTATTATCCCTGAACAACTTGCACATTAAATAATTAAATGTTTTAACACTTGAATTTGTGTTGTGCAACAAAATTGTCGATCCGGCACTTTTATCTACAAAATCCCAGTTACGCATCATCGGGCGATCAGCCATTATGGGTGAAAGGTCTCCATTACTTTCCATATCCATTTTCAGTATACCTTCACCCAATGTATTAGCCGGATATTTTCCTCCTATACCAAGTTCTCCAATAAACAATTGTGGTCCCTTTCTATCGTATCCGTCAAACTTTTTGAAATTGTCAATGGCCCAGTCTAGATTCTCATAATAATGTTCGTCAAAAATATCCATATATTTTGTTGAAGGAAACTGAGAAAGATATTTACGTTTATCCGGATTTTCTCTTCCAATAATGCTGTTTGCGATAATTTTCAACTTCGGATACCTGTCATGTATTGCTTTGGACATGATTTCGAAGCGCTGATAATAAATTGGACCGAAATCTTCATTACCAATTTCAATGTATTTTAGAGGAAAAATGCCCGGATGCCCATTTTTAGAACGCATTTTACCCCAATAGGTGGTAGAGTCGCCCAATGCATATTCTATGGCAGCCAGTGCATCATTGATATAGTAATTGATATCTACGTCAGGTTGTATATAATTCATCGGATCATTCGGTGATTGGGTAACCCAACCTGTACAGACCATACCCGTCGAACATACATACATTGCATCGGCTTTCAAATATTCGCACAATTCATAGAATTCATGGTATCCAATTCCATCTGTTCGATAATAAGGTTCCCATTTACTCCACTCTCCGGGGCGTTTTGCTGGATCTCCTATTGTTTCTTTCCAATGATACATGGTTTCTATGTTTACTCCATGAACGATGCATCCTCCCGGAAACCTGATAAAATCAGGGCTATATTCGACCAGATTTTTCATAATATCCTTCCGAAAAATCGATTTTCCGTTATCCCACGTATCGTTGGGCATCATGGACACCATATCCAATTGGAATGAGCCCTTCCCTTCCGGAGAAATATATAGCATTCCTCTCGGTTCATTTTTATCTGCCGTCAATTCTAACTCATATTTTGTCCATCCGGTATGTTGGGAGACAAATTCCTTTTTTTTGGAAACTGGGGATCCATGAGCATCTGCAAGTGCAAAGGTCAGTTTACCGTCCAGATTTTTATTGTACCAGTAAAACGACAATTTATAAGTCGAGCCAGAAACAAAGCTCATCCCATAATATCCTTCATTGTATACAGTTCCTTTTTCTGTATTATTGTCATTTTTCAGAATACGAACAAAAAGAGAATGTGGATTTTCTTCATTAAGTGGGTTTTCAAGGGTTCTGGTCAGACGTAAATTGTTGCTGGATGCAGGGAGTGATATCCAACCGATAAGTGGGTCTATTTCAGGTACATATTTATTTCTGACAGGCTTAGGGTCAGGCACATTCAAATATTGTCCGTCCATGATAGCCAGTCCCTTGGGTCGCATAGCCTCTTCGAGACCTCTGTTCCTGATCATTTCGGCATTCAGGCCTCCATCGCCAATCATGCCAATTTCTTCGTAATGGAATCCGTATTTTACCGGAGTTACCTTTTTTCCATGGTTCAAAGTAACATTGATTTCTACTGCATTAGTTGCTGTGAGACTCAACAATGTCATTGTTAATAAGAATGTTTTAGTCTTGTGCATAAATTTAAAGTTAATTAATTTGGTGGAATATTTGTGTAAAAAATAAATTTTTCTATTTCATAGAAAATTATCACTTTTTAGTATTTTTGATAAATTCGGATGGTGTAAATCCGGTATATTTTTTAAAACATTTTGTAAAATAATTAGGGTCGGATATACCAATAGCAAATGAAGTTTCTGAAACATTGTTTCCAGCGAGCAATAATTTTCTGGCCTCTTTCATTTTAATCTGTTTGATAAATTCAGTGATTGAAACATCTGCCAGTTTTTTCAGCTTAATATGCAAAAGGCTTCTGCTTACTGCCATTTCAGATGTGATTTCAGTAACACCAAAGTCTTCATTTCTGATATTATCCATAATTAGTATTACCAAATCGGACATAAATTTCTCATCCCTGGGATTACTTACAATTTCTTTAATATCTGTATCTTCATTCTCGTTGAAACGTTCAATATTTCTTTGTCGAGTTTTAAGTAGATTATTTACCAGAAGTTCCAGATTTTCGGAATTGAATGGTTTAACAATGTAAGCATCTGCACCGGATGAATATCCTTCTGTAAAATCAGCTTCCATTGTTTTTGCTGTTAATAAAACTATCGGAATATGACTGAATAAAAGGTTTGATTTTAACTTTTTGCTAAGTTCTATCCCGTCCATAATCGGCATCATAATATCACTGATTATTATGTCGGGCGTATTAGAGTTTACTTTTTCAAAACCGTCATTACCATCAAATGCTTTTACAACATCAAATGATGAACTGAAAATTTCAACTAAATAATCATTCATTTCCGTGTTATCTTCTATAATCAGAATTTTCATTTTCTTTGTCTTTTTTACTTCAGGATTTCGTATAGTGTCAGAGAAAAGTTTTACGGAATCTAGTAAATAACTCTTGTTGCTGTCAATCATTTCGTTATTAATTCCTTCAGTTGATTTTTCATCGTATTCAAACGCACTTTCCGAAACATTTAAATGAACAATGAACTTTGAACCGATACTGGGTTCGCTTACTGCCCTAATTGTTCCTTTATGCATATTAACTAACACTTTAGTTAAAGCCAGTCCAATTCCTGTTCCCTGATTTTCGTCTTTTTTTTCAACCTGATAATAATTATCGAAAATTTTTCCCAGTAAATGTTTGGGGATCCCCCTGCCCGAATCTTCTACATTAATATTTAAAAATGTTTGGTTGTTTGAATATTCAATGTTTGCAGATAAGCTAATAATTCCATTGGGTGAAGTATATTTAAACGCGTTCGACAACAAGTTATAAATAATGCGTTCTAAGTTGGATGGAGAGAACCAAACAATTTTTTTCTGGTTTGTGGGAATATCAAGTACAAATTCTATGTCCTTTTCTAAAGCTATCATTTCGAAAAAACCAGCTATTTCAGAAATAAATGACAGGACATCTCCTTTTTTTACGAGAATTTTCATTTGTTTCATCTCGATCTTGCTGAAAATCATTATTTCATCAATCAAATTATTCATCCTGTTGGCATTCCGCGAAATTACATTGAGTTTTTGCTTCACTTCTTCCGACACTTTATTCGAGTTTATTAGTCGTTGCAATGGAGACAGTATTAAAGTTAACGGAGTTTTAAGATCATGTGTAATAAAAGTAAAAAAATTTATTTTATGCCTGTTGAGCTCTTCAAGTTGAAGTTTTTCAGCATGTTCCGTTTGAAGTTTCATTCTTAGTTGAATTCGAGCTCTGATAATTCTCATGGTGAAGTAGCCTACTGTTGCCAAAAGGATAAAATAAAAGATATAAGCCCACCAAGATTTCCAGTACGGTGGTTTAATGACAATATCCAATGAACGCATACCTGATTCATCCCAGTTAATGCCATCGACGGATGCCTTTATTTGTAACGTGTAAGTGCCTTCGGGTAAGTTGGAAAATAAAACTTGCCTTTGTTTATTAATGATTTGCCAATCATGATCGGCCCCCAGCAAACGTATTGCATAAATAGCACTAGATGCATAACGATAATTTAAACCGGTAAATTCAAAACTAAAAGATGAGGCTTGATCATGTGAAAGTGAAATTTTATCAGTTACTGAGATGACTTTTTTTAGTGGAGAATTCTTAATCCCAGTTTCAACCTTTTTCCCTTTGATTTTAAAATCGGTAATTTCAATATTAAATGTTTTTTTTGTCGGTAATAATGCATCAGGGTTAAAAGAAATTAGTCCGTCAATGGTTCCGAAAAATAATTCTCCATCTGCAGCTTTAAAAACAGAAGAGAAATTAAACTGATTAATGGGAAGTCCATCATTTATAGTATAATTTTCAACATTCTGGTTGTTTGGAGAGTAGCAACACAACCCGGCTTCAGTGCTTAACCATATTTTCCCATTATCATCTTCAACAATACCTTTTATTGAATTTGATGGTAAACCATTCTTTATAGTTAAGTTTTTCTCTTCGCCTTTTTGATTTATACAAACAACACCTGCATTATTCGTTCCTACCCATATTTGTTTTTTTGCATCTTCAGTTATGAACGTTACAAAATTTTCGTATTTTCCAAATAATTGTATTCGTTTGACATCTTTACTTTCAATATCCATTCTGAATAGTCCATTGCTCCGTGTTCCTATCCAAAGGTATCCATTTGTGTCCTGGAACAATGAATATATAAACTCATGGCTTAATATTGAATTTTCAGTACGGATAAACATATCTTTTTCAGGAACATAATGTAACAATCCTGAAGGAGTTCCGGCCCAAATAACGCTATGGTTATCTTCAACTAATGAAAAAACTGATATAGCCGGCAAACTATTTCTTACAATGGAATAGTACTTCATTTTCTTATTTAAAAGGTTGTAACAATTTAACCCTCCGGTGAATGTTCCAATCCAGAGGTTATTGTTCTTATCTTTTAATAAGCTATGAACATTATGATAGCTTAAACTGATTTTATCTTTATTCGTTTGAAAATGTTTGATTTCTCCCGTTTTTCTATCCAAAAAATTCAACCCACCGTCTTCCGTTGCAATCCATAGTGATTGTGGATCGTTGGCAATTATCTGACGAACTGCCTTTCCACTGAGGTGTTTTCCTAAAAAGCCGAAAGGATAAATGGTGAAGTTCTCAGACCCTTTGTAGAAAATATTTAAACCGCCAAAAAAAGTACCCACCCAAATATTTTTAGCATTATCCAAAAATATCGAGTAAATGGCATTATCACTCAGATTACTTAAATCGGAAGCATTTTGTTCTATTTTTTGAATGATTTTTAAATTTTTATCAATAACGTTTATTCCTTGTTCCGTTCCAATCCAAATATTGTTGTTATTATCTCTCGAAAATGCTCCGATATTATTATTTGTTAGTCCGTTTTTTGTACTAAACTGTGACATGGTTCCTGTTTTGGCATTAAATACAAAAACACCATTTTCGGATGTTCCTATCCAGATTCTTTTTTCCTGATCAATAAACAATCTGTTTATTTGGTTGTTTAAAAGTGTTTTGTTAAGTTTTTCCGTGTAAATATTGTTAATAAATTCTTTATTCGTCAAATCATACAATCTGATTCCATTTTGAGTTCCAAGCCACAAAATGTCGTTATTATCCACATCAAGGCTAAAGATGCTGGAAAAAGAGACTGAATTTAATATTGATTTGTTTATTAATAAGATAAATTTGTCGTTGTCGGGGCTGTACTCATATACTTCATTAAAAGTCGACACAAATAATCTACCGGATTCGGTTTCGCAAAATAAATTACCCCTTACTACATTATGGCCAGTCCATAAATTATAGCGTTTAAATTTATCATTAGAACGGTCATATCGGCAAATTCCTTCTTCGTTTAATATCCATAACCTGCCACTTTTATCCTTATGTAATGAAATAATAAAATTATTTGTTAACGAAAGGCTGTCATTATCAATATTATAATAATTTCGCATTTCATAGCCATCAAACCTGCTCAATCCATTTCTCGTCCCTAGCCAAATAAATCCAAAATTATCCTGTTCAATACAATTAACTGTATTTTGCGGAAGTCCGTTGGTAATATTCAGATGATCGAAACGTACATTGCTTATTATATTTCCATACATCGAAATGATCGGGAAAAATATTATTAGCAATAGTTTGTATATTTTCATTGTGATGTCAAAATGAAGATTATATAATTAATAAAATTCCATAGAAACAAATGTAGCACCTCAAAAGTGTAAAAACAAATTTCTCTACGATGTAAAGGTGCTAAAAAATTATTAGATTCCAATTGTTTGCAAATTTATATAAAATTGATTTGCGATGATAGTAAAACTGTGTACAAAATAGGTACACATGTTGAATAAAATCTGCTATGTTGTTATGTAATCTCTCTTAATAAAAGCTTTTATACCTGTTTTTAACCTAAGTTGATAAATGTACAGGATTCCTTATTTCATGGACAATTTTCCTAGTTGATGATTTTTATTGCCTGTATATTTGCAACATGATTTACGGCAATTAAACCGGAGCATATTTATTAACTTTAAAAAAAATAATACAATGAAAAAAAAAATTACCTCTTTCGGAGTATTGTGTTTACTTATGTTTTCATCACTCAATGCTACACAAATTATTTATGTGGCAACTCCTGCAAATGGTGGAGATGATGCAAATAGTGGAACAATATCTTCCCCTTTTGCCACTCTGGCAAAAGCGACTTCTACCGTTTCTGAAGATGGTGCTGTAGTTAATCTTATGAATGGCACTTATGTTTCCTCTCAAACCGCTGTGTTAAATCCTTATGACCAGTCAATTGTTGGCGAAGATGCTGCGTCTACAATTATTGATGGAAACAATTCTGTTTCTTTAATTGATGGTATCACATCATTACAAAGTACTGGTAAGACAGTAACAATCCAAAAGTTATCTTTTAAAAATGCTTTTCTGACAGTTAATCCAGGAGTATTGGATGGAGGATCCGCTATAAGAATGGGATTTAAGACTAATCTAAATTTAGAAGATTGTTGGTTTTATAAAAACACGTCTTCCACTACTACAATTGGTTTTGCAGGAGCAGTTTATTTTTGTGGAAACAATATTACTGTAAACCGTTGTTTCTTCGAACAAAATGCAAGCAACAGTACTGGAACACAAGCTTATGGCGGAGCTTTAACAGTTCGTCACTTGTTTAATCTTGATAATAGTGCAACCCATTTATCGGGTGGGGCAACCTATGCAGTTGTCAAAAACAGTACATTTTATAAAAACGCCGCATTTTCAAAAGGAGGTGCAGTATATTTTAACAAACAACTAGATGCAAAAGTAGATGATGATGATGCTACATTTGTAGTGCAAAATTGTGTTTTTCTCGAAAATACATCTACCACTACTGCAGCGGCTGAATTGGGAGCTGCCATTGCAATTTCAAGTGGATCTAATTCGACAAACAACAAAATACAAACTATAATACTGACCAACAATACTATTTGTAATAATGATATGATGTTGATGCCGGGTAATACTGTTTTTGGTAAAAATTCTGTATTGTTAGAAGGTTTTCGTTACACAGCTTATTTAGCGAATAATCTTATAACAAGTGATGCTACCAGTGGAGAATCTATATTCGCAAATCAACCTGCTCCTCAGGAATTTGGTATTAATAATATAATTGATAAGATTCATGCAAATATAGATGGTAGTGATTTTAACTCAAATGCTGTAACACAAAAAAATCAGTTAGCTACAATAACTGCTGCCACTATGGGTTTGAATACAACTTTAGTTAATTATCCTTTTACATCAAACTTCACTTTACCTTATTTGACTCTAGCTACCGGTTCTATGGCAATCAATGGAGGTGCTGACAGTTATTCAATAAACACCATTGCAAATCCTGCACCAGCAACACCAGTAGAATATATATTACAAAGTGATATTCGTGGTTTTTCAAAACAAAACTCACGAGATCAGGGAGCATATGAGTTTGATAATAATACTACCTTTGTAAGTTCACCAAATAACAAAGGATATGTTATAATGAAATGCGAAAATGGATTTATAATATCAGGTTTGAATGCAAATGACAAACTTAAAGTTTATGATATAAGAGGCTGTTTGGTATATAACAATAGTGTTAATGAAAATCAGATAAATATAGCACTTTCAATTAAAGGTATCTACTTAGTTTCAATAAATAATATCGTAAAAAAAATTCAATACTAATTTCTTTGAGAATATAAAAAATCTAATCAATAATTTAATTACAAAATGAAAAAACTAATTATTTTAGCATCATTGTTAATGATGTACTCAGTCTATTTAAAAGCTGACTTAGTGCTACCAACTGGTATGCAAATTCTGACTCCAACTGGAGTCACAGTAACAGTTGCAGATGTACGGTCTGTTGACATGGCAAAAAACATGGTTGTAGCTGGGAGTAAAACCACTGGTTATAAAGTTTATTTTACAGCAAGTGAAGCTGATCATGGTGAAGAATTATGGGTTTCTGATGGTACTGTTGCAGGAACAAAAATGGTAAAAGACATTTTCCCTGGTCCTACAAGTTCAGGAGTAGCTTGGATGCAGAGATTCAATGATAAAGTTGTATTTCAAGCACAGTCGGGCACAGATGTTGGTGTTGAATTGTGGATATCTGATGGGACTGAGGCAGGTACTCATATGGTAAAAGATATAAATCCATTTGACTCTTCAAATCCTCAAGGATTTACGCAGATAGATGAAACTCACTTTGTTTTTGCAGCACAAGACTTTGATAGTCAGACATATGCTTCCGCAGCTCAAAAATGGCTATGGATTTCTGATGGAACTGAAGCTGGAACACAACTTTTAAAAGATTGTCAGGTATTTCATCCTGGAAGTCGAAGTGCAAATGATATGGCTCAACATTTTTGCCGCGTTGGGAGAAAAGTCTTCTTTAAAGCTGACACCAAGGATTCACAATATGGAGAAGAATTATGGGTCACTGATGGTACAACTGCAGGAACCATTATGCTTGGAGACATCAATAAAAAAGTAGTAAATGATGCAACTGGTGCAACTGCCGGTGCTCAATTGGATTGGTTTACGAATTTTTACAATGAGAAATTATTCTTCAATGCCTATAGTGATGTTACTGGAAGTGAACCATGGGTAAGTGATGGTACAGTAGAAGGTACTCACTTAATAAAAGATATGAATGTGGGTCTGGATGCAAGTGGAAATCCACTTGGTTCGGGAACTTTCGCTGCAAGAGTATATAAGGGGAAAGTATATTTCAGGGGATTTGACCCGGTTTATGGATTAGAACTTTGCTCTACAGATTTTACTGAAGCTGGTACAAATATGGTTTGGGATATGAATACGAATGCAACTACTACCGGAACTGCTAACGCTTCAAATGATTTATTTTGTGAATTTGATGGCGTATTATTTGGAAAAGGTTCAACTGGTGGTGATGCTGCTGCAACAAATCCTGTTAATTATGGATTGGAATTGTTTTATTCGGATGGAACTGCTGCTGGTTCGAAAATGCAATCCGATTTAAATCCGGGAATTGGACCTAACGCCGCTTGGGAAGGTTTTGTTGTCTCGGGAAGCATGTTCTTCAGAGCTCAAAATGCTACACCTGTGGGTTCACAAACATGGGAATTGTTTAAAATAGATTCAAAAGATGAATTTCCTCAACAAGTTGTTGATTTAGTTTCAGGACAAGATTTTGTGCATACTTTTAGAAATTTAGCCGGCGATCTTATTTTCACCAGTGATGCTGTACCAAGTTTATTCATTTACCATTACAGAAAACCAAATTATAATCCAGCAACAGATACAGATAGTTTGGATATAAATTACAATACTAGAAATTCTACAGGTATTACAAATGTAAGTCAAGACAACAGGAATCTTATTCTTTACCCAAACCCAACAAAAGGTTTCTTTTATTTTGATTCATCGGTTAGTGATCTAAAGAATGTTCAAATAACAGATATAACGGGAAAAGTTGTTTATAAATCTAATAATTTAATTTCAAATAAAGTAGATATTCCAAATTTACAAGCAGGAATGTATAGTGTTGAATTAAACAGTATTAGTGGAACAAAAAGAAATATTTTGATTGTAAAATAAACTGAGATACTGAAATTGTTTAGTCAAGTATATTTGTTAGTATTACAATTAAACAATTTCAGTATTTTCTTTTATTAAGTAATACTTATTGTGGATATAATTAGTAACAACAACTGATAAATTATTTATAAATGAAAAGAATACTTGTTATGACGTTTTTCGCCTTTTTTATAATATTGACGATGAACGCACAAGATCAGATTACAATAATAGGCATTGTTAAGGACAATAGTACTAATGAACCTTTAATTGGTGCCTCAATATTAGAGAAAGGAACATCAAATGGAGTAATTACAAATTTTAAAGGAGAATTTTCGATTAAAATAAAAAATAATTCAAAAATATTAGTGAGTTATTTAGGATATAAAAGTCAGGAATTATTGCCATCTTCAGGAAAAAATGAGATAAAATTAGTAGAAAATACAAATAACTTAAATGATGTTATTGTTGTTGGGTATGGCGTTCAGAAAAAAAGTGATATAACAGGAGCTATTTCTTCGATTTCGGGCAAAGACATTAGCTCTGCACCTGTTTCTTCAGCTGTTCAAGCAATGCAAGGTAAAGCTGCCGGTGTACAAATTATTCAAAATTCAGGCTCTCCGGGTTCACCTACCACCATAAAAATCAGAGGTACAGGAACGGTAAATAATTCGGATCCTTTGTACGTAGTTGATGGTTTTATAGTTGACAATATTGATAATATTAATGCAAATGATATCGCAAATGTTGAAATATTAAAAGATGCCGCTTCAAGTTCTATTTATGGAGCAAGAAGTGCAAATGGAGTTGTTCTTATAAGTACTAAAAATGGAAAAAGCGGCAAAATAAGTATTAATTTTGATACATATGCCGGAATATCAAATCCATGGAAAGAAATTAAAGTGATGGGGGCGGACGATTATGCCTTAATGTCAGATTACATATCCGGAAAGACAAACTATTCAGCTAATGGAAAATTGTATTATTCACAAGATCCTGTTTCGGGTGCCGTTTCCTACGATAATAGTAAATTTCAGCGTCTTGACTCATTAAAAAGAAATTCTCCCGGCAGTTGGTGGAATGCGATTACACAAACTGGTGTAAAACAGCAATATAACTTATCTGTCAGTGGAGGCAATGAAGCAAATATGTATATGATAAGTGGAAATTATTATAAAGAAGAAGGTATTATTAAGTCATCAAATTATAATAGATTTACTACAAGAGCAAATTTGACAAACAAGTTAACTAAATGGTTAACTCTACAATCAAACTTTTACTATACAAACGATTCCCGAAGTATAATACCTGAGGGTCAAAATAGTGTATTAAAAGAGGCTTTATATCAAAATCCACTTGTTTTCACCTACAATACCGCAGGATATTTCTCGGAAAATCATCCGATTGCTATAATTGCGAGAAATCATAATCAGGCAACTAATAACCAAATAAATTTAAATATTAATCTTACAGCTAATATCGGCAAAAATTTAACGTATCAATTTAAGGTTTCTGATTATTCTAATTTTTATGATCAGAAAATATTTAATGAAGTCCAAAAATTAGATGCAAATTTTATAATGCCTACTGATTTAACTAATATCACAAAAAATGATACTTATCTCAATAAATTAGAAATTAATAATTTAATAACTTATAACTGGAAAAAAAAGGATAATGAATTAAACGTTCTTTTAGGTCAAACAGCTGAAATATATAATTCAAACATAGAAACTGCTTATAAAGCCGGGACAGCAAGTAATTCAGATAATTTATGGTATTTATCATCAGGTTATACTGGAGCTGTTGTTAGTGAAATCCCTACTGGTTGGAGTGCAATGGGTTTTTTAGGACGTTTAAATTATACCTATTTAGACAGATACTTACTTCAGCTTAATTTCAGAACTGATGCTTCATCAAAATTCAGCCCTTCTGAGCGATGGGGTTATTTCCCGGCCTTTTCACTTGGTTGGAAATTTTCGCGGGAATCATTTTTGAAAAATGTTAGCTGGTTAAGTCTTGGGAAAATAAGAGTTGGCTGGGGGCAATTAGGAAATAACAGAATAGATGATAATGCAACAAATACTTTAATTTATAACCAATATAATTATTCCTTTGGAGCTGGAACTCATGTAATTTATCCGGGATCAGCATCCACATCAATTGGAAATACGAACATTCATTGGGAAAAGACTGAAACCTCAAATTTTGGTATTGATTTGAATTTCTTTGATAATAAATTGACAACTACTATTGAATATTTTAATCGATTAACTACCGATATGTTATTACGTGTTCCGGTTGTAGTATCTGCTGGACTTCCTTCAGCCCCAATGGTTAATGCTGGTTCTGTATCCAATGGTGGTATTGAGTTAAATCTTAATTACAGAGGTTCAATTGATAAATTTAAATTCGAAATTGGATTTAATACTTCATATATTAAAAACATCGTAACAAATTTAGGAAATGGAAATGCACCGGTTTACGGAGCCTATTTGACAGAAAACAGTATCCTGAATTATGTTACTAAAACTGCCGTTGGACATCCAATTGGAAGTTTTTATGGATATGTAACAGACGGTATATTTAACAATATGGATGAAATAACTCACAGTGCGCAAAATGATGGAGCAACAAAACCAGGTGATTTCAGATTTAAAGATCTGAATAGTGATGGTAAAATTACTGCTGATGATAGAACTTATTTAGGATCACCCAGCCCTGATTTAGTATTTGGTATACCGATTTCGTTTTCTTATAAAAACTTTGATTTATCGATATTTATTCAAGGTCAAACAGGAAATAAAATATTTAATGTAATGGAATACTATCTTAATTCAGGACTTAATGGAAATGTTTACGCAAATCTTAGAAGTTTGCAATGGTCGGGTGGTGTCGGTGATCGTGCTTTTTTTCCACAAAATTTTAATGGATCTGTCCCAGATTTGGATCTCTCAGATTTACCGGATAATTTTAGAGCATCGAATTTCTATGTCAAAGATGGATCATATGCACGGGTGAAAAATGTAATGTTAAATTATAATTTTACTGAATCTGTTTGTAAAGCTCTAAAGTTAAGTAATTTCTCCGTATTTATAGGTGTCTATAATTTATTCACTTTCACAAAATATGATGGACTTGATCCGGAAATTGGTAAGAACGTTGGATCAGAAGGAAATAACTTGTATTTGGGCGTAGATCATGGAAACTTTCCTCAAGCAAGAACTATAACCACAGGATTAAAAATTGGTTTATAATTAATAAATTAAGATTAAATAAATATGAAAATTAAAATAATATTGTTGAGTATAACCTGCAGTTTATTTGCATTTTATGGTTGTACTGACTATCTCAATAAAGAGGTTTTAGGGTACTCTACTCTTGATAACTATTATCAAACACCGTATCAATTGCAAGAAGCATTGAATGGAACTTATAATATTTTACAATCAGATTTATTCATGAATACTGAGTGGATTTTTGGAGAAGCTTGCAGTGATGATGTAATTGGAAACGATGAAAGTACAACTGACCAGATTTCACAGCTTGTTAATTTCAACTTTACCCCATCAAATACTTGGATTCTTAATAGGTATACAGTTAATTATCAGGGAATAAGCCGAGCTAATCAAGTTATTGCGAATGTAAATAAAGTGAAGTTAGCCTCAACTGATTATGGACAATACTCAACGGTTAGATATATTCTTGGTCAAGCTAAATTTCTTCGCGCATTGTTTTATTTTAATTTAGTTAAAACCTATGGTGGAGTACCTATTCGACCAGAAGTTGAGAAATTAGATAGTCTTGTTATTCCACGTAGCACTAAAGAAGAAGTATATGCTTATATCGAAAAGGATTTAAGAGAAGCAATCATTATGTTACCTCCTCAATTTACAGGTACAGATTTGGGACATGCAGGCTCAGGTGCAGCAATTGGATTACTAATGAAAGTGCTGATGTATGAAGCTAAACCAGGTGAAGTTTCAACTAAATGGTCGGATATTGTCGATCTTGGAAAGTATTTTATCGATGGAAATTCTATGAAAATGGGACAAGTCTTAAAATATGATTCAACAACTGAAAATTGGGAATCTTTAAGGGAGAGATTATGGTTTAAACCTAAAGCATTGTTGGCAAGTACTGATCCATTAGAAACTCCAAATACGCAATTATCTTCCATTGCAAATTTATATGGAATTAATTATTCGAGTTACTATAATACTCCCATTGCTTATTGGCAAATTTTCAATCAAACGGGCGAATTTTATCGGGGCTCTATTTTTGAAGTTGTTTTTAAAGAATCTGCTGATGGAACTACAGGAGATCAAAATCAAGGTACTGCCATATTTCAAGATTTATGGCAAAATAGGCTATGGACTTCACCTACCATGTTAACTGATTTATTAAATGACCCACGAATAAATCAGGTTATTGCAAAACATGGGACTTCAACTCCTGATGGAGAAAGAGTTAATACAGTGGAGAATAGATGGAATGTTTTAAAGTGGTACTGTCCTATTGCACAAAGACCTCAAAATACAACAGATTATGGAGAAAATAGAAGGGTCATCAGATATGCTGATGTTGTATTGATCTATGCAGAGGCTTTGAATGAAATGAATCAAGGTGCACAAGCTTTAACACAGCTCAATAAATCAAAGATAGCTGCAAATGCTATAACTGGCACAGCTACAATTTATATTGGAGGTGGTTATGGTTATATGAGAAATCAAATTTGGCAAGAACGTCGAATGGAATTATGCTTTGAATGGGATCGTTTTTTTGACTTAGTTCGTCAAGGTAGAGCAGCAAGCGTTTTACATGCTTTTGCTTCAGCAAGTGCCACAAACAATCAGAGAGGTAAAAACTTTATTGAAGGAGTTAATGAAATTTTCCCAATTCCTCAAAATGAAATAGATATTAGTAATGGAGTAGTAACACAAAACCCTGGATATTAAAAATATAAAGTATTATGAAAAAGAGTATTATTTATTTATTTGGGATTTTATTTGTTTTATCTTTAACAGCGTGTCAAGATGAAGACAAAATAAATAACCCGAAAGCATCAATTGAAGTTTCAAAACAAGTTTTGAATATTAATGAATCAGTTCAATTTACATTCAATGGGTTGGGCCAACAAGTTAGCATTTTTACAGGAGATAAAAATCATATCTTTGATTCTATCAACAGAGGAAGCTCCGGCTTAGTGTTTAACAAGGGTGGAGTATTTAATTATGCCTATAGAACTCCCGGGAAATACAAAGTCGTAATAATTGCATCGAATTATACTGACAATGCTACTACATTATTGAATGATACATGTTCAGTATATATAAATGTTGTTGACTCGGATGCTTCGATAAGTTCAATTATATGTCCACAGATACTTTTTGATCAAGTTGCTGCAACTAATTTTGGAAATGATTGGTTAGTACGACTTCCTCAAAAAGTACTTTACAAGGGAACTACTGCCACAATTAGTTCAAAAGAAAAGCTTGCAATTACTATGTCTTCTGACTCAGCCAAGTTTATTGTAAATAATTCAAAATATGTTTCAACCTTGGCTTATGAATTGATAAATCCTGTTTCAATTAATGTTAAGCCATACACAGGCGATACTGTAAAATACAAACTATATATGCTTTATTATCCTGAGTTTTCGACATTTAATATTATGAATATTGCAGCTACATTAACCAGAAATACATATAGCTATAATCAGATGCAATTAAATGTAAAGTTGCCTGTTGGAACTGATTTTTCGTCTTTAGTACCACAATTTACTCTTTCACAAGGGCAACATGTTTATATAAATGGAATTGAGCAAATTTCAAGTGTATCACAAGTTAATTTTTCAGCTCCGATTGTATATCAATTACAGAACTCAGTTCTAGACAGACCTGATCTGGTAGCTATCACAAATGTTACTGTTATCGTAGGAAATTAGAAGCTCAATAAATATTATTTCTTGTTTTTTTGCAAATCAAGCTACAGAATATTGATTTGTATAAACTCTAATTGATCATTAAGAATTTTAGCAAAAAATAATTTTTGAATAATTAAATCAAAAGTTATTGTCATTATTTTTTCAAAAATTATTTTTTGATTTTTCTTGATTGTGTCTAAAAGTGAGATAAGAAAGTGTAGTAGTTTTTGTATTGAACACTTTAAAAGTTTAATTTATTAGAACATTTTCTGGGCATTTCGAAACGTATATTTTCGGCTGATTGTCTGAAATATGAGTAATAATTTGAAATCATATTTATGTAATAATTTTAACATGAAGAAAAGTATATTGTTAATCGTATCAATTATAATTTTTACAAAAGCTGTTGAAGCTCAAGTTAGAATTGAGCCTCTTAATTACTCGCGTATTTTTTGGGACATCTCGACAAAAACTACTATTTTTTCGCCGGGAAATTATGCCCGAATGATTCAATTGCAAGATGGAAGATTGATGGCAGTTGCACAATTCCCAAATGGAATCGGAATTACTTATTCAATTGACTTGGGTGTAACATGGACAAATCCAAAGAATATTGCCCCATCTCCTACTGGAATTACAAATTCGGTACCCGATATATTTCAATTAAAAGATAGAACAATATTAGTTTGTTATAATCCTCGACCAAATACTCCTTATTCATCAGAGCGACACTTTGGTATTAGATTAAGAAGAAGTACAGATAACGGATTAAATTGGAGTAATGAAATATTTATATATGATGCATCATATACTAACACAGAAGGATGTTGGGAACCAGCCTTTTTAGAACTGCCATCAGGAGAAGCTCAGGTATATTTTGCTAATGAAAATGATTATAGCCAATCCAATGATCAGAATATTAGTATGTGCCGTTCATTTGATAAAGGACTAACTTGGAGCAGTAGAAATATAGTTTCCTATCGATCAGGACATAGAGATGGAATGCCATCTCCTTTGTTATTACAAGATAGTAGCATTGTTGTTGCAATTGAAGATAATGGTTATGTTGGACATTCTCCTAAATTCCAACCATCAATTATAAGAACATCTATAGATGATAATTGGTCAAGTGGTTTTGTATCAGGAAGTAACTCTAATAGAAATTTAGCATTTCCAACACTTTTGCCCGATGGGGTTAATGCAGCAGCACCATATATACGCCAGTTACCGTGGGGAGAAACAATTCTGTCCTATCAAGGATCTGAAAACCGCCCAGTGGGGGATAACTATCAGGAAATGTTTGTAACTGTTGGCACTAGTGATGGAAAGAATTTTCAAAGTAAAACAAACCCATTTGCGTTGCCTTTAATTAATCAAGGATTATGGAACAGTATCTCGGTCATTGATACTGGTATTGTTGTGGCTCTCACTTCTACAAATCTCAATAACACATCAAATGATATTATGATGATGAAAGGTTATCCGAAACGAATGGTAAATGCAAACCGGGGCGATATATTAATCGATGGGGTTCGTTCGGCAAATGAAAAATGGACAACATATAAAGCTGAGCAGTTGATTATGGGATACAAAGCAGGAACTCGATCAGGAATAGATTTTCTGTACAATGATAAATACCTGTTTTTCACTGCTAAAGTTTTTGATACAACAACCATGAAAGATTCTGTATTAGATGACGGTATTCGTTTACTCCTTGATGTGGACGATGTTTCAACATCTAGCCCTCAAGCTGGTACATACAATATATTTTTTGACATAAATGGAACATCGAAAATTTTGAAAGGTGAAAACGGAAACTGGGTAAATGTGACAGATAATTCAATTATTAGTTCGGTTACTGTTTCAGACAAACGATATTATTTGATAGAAGCAGCTATCCCGTGGGTGATGTTAGGGAAAAATGTTCCACCAGTAGGACAAAGAATGGGATTATCTGTAGAAGTCTTAAATAGTTATTCTAGCGGATATATTACCGAAACAGTTCCAGATGCAATTAAAAGTGCTCCTTATACGTGGTTGAGTTTCTATTTGTCGGATACAAATCAGACAGGCTTTGAAATCACTAAAGCCAATTATATACCTGTTGTCAAATTAAAAAACAATATTATAAATGTCGAATCTGGTACAATAATCAAAAATTATCAGTTAATCTCTTTTTCAGGACAAACGCTAAAATGTGTAAAAACTGATTGTTATTCCCTGAAAATTCCTTTTACTAAAAAGACCGGAATACTCGTTTTGGAAAATGAAAACGGAGAGACGTTCACTCAAAAAATAATAAATATCTAGCTATTTATAATGAATTGTATAGTATGAAATGATATTGAGTATTTACAATTTAAAGAAATGTAATGTAGGAATTTATTGTTTTCTATTTACTGGCTGTTGATTTATATATTAATTAAAATAAAAAAATAAAATATGAAGAAATCCATTAGAAATATCTTGGCTAGTTTTTTTTTATCCTCGATTTTTATTAGTAGTTCTTTGCTTAAAGCACAGGATTTAGGGGCAAATTTCAATGAAAATATTGATAAAGCCAGCACTACATTAATCACAAAGTCTGCTGTGAAGTGGATACGGGGTTTTGTGAATGTTCCGATGTATTGCTTGAATTTATCTACAAATGGAACAGTAACAGGTGTAAATGATTACGGTATCCAGACCCTATCTGGAATAAATACTCTTATTAATGCCAAGAATGTGACAGTAAACGATGAACGTGTGAAAGTTATTTTTAGTCTGAAAATGGACTTCACAACCAAAAATATGGGTGTACCAGCTTCAGGTTCTACTGAAATGGGATATGTTTTAACTTCTGTAGAAAAACTACTAAAAGAAAAAAATCTTGGTGCCAGTATAGATATTTTAGTTGTAGGGAATGAGCCCATGTGGGAAACCCCTGTCGCTGACGCTAATAATTATGAAGCTTTTCTGAATCAGCTGATTGATAAAGTCGACAGCTTGAAAACAGCCAATAACTGGAACTATGAAATATTTGCTGGTTCATTGAATAAAGCCAGTACCAATAAAACCCATGCCATACTTCAGAAAGTATTGAAGATTGCCAAAGAAAATCCTAAAATATCAGGATTAGATGTACATGAACATGTTACTCTCTTATCAGATGCTGAAAATGATATAAAATACTTACGAGAAACTCAGGGTTTTACCAAGAAAATGATGTGTACGGAATTTTCATTAGTCTGGTTGTGGGATGCACATGAAAACGATATATTAGGTTCATGGGGAGCATTAAATGGATATAGTTCTACCATGAAGATGTATGAATGGTTAAATGCTGTTATGTTGAAATCATATGCCGGTACTCCTGTAAGTCAGGACCTTTTCAGAAGTTATTTTGAATCCACATCGTGGTATCCGAAAAATTGGTTCAATACTTTCTATGACCTATTTAAGAAATATAACTTTAGTGTAATTTTTTACGGAATTCAAAATTTACCAACCAAAAGTCAGTTGACATCTAGCTCTGCTTTGTGGACTGTTAACTTTGTCTATAATGGAACGTATCTCGGTTTAGACTCTGATAATATTGGAAATACCAATCCATTGGTCTATCCAGCATTTAAAACCATTACTGATAGTCTTAATATTGTAAATACTGCCATCTCTACCGTAAGTTTCACGAACTCTTCCTACAAAATATATCCGAATCCGGCTAAAACTTTTCTAAATATCTTTTCGAATAATAAGGAATTATCATCTGTCAATGTAAAGATTTATAATATGCAAAGTGAGCAGGTTTATTCAAATCAGGCAACTAGTATACCGCTAAAAATTAATCTGAATGAAGTTAATATTCTTCAGGGCTGGTATTTGGTCAATATTGCCTGCAAATCTGGTAATTTTTCCAATAAGATTTTAATAGAATAGAATTTAAACTGTTATTAGTTAGATATGAAAAAAGAACTAATTATATTATTCATCATCTTAAATGGTGTTTTAAAGGCTCAGGAAAATCACATATATCTTGCTGATCCTACTATTTATTCTGAAAATGGAATTTATTATATGTACGGAACGGAAAAGAAACCTCAACAAGGATTTCCGGTATATGTTTCTAAAGATCTAAAAAACTGGCAACCGGGCGGGAATACTAATGGGTATGCATTCCTAAAAGGAAAAGATAATTTTGGAACACAAGGATTCTGGGCTCCGCAGCTTTTTAAACGGAATGGCACCTATTTTATGGTTTATACAGCCAATGAAAACATAGCCATTTCTCAGAGTAATTCACCTTTAGGACCATTCAGGCAAAAACTGATTGTGCCCCTTGATTCCACAACACGAAAAATTGATCCTTTTGTTTTCATTGACGACGATGGGAAAATTTACCTTTATCATGTAAGGTTGAATAAAGGAAATACTATCTGGGTGGCTGAGCTGGATACTGGTTTGTCGAGAATAAATGGAGAAACTCTGAAACAATGTATTTATCCTACTGTACCATGGGAAAATACACAGTTGATTAAATCACCACCCATTGCTGAAGGTCCTACAGTCGTAAAACATAAGGGAGTTTACTACCTTTTTTATTCGGCCAATGACTTCCGAAGTATCGATTATGCAGTTGGATATGCTACAGCACCGACTCCAAAAGGTCCATGGGAAAAATTTAAAGGGAATCCAATTATCAGTAGGAAAATACTTGGTATAAATGGGACTGGCCACGGAGATGTATTCAGAGATTTTAATGGACATTTAAACTATATATTTCATTCTCATTTTAATGATTCAACGGTTCAAAACAGAAGAACATTCATTGTTAGGATGCAATTCGTCCTAAACAAAAATGCGGATGAACCGGATGAGGTCAGAATTGATAAGAATACACTTATCGAACCAATTATTTCTAAATGAGAAATTTCCAGATTGAAAATGAACATATTGACAAAATATGACAAAAATTGAACAAACAAGATTATTAATGATGAAAAAAATTATATTTCCGATTTTAGCACTTTTTGGGGCAATGAGTTTATTTGCAGGTAATTATGGTGATGCAAATACCAATGATTTAAAAACAAAGATCCCTTCCATTGTAAAACCTGTATTTGACTATTGGATGAGAGACACATGGGTAATGCTGGGGCCGGATGGTAACTATTATCTAACAGGAACTACTGCAGATATGAGCAGAAAGTATTCAGGACAAATCCATTGTTGGGATTGGAACGATGGCATTTACTTGTGGAAATCAAAAGACTTGAAAAATTGGGAAAGTTGCGGAATTGTATGGTCAATACAGCGAGATGGTACATGGCAAAAGAACCCCAAGGTCTACATGCCAAATGAAAAATATGCACGAAAATCAATAAACGATGACCCACTTGATAATAAATTTATGGCAGTGTGGGCTCCTGAAATACATTATTTAAAAAATCTAAAAAATTGGTTTATAGTAGCCTGCATGAATAATTCAGCGGTTGGTGCAGGTTCTTTCATACTGAAGAGTGTTACAGGAAAACCCGAGGGTCCATATGTAAATATAAAACAAAATGAAACAAAACCAATTTTTGATGAAATAGACGGGAGTTTGTTCGAAGATACTGATGGTTCTGTGTATTTTGTAGGTCATAACCATTATATTGCAAAAATGAAACAGGATATGAGTGGTTTTACAGAAAAAGTTAAACAATTGAAAGAAACACCCTATACGCCAGAACCTTATATTGAAGGTGCAACAATTTTTAAAAAAAATGGAAAATATCAATTAGTACAGGCAATTTGGTCTTTTAGGTTACCCGATAGAAAAGAAACATACATTGAACAGCAGGGAATTGCAGGGAAAAAAATGCGATATAGTTACGATTGTATTATTGCAACTGCAGATAATATTTACGGTCCTTATTCTAACCGTTATAATGCCATTACAGGAGGGGGACATAATAATTTATTTGAAGATAAAGATGGGAATTGGTGGGCAACTATATTCTTTAATCCACGTGGAGCACAGGCGAAGAACTATGAAAAAACCTGTCGTCCTGGTTTAGTTCCGATGCAATATAGAGAAGGGAAATTTTCTCCCAAAAACAAATAAATCTATTGTAAGCAGATTGTTACAGGCAGCATATTGTTAGTTAAAACTATTACTTATAATTTTAAGATGAAAAAATTACTAATCATTTTCATAGCATTCGTTGCTACTTTTTCGTTACAATCACAAACGTGGACAAATCCGATGACACTTAGTGGTGAATGGGTCGCATACGGAATAGGTGATCCATATATTATGAAATACCGTGGTACATATTACCTATATTGTAGTACCAAAAACAACAATGTCGGGGTAAAATGTTGGTCAAGTAAAGATTTGACAACATGGTCAGGTCCATATACATGCTCAACTGATCCTATCACAAAAACGGCTTATGCACCAGAAGTCGTATATTGGAATGGAATATTTTATATGTATACATCGCCTGCCGGAAATGGTCACTATGTACTTACAAGTACCAGCCCAACTGGTCCGTTTTCAGTTGTAACAGGTAATCTCGGAAAAAGCATTGATGGTTCAGTTTTTATTAATGACGATGGTAACTGGTATTTCTACCACGCTAATGGAAGTGGAATTATGGGTTGCGCTATGTCAAGTCCAACTACCATAGGTGATGATGTAAACTTAAATGCGTGGATGGGAGGTAGCTGGACTGAAGGACCATGTGTAATTAAACGAAATGGAATTTATTATTTAGTTTATACTGGAAATCATGTTATCAGTAAAGGATACAGAACAGATTATGCGAAGAATACAATCGGACCTATAAGTACATATGCTCCTCAAACTGCTCAAAACCCAATTTTAGTGAAGAGTGAAGGAGCAGTTGTAGGTTTAGGTCATGGAAGCGCATTTATTGGCCCAGATTTAGATTCATATTATTTTTGTTATCACAATCTAGCTAGTAATGTTGGACCTTTTCGTCATTTAAACATTGATCGAATGGCATGGAATGGAGATAAACTTCTTATGTTGGGGCCCTCAGTCTTGTGGCAGCAGGCACCACAGCTTCCCGATCAGTATGATTACTTCAATCGAACTGATTTAGGTGCTAACTGGACAACGCCCAATGGAGGCAACTGGTACATTCTGAATCAGGACTCGCTTATGCAAACACAAATTGCCGCCGGAGCCGATACAACTTTTAAAGCGATTTACAACACCGCAACCAGCAGTAATTATACTGCCGAATTCAACCTCATGGAAATTCAGCGCGATGCAAATACCGCCGCTGTCGGGGCAGTATTCGGATATACCGACGAAAACAACTATGGTGTAGCTTTACTTCACAGTTATACCAACAAACTGGAAGTCAATTTTAAAACAAACGGTATATGGACTGCAGCTAAAACATATTCATTGCCTACAGACTACAAATACTCCTGCTGGCACAATATCCGCATCGAAAAAGCAGGTACGGCTTACAAAATCTTTGTAGATAATATGCTGAAATGTACGACTACCAGCACCCTCGATGCCGGAAAAATCGGTTACATCACCTCCAACAGCCGCGGTAGTTTTGGATTTATCGCCTTTAGTAATAAAGTAAATGGTTCCGGCATATTCGACACCTATAAACCCATTCCCGGAAAAATACAGGCTGTGCATTACAATACAGGCGGCGAAGGCGTGGGATATCATGACCTCTCGGCCGGAAATTCCGGCGGCAAATACACACGCACCGACAGCGTAGACATCAGCGATTGCACCGACGGAGGCTTTGCCATTAGTGATAATCAGAGCGGCGAATGGTACAAATACAATATCAATATCAAACTGGTAGGCACTTACAACGTAGGATTGCGATATGCAGCCGCTGCTGTTGGTGGGCAAGTCCGTATCTGGCAAGGTGACACCGACCTTACAGGCATTGTGGAGATACCATCGACCGATGGAA
>JAQUWU010000096.1 GCA_028692715.1 Paludibacter sp. | reverse complement strand
TTCGGAAATAGCTTCTCTGAAACATTTTAACCAGACAATCCTGCCTTCAGGAGTAATTGAAAAAGGTGCATGTCGGTTCGACATCATTGCTTTCCCTCTGTTCTGGTTGAAATAATCAGGTCCTCCACAAATTTGTATGAAAAAATCAGCAGAATTACGTTTGGCAATTTCAAAAGTAGCCTCTTCTTTTGGGAACATGTCTTTTAAAGAACTTTCTCTGAGCAAATCATAATGTTTACTTATCATTTCCCGAATTCCCTCATCGCCTAATTGTTTATAGAATTCATTGTCGGGTCTTGTCACTTCAGGACGTTCACCAAAATTGTATTTTGTAATTTTAAATTCCATTTTTTTGAAGAATTATTTTTTATGATTTAGCAAAAAAAAATCCATTGAATTAGTTCAACGGATTTTTCATTTAATTTGTTCAATATTTTGAAAATTATCTTTTCCAGAATGCAGGTGTGAAAAGCAGCAAAACAGTAAATAATTCCAACCTTCCGGTGAGCATCATTAATGAAAGAAACCATTTGCTAAATTCAGGGATATTGGCAAAGTTGCCACTGGGTCCTACTAATCCCAGACCGGGACCAACACCACCTAAACAGGTTATCATACCACCAATTGACTCTTGAAATCCCATACCACTAAGTGCTAGTACAAAAATACCAAAAGCTGCAACGAGTAAATACAATAAAGTAAATGCTAAAACGCGGGTTAAAATATCTTCGCGTACCAGATATCCATTGTAACGAACGGGAATTACTGCATTGGGATGAATTAATCGTTTAAATTCATAATAGCAAGTTTTTGCAGAAATTACTATTCTAATCATTTTTATACCTCCACTTGTTGAGCCTGCCGATGCTCCCGTAAGCATAACAATGAGTAGTAAAAACCAAGTCATTGGTTTCCAGGTCATATAATCGGCTGTACAAAATCCGGTGGTAGTCATCAACGATGAAACCGTGAAAAACGCATCGCGCCATGCTTTTTCAAGTGTTGTAAAACTCTGAATTTTTGAAAAATCGATCAGCGAAAAAGTAATAATAATTGCAAATGTAAACAGTAATATAAGATAATAGCGTAACTCTTCGTTTTCCCATATTTTTGAAAATTTATTCTTAAATCCAAAATAATACAAACTAAAGTTTATACCCGAAAGGATCATGAATAAAATGATAATATATTGTATATAAGGCGAATCCCAATAAGCAATACTTGCTTGTTTGGTGGAGAATCCTCCAGTTGCAATTGTTGCAAACGATTGACAAACAGCATCAAAAAACGTCATACCTCCCAAATACAATAGTACAGTCTCGGTTGCCGTAAGAATTACATAGATTAAAAACAGACGTTTGGATGTTTCACTGATTTTTGGATGAATCTTATCTTTGGTAGGTCCTGTGGTTTCTGCCGCAAAGAGTTGAGTGCCGCTGGTACTGAATAAAGGTAATATTGCCAGGGAAATTACAATAATTCCAATTCCACCAATCCAGTGCGTCATGTTTCTCCAGAAAAGCATTCCGTGCGAAAGTTCTTCAATATTATTAAGGATGGAAGCACCTGTAGTTGTAAATCCCGAAATTGTTTCGAAAAAAGCATTTGAGAAGGAAGGGATGCTTCCACTTAGCCAAAAGGGTAATAGACCAAATAAGGAAAAAATTATCCAGGTAAAGGTAACAATGACCGAACCTTCTCTTTTACCGATTTGTGTTGAAGAGTTACGGCCAAAAAACAATGCAGCTAGTGCAAACGTAAAACTTATTCCGGAGGAAATTAGAAAGTAATAGGCATCGTTCTCCCCATAAATTAATGGAATTAAACACATTGCTAATAAGACTACACTTTCGACGAGGGCTAAACTGCCCATTACCCGAAGAACCAAGCGAAGATTAAACTCTTTGTTCATTGTTGTTAATAAATGTTCGTTGCTTTAAATATATATAGCATGTTATTATGCTTCAAAATAAAGATACAAGGGTGTCAACGTGATTTAAGGTTAATCTGTCTTTGAAAATTCGCTTTAGGAGAACGAAATTTGGAAAGCGGCGCAAAATTACATAAATTATTCAAAATATTGTTATCTCCTCCAAAAAACAGGTGTGAAAATAAGCAAAACGGTGAATATCTCTAGTCTTCCAACAAGCATTACTACTGATAGAAACCATTTCGATACATTGGGTAAAAGAGCAAAATTACTTGCCGGACCAATTGAACCAAGTCCCGGTCCCACATCACTTAGGCAAGTAATCATTCCACTAAATGATTCAATAAATCCCAGACCGTTGAAGCTTAAAAAAGTGGATCCAAGAATTATTAGAATAAAGTATAAAATAGTAAACGATAAAACTCTGGCAATAACAGTTTCAGGTAAAACATGACCATTATATTTTACGGGTAACACCGCATTTGGATGTATTAAGCGTTTAAATTCATAATAACTGTGTTTAAAAACCAATAGAACACGCACTACTTTCATGCCGCCTGCTGTAGAACCTGCCGAAGAACCAACTAGCATCAGTATAATGATGAAAAACCAGCTGAAAGTAGGCCACAAACCATAATCAACCACAGTATAACCGGTTGTGCTTATCGTTGAACTTGTCACAAACAAACCATATCTGAAATATTTTTCAAGTTGAGTCAAGGAAAAGTCTTTACTGAAATCGATCTGCGCAAATGTAAGTAATAAAGTGAATATTAAAATAATGATGACAAAAGTCCTCAACTCTTCATTTTTAGCCACTTTATTAAATTTTAATTTTAAAAGAAAATAATAAAGTGCAAAATTGACACCCGAAAATATCATAAAGAAAATAATAATATATTCGATCAATGGAGAATTGTAATAGCCTATGCTGGCTTGTTTTGTAGAGAAACCTCCTGTTGCAATGGTACCAAAAGAATGACATAATGCATCGAACCAACCCATTCCGGCAATTTTCAGTAAAATGGTTTCTGAAATGGTAAGTGCTACATAGATGGCTAATAGCCTTTTGGCAGTTTCGTTTATTTTGGGGTGAATTTTATCTTTGGTTGGTCCTGTTGCTTCAGCAGAGAATATTTGCATTCCGGAGAAACCGAAAATAGGAAGTAATGCCATGGAGATAACAATAATTCCTAACCCTCCAATCCAATGCGTCATACTCCTCCAGTATAGGATGGAATGTGGCAATTCTTCGATGTTATTCAGTATGGAAGCTCCGGTGGTTGTAAAACCGGACATAGTTTCAAAAAATGCATTGGTAACTGTTGGTATACTTCCACTTATCCAGAAGGGTAACATTCCAACAAACGAAAACATAAACCAGGTAAGTGTTACAATTATTGAACCCTCACGTTTCCCAATTGTAGGGGACGCTTTACGACCCAGAAAGAGTAAAACTGCACCAAGAAAAGTTCCAATTCCCGCACTTTTCAAGAAATCATATCCAATAAGTGTTTCTTTGTAATAAAGTGAAACTGCAAACCCTGAAATGAGAAACAGACTTTCTGCTAACAAAAGGCTGCCCACAATTTTAGATATCAATTTCAGATTAAAGTCGCGGTTCATTTTTTAATTGAAGAAGGTTTCCATTTTACGGATGGCCGAAGAGACACAAAATACGATTACATGATCATTGGGCATAATAACAGAACTTCCATTCACGATATAACCTTTTCCGTCTCTCACATAACCTCCAATATTAACCTTGTCGGGGATGCGTAAATCTTTTATTTTTGAACGAGTGATTTTTGAGCCTGCTTTTGCAATAAATTCAACAACTTCGGCATCGGCAGAGGTTAATGTTCTTACATTTAGCACGTCGGCATCCAGCGTAAGTTGATAAATATAACTGGCAGCAATCATTTTTTTGTTGATAACAACTCCAATATCCATGCTTTCGGCCAACATGATATAATCAATATTTTCAACTTCAGCAACGGTCTTTTTTACGCCCAATCGTTTTGCCGCCATACATGCCAAAATGTTTGCTTCAGAGTTATCTGTAACGGCTACAAAAGCATCCATATCCTCAATTCCTTCTTCTTTCAATGCTTCGATATTTTTACCGTCACAATTAATAATGAGAGAATTGTTGAATTTTTCAGCCAGTGAGTAACTTTTGCTTTTATCGCTTTCGATGACCTTAATATTAAATGAACTTGGTAAAGTTTTTAGTGCTTTTTGAGCAATTTTAGTTCCACCGAGTATCATGATATTTTTTATTTCAACCTCTTCTTTCCCGGCTTGTTTTTGAACATGTCTCAATTGGTCTGGAACAGTCATAAAGTAAACGATATCATTTGCCTGAATATCATCATTCCCTAAGGGGATAATAGTCTTGTTTAATCGCTTAATTGCAACAACCCTGTAATTTTCTTTTTCAAAAAAACCGGATTTAAATTTTTTATCCAAAATGGTGGCGTTGCTTCGTACTTTAATGCCTAGAAGGATGAGTGCATTATTACAAAAGCTGAGGTTTTGTCTTAACCAGTTTGTTTTTAAAGACTCCACAATTTCTTTTGCAGCCAAAACTTCCGGGTAAATCAAATAATTTACACCCAGTTTTTCAAAAAAAACTCTGTTTTTTGGCAGGAGATATTCGTAGTTGTCAATTCTTGCTAATGTTTTTTTTGCTCCAAGGTTAGTTGCTAACATGCAAGCTGTCATGTTTATACTCTCAAATGGAGTTACAGCAATAAATAAGTCAACATCATCCACGCCTGTTTCTTTCAAAACATTAATAGATGTTGGTGAACCGGTGTATGTAATTAAATCGTAGCTCGCTTCTAGATTTTTCAAGCGTTCCGGATCTTCGTCCAGAAGAGCTATATCAAAATTCTCACGTGCAAGAAGTTTCGCCAAGTGTGTGCCTACTTCGCCGGCACCGGCAATAATGATTTTCATTTTAGCTTAAAATAATGAAAGTGATATTAACTAAACCTTTTTCGGGCTGCAAAAGTACATGTTTTATTTGTGAAATGCACTTTCAATGTGAAAATATTGAAAAAATCAATATCAGTGAATTTGTTACTGCTCAGCACACGGACTAAACGGAAAAAACATCAAATATATTTTTTTTAATTAAACGCAAAAAACGCAAAGCATAATAATTTTGTAATATACAGTATTTCAAATATATCTGCAAAGAACGCAAAGAGAAAAACTTGAAGTTTTTCATGGAGGCTTAGCATCTTAGCGCCTTTGCGTTGAAAAATGAAATTTTATAACGAACTATTGATTTTATACTCAATAAAAAAAACATATTCTGTAAATTCTGTGTTTTCTGTGTGCCTTGAGTTACGAGAATTTTTAAGCTCTGTCGGCTAAATTGCTGACAACCTTAAACTTCATCAATCCTTTTAATTCGGATAAAATAGTCTTGGTAATGCCTTCTGCATTCAATCCAATCATATTGTATAGTTCTTCAGGCGTTCCGTGTTCAATAAATGTGTCCGGAATTCCGATTCTTTTTGTTTGAATATGATATCCGTTGTCGGACATAAATTCTAACACCGCACTTCCAAATCCACCTTGTATTACTCCATCTTCAATGGTAACAATTCTCTCGAATTTTTTAGCAATTTCGTGAAGCATTTCTGTATCTAAAGGTTTCAGGAATCGCATATCGTAATGAGCAACCGAAATATTTAATTTATTCTCTATTTGAGTTATTGCTTCGGTGGCATTTATTGCAACAGTACCCAGCGTTAAAATTGCCAGATCTGTTCCTTCTTTCAAACATTCACCCTGCCCAATTTGCTGTAGCTTCATTGGTGTTTGCCAGTTTATAAGCGAGCCTTTACCACGGGGATATCGAATAACAAACGGTCCCATGTCTTTTTGTTGTCCGGTAAACATAAGATTTCTTAATTCGGATTCGTTGCGTGGTGCCGAAATAATCAGATTTGGAATGCAGCGCATATAAGCCAAATCAAATTGACCGTGATGAGTTGCTCCATCGGCTCCAACAATGCCGGCACGATCGAGACATAAAACCACATTCAATTGTTGTAGGGCAACATCATGAATTAAATTGTCGTATGCTCTTTGCATAAATGATGAATACACATTGCAGAACGGAATTAATC
>JAQUWU010000050.1 GCA_028692715.1 Paludibacter sp. | reverse complement strand
TAACTCAACTTTCGCAAGCATTTAACTTATTGATAAATATCAATATATCTAAATTTATATATTGATAATGAACTGGTTATAAAAATTCTATTTCATCGAATAAATATTGCATATAGTTTCTTGTGATCTTTTTACTATAAGTTAAAATACGTTTTATCGTATACCGATGTCGTTCTTGAATGCGCGACCTCGGCTGGTGAACCGAAAAACAAGTGAGGTAAGCGGTTAAAAATCGTCCTTGTTTGAGTTTCGACGTATTTCGTCGGAATGAGTTTGGACGATTTGAGCTTACCGAGCGTAGGTTTTTCGAGTGAAGCAGGCGTAGTCTTGACTTTTTTGCCTACTTTTTGCGTCAAGGCAAAAAGGAGGTCGGGGCTAGGGGTGGAAACCCCTATATGAGAACTTGCGAAAGTTAAGTTAGTAATAACAGAAAATTGATTGAATCGTAATTTTATAAGAATGAAGCAAATTAAAATTCAAATTTTATTTTTAGCAATGTGTGGTTTGATGAGTTGTAATACATCTCAGCAAAAATTATCAGTTGATGTATACGAAACTTCGGCAAGTGGCAATAAACTTCAAAAATTAACGGAGTTTAGCAGCAATAATGAAGCCGTTTCAATAAAAATTTATCCTGATAGTCAGTATCAAACCATTACAGGTTTTGGTGGTTCGTTTACCGAAGCATCGGCATATTTATTAAACAAACTAAGCAAGAAAAATCGCGATATTATATTGCAAGCTTATTTTGGATCTGATGGCGCAAAATACTCATTGACTCGTACGCATATTAGTTCCTGCGATTTTGCATTGGGCAAATATACTTATGCACCTATTGCAGGTGATAAAAATTTAAACCATTTTTCAATTGACGAAGATAGGGACGATTTAATTCCAATGATTAAAGAAGCAATGGCTCTTTCTGAAGATGGTTTTAAAATCATTGCATCCCCATGGACAGCTCCGCCCTGGATGAAAGATAACAACGATTGGGTGAGTGGAAAATTATTACCGGAATACAATGACACATGGGCATTGTTTTTTTCGAAATATCTGACGGAATATAAAAAGGAAGGAATAGATATTTGGGGTATTACTGTGGAAAACGAACCGCTTGGTAATGGAAACAACTGGGAGAGTATGATTTTTTCGCCTCAGGAAATGGTTGATTTTGTAAATAATCATCTTGCCCCAAGATTAAAGGCAGATAGTCAGCGTGTAAAAATACTTGCATACGATCAGAATCGTGGTTCAGAATTAGAAGACTGGGCAAAAGTAGTTTATAAAGATTCAGTTTCATCCAAAAACTTCGATGGTTTTGCTGTACACTGGTACGCAAGCACTGTCGATTGGTTCCCTGAATCATTGAATTTAACTCATAACTTGGCTCCAGAAAAATATCTTATCGAGACCGAAGGCTGTATCGATGCAGAAGTGCCCCATTGGCAGGATGATAAATGGTATTGGTCGAAAGAAGCCACCGATTGGGGTTGGGACTGGGCGCCTGATAATCAGAAAAGCCATCATCCTAAATATGTGCCTGTTTACCGTTATGCACGGGATATTATTGGCTGTATGAATAATTGGGTAAACGGTTGGGTAGATTGGAACATGGTGTTGGACAAACAGGGTGGCCCAAATTGGTTTGGAAACTGGTGTACTGCTCCCGTAATTGTTGATCCGGAAAAGGATGAAGTGTATTTCACGCCCTTGTATTATACCATGGCTCATTTTAGTAAATACATTCGCCCCGGAGCTGTTCGTATCGGTTTCGAAAATCCTGATAAAGATTTAATGGTGACAGCTGCGAAAAACCCGGATGGAACAATTGCGGTGGTTGTTTTAAATATGAATTCAACATCAAAAAACATAAAACTTTCAATTGAAGAACGTTCAATTGATGTACAAATAAGTGCACAGGCATTGCAAACGATAATTGTAAATTCAAAATAATTATAAAAGATATTTATTCGTACACAGTTTGACAACGAGTGACCTCGTCCGGTGAACCGAAAAACAAGTGAAGTTGGCGTTAGAAACTGTCCTGTTTGAGCGACGAAGGAGCGAGTTTGGATAGTTTCAGCCAACTGAGCGAAAGTTTTTCGAGTGAAGCGGGCGCAGTCAAACACTTTCTTCCTTTTACCCTCTCCCATTGGAGAGGGTGTCCGTCGGACGGGTGAGGTGTTTTTTGCTTACTTTTTGTGTTAAGACAAAAAGTAAGTCAGGGTATGGGGCGGAAGCCCCGACAAAACAAAATAAATTGTTTCTCAATTTGTATTCAACTAAATTCATGAAAACAAAACTTTTTACTATAATCGTTTTTTGTCAATTATTTATAATATCAGGTTTTGCAACATCAAAACTAGAAATAAAGGACAATTGGTACTACCTAAATGGCGAAAAATTCTTTATTAAAGCCATTGGTTACGAAATTGGTGCACGTCCCGGACAACATCCATACGAAGGAAAAAGAGCCGATGATCTGGATTTATTGAAATTCGATCTGAAAGTAATAAAAGAAGGTGGCTATAATACTATACGCACATGGAGTCAGTTTTCTGAACCTCAACTCAAGCTGGTTCAGGCTTCCGGACTAAAACTAATTATGGGGCTGGAAATTAATCCTGAAAGGGATTTTAGCGACCCTAAATTTGTAAAAGAATCGTTGGATTACGTTGAAAAAGTGTTGAACTATTCAAAAAAATACGATTGTATTATAACTTATCTGGCCATCAATGAGGTGCAAACCGATCATATGTACAAGTCTACCGGAAAGGCATTTATCGGTTTAATGCAAAATATAATTGACATTGTTCATCGCGAACATCCCGGCATCCCAGTTACTTTATCCGCCAATGCAATGATTAGTGAGTATATTAATCAAAGTATTTTTGATGTGTATGCTTATAATTGCTATGACCACAGTGAAGCCCAGACAGCCACTATGGGTTTTAAAGATTATATAAAAGGGCTTTGTCAATTAAACGGTCACGACAAACCATTTATTACGACCGAATTCGGTTATTCAGTTTCACACAAAGGTTTTGGTCGCTATGGAGGACAAACGCTTACACAACAAAGTGACGGTCTGATTGCCAATTACCGTGACTTAATTGATGCAGGAGCGGTGGGAATGTGTCCGTTTTATTATGCTGATGGTTGGTGGAAAGGCGGTGATAAAAATTATCACAATCCTGATCAACCTGAGGAATGGTTTGGCTTTTGGGGATATTCCGACCTGAATGATAAATATGGTTCGCCACGTCCTGTTTGGTTTGCCATGCAAAACTACATGAAAGCATTGATTATTAGTCCGAAAAATAAAGATATTTATTTCTCTAAAAATATTCCTATTGAATTATTTACAGAAAAAGAGGCTTATAAAGTGATTATAAAACGCAACGATAAAATTTTATATACTAAAATCCTTTCGAAAGCAGGATATTTTATTGATAATCTGAAACTTGAACTAAATGGTATTGAGGATGTTGAGTTGGCTTTCGATTTTTTTGATAAAAAGAACAACCTTATTAAAACAGAATCGATACTGATTTTAGCATCAAACGCACCTTTTGAACTACCTACACTTAAGATAGAAGTAACGCCAAACAAAGACTTAAATGAAGGTAAAATTGCTTCAATTAAAACAACTATCGAAACAAAAGAAAATTTTAAATTTGCAGACGATTTAAAGCTAAGTTATAATACGCATTTAGGTTGGGAAGTTGGTCCACAGGCAAGCCTTTCCATCAAAGATCAGTTGAATGAGAAAGTGATAAAAACAACAAATTATTTTGATATTCCCGACAATTGTTGGGTGCTGAATGCTTCGGCAGGAATTGCTGTAAAATATGGTAAATTTGAATTTAAAATTCACGATCAAAAAATGATTTATAGGGGCGACTGGGCAAAAGAAGTGGGGAGAAAATAAAACACCTCACCCCAACCCTCTCCAAACCTCATCCGTCCTTCGGACACCTTCTCCAAATGGAGAAGGAAATAGGATTAATGAGATTTTGGAGAGGGAGAAAGAGGAGGAAGAAAAGTGTTTAGACCTGAAATAGGTTTACAAAAAAGCAACATAATACAGGATTAAGTAACTGACATTAATTTAGATGGCAATACGGTAGTCATATAATTGAAAAAATAAGACAAAATATTTGTCACCTAACTTATAAACAAGTTGTGTTAATTAGTTTTAGAAAATAAAATATTTAATTGTTAAACTAAATCAAATTTCCAAGCTCTCTCCCTCTCCTTTGGAGAGGGTTGGGGTGAGGTACAACTTCTATGAAACTATCTATTAAAGAAAAACTTGGTTACAGTTTAGGCGATACTGCCTCGCACTTTGTGTGGGACATGGTGGGATTTTGGCTCCTGTTTTTTTACACCGATGTGTATGGCATTTCGGCAGCTGCTGCAGGAACAATCATGATGGTGGCCCGCTTCTGGGACATGGCCATTGACCCGATTATTGGTGTTGTTTCTGATCGAACTAAAACACGTTGGGGGAAATTCCGACCATACATTTTGTTTGGAGCAGTGCCTTATGCTGTGTTGGCTATTCTTACTTTTACTACACCAAATTTAGGCGAAGTGGGTAAAATTATTTATGCCGGTGCTACTTATGTTTTGTTGATGACGGCTTATGCTATGATAAACCTTCCTTATTCCGCTCTTGGAGCTGTAATGACGGACGATACCTACGAGCGTGCAGGATTAAACACTTATCGCTTTATTGCAGGTTTTATCGGGCAATTTGTAGTGACAGGACTGGCACTTACCTTAGCCAATTTTTTTGGTGGTGGCGATAAAGCTCAGGGATTTCAATATACTTTGTTTCTGTTTGCAGGTATAAGTGTTGTGTTTTTCTTTATTACGTTTAAAACAACCAAAGAACGGGTTCAACCAGCAAAAGAGCAGGTTAATTCGGTAAAAGAAGATTTCAAAGGATTGTTTAAAAATCAATCATGGGTGATATTGGCTATAGTAGGCATAGTTTCATTTATCATGTTTGCCATGCAGAATGCTGCCATTGCTTACTATTTTAAATACTATCTGGGAAGAGAAGAAAACGTACAATTATTCAATGTGTTGGGTACGGTGGCATTAATTGTGGCTTTACCTTTATCAAAACCGTTGGCAAAACGATTCGGTAATCGCAATGTATTTATCGGTAGTTCATTGATTTCAGGCTTGTTTTTTATTCTCATTTATTTGCCTGGAGTACAGGATTTAACCACTATTTATGTGTTTAATATTATTGCTAAAATGGCGTATGCGCCGGCAGTTCCTTTATTGTGGACAATGATTGCCGATTCGGCTGATTATGGTGAATGGAAAACCGGTCGTCGTGCAACTGGCTTGTATTTTTCAGCGGCTGTATTTGCTCAAAAAGCAGGCTGGGGGATTGGAGCAGCTATCGCGGGATGGATTTTGGCTGCTACAGCTTTTGTACCTAATGTTGAGCAAACCGAAATCGCTATTACCGGAATAAAATTATTGGTATCAGTCATTCCGGGAATTTTGTATATGTCATGCGCCATTTTCATGATTTTCTACAAAATAGATAAAAAAATGACCGATCAAATGAAAATTGATTTGGATGCAAAACGCGCACTTGAGAATTAATATTTGAACCACATAGACACATAAAAATTTATACTATGATTTCTATGTGTCTATGTGGTTAGTGTTTTATAATAAATATTTAAGAATGAACAACTTATTTTTAGGGAAAAACCCTGTTTTATCAGGAAAAGAAGCAGTTAAAGGACAGTTTGTCCAGATTGATGGCGAAAAATATTATCAGATAAAAAATTACGATGCAATGCAACCGTTTTTTATCAGCCTTGCAAGCGATTCAAACCATTGGATGTATCTTTCAAGCACCGGTGGATTGTCGGCAGGTCGGAAAAATGCAGATAATGCTCTTTTCCCTTACTACACCGACGACAAAATAAGTGAATCGTTCGAAATTACAGGTAGTAAAACAATTCTACATGTTACAAAAGATGCAAAAAAATATCTTTGGGAACCGTTTTCGGATAAATACAAAGGAGTTTATACTTTGGAACGATGCATTTCGAAAAGTACCATTGGTAACAAAATTATTTTTGAAGAAAAAAACCTTGAGTTAGGATTGACTTTCAGCTATGCATGGATGAATGCTGATGATTTTGGCTGGATCAAGAAGAGTTCACTCACCAATGAAAATTCCGAAACGATAGAAGTATATATCGTCGATGGCGTACAAAATGTGTTACCTTCAGGAATTGATAAATTTACTCAAAACACTTTTTCAACCTTGGTGGATGGGTATAAAAAAACTGAATTAATAGCGGAAGCCAATCTGGCACTTTTCCGCATGGAGGCTATTTTGGTTGATCGTGCCGAACCGAGTGAATCATTGCGAGCAAATACTATTTGGAGTACAGGACTGGACAATGCAACATATTTGTTGAGTTCAACACAATTGAATACTGTCAGAAATGGACAAATTGCAACTCCCGAAAATGAAGCAAAAGGAGTGAGGGGAGCTTACTTAGCATGTTCCAATTTGAATTTGGACACAGCTAAATCAAAAAGTTGGTATTTTGTGGCAGAAGTAAATCAGGATGCAGCTCAGGTAAATAACCTGATAGATTTTATTCAGAAAACCAAAGATTGTTCTAATATTCTGGTACAAAACATAGAAAAAGGCACTCAGGCTTTAAAAGCAATTGTAGGTCAGGCCGACGGTATTCAGGAAACAGCTGATGAAAATAATATGGCGAGACATTTTGCCAATACTTTGTTCAACACCATGCGTGGAGGTATTTATGATGACAATTATAAAATTCGTTCTGACTTTTTTGCTAAACACATAAAGCATTTTAATATTAAATGTAGGACAAAGCATGCGAATTTTCTTGCAGGTTTACCCGATATTATTGATTATTCAGCACTGCATAAATTAGTATTGAATCAAAACGATGCAAATTTGTATCGCTTGTTCCAGGAATACTTACCACTTACTTTCAGTCGCCGACATGGCGATCCGAGTCGCCCGTGGAATCAGTTTAATATCAACATAAAGGACGATAATGGAGATAAAATTTTATCATATCAGGGCAACTGGCGCGATATTTTTCAGAACTGGGAAGCGCTTTCATTGTCGTATCCTGAATATATCAATGGTATAATTGCCAAATTTGTGAATGCTACTACAGCCGACGGTTACAATCCATATAAAATAACAAACGAAGGTATTGATTGGGAAGTAATTGAACCTGAAAATCCATGGTCGAATATTGGCTATTGGGGCGATCATCAGATTATTTATTTGTTGAAATTGATGGAAGTTTCGAGGAAACATTATCCTGAAAGTTTGCTGTCGTGGCTGGATAAAGAAATGTTTGCCTTTGCTAATGTTCCGTATCGATTGAAAAGCTACGAAGAAATTGTGGCGAATCCGAAGAATTCAATCGATTTTGACAGCAAGTTGCATCATGCTATTGAAAATCTGGAAAAAACCTACGGGGCCGATGCCCGTTTAATATTGAATGAAAACGGCGAAGTAAAATTAGTCACCTTCACCGAAAAATTACTGGCTACTTTATTGGCAAAACTCAGCAATTTTATTCCTGAAGCAGGTATTTGGATGAATACTTTGCGTCCCGAATGGAACGATGCGAATAACGCATTAGTAGGTACTGGAGCTTCTATGGTAACGCTTTATTATATGCGCCGTTTTGTGGCTTTTGCTCAACAATTATATCAGGATTCAGCCTTAGAGGCTTACTCTATTTCTGAAGAAATGCACACTTTCTTCGAAACTATTTTTGATACATTTATCGAAAATGATTCATTGCTGAAAAGTGGATTTGATAACACACAACGCAGATTAGTGGCCGACGAACTAGGACTTGCTGGAGAACAATACAGAACTTCTGTTTACAATGGATTCTCAAATTCAAAAGAGATGATTTCAAAAACTGATTTGCATAATTTCTTCACTATCACGTTGGATTATCTCGATCAATCCATTTCGGTTAATCAGCGTGCTGACAAACTTTATCATGCCTATAATCTGGTTAGTTTTAGCGATGATGGGATTGCTATTCGTCATTTATACGAAATGCTCGAAGGCCAGGTTTCTGTATTAAGTTCGGGAAAATTAATGGCTGCAGAAGTAGTTGAATTATTGGATGCTTTACGCAAAAGTTCGTTGTATCGTGCTGATCAACAAAGTTATATTTTATATCCTAACAAAACATTGCCTTTGTTTTTGGATAAAAATAACATCCCTGTTGCCGAAGTAAAAAAGATTCCATTGTTTCAAAAGTTAATAGAAAAAGGCAATAACAGCATTATTACAACCGATGCAAAAGGCGAATTTCATTTTAATGCCAATTTTAATAATGTTGGATTTTTGACAACAGCTTTGAATAAATTAAAAGAAAATTCATCTTTCGAAATAGCTGACAGCGAACAACTTGAAATTGAAAAATTATACGAAAAACTATTCGATCATCAGTCGTTTACGGGTCGCTCAGGCACATTCTATAAATACGAAGGCTTGGGTTGTATTTACTGGCACATGGTTTCGAAGTTGTTACTGGTAATTGGCGAAAATATTAAAATGGCAGTTGACGAGAATGTAGCTGCTGAAGTGATAGAGAAACTTAAACATCATTATGCTGAAGTGAAAGCCGGTATTGGTGCGCACAAATCGCCTGCTGACTATGGTTCATTTCCCTTCGATCCTTATTCGCATACACCCATGATGGCAGGCGTTCAGCAGCCCGGAATGACTGGACAAGTAAAAGAAGATGTAATCAGTCGATTCTTCGAGTTGGGAATTGAAATCAATAATGGTCAGTTGAGCGTGCAACCTTATATGTTAGGTGATAATGAATATATTGCTGCTAACAATGAAATTAATTTTCCTCATTTAAAATTTAGCTATTGTTCTATTCCATTTGTGTTTGTAAAAGATGGAAACAAAGTCATAATTGTAGAATGTAAGGAAAGTGAGAAAATAAAATTTGATGGATATCAGTTGGATAAAGCAATGAGTGATAAGATCTTTAATCGTTCAACCAGTATAAATAAGATTGTTGTGAGTGTTTAAAAACAGAACCTGCTTAATATATTATTAGGCAGGTTCTACTGTGGTAAAACATATCGTTAATTCACATAATAAAAAACTATTCAACTTTTTTATATAAAACGAGAGGCTACCAAAATTGATAGCCTCTCGTTTTATATTATGAGTTTTTCTGAGCTTAATTTTTCAGTATCATTTGTTTTACAACGCCATTTCCTGTAACTGTTTTTACAAGATAGCTTCCTTTATTCATTTTACTCATATCAATTGAATTAACATTCCCTTCAACGCTTTTTACTAATACACCTGATAAATTGTAGATTTCGATTTTTTCAACTTTTACGTCAGAAAGTATCGATAAATAGTCTTTTACAGGGTTTGGATAAAATTTCACTACGCTTGCATTTGTGTTTTGAATTCCTGAAGTGCTATACACTACGCTCATATAGAAAAGATTTGAGGAGTCTCCTTTTTTAATTGTATTCGAACCGGCAGCTAATGGAATTGTCAAAACTCCTGCAGTAGGATTATACGCTACGTCATTTACATAGATTTTCCCTATAAAATCGACATTAAATACCAACGTAAGCGAACTGCTTTGCGAAGTTGTAAACGTTATCAATGTGGATGATTCTATTTTTAAACATTGGGTCAGCGTTAGTCCGGCATAAGATACTGTACCTTTCGAATCGGATAGATTTCCTGTAATGGTATAGAATGAACTTGTTTTTCCTGCCAAAGTAAAATTATGAACCATATCTCCTGTAACGCTTCCCGCTAAAGTGATAGTTCCTGATAGTGTTGTAGGAGTTCCGGTAGAACCCGTAGTTGAAATGCTGTAAGTTGTAGTAGCTGTTGGAGTTCCGCTTATTGTAATTGTTTTTGCGGTTGTGCTTTTTACAAAACTGATACCTGAAGCAGGCAATCCGGTTACTGTAGCATCAGTTGCATCACCTCCCCATGTGAAAATAATAGAACTAATGGCATTATCAGTCGACACAGTTTGATCTTTATTATTGCTGGTACAAGTCAATGTCTGGCTGCCAATATTTCCTGTATTTTCACCTTGTACAGCAACTAAAGTAGAAGTGTAATTGGTAAGTGCAGCTTTCAATTCAGGAATTACTGCATACGATGCATCGTCTTCCGAATTGTTGAAAACCCATTTTAAATCGCCACCGTTTATACGTCCGGCGTAAGTCATTAATTTTGTTTTAGCCACTTCAGGCTCTTCCGGAACAAATGTTTTTACATATAATGCAGCATCGGTATCAAAATTATTATAAGTATTAGCTCCTTTTTTTGATGTAATAGAACTGCTGATAACTTCACCTCTGGAAGTAGTTTCTACAGCATCAAATTCTACAGGATAAGAAGTTGCATTATAAGGAATATAACGGCTTTGACCAGTCATTGGATTATTGTAAGCTTTAATTGTTCCTCCATCTTCACTGGAAAAAGTGCCTGAACCATCAGAGAAAATATCAGATCCCTGCATAGATGTTAGCATTGGATATTTACAATTGCGGAAAACATTATTTTCAACAAATACAGAAGATCCCATGGTAGAACCTACACCATATTTAGCATTACCATCGTAATAATTATTATATACATGTGCCGAATAAAAACGTACTCGTGGATGACGCGAATCGGAATGATCGAACCAGTTATGATGATAAGTAATATACAAACCGTTTGTAGTATCTTCGCTTAAACCCAACAAACTAGCTTTACCACTATCCCAGAAGTGATTGTAAGAAAATGTAACATAGGTTGAACCTTTGTTATCTAACGCACCATCACCCTTAATTTGGTCGGCATCGCTGCCGGCATCGCCGTAAAACATATCGCAGTTGTGAAGCCAAATGTGGTCGTTATCCTGTTGTAATCCAAAATCGTCGCCGGCTGTACTGTTGCAGTTCATCGAACCTAAATTTCGTACTTCAATATTAGTAGCACTTTTCAGGCGTACTCCCCAGCCATTGCAAACTGCATCAGAACCAATCCCTTCGAAAGTAAGGTAACTGGAAGCATTATTTTTATTTTCGATGACAATATCTTCACCTTCCATTACATCCATATCGGTAATATTTCCTATCAAACGAATGATAAACGGACGTGTATCGCTTCCTTTTTTTATGGCGTACAAAATATTTTGTAGTCCAACGCAGGGATTTGCAGTTGCACCCGTAATAGTCATTGAAATAGTATTTTTGGTATTTTGCGTAATATATAATATCACAGCACCATCTTTTGGAGTCCCATCTGCTTTGTATGCACCGGGAACACGTCCACCCTCAAAAGCAAAACCGGTTCTGTCCTGAGCCAAAACAGTCAGATTTTCAGTTATACTTGCTGTTTCTTCTATTCCTGCAATTACAGGCGCAACTTTCAGAGTGTAATTTCCTGCTGCCAATCCCATTGCATCTGCACAGTAATATGTACCATAACTACGAATGAGCTGATTATCAATTTTTGTGTAAGTAGTACCATCATTGCTATAATAAACATTGTAACTTTCGGCATTGCTAACTGGTTGCCATTTTACAAAAGCGGATTCGAGCCAACCGCTTGCTTCATTAATAGTCACAGACTGAGCCCAACTTTGAACGGAGGCAATAAAAACAATTGCAATAATAAAAATACTTTTTTTCATTTTCTTGATTGTGATAATAAATAGATTTAAATAGATAACTAGTTTGTAAAAATATAACGTTACAAAATTACGGTTTTGTATTACAGCTATGGTAGATAATTTGATTTTTGATGTGCACCTTTTGCCAGAATTAGTTATTATTTAATTATTAGCTCAAAACTAATAATTAAAACTAAGAATGTATCACTTTTTGTGAAAAGGTTGTTATTTATATAAACTCTACTCTATAAACTCCACACTTTATACAGATTTATCCACATAGTTTGAGAACCTTAGGTTTAATTTTGTAGAAAATTAATTGGATAAAAAAAATGAAAAAAATAAGTGTCCTGACCTTGTTATTAATACAACTTGTTGTCGCTAATAATATTTCTTCAAAAACATACTACGTTTCGCCAACAGGTACATCATCCAATAGTGGAAGTTTTAGCAGCCCCTATAATTATGCAACAGCACTCTCAAAATCATTAACTGCTGGTGACTCGTTGATATTCAGAGGAGGAACCTATAGTTTTAGCTCTAAACAATCCATATCTAAATCAGGTTCTTCCGGAAATTTGGTCTATTTTGTGGCGTATAATTCCGAAGTTCCTGTATTCGATTTCCGTACTGAACCCTATAACAGCAGCAATCCGGGTATAAGTTTGTCCGGAAGCTATTTTTTGTTGAAAGGCTTTATTATTCAGGGAGCTGGAGATAACGGCTTAATTGTGAGTGGCAGCAATAATGTTATCGAAAATTGCATATTCCGTTGGAATTGCGATTCGGGACTTCAAATGAAAACAGGGAGTAATAATCTCATTATCAATTGTGATTCGTACGAAAACTTCGATTATATGACCGGTGGCACTTCAAGTCCTGATTACGGAGGAAATGCTGATGGTTTTGCCGATAAACAATACACAAATACAGGAACAAATACGTATAGATATTGTCGCTCATGGCTCAACAGCGACGATGGTTGGGATAGCTACGAAAAAGTTGGAAACACTGTTTACGATAGCAGTTGGTGTTATGCCAATGGTCCTGCAGAATATGATATGACGGATCATATTCGATTTAAAACTGACAGCGCTGCGTGGTTCTCAAAATTTAAAAATACTTCGGGGCGTTATGTTGTTAAGAACTACGGAAATGGAAACGGTTTTAAATTGGGTGGAAATTATACCGCTAATAATGCAACACTAAACAATTGTGTTTCCGTTGCCAATACAGTAAAAGGTTTCGACCAAAACAATAATAATGGCGCAATGACATTGTACAATTGTACCGGATATAACAATAAACCTGATTACGGATTTTCTAATGCCTCTTATGGCACTCTCAACATAAAAAACTCCGTATCATTAAGTAGCAAAAGTTCGAACAGTTTTAAAGCTAAAACCGTAACAGAAACCTTCAATTCGTGGGACACAGGCTTTTCGTGTGTTACAGGTGATTTTGTAAGTCTTGATGTAACACAGCTGATTAATAATCGTCAAGCCGATGGCTCGTTGCCGGATATTAGTTTGCTTCACCAAAAATCTACTAGTGGATTGATTGACAAAGGTACAAATGTTGGCTTAACGTATTCAGGAACAGCTCCGGATTTAGGAGCGTTTGAATATATTGTATCTACTGCCCTTAAAAATGTAAACGCTGATGTTCAAAATTTCACGTTAAGTTATAGTGCTATTAATAAAGAAGTTATAATGAGTGGCGATATTGCTGCATTTGAATTTTTTCAGCTAAACGGATTAAAAATTTATTCACAAAAAGTGAACTCAAACAGAGTAATTGTTCCTGTAACAAATTTCAAAAAAGGAGTTTATATGGTTCGTGCCATTATGCAAAACGGGAATATCGTTGCTAAAAAATTATTGATTAATTAGAGAAAAAAACTAACTTCCGAATTGTCAATATTTAAACGTCTAAAAGAATTCAAACATAACAGTGTGATTACTTATACGATAGCTATCAGATCTCATGAATCAAGCTAAGGCAGCTCGCGTGTTTGTGTAGTTTGTTATTTATTAGTTTTAAAGAACTGACTTTGAACATTCCTCTTGGATTCTTCGTTCAATGATTGAATTAATGATTGATAGTTAATGAAAGAATCCTCCATTAAAATAAATTCTTCATCTACTTTGACCTTATGGGTCGATTTATATTCTGATAAGCTTTATTCATGGGCTTATCATAAAACTTCCTCAAAGGAGATGGCAGAAGATCTGGTTCAGGAAACCTTTCTGGCTGCTGTTCAGTCATTCGAAAAATTTGAAGAAAAAAGCAATCCTTCTACCTGGTTATTTTCCATTCTTAATCATAAAATCAACGATTATTATCGTTCTTCTTTCCGTTTACCAACAGTAAATGAAAGTAATATTGTTGATAGGTTTTTTGATGAAACAGATACCTGGAAACAAGAAGAAAGACCTCATGAATGGGATTTGACCTCTGATAATTTATTGGACGATGTTAATTTTCTTGTTGTTCTAGATTATTGTTTAAAAAACTTGCCCGACAGTTGGAACTCTGCCGTACGCCTTAAATTTCTAGAAGAAAAAAAAGGAGAAATAATTTGTCAGGAATTGGGTATTTCTACTACTAATTTATGGCAAATAGTACATAGAGCTAAACTTCAACTGCGAAAATGCCTCGAAATAAATTGGTTTACAAATTAAGACAATGAAGAAGTTAATGAATTTTTTAATGCTTTCCTGTAAAAAGGCGAGTGAGTTAATCGATAAAAGACTGATTGTCAATCTTTCATTTTACGAAAAAATCAGATTGCGCATGCACACCAGTATGTGCGATGCTTGCAATGCTTACGAAAAACAAAGCTCGTTAATGGATGAAGCTCTTCATCATCATATTTCTAAAAGCGATAAAAATAAGGTTCCAACTCTTCATAACGAATCGCTTAAAAAGAAAATTAAATCGAATTTGAAATAAATTATTGAATATATATTGCTGAAAAACAGCATATTTATATTATAACCTCATTAAATAAAAAATATTTTCATTCATTTTGTCAGGTTTTATCATTCTCTTCGACTGTTTATTTGAAAGACAAAATTTCAATAAACAATTTAAAATCAAACAAAATGAAAAAACTAATTTTTTCCCTCGTAATTTTCCTTGGAGTTTCTGTTGCAGCAAGCGCACAAACCACTACTAAAAAAGACAAGGAAGCTCCAAAAAAAACTGAAATGGTTGATCATGTTTGCACCACTGCCTGTGCAAATGGAGTTCATATGTTTGCTCATGGTGAAAAAGGCCATGTTTGTACGGATGCTTGTAAAAATGTAAAAGAAATGAAAGCACAGGGCGAAAAAGCTCATGTTTGTACTGACGATTGTAAAAAAACGATGAGTACCAAAACTGAAATGCCCGCACAAAAGGATCATGTTTGTTCTACAGCTTGTACTGAAGGAAAACATATGTATGCTCATGGTGAAAAAGGTCATGTATGTACTGAGGCTTGTAAAAAAATGTAATTAATACATACCTTAATTATTAACCATTAAAATTTTAAATAAAATGAATAACAGGATTCAACAAACAATAATTGGTGGTTTAGCTGCCACCTTAGTAATGACAATGATTATGTTTTTAGCTCCCATGATGGGATTGCCCAAAATGAATACAGGTCAAATGCTTTCGATGATGTTAGGCGTACCTATCGTTGTTGGTTGGATCATGCATTTTATGATTGGGATTGTTTTTGCCTTCTCTTACACTCTTTTATTCAGTAATGTGGTGAGTAAAATCAGTAACAAGATACTAAAAGGGGCAATTTTCGGAATGGCAGTATTTGTTTTTGCTCAGATTTCCATGGTCTTGATGGGAGCAATGATGGGTGGAATGCCACCAATGGAAGGAAGTATGTTTCTATTAATGCTAGGAAGCATTCTAGGTCATGTAGTTTACGGTATCGTTGTAACTCTATTTGTAACGGAATATGAAAAAGCCTGACAAGATGTGATTTCTAAATTCAATATTTTGAAATGTGCTAAAAAACAAGGGTGGGGTGAGTTATCCACTTAAAATAAAAAGGTCTACCGATAATTTTCGACAGACCTTTTTATACTTCTTAAAGTCCCCCTTTAGAGGGATTAGAGGGTTACACATTAAACCTAAAATGCATAATATCACCATCCTGTACCACATATTCTTTTCCTTCCACGTTCATTTTTCCGGCTTCTTTACAAGCAGCTTCTGAACCTAAGGTCGTAAAATCTTCGTATTTAATCACTTCGGCACGGATAAATCCTTTCTCGAAATCGGTATGAATTACGCCGGCACATTGTGGCGCTTTCCAACCACGTTCAAAAGTCCATGCACGCACTTCCTGAACGCCTGCAGTAAAGTATGTTTGTAAATCGAGTAAATGATAAGCCGCACGAATTAAACGCGCTACACCCGATTCTTTTAATCCGGCTTCTTCCAAAAACATTTGACGTTCTTCATAAGTTTCCAGTTCGGCAATATCTGCTTCGGTAGCTGCTGCCACAATCAGAATTTCTGCATTTTCATCTTTCACCGATTCGCGCAATGCATCTACAAAAGCATTCCCCTTTACGGCCGATGCTTCGTCCACATTACAAACATACATCACCGGTTTATCAGTCAATAAATATAAATCTTTTACTAATTTTTTATCAACAGGATCTATCTTCACTGTTCTGGCTGACTTTCCCTGCATCAAAGCATCTTTGTATTGAAGATAAATATCATACATTGCTTTGGATTGTTTGTCGCCTACGGCAGCTTGTTTTTGCACTTTGTTGATACGACTTTCTATTGTTTCAAGGTCTTTTAACTGCAATTCGGTATCAATAATCTCTTTGTCGCGAACAGGATTAATACTTCCATCTACGTGTACAATATTCTCGTTCTCAAAACAGCGCAATACATGCAAAATAGCATCGGTTTCACGAATGTTGGCAAGGAATTTATTTCCCAGTCCTTCGCCTTTGCTGGCTCCTTTTACTAGTCCTGCAATATCTACAATTTCCACTGTAGTGGGTACAGTATTTTTTGGATGAACTATTTCTACCAATTTAGTTAGTCGGTCGTCAGGAACGGTTATGACACCTACATTTGGTTCGATGGTACAAAAAGGAAAGTTCGCCGCCTGGGCTTTAGCATTTGAAAGACAGTTGAATAAAGTTGATTTACCAACATTGGGTAAACCTACAATACCACATTGAAGAGCCATATTATAATAAGTTTGAAAGTTTGTAATGTTTGAAAGTTCAAAAAGTTGATGCTGAAAATAATCAACTTTTTGCGGCTGCAAAGGTACGATAAAAATACAGGAGAATAAAATGGAGGAGAAATCAATAAGACAAAACTTAATGAACAGAGCGAGTGCTTATTTTAAAAATTCAAGTTGACTTATCTAAATTCACAATAAGTGAATGAAATATTCGTTTTAAGATTTATTTTCATAAAATATTTTCAATTCTTATCTCTATTTTTTGAATAATCGGTGTCAACTCTTAAAAGTTAATTTTCAATCTTAAATATATTTAACAAAAGTATTGTTGTTAAATATTATGCACTAATTTTGTTCACATTATCAATGGTTCGTTATAAGTTTATTTAACAGACAGTTATAGTGCGTTTTAAAATGATATTTTTGAATATTTTTCTATTTTTAAAATATAGAAAGAATAAACGCAAAGATGCAAAGTTATTTATTTGTTAATCATTTGATAAATAGAAAATAAAAAAAAGAACGCAAAGTGAAAAACTTAAAAGTTTTTCTTAGCGACTTTGCAACTTAGCAACTTTGCGTCTGTCTGCCGTCAAGCAGGTTCAAAATTAATTTTTATAACAAACTATTGCATTATAAATAAACACTTAACCTTATTCAAATGAATAAACTTATTCTTTCTATTACTGTCACTTTCATTGTCTTGGGTTCAGTTTTTGCCCAAAAGGAAGTGTATTTCAACAGTTCGAACCCCGAAGATTTAAAAGTGGAATCGCTGAAAGGTGTTGAGCTTCAAGTTAGTTATGATCCAATGGATATTATTGATCCAAGCAGATATAACAGTCAAGAGATTCCTTATTATCTAGGCTTTTTCTACGAGAAAAGAATTGCCTCCACTATGACATTGGGATATTCAGCAGGATTATTTGGTTCGCGAACTAAAATGCCAAAATATAATTATACCTATGAATATGATTCTATTTCAGGGAATACTTTTATTAGTTCTAACGGCGTAGCAACATATAAACAGGAATATAAATTAGGATTAAGAATTGGTATTGAACCGCGCTGGTATTGGAATTTTAAAAAACGGGCCGAGCAGAATAAGGTAAGACTTAATTCCGGTTGGTTTCTGTCAATGCCATTGAACTATGAATATGTTATTTATAATAGTTATAAGCCAAATTATCTATTCAGTTACAGTTACCAATCGTATGGATATCTGACTTTAAAACCAACAATTGGTTACCGCCAGTCCATTACAAAAAACATATTTTTGGAAGGTAGTTTTGGGTATGGAATGGGTCTCAGCGCAGGAAGTGTGAATGGGAATTTCGCCACCTATTTCTCGCATACTGAGCCTGAACTAAAAATCAAAGCTGCTTATATTTTTAAATAACAATTTATATTCAATCTGCCTGATGGCAGACAGGTACAAAAACACGGAGAAGAAAGTGAAGTATATTTGTGTCTTAGTGTCTTCGTGTTTAAATATCCGAACTCAATAATTTGATTGCTTTTAGAGATTATATGTGTTGAGATTTTAATATAATAATTTATGTTGAACGCTAAGTCTGCAAAGTTGCTAAGCCGCTAAGAAAAACTTTTAAGTTTTTCTCTTTGCGTACTTTGCGAATATTTGATGATACAAGCATAAGCATATTTAAACTTTGCGCCCTTTGCGTTTAACTAGTTTTTTCTTTTTTTAAAGGAATATTCTAATTTATATAATGACCAATGAAAAAACTAATTTATTTTCTGTTTGTACTACTCGCTGTTGCCTGTGATAATTACCATACTGTAGAAGCACCGTGGGATACCGAACCTATTCCGGTAGTATATTCCATTCTTTCGCCCGATACGCCCGTTCAGGTTTATCTGAACCAAACCTGTAGCAGCAATTATTCGCCTATAAAAAACCCCTATGCCGAAGCAAAAGTATTTATTTGCGGACAGGATAGTAACTGGACGGAACTCACCCGACTAAATCCTGACACTTGTGTTTTTGTAAATGCGGGGAATTCTTTTTTTGTTGAGAAAGGAAAAACCTACTCGTTGAAAGTAGAATTGGAAAATATAACGGTTTATGCTCAAACCACCATTCCTGCAGTAGCTGCAAAAATTGTAGCTGCAACTTGTACTTACAAATCGGAAGAGGAAAACGTATTTAGCGGTGTTCGTATTGATAACGAATGGGTGAGGGTAAACGGTTTTCCACTAAAAATATATTGCAATTTGCCAACTGACAAAGAGTTCGGTTACGATTTTTCGGCATTCCGAAATGCAGACATCAGACTTTCGTACGTGATAAATAATATGTATGAATCCAATTCTTTTCCTTGTCCGTTAGACTCAGCCTCATTTATGCTCCGAATGTACACCTTAGATCCAAATTATAATAAGTATCAGATAGAAAGGTCAATTGTAGAGATGGATGATTTAGGTAGTAGTCCAATAATAGCCATTATTCAAAAGTTTGGTGGTGTGTTGCCTCAATTTTCGAATATAGTAAATGGAGTCGGACTGTTTAGTAGCTATGTAACCGATAGTACTAGGGTTGTTATAAAAGATTATCCACAGTAAAACTCAAAAGATTCATTTTTAACGCAAAGTAATTAAGTCGCAAAGAAAAACTTTTAAGTTTTTCTCATTGCGTCCTCCACGATGAATCGGGATGTGCCATTTGCGGATATTTGATGATAATAGAATTTGTATATTTTGACTTTACGACCTTTGCGTTTGACATAAATAATATTTTATTTGAGAGCAAAGACGTTAACTTATATAATGTCTATTTTAGAAAAGCAAATAATTCCTATTTCTTGAAAGTATATGAAATCTAAAATCTTTATTTCTCTGATAGTTTGCTGTTTTGGGTTAATGAATTTAACTGCGCAGGAAAACGAAAGTCGCTTTAAAGTATCCGGGCAAATTATTGATGCGCGTACAAACAAACCCGTAAAGAAAATGCCGATAACTGTTATGCCCTTTAACAAAGTGGTGGAAGCAAATAATACCGGAAAATTTTTATTTAACATGCCTGTTGGAACGTATTCTTTTGTCATTGATTATTATCCTTTTGACAAGCAGGAAGTAAAACTCAATTTACAATCGGATACTACCTTGCTGATTAAACTTCAATCACCATTTGCTTCGCAATATATCGAAGAAATTGAAGTCATCAGTTCGAAACTGGCTGTAGAAGAACCTGCAAGTATGGAACGGTTGGATGCGCATACTTTCAGAAATTTACCCGCCATCATTGGTGAACGTGATATTCTCAAAGCTTTTTCTCTCACCGCGGGCGTTACTTCGAGTAGCGAGGGAGCAGCCGATATGCAGGTAAGGGGAGGAACACACGGTCAGAATCTCTATTTATTGGATGGCATTCCGCTTTTCTCCACCGATCATTTTTTCGGGTTGGTTTCGGCTTATAATCCCACCATTATTCGCAGTGCAAAATTGTATAAATCCGATTTCCCGGTGGAATTTGGTGGAAAAATTTCGTCGGTGCTCAATGTATTGACGGAAGATGCCAACCTGACAAAATTTAAAGGCGAAGCGGAAATAGGAATGCTTACCAGCAAACTGGTACTCAATTTCCCCCTGATAAAAGATAAACTGGCACTTTCGGTGGCGGGACGAATTTCAAATTACAGTATTGCCAATCTGGTTTCTCCTTTGTTGCCGGAAAGTACAGGAACACGCTTTGGGGTACATTTTGGTGATTTGAATAGCAATTTAGTTTGGAAAATATCAGAAAAGGACAAGCTGAAACTTACCTTTTTCAGCAATACGGATGGCATTAATGTAAATACAACCTATAATACCGAAAAAGAGAAAACATGGATAGATAATTTCCAGCAAAATATTGGTCTCAACTGGTACAGAACTATTTCAGAGACAGCTGAAAATCATTTGATGGTTTATGCTGACAGATACGGCTACGATTTTGGCGTGTCACAAATCGATGAAGTCAATGATTATAAATATATTGGACAAGCTTTAACCGGGGTTAATTCTACTGGTCTGGAAGATAAATTCAAGTACAACTTGTCCGATCAATGGAAATTAAACGCGGGTGCTTCTGTAAAACTATATGGGTTTTCGCCCTTTCAAATCAATATAAATGATTCTAATATCACATCTATTCAATCATCTACTCAAACCCGAATGATTGAAGGAATTGCTTTTGCAGGAACGGATTATGAACTATCAAAGAATCAAAACCTGTCTGCCGGTTTGCGGTTTAGTGGAGTAGGAAATAAGGATAAATCTTATTTTGATATCGAACCTCGTTTTGGTTATCATGGCATTTTTAAAAACGATTATTCTATCAGCGCCTCCGTTGGGAGAATGACACAACCCATTCATCGCGTTGCCAATTCTGGATTAGGTTTTCCTTTTCAACTATTTTTTCCAAGTAGTTCGTATTTGAAACCTGAAACTTCATGGAATTTTTCGGTGGGTGGAGCAAAAGATTTCTCGTGGAAAAAAAGTAAATTCTCTGTAAAAGCTGATGTGTGGTACAAATCCATGAATAATATTGTAGACTTTAAAGATGGAAACGATGCTGTTTTTACCACCATTGTTATTCCTCAGGAAACCGCATTGAAACCAGAAAATTATATCACACAGGGAAAAGGGAAAGCGTATGGAATTGATTTTTCGGCCGATTATAGCTTGAAAAACTTCAAATTTACAGCTGATTATACCTTAATGCGGGCTGTAAACCAGTTTGATGATTTAAATTACGGACGACCGTTTGACGCTTCTACCGATATTCGCAATTCATTGTCTTTGACTTCTGAAATTAAATTATCCGATAGCTGGTCGTTTTCTGCCACATGGCAATATATGACCGGAAAGCCTATCACTGTTCCTACCAGCGTTTATCTAAGTTCCAGTGCCAATGGATATTATGCCGGATATCATTATTACAGCAATACCGATTTCGTTCAGGTAATTACCGAAAGAAACAACTACCGAACAAAAGCCTTTCACAAATTAGATGTTTCATTTACGCATACTTACAAAGCATTTAAAAAGTACAATGGCACTATTTCGCTGGGGCTTTATAATGCCTATAATCAGGCCAATCCGTTTTTGTATTATTTAGGAACTGAGCAAACTTCGGACAACAGCTATAAACCTACCTTGAATTATTTATCGGTATTCCCCATTTTGCCATCGTTTAATTGGTCCGTAAAATTCTAGAGTTTGTGCTATAAAATAAGGGTGTCCCTCAGAGTGACGCCCTTATTATTTAATACGCATTAGCTTTATTGCTTCATTACAAATTGCTTTTTATTAGAATTATAAGTGTTTATATTCAAGATGATTCTTTTGTGAATTTTTGTGGTTAATTCTTTCTGTTGAAAAAATGAAAAAGTTTTATCTATTGAGTTAAATATTAACTTTTAAGTGTATATTTGCATCGAACAACTAATCTTTTACAATCTATGAAAACCTTTATCCAAATTACATGTATTCTTTTCATTACTTCAGTATTATTTTCCTCTTGCTCTCCTGTTTTTTTTGCTAATCCGGGCATCGACCCTATTGTGTTTACAAAACCGGTTTATCACGATTCTACTTCCGTAAGTAGTTTTGTTGGTGGGAAACTAAATAGGTCACAATATCTGAATCAATTTGAGTCGCTAGGCAATAATTATTTTGGACAGGTTTATCTTTTCCAAACAATTACCAACAAATACTATAGTACTTCTTACGGAGCTTTTGGATATTTAGGAAAAATGGGTATTGAGGACGTAGGGAATAATTTTATCCAACAATATAAAAATTATTTTGGAGGTGGAGTAAGTGCCGAAGCTCAGCTTAATATCCCCTACCAAAACTTAAATTTCAGACCACTTGGTATAAAAGGTTCGCTACTGTACGAAGATGGTCAATATTATCAGATGAGAGCCAACGAATTGGGTGGTGTTTTTCTTTCGCCCGATAGATTTATGGCAAACATAAGTCAAACGGCCGGAATAGATTGCCGGTTTCGGAATAGCAGTGTAGGACTAGATATTTCAGCCGGCTATTCGTTCATGATTCCTCATTTGTATACGGACATGACTTTTTCGGTAATTTTAAATTACACCACACCAAAATTCATGATTTATTTACAAAAATCAGCTTCTATATTCGTTTCTAATGATGATTTAGTGATAGGGTTTAATTATAGGTTGAAGTAAATTCCATTTCTCCAAAAATCAAAACATAAACATTATTTCCATATTACTAAAACCTAATGATTATGGAATTACAGATTATGCAGATAGAATATGTAGATTTCAGGGATTTTATTAAAAAAATTGCAACGGCTGATGCTGCTATAGCCGGATTAAAAATAAATTAATCAAAAAAAAACCTAATTGGTTTTAAAAAACCTGTTAAGTAAATGGAACAAATTAATGTGCCATTTAGAAACATTAATAGAACGCTGATTTTCGCTGATTTATCGGAAAATGAAGGATAAAACAAAACGGATTTTTCTTGCCTTCGGCAAGATGATTAAGACGCAACTATCTGTAAATCATTCCGATTTATCGGAATTCAAATCCGTTTTTTCAAATCCACTCTATCAGTGAAAATTGCGCCTGCCTGTCGCAGGCAGGTTCTATTCTTAAATATTTTCATGCAAAATACGACATTATTTGTTTTAAATTACTTAAGTCTTTTTTTTATCCCCAAATATCCTGAATAACTTTCGGAAAATATTCATATTCCAACGCATGGACTTTATCGGCAATCATATCGGCTGTGTCGGAGGGTGAAACGGGACATTTTGCCTGAAAAATAATACTACCTTCATCGTAGTGTGCATTTACATAATGGATAGTAATGCCGGATTCGGTGTCGCCCGAAGCAACTACTGCTTCGTGAACATGATGTCCATACATACCTTTACCGCCGTATTTTGGAAGAAGAGCCGGATGTATATTGATAATTCTATTAGGGAAAGCGTTGACCAGAACCTCCGGAACTTTTAATAAGAAACCTGCAAGAACAATAGCATCGATTTCATGTTTTTTTAAGAAATCCAGAAGTGGATATCCGGAAATAAAATCTTCCCGCGAAAAGGAGAAAGAAGGAATTTGTAGATTTTTTGCCCGTTCATGCACAAAAGCATCTTTTTTATTTGAAATGATAACCGGGAAAATGATCTTTTCACTTTCTGAAAAAAACTTAACGATATTTTCGGCGTTTGAACCTGACCCTGAAGCAAAAAGTGCTATTTTTAGTGGCATAGATAAATGTTTATTACTGCACAGATGCAGATTATGTGTGCAAAAAAAGCATTTTTTTTTATCAAAAACGAGGTTATGTCATAAAATTTTGTTTCCTTTGCACCGCAAAATTATAAAACTATTTCTATTTATAAACTTAAAAACAAAAATTATGTCAGAAGTTGAAGCTAAAGTAAAAGCCATTATTGTAGACAAATTAGGCGTAGAAGAAGCAGATGTAGTAACAACAGCAAGTTTCACTAACGATCTTGGTGCTGATTCATTAGACACTGTAGAATTGATTATGGAATTCGAAAAAGAATTCGGTATCTCTATTCCAGACGAACAAGCAGAAAAAATTAGTACAGTAGGTGACGCTATCACTCACATTGAAGCTTTACAAAAATAACATTATTCCTCGATAAAATTTATTTATGGAATTAAAAAGAGTTGTAGTAACAGGTTTAGGTGCAATTACACCATTAGGACTAAATGTCGCGGATACGTGGGAAAATGTCAAGAATGGTGTAAGTGGATGTGGACCTATTACTCATTTCGATGCTTCACTATTTAAAACTCAGTTTGCATGCGAAGTAAAGGGTTTCGATCCTTCTAAATACTTTGACCGTAAAGAAGCGCGTAAGCTGGATATTTACGCTCAATATGCTATTGGAGCAGCAAAAGAGGCTATCGAAAATAGTGGAATGGATTTGGAGACAATTGATAAAGACGAAGTCGGAGTCATTTTTGCTGCTGGGATAGGTGGTATTCAAACTTTCGAACAGGAGATTGGATATTATTACACCAATAAAGAAAAAGGACCTAAGTTCAATCCTTTTTTTATTCCTAAAATGATAGCAGATATGGCTGCCGGTCAAATTTCTATCATGTACGGATTTAGAGGACCCAATTTTTCTACCGCTTCGGCTTGTGCTTCTTCAACGAATGCCATAATTGATGCGTTTAATTACATTCGGTTAGGAAAAGCTAATATCATTTTAGCCGGAGGTGCTGAAGCTGCTATTACCCCCGGAGGAATAGGTGGTTTCAATGCTCTTACCGCAATTTCAACCCGCAACGATGATCCTTTAAAAGCTTCCCGACCATTTAGTAATAGTCGTGATGGTTTTGTTATGGGAGAAGGTGCCGGTTGTTTGGTTCTGGAAGAATTGGATCATGCTATTGCTCGTGGCGCTAATATCCTATGCGAAGTAGTGGGTGGAGGAATGTCAGCTGATGCATATCATCTAACAGCTACTCACCCCGAAGGTCTGGGAGCAATACTGGTTATGAAACGTGCATTAAGCGATGCAGGATTAGTACCGGAAGATATTGACTATATTAATGTTCACGGAACGTCAACTCCGGTTGGTGACATTTCCGAACCAAAAGCTATTATCAAAGTGTTTGGTGAACATGCTTATAAGTTAAATATCAGTTCAACAAAATCAATGACAGGTCACTTGTTAGGTGCTGCCGGAGCTGTTGAAGCAATTATATCTGTTCTTTCGGTTGTGAACGATATCGTTCCGCCAACTATCAATTTCACAGAAGGCGATGAAGATCCGAATATAGATTATAAACTTAATTTTACCTTTAATAAGGCACAAAAACGGACAGTTAATATTGCATTATCCAATACTTTTGGTTTTGGTGGACACAATGCAAGTGTAATTGTAAGAAAATACTCAAAATAAATTTGTGATTAAGAATATACTTTTAAAAATAAGGCTCTTTTCGAAAGCTCGAAAAGAGCCTTATTTATTATTTTACAGAGTGCTGGGATTTTATCCCAACAAAATTGATTACTACCAGCTGGCGGTCCGCCATAAATCTGTTTCCATTCCAACCCAAAACGGCAATCCTTTGAGCAACGAACGACTTGAATTTTTAGGCGATGCTGTGCTTAATTCCGTTGTAACAGACATACTCTACCGCAAATATACCGATAAACAAGAAGGATTCCTTACCAATACCCGATCTAAAATTGTAAAACGCGATTCGTTGAATCAACTGGCTATTGAAATAGGACTCGATAAACTCGTAAAGGTGACCAAATATGTGAATGCCAACACCAATAATAATATTTACGGCAATGCATTTGAAGCATTAATGGGCGCCATTTATCTTGATTTTGGCTATAAAAAATGTAAGAAATTTGTTGAGAACCGCTTGTTTACGACTTTTGTTGATCTTGAGAAAATTGTTGAGGATGAAGTAAATTTCAAATCGAAACTCATCGAATGGTGTCAGAAAAACAAATTGCAACTCGACTTTATTTTACTGGAGGATTTGCTGGATGGACCCAACAAACATATTTTCACGACACAATTAACCATTGAAGATAAAGTAATTTGTGAAGCTAGCGGTTCAAGCAAAAAAGAGTCGCAACAACAAGTTTCATACAAAGCCTTACAACTTATTGAAAGTTCTACTGATTTTCCTTCAGAAATAAGATTGAAAACAAGTGAAATAGGAGAATAAAATATCCAATCAAATAATGAAATTCTTGACCTTCCAAGTTGAAAAACCCGGAGTAGAATTACACCTAAAAAACCTTCTTGCACAATTTTGATAATTTATTTCTATCTTTGCGTAAGTACAAGTCTAACAATAAGTAAAAAACATACCAAGTATGAAAGATCTTCATTTTTCACAATTAATTTCAGCTCAGGCAAAAAAATATGGAGAGAAAACGGTTCTCTGTTATCGCGAAGAAATTACAGATGCGTGGAGTGAAATTTCTTGGAACTCATTTGCAGAAAGTGTTATTTCTATCGCAAAAGCTTTTGTCGAAATTGGATTAATTGAGCATCAACGTGTGGCTCAGTTCTCACAAAATTTACCGGAAAATTTGATAGTAGATTTCGCCTTATTTTCAAACAGGGCGACAATGGTTCCATTATACGCTACTTCCACAATTCCTCAGGTTGAATTTATTGTGAATGATGCAGAGATCGGCATTATTTTCGTGGGCGATCAGATTCAGTACGATGTGGCTTATGAAGTGTTGAAGAATTCAAAATTCTTAAAAAAAATTATTGCTTTCGACAAGAATGTCCAATTTGGAGAAAATGAGAATGCAATGTATTATAGTGATTTCTTGTTGCTCGGACAGAAATCGACTAAACATTTTGAGGTAGAGCAACGACAGAATGAATCAACGGAAACAGATTTAGCCTGCATTCTCTATACATCCGGGACTACCGGCAACCCGAAGGGTGTAATGATGCCACATTCTTGTTTTAATGAAGCCATGCGAATTCACAGAATCAAGCTTCCATCAGTCACGGAAAATGACACTTCTATTGCATTTTTACCTTTGTCGCATGTTTTTGAACGTACCTGGTCATACTTTTGTATTTGTATAGGTATAAAAAATTATATCAATCTCAGACCAGTTGAAATTCAACAAACCATCAAAGATGTTAGACCTACCTTAATGTGTGCTGTACCTCGATTTTGGGAAAAAGTATATGCTGGTGTGCAAGAAAATATAGCGAATATGACACCAATTAAACAAGGTTTAGTTACATGGGCTTTGGCTGTTGGGAAACAATACAATATTGACTATTTGAAGACCTCTAAGACGCCACCTTTGTGGTTGAAAATAAAATACAAAATAGCCGATAAATTAATTTATTCTAAAGTAAAAAACACTATTGGTATTGAAAATGCCAATATTTTCCCTACGGCCGGAGCAAAACTGTCTGATGAAATAAATTTGTTTTTACGAAGTATCGGTGTACCTATAGTGTACGGCTATGGCCTAACTGAAAGCACAGCCACTGTTAGCTGTTTTGACTACAAAGGATATCAAATTGGAACTGTAGGTCATATTTTGCCGGATGTTCAAGTTAAAATTGGCGAAGAAAACGAAATCCTTCTCAAAGGAAAAACTATTTTCCCCGGATATTACAAAAACAAAGAAGCCACAGAGGCTGCATTCGACGACCAGGGCTGGTTTAAAACAGGTGATGCCGGATTCATAAAGGGGAATGAACTTGTAATGACCGAGAGAATTAAAGACTTATTCAAAACATCTAATGGAAAATATATTGCACCTCAAGAAATTGAGACCCGACTTGTGTTGGATAAGTACATTGAACAAGTAGCTGTTATCGGCGATGAGCGGAATTATGTCACAGCTATTATTGCTCCGGTAATTCCAGCTATTGAGGAATATGCCAAATCAAAAAAAATTCATTATTCTTCAATTGAAAAGTTATTGAAAATTCCTGCCATTTCAGAGCTAATTCATGAAAGAATTAAGGAACAACAAAAAGGAATGGCTGAATATGAAAAAATTAAACGTTTTACATTGATTCCGAAAAGCTTTAGTATAGAAACAGGCGAACTGACCAATACGTTGAAGGTGCGTAGGGCTGTTATAATGCAGAAGTATAAATTGCAAATAGAAGAAATGTATGCTCTGTGACATGATTTGTAGTTTCGCTTTGACAATAAGCTAAGTTATCGATTAATGAATAGTTAAATATGTACTTTGTTCATGTTATATAACACATATTTTGTAATTTTGTGTCGAAATTAATTTTCAAATTAAAAATTTACAAACCAAACCATTATGTTAACAGAAAAAATTGGAACAAATGCAGGCTTAGTTTATACTGTATTGTCAAATGGCGAATTAAATGTAAAAGCGGTAAAGAAAGCAACAAAACTAGCTGAAAAAGACTTGAATTTAGCTTTCGGTTGGTTAGCTCGCGAAGGAAAAATTAAATTCATTGAAGTAGAGACAGAACTTTTTGTTAGTCTAACTTAATTGAATTAGAATAATTAAAAGCGGAAATATCTTTGTATTCCCGCTTTTTTGTTAGATAAGTAATTGAAAACAAATAATGTCGTATTTTGCATGAAAATATTTAAGAATAGAACCTGCCTGCGACAGGCAGGCGCAATTTTCACTGATAGAGTTGATTTGAAAAAAAAAGATTTGAATTCCGATAAATCGGAATGATTTACAGATAGTTGCGTCTTAATCATCTTGCCGAAGGCAAGAAAAATCCGTTTTGTTTTATCCTTCATTTTCCGATAAATCAGCGAAAATCAGCGTTCTATTAATGTTTCTAAATGGTACATTAATTTGTTCCATTTACTTATATGTCATTTTTACAATATTTTTCTTTCAAAAAAATTTCGGAAATTAAAAAATTGAACGTATCTTTGCAGCCGCTTTGAGAGAGTTGACAGTTGATAATTGACAGTTGACATTTTGAGGAAATATAAAATAGCTCAGTTGGTAGAGCACGACGTTGCCCCAAAAGAAATCGGGAACTTTCCGACCTTGGCAAGAAATAAATGAAAAAGAGATTTCATTATCCAATAAAAAATATGCGAAAATAGCTCAGTTGGTAGAGCACGACCTTGCCCC
>JAQUWU010000095.1 GCA_028692715.1 Paludibacter sp. | reverse complement strand
TTTATCGGTTTGACAGCCTTGCGACAAGAAAAATACAAAATATACTTTCTGACTGAATTTTATATTGTTAGAAAGTTTTTGACTTATAAGACTAAGAATTTAAGAAATTATTCGTTAATTTGTGTCGTCGAAATACAAAGAAAAAGATATTGAACTTGTAGGCTTTTTACATTTCGGCTGGAAAGTGTGAATTTATAAGCGACTGAATCGAGAACTTTGCTCATAACGATAAGTTTATGCAACTAGAAGTACAAATTAACAACAGAAAGAATGCTATTGCTACTAACATACGCCTATGGACACAGGCTGGCTGAAGTGCAATTAGCTGGTTTTGCGCCCGCATTCACTTTGTCGTTATCACGACAGCGAATTCGCCCGCAAACCGCCAATGCCCATAGCCTCAGTCGTTAGGCGTAAGCTTAAAAAAAGAAAAAAAGACGTACTATTTAATGAAAAGACAATGAAAAAGACACTTTTAATTATCCTGACAACTCTTACAAGTCTTGCATATGGACAAGACAAATATGACTATGTTCATTACAACAAATTGACTGAAATTAAAGGAACTGAATTTGTTATTGCAACAATTGAGAACATGGGAAAACTATTTACGACAAATAGTAAATATCTCCTATTTATAAACACTAAAAATGGGACAACTAAACAAGTTGACTTCCCGAAAGATGCGTACATTCAAAAAATGGAACAAATCAAAATTGACAGCTTAGGTATAAACAAAGTTCTTATCGCAGCAAATACAGTAAACCTTGACAACAGTAAAACAATTGATTGGTCAGACCCAACACAAATTATTATTCTTTCGCCAGACGGACAAGAAAGAATTCAACTAACAGAAGACAAGTTTTTTGTCAGAACATGGACAATTAATTCTCAAACTGGAACTATTGTAGTTACTGGACACTATGACTCTAACAACAACGGGAAGTACGACAAAACAGATAAAAACGAGATACAGATTTACGACTTGAAAACATTGAAGCTAACTAACAGAATATAAAAGCCTAACGCCTAACACACGCCTATGCTCACCTGCTGGCTGACATGCACTTAGCAGTATTTGCTCCCGCATTCACATTTTCGCTTTGCGAAAGTGAATGCTCCCGCAAACCGCAGGTGCGCATAGCCTCGTTCGTTAGGCACAATAATAAAAAACTAAAAATCATATAATTATGAAAAGGAATCTCGCATTATGGTTATTTTTTCTTGTGATTCATTTGTCATATGCAAATCCACTTGTATCACCAAATTGCTTTGTTTTATCGGAACTATCATTCAACTCTGAAGGAAAATGGGAAATTGAATTAAAATTTTTAGATGACTCTTTTTATTATTGGGGAACTGAAAACATTTATATTTCGTCTAATGCTGGTTCGACATATTTAAAGCCATTAAATTTAAATTCAATAAAAGACAAAATGATTGTAAGAATCAACAATGATAGTTTACAATCAAATTTATCAATAAATCCATTGGGAGACTGTATTTCCATGGGATATAGTTTTACATACTCATTAACTCCTCCATTAACTTTTGGGAATTTAGTGGCAGCTACAGTTAGAACTCCAAAAAATGGAGAATCTATTGCATTATACGGTTTTGATTATCACTATGATTTCGACTTCGATTATAGTATTGACAAATCTCCATCATTAGGTAGCGAAAATGATTCAACTGGAATGTGTGGTACAATCAGAGGTAAAATTTATGATCCATATAATTTACTCCCAACCAACGCTTGGTTAGCCGGAAATGGTATAATTGATTTTAAACCTGAAGCAAATGGAAATTATTCCGCAAGAATAACTTCTTCAAAACACAATATTGACAAATTGTATTATTTCACAAAGGAATCTGGAATGTCTTTAGGGTATTATGTCAAGATATCGCCCGTTGTTGTTACTACTGAACCAGATACAATCGTAAATGTGGATTTGCATATTAATGACATAGTGTCTTCTATTGAAAGTATAAAACGCAATCAAGAGAATATCTTTAAAATAGCTCCAAATCCGATTAAAGAATTTTCATTTAACTATGAAATAGCTATTCCTGTAAAATCCTCAAATAGTTATATTGAACTTTTCAATATCAGCGGGCAAATGGTGGAAAGGTATTATGTTACAGAAAGTAATGGCAGAATTAATTTAAGACACAATTTGCAAACAGGAAATTACACTGTAAGACTTTTTGTGAACAATAAAAACTATGCAAATTCAAAAATAATTATTGAGAACTAATGAAAAGATTATTAACTACAATCGTAGTGATATGCTGTTTTGTATTCTTTACAGAAGCTCAAGCAAAAATTTCCTTCTTTGAAGAACATATCGACTTTTCGTTAGAAAATAACTATTTTACGATTAACGGAATATTTTCATTTGCGAATAAAAACAAGATACCCGAAACACAACAAATTATTTTTCCATTTGCGAACGAAACAGACTCTATTGACTCTATCAGAATTATCAATTTGAACACTTTAAACAACTTGGATTTTATTAAACTGAAAAGTTCGGTAGTATTTAAGATAACTGTTCCTGCAAATGATACTGTAGACTTAAATATATTTTATCGCCAAAAGAAATCTTCAACAAATAAATATATCATAACTTCAACTCAATCGTGGGGAAAACCATTAAATAAAGCAGTTTATTCATTATCCACAGAAAAAGAATTAAAAATAAAGTCTTTTACATATCAGCCGGACACAATTAAAACAATTAACAACAAGAAAATTTATTTGTGGTACAAAACAGAGTTTATGCCATTAAAAGACTTTGAGATAATATTAAACGACTAAATTACTGTGCCTAACACACGCCTATGCTCACCTGCTGGCTGACATGCACTTAGCGGTCTTTGCTCCCGCATTCACTTTTTCGCTTTGCGAAAGTGAAAGCTCCCGCAAACCGCAGGATGCGCATAGCCTCGGTCGTTACCAGCAAGCCGAAAAAAAAGGAAAAGAAACCGAACCTTCACCAACGCTATAAAAAAACTCACAAAAGAAATAAGTTTGTTTATTACAAAACATTTCATTCAAAATAAACAGATTTGTTTACTTTATTGTATCTTTGTTGAAAATTAATTGACAATTATGAACTCAAACATTAGTATAATCAAAGGTATTCATCCCGGTTTAATACTGGAAAGAGAATTAAAAAATAGAAAATTACCAAAAGGGACATTTGCACTCTCCATAAATGAGTTTCCACAAACCATTGCTACCATTACCAAAGGTAAGAGACGGATGAATCCTGCCTTATCGTTGAAAATTGAGCAGGCATTAGGTTTGGAAGAAGGCTATTTTATGGTATTACAAGCCTACAGTGACATAGCACAAGAGAAAAAAAGGTTATCCGAAAATTATCAACCCGATATATCTAAACTTCGTTCAGTAATATTTTGGGATACTGACATTAGACTTATCGACTGGGAAAAGAATAAATTGTCTGTAATTTGTAGGGTTTTTGAACGAGGCAACGAACAGGAAATACAAGAAATAATTCGTTTCTACGGTAAAGAAATTGTATTGAAACACCTTGAAAAAAGGACTGTAACAAATAAAATCGTCACAGCAAACATGCTTAAATACTTACAATAATATGGCAAAATCATTGTATTATAATACGGTAAGCCCGTTGCTACTTTCAACACTTCAAGATTTGATGAAAACTTCTGTTTTCGATGATTTTCGGTTAGTGGGAGGCACATCGTTAAGCTTGCAATTAGGACATCGCCAATCAGTTGACATTGATTTATTCACTGACTGCATGTATGATTCTGTTGATTTTAAATCAATTGATGATTATTTGAGAAAACAATATGCTTATGTGGATACATTTAAAACTGACATTGTGGGGATGGGAAAATCATATTACATAGGAAACTCCAAAAATGACTGCATTAAGTTAGATTTATTTTATACCGATTCGTATATTAGACCTATTTTACTGATAGATGGATTGCGGTTGGCTTCGCTTGAAGAAATCGCAGCTATGAAAATTGATGTAGTATCGAGAAGTGGAAGAAAGAAAGATTTTTGGGATATTCATGAATTGATGGAGATATTTTCAATAGATGAGATGCTTCATTTACATGAAGAACGGTATCCATATTCACATGACAAACAAGAAATCATTACCAACTTCAGTAGTTTTGAAAATGCTGATATTGATTTTGATCCAATCTGTTTGCGTAAGAAATACTGGGAAATCATTAAATTGGACTTGATTGAAGCGGTACAACAAATACTATAATCAATCATGTTCCCAAAAGAAAAAAGGAAATAAACCTATATCAATGGTTGCATAAATATAAATCGCCAAATTCTCACGACATGAAAACAACCATATACAACCAACGGCCAGCTGGTAACACACGCCTATGCTCACCTGCTGGCTGACACGCACTTAGCAGTATTTGCTCCCGCATTCACTTTTCGCTTGGCGAAAAGTGAAACTCCCGCAAATCGCAGGTGCGCATAGCCTCGGTCGTTAGCACCAATTTTAAAAAAATTAATAGAAGAGACAGAAACATAGCAAATTAGACAAATAAAACATGAATATTTCAGTTAAAACATTTTTTCTATTTTCCTTAGTTACAACTATATGCGTTAGTTGTAAAAACACAGATGAGCCAGAAGTTAATCAAAAAAGGACAATTAATTTGGTTATATCTGGTAGTTTATCTACCATTTTAACAGTACAAGAATTAAAATCAATTAGCAACCTTACACTTTCAGGTACTATTGATGCTCGTGATTTTAAAACGATAAGAGACAATATGTCCGCATTAGATACTCTAGATCTCAGTGTGGTTACTATTGCTGCATATAAAGGATTAGAAGGTACTACTGATGAAACAAATCATGAGTATTTGGCAAACGAAATTCCTTCGGATGCAATATCATATAAGTTATGGAATTTACACCTGATTCTGCCAAATTCAATAACTTCAATTGGCAATTATGCATTTACGAACATTTATAGTATTCGTAAATTGACTATCCCAAATTCGGTTGTTTCAATTGGGAGATGTGCATTTAGTTCTTGTGGCTTTGATAGTATAATTTTGCCAAGCTCCTTAAAAATTATTGGACAAGAAGCGTTTAGTCGTTGTACAAGATTAAAATATATTTCAATACCGAATTCAGTAGAATTAATCGATGGTTATGCATTTATGCATTGTCCTGATTTAATAGGCATAACTTTAGGAAATGAAACTTCATTTATTGATAAAGATGCGTTTGACTTTTGTCCTAATCTTGAATATATTGAAATATCACCAGAGAACACTAAATATTCTTCAAACGATGGTATTTTATATAATAAAAAGAAAACAGTATTAATCAAATGTCCTGAGGGTAAAAGCGGTAATACTACTTTAGCAAATTCTTTGATTGAAATTCAAGATGGTTCTTTTGAATATTGTACAAAACTGACTGGAATTTTACTTGGAAGTTCAATAACGAAAATAGGTAATAATGCATTTTATAATTGCAATAGCCTAACCGAAATGAATCTTGGAAACTCTGTAAATGAAATTGGTAATGAGATTTTTTTAAGTTGCGACAGTTTAAAAACTGTAACACTAAATAATTCAATAAAATCATTACCAAATGGTACGTTTCATGATTGTATAAATCTGACTAATGTATCGTTGGGTAATTCAATAGTATCAATTGATGATAATGCTTTTATGGGATGCCGTAAATTGAAAACCCTCACAATACCAGCAACCGTTAAATCAATTGGGATATGTGTTTTCACTGATGCTAAAGAGCTAAAGTCATTATATATATTATCTAAAACGCCAATTCCATTTAATAGCCCTAACTTTGTTTTTGATGATGATAATTTCTTAAATTGTAATTTGTATGTGCCATTAGGTTCGAAATCATCATACAAATCAAACATTCTTTGGGGCAGATTTATAAATATTTTCGAAATGTAGATTTATGGTTTAAAACTGACATTTGAAAATTCTGTTAATGAATCATAAACTAATATGCAAAAAACTGGTGCTAACACACGCCTATGGGTCACAGGCTGGCTGACGTGCATTTCGCAGGTTTTGCGCCCGCATTCACTTTGTCGCTGTGCGACAGCGAATACGCCCGCAAACCGCCCGTGCCCATAGCCTCGGTCGTTAGGGG
>JAQUWU010000094.1 GCA_028692715.1 Paludibacter sp. | reverse complement strand
TTTCTGGTTGCTTACCTTTAGATAGAGAACCGCAAAACAATATGTAATTATCTTTCAAATCATTTGAAGGTAAAATGTTTTTATCAGAAAAAACAGCATCAAATATATTTACAAAATTTGTATTATAAAATTCCTTAATTGAATCGGTTATTGGAATTACTGCATCAGATTTATTAATCAAATATCTCAAAAAGGTAAATCCGATTATAGGATAACACCCTTGGTCTTGGTAAATGAACTCCCTTAAATGCCAGACGTGCTTTACTCTGCATATTTTGGCGGCAATAAAACCACAGATTATAACTGATGTATTTGTATGAACAATATCTATTTTGTGTTTCCTAATAATTTTACACAAAGCGAATGTTAAGAATATATTACAAAATATTAATTGTAATAATCTCGGTAAGAATGTAATAATGTGTCTAAATTTAGAAACCCCAATAACAGCTATAGCTGGCAAACCATATCTTAAAACTTGAGTTTTCTTCATCAAATGATTTTTAATATTTGAACCAGCTATTACAAACTTACAATTAAAAAATTCATGAATAGAACTGTACATATTTATCAATGCATAACCTGCAAGATCATTGTTTATATATAAAACATTAAGTTTCCTAGCACGATTATCCATTTATAAACACCTCATTTCTATAACTATATAAATATCTAAATTCGAATATAAGGCCTTGATTTAATGATATTTATGCCATATTCCATATTCAGACAATATTCTTTTTAGAATAATTAAGCAATATATCACTCGATTTAATCTATTTAGTAAAACTTTATATAAAGGGCGAGTTCTTTTAGCCGAAACATTGTTATCATGAATTCTATGAAGCAATGTTATTTTATCGAAGTATAAGTATTTATTTAATAGAGTTCCGCATATACATATCCAAATGTCATGTTGGGTAACATTTTTTGGAAATGGCAGTAGTATCTCTTTGAGCGTTGAAGTAAAAACTATGCAACAACCCAATCTTGAATTAATTCTGAATCCCATAATTTCTTTGATCATTTGTAATAAACGACTACCATGGACATTGTTACTGATAGGTCGGTTGAGATAAGTTCGCTTTCCATCGTCATCTTTAAAGCTAGTATAATTTGTTGCCAATACGTAGCAGTCGGAAGATTTCAGTTTTTTAAGCATCTGATCAACTCTGTGCGGTATCCAAATATCATCTTGATCACTCAAAAAAATATAATCATTTTTTGCTTGTGAAATAGCTTTTTCAAATGTTCTTACATGGCCGATATTATGTGGGTTAATTATCAATTTAATATATTTGCTTTGATAAGAGCGAATAATATCTGCGGTGCCATCTGTCGAATTATCATCAACAACAATGAGTTCATCTCCATTCATTAACTGAGGTAAAATGGAATTAATTTGTTCTTTTATGTATTTTGTTCCATTGTATGTAGCCATACAAATGCTTATATTGATTTTATCTCTATTAAACATATGTTTCGTTTAATCTCTTTCCATGTAATTGGCATTTTGATTGGTTTGAATATAATAAGATCGGCAACATTAAAAATGAAGATGTGCTAAACCAAATTCCACTGTAAAAACCGCCTAAAAAATAAATGAAACAAAGTATTTTTCCGGAATGTGTTTTTTGTCTCAAATATAACCTTAATACAAAATATAAAAAAAATAAAAAGCCTAAAAACCCATGTTTAATAATTAATGCAACTGCGGCATTAACATAGCTTTTGCTTTCCGGTAAGAAACTTTTAAGGCTACCATATCCTACTCCAAAAAGCTTTTGAGTTTTATTCAAATTAGAAATTTGTACAAAACTTCCCCCTACTCTGCTATTTTTATCTAATTCATTCAATTTGGTTAGATTTCTAATCATAACATCTGAAACTACATTTTTTCCATGAAATAAGGATGCTGTTTCTATGATAAAGGCAGGTAAGTTTATAAGAAAGAGAATTGACAAAAAAATCATTGAGATTTTTAAACCAAAAGCATTAAACTTTAGCCAATAATAGTAAAACCAAATTATAGTCATGTTGCAAAGACCACCTGTAGAAGTAGAAAGCAGTATGCCAACAGAGAAAAAAATCGCGTTTTTAATCTTACTTTCATACTTATAATTACCAAACAGTGTTAAGATTAATACAGTATTCATGTAGTAGCTGTAAAAAGCAGGCTCAAGCCAAAAACTCCCTGGTCTGCTCCCAGAAGAAGAAAAGGAAAATTCGTATCCCTCGTAATTTGGCTTTATAAAATATAGGTCAAACCCATTAGGCAAAGGCATTTTTAATAAATATATTAACATATATTGTAATATAATATAATAAGTTGCTATCAAGCCGAGTTTAACCATAATTTTATAGATGAAGTGCTCATTATAATATTTAGCTCCTATACCGATGCAAAAAGCCCAAGTAAAAAACTTTGCAAGATCAAAAACGATTGCTTGTAAATTAATCTCCGGATCATTTAATAAAAAGGCGAAAACAGAAATTATTGACAGATATATTGATAACTTAATTGTCTTTTTTGACACTAAAGTTTCTTCTGTTTTTCTACTTTCGGAAAATAATTTAATAAGTCCGCATAGAGCAAAAATTGAAGTGAATAACATTCCAAAAGAAAAACCTCGCATAAAAAAGAAAGAGTAACCATTTAGAATCGAGGCGGTTACAATAAATAGGCAGTATACTTTTGAAATATTTATCATTAGCTCTTTATAGTTCCCTATAACACATATCTTGATTTTGAATTTTTCACTGCCAGAAATGAAGTGGATTATTCTAATGTTTTATAATAAAAATCATGGTGACTTACTCTTTTTTCAAGAGGAGGTAATTTCATATAATCTCCATAAACCAATGAAAGAAAAGAATCATAGTCGGATACAATGTAAAATTCATGGTTTTCAAAATCTATTGTCTTTAATTTCCCAAATAAATTTTTGGGAAATAATTCTCGTATTCCCCACATCCCTGAATGATTTATTACAAAATCAGATGTCTCAAAGGAAAATTTCTGCATAAGTTTATCGTAGAAAGCGTGAATTTTTTTATCAGAAAATATACTTTGACATATTTTTCCTAGACAAGCTTTTCCTAGATCTTTATAGTTTTTTGCAACACCTAAAGTTGTATTACAATGCATTAAAATGGTCAATCTATTGATTGCTCTGACTATACAATACCAGGTTAGCTGAGTAATTCTGTAAGAGGGCATACCATCAAAAGGAAAAATATCTATGTAAACCCCACCTTTGCGTTTGGTAAGGTGCTGATAAGGTTTTTCTATGAGTAATGTGTTCCGGTTTTCGAGCTTGGAAAAATTATAGACATACTGCTCGGTATTTCGCCAATGCGCTAGGCGAAGCTTTTGAGGGAACCATTTATCTGCATTTTTTAACAATATATTATAGTCTTGTCTCGGCATTCCGACATCTATATCGTCATCCCAAGGAATAAAACCGCCGTGGCGAACGGCCCCGATAAGAGTACCGCCGATAAGAAAATATTTTAAATTGTGTTTCTTACAGACATTATGAAAAATCTTTAGAGTTTCGAGTTCTAGGGACTGTAATTTTTTATCTGCCGGCACACACTCAATTGTAGTCATAACTTTTCCTTAGTTTATCGAAATATAGTTCAATTTTTATTTAAAAGCACAGATGAGCAAGAGATTACATTTTGAAATAGAAGTTCGTTAAAAGATATTTTTTCAGGCACGCAAAAAACACCGCTATATGCTTCTCCTTTTTCATTGACATAAGAAGCTCCGGTGAAGATGAAATCTGCCGAGTTGCTTTTAATCTTTTCTATTTGTTTTTCTAACTTTTGTGGATGCCACATGTCATCGCTGTCTAAAAATGCGATCCAATTTCCAGTTGCTAATTCGATACCTTTATTCCTTGTTTCCGAAACACCCACATTTTTAGAATTTGAAAATACTTTAATTCTTGAATCAGCGTTAGCATAATTTTCAATAATTTTTGGGGTATTGTCTTTTGAATAATCATTAATTATTATTAATTCCCAGTTTTGATAGGTTTGGGAAATTACAGAAGCGATAGAGTCTGAAATATACTTTCCTGCATTATAAGCAGGCATTATTATGCTGACTAAAGGAAAAAATACATCCATATTATTCTCCAGATTATAAAAAACATAAAAAAAGATTAAATATTTAATTTGGTTTTCTGTATAGTTTAGCGAAATCTCTAAAGTTTCTACAATGTAGCTGAAAAGGAGGAGTTTGTCAAAGACAAATAACAGTTGAGAACTAAGACTTTATGGTTCTTTTATATAATATTAACTAGTAAACATAAACACTAACTAATCCGGAAGAATATAGAAATAAATACGAAAATACTCAAAAAAAAGTTATATAACTCTGACAAAAAATATTTACTATTAAGCTTTAATAGATAAAGCCTCTTTAATTTGAGTAGTACTGATTTCTGGTGTTCTTTCCAGATAAACGACTTCACAGTATTTTTTTAAATAATCGAACTTACCCTTCCAATCATCGCCAATGACAAAAATATCAATTTTATAAAGATTTATATCTTCAACCTTTTGCTCCCAAGCTGACTCGGGAATAACGAGATCAACGTAGCGAATTGCCTCTAATAATTTTGCTCTTTTTTCAAAACTAAAATAACAGTTTTTATTTTTTAACAGATTGAATTCATCTGTTGAAAGAGCAACAATAAGATAGTCTCCCAAGGCTCTTGCTCTTTGCAAAAGATTTATATGGCCGTAATGTAGCAGATCGTATGTACCGTATGTGATGACTCTTTTCATAACTCATTCCTCGCTTTTAAAATGTTTTTCAAATAATTTATATTAAACGCAATTTTCGTTAAATTTAAATCTATTATTTCTACACGTCAATCTATAGAGATGTGAGTAGATTGTATCAATCTATATTTGTTGTTATTATTTACTCATAGAGCTATCATATACTAAGTTGCCGAATGCTTTTTTAGTGATAATTCCAATTTTTCCCGGACAAATCATAAGAAATCTTATAAGAGGATTCAAAAAAGGTAAAAGCATTATTGTTTTTCCATTTTTCTTTGCAATATCCATCACAAGATTGGACGTGCAAGAATATTCGACATTTTGCGGAAAAAAAAGCCCATTTGCATTTCGATTTATAATATCTTTTACGAATTCACACAATGTGTCTATGAATAGCATGCTGCGTTTATTTCTAATACTAGGGAAAAAAGGAAACCTTTCGGCAAAATGAATTAAAGTGTTATAATTACCCTTACAACCATCACCATAAACCATGGGAGGTCTTAGAATTGCTACTTTAAAGTCGCTGCTTTCTATAGATTTCAACAAACTTTCAGCTTCGAGTTTAGAAATTCCATAAGCTGTTTTGGGCTGCTCTTTTGTGCTTTTTGTTATCACACCCTCGTCAATTCCATAAACACTCATTGAGCTTAAAAAAATAAAATGATTTACTTTGGAATCTTTCGCAAGCTTTGCAACTTCAAGTGTTAAGTCTCTGTTAACCTTAAAATAAAGATCTCTGTTTGAAGTATAACCGATCCTATTTTTTATTGGGTTACCATGCTGGCAAACAGTTTTAACATCAAAACCGTTTTGTCTGAATTTATTAAGCATTTTTTCAAATTCTTGAATAGCGCTTTCAAAGTTTCCTGAACAAGAATCTAAGACATCATGATGATAGGTAACTTCATGGCCTAACTCTTTTATTTGTTTTAATATTCTTACATTTTTATCTGAATCAAGCAGATATGCCTGAACATAATAAGAGCCTTTATGCATATATTTTGATTCAATTTTTGCAATATCAAGAGCACGTTCCGGCGATGTTTCCACATCATGCTTAAAAATAAGAAAACCGTCAGTGTTTTTTTTGTCAAGAACTTCTATAGCTGTCTTTCCACACTTACCTTTATTCGAAAAAGAAATACAAACTTTTTCCCAATTTTTATATGTAAACATATTAGCTCTTATTCCTATTTCTGAATAACGTTTTAAAAACAAAAGCCCTGAGCCAATTTGGCATAATTATCTGAACTAACAGTCTAATTGCAATATTATAAAAACATTGGCTATAAGATATTATGCGATTTGCATACATATACTTTTGAAGTTTAGCTTCTGAAGCAAAGTATCTTCGTCCGCCTCGCCTTGAATACTGGTTTTCATCAACACGCACCTTAACAAGAACCTCAGGTAAATTTGCAAATTTGCAA
>JAQUWU010000093.1 GCA_028692715.1 Paludibacter sp. | reverse complement strand
CCACAATATCCTAATAGCATAGAAGCAGTCATTTCAGCCACTAATTCTTCCTTAGAATATTGGTTATCTCCAAATGTATTGATAATATTTCTGCTCAGTCTATTGCTTGCACCAGAACTATGTCCAGCCTCATGAAATAAACAAGAATAATAGTTTTCAATCAAGGGAAATTGGGAGCGTAATGGTAGTGTAATACTATCTGTCATTGGACTATAAAAGGCCTTATTTCCTTTTAAATGTATGACTTTTATGTTCTCCCTGTCGAAGTAATGTTGAGCTATCTGCTCTGCCTTTTCGATGGGGTCATGATAAAAACTGTCCTCTTGAATTTTACTTTCCAATCCCTCAACATCATTAATGTTATACACGTTATAATATCTTAAAAAGGGGATTCTCTGTTTTTCAATGACGGCTTTACCGTTATTATCCAGCTTCTCTTTGTCATATTCGGAAAAATTGAAATAGACAACCATTTCTTTTTTGCAACCCTTCTTTAATTTTAAATTTGAGGATTGCTTTTGTAGTTCACATAACTGATTCCAAGTGATATATTCACCCGAATCTAAAAGTAAATTATTTACGCCTCTGTACTTTCTTCCAGTTACATAATTTTGAGGTGCATTTGCATACACCCAAGGCTTTTGCCAAGGAAGTACATCCTTACCTTTTATTGCCTCTTGAATTTTTTGAATAATTCGTTGATTAACAATTTCGTATACTTTATTAGCCATACCATTCATCTCCTTCAATTAATGAGTAATTGTAAATAATGAGTAATTTTTGAATGGTATATTTTATAAAAATAAGGGGTGGAATATAAAAATTAATGGTTTAAGGAAAAAGTTTTGTATATTATGGGCATACCGTCTAGTGTGAATGGATTTGATATGCCCATAAACAAGTGTATACTTTTTATGCTCCTAAAATTGAAGGATACATTGATACTATTTCTAAAATTCTTCCGTCCATATTTGTTTTGACACAAAGAATAACTCTAAGATAAAGTTGTTCAACGAAGCAAATACCAAACATCTGATTTTCTAACACATAGAGCCCATTCAGCTCATGATAAATTACTTCCTCATTAGAGCTCTCTGTGAATGAATTTTCAGTTATATCAGAAGGGTCATGAAAAATCATTTTTAAGTTATCATAATAAATATCCTCTTCAACCGTCTCACAAATAGCCATTGCAAGATAGTTTAGGGCTAAAAGTCGAATACGCTTTAAATAAGGTTCAAAATTTTTATCGAATATTGGTATTTTTGAGTTTTTTTGCAATAAAATTTCACCAACAAACCCAATGATAAATATAAAAAAGACATGTTTAATTTCTCCTTTACCGTTTGATAGAATATTTCTATCTCTTGCTAATAAATCATTTTGACTATATGTTATAGCCTTTTGTATGGATTCTTTTGCTTCCTTAATTTTTGTGACACTAAGATTCTGAATTTCGTAATACATATTAATCAACTCCTATTATTTTTATAATCATTTAACAGTTATCTACCTTTCGATAGATTTAATGGGTATGAACTTATTCTCTCAATGTTGCATGCATTATGTTAACTTGCTCTTTAAGTAAATTGAATATTGTTCTCACTATTTTAATAGCATTTTTTTGTAAAAATCAATAATTCATATATTGGATAAAGAAAATTGAGAACTCGTTCATAATTTCTGTTTTGACGGTCTAATGAATTAAAATCATTTTTGCAACATGTTTAAATTTAATTTTGTCTCATAAAATCAACTCTCCATTAATAATTATTTTAAAAGGAACTTTTTTCCTTGCATACATAATATAGCATATTTTTTCTAAAAATCAATAGTTCAGAAAAAATTCATTCCTAGTAATAGGAACATAAATATTTAAAAAAATATAGGTAAAATAGATTTAAAAATAATTTAATAAAGTTGAATGAATTATGTAAACATATATTTTGTGTGTATTTTTGCTTACACTATCTTAATAACATTTTTTTTTGCAAAAATCAATAGTTTACATGCTCTATGAATAAAATAAGTTCAATTTATTTCTACTCTCTCTCTTGGTTATTAAGGAGCTGTTTTATTCAACTCTTTTTGATATTTATAAACAAGCCCTTTTGATACACCTATTATTTTTGCTATCTCTACGGCGGTCTTTCCTTCATTTCTTAGCTGTTGTATTTTTTTCAATTTATTAATTTTATCCTGCTGTCTTTTTGTTTTGCCATCCTCATCTCTGCGATTGTTCCGTCTACGTTTATTGTTACGGTCATATTTAACTCTGGTAGAAATAATCGTTTTCATGTTTTTGAACTCATCATTTGTAATGTCAAGCTTCATAATAATACTTTCATTATTATAATGGTAATAGCCTGTACTTCCTTGGATTCTTTTTGTTATACTGTCATATGCATGCTGAAATACAGTTTGCACTTCTTTTTTCTTTAATGGCTCCGTAAATTGCTCATTTACCTCTAACAAAAAATTTCCGCTTGGTCTGGCACCTCAAAAAGATATTCTAAAACCGATAATGCTAAAATAAAAAGAAATTGGTTCCTATAGGTTGTCATTTCTCCTTTTCTAAGATGCAGTAAATATAAGAGGTCTTGTACCCTTGCTTGTCCCAAACTGTTCAAAGTAAATTTACACGGTACAGCGTTTTTAAAGGCAGGTTTGTTCTTAGGCCTTTCAATTCGTTTTTTAGGTTTTTCTTGTGTTAATGGAATATCTGGGAGCAAGGTTTTAAATAATTCCTCAATTCTATATCTTTTTGGTGTGTCGGATTTAATTTTGTCAAAATTAATAATTTGGCAACTTCTTTGTGTCTTCTGATTAATCGTCAAAGGCAGTCTTAGCACCCTTGCAAAATCAGAACAACTTGGGTCTGCCCCATAATCTTTTGTCATTGTAATCAGTGCATTTATTACCTTTGAATATTGATAACGATTATCCCTATCTTTTTCCCTTAATGGTAAGTGCTCCAACAAAAAGAATAGATATAGCCCTTTCCCACTATCAATACCATAGCTTGGCATAATTCCCAAAGGAGCAAATACCTCTTCACAAATCTTGGTATATACATCTTCAGCCGCCATACCATTCAGTGATTTTATGTTATAATAATCAATATCCAAAGCTAAGCAATCTGTGCTATCCACAAATTCACAGCTACGTTTGTAATTCGTGCGGTAATTGTTGTTTGTAATATATAGGTTAATATTTTTACCTAATGTAATTAACCGTTTTAAACGGTATGGGGTTAAATCCGATACCTTAAAAGCACATTGTGTTATCATAGTGTCCTGCATAAGAAATTTGGGAGTATATTTTCCAACAATAACGACATCCTTATCCACCAGAGTATGCGTGTGATTAATATGCCAGCGTATTTGTTCCGTGATAGCTTCATAATCCCACGTTTTTGACTTTCTTTCTTTTCCCATTTTAATTTTTTTAAGTGCTTGTTTATAGTTCCATATCTGGTATTGCTCAATTTCTGCTATTGATTTTTTTGGTTTTTTTGTATAAAGGTCTATCATTTTTTGTATCCTCCTAGATAAAGTTTGTTTATAGGAAGATACTGTTTTTATTTGAATAGTAAAGATTTTAAGTGTTCTACCCAATATATTTAATCAATGTTGTGCCGGGGCTTCGCCCCGTCACACATCAAAAAAAACTCCCAATTAAAATTGGGAGTAACCTTTTGCCACGTTTTTTCTAACCTGTTTAATTTTTACCATTAAAATTTAGTAGATTGTTTTTCAGTCATTACTCATTTTTGAAGAATTTTCAATCAAATTTAATTTCCCTTCTGCATAGTCAGCTTCCATTAAATCAATCCATTCCTCAAAATTTTTCTGAAATTCTTTATGATAAATAAATTCTAAAAAATCTTGTTCCTCTTTTGTCATATCGGAAAATCCTCCTTACAGATGGTATCTTGTATCATATAAAAAAAGTATTTAGGTTATAATTTAAAACTGTTCGAGCCTTCTTTTTCATATTGCTTTTTTTGCGCTTCAAGAAAATAAAGGTCAACCGAACTTGCAATGCAAAGCATGGCAATATCCTTTGTGTCAGAAATATCTTTAAATTTGTTGCTTAATATTCTAAGCTGGCACAAACGTTCTTGGGCTGCAATCATACTTAAAGTTACTCCATGATGTTTCTGAAACTCACTTTCTATTGTGGCCTCTAATTTTTTAATATAAAAATCACTCAAACTTTTAAATTCCCAAAAGATACCTTCATCACAAGAACAGACAACTATAAAATCGTCAATTTCGTCATACTCCCCGAATTTTGGAGATAATACATTTTGAATATATTCGTCAACTTCAATAATTTCATCGTTTGTAAGCATATAATATGTTCTCCTTTCAAAAAAATTGTCCGACTGCCGATAAAAGCAGTCGGATATAATGTGTAGGAAGTTGTGCTAATCTTTAAGAGGGTTTATTCTCTTTGGGGTAGCAATCCCTCTACCACTTAAATCTATATTGATTACAGCGTTACCTTTTCCCTTGCGTAAAATATTAAGGGCACCATTAACATCAGCGTTTATTTCTCTACCATCTTTGGCTATATATAGACCACGATAGCAACGCTTTCCGCTGAAATGCTGTTTTTCTTTTGTGATGTGCCAAGGCAAAAAATCACCGTCTAAAAAAGATGCTTGACTGGTAAAACATTCATCCACGGTTTGAAATATAATTCCGTTTTCCTTGCATTTAAAAAAGAGCAGCTCCTTAAAGCGAGCAAATGGAAAATACGAAAACAGCTGATTATTTCTTCCAATGTCAAAATTTATGAAATGGTCTCCCCACCCAATCACTATTTGCCCGATACCATTCCTTAAACAGTACTTAATGATATAACTAATGCTTTTCTGCACATAATCGTTTACTCTATTTTGTGTTTTGCAATATAAAGAAACAAGCCTTTTAGTATTGTGTTTACCACCACTTCTAGAAACCAGCTTGGCATTATATTTGCAAAATCCTTGAATAATGCTTTTGAGTTTCTTTCCATCAATAATAAAGCTCTCCCCCTTGCTGGTCGCACAAGTTGCGAAATTAATAATCCCTAAATCAATTCCCATCGCATTAGATTTGTCTAAGCCAGCAATTGGCTTTTCCATAACGGGATATTCAATTATCATTTGCCATGCCTTAAATTGAAATAGCGGCCTGATGATTACTTTTAAAATTGACTTTTCTCCATAAACCGCTGGAAATTTTAGCTTTATTTCTTCTGTCTGTTTTGTACTGGGAAGTATTATATATCCGTCTTTCGGGGTTAACTTGGAAATCATAATTGGATAATAGTCCTCCTTTAGATTTGGCGGTCTATAATTATTCTTTGTTTTATTACTGAATTTTTTGAAATCAGAAATCGCAGAAAGAATAACGGCATAGTAACAGCCTGTAATTTCTTGGTACTCTGGTTTATGATAAATTAATGCTTTGATTTGCTGATAATCAAGTACTTCTTCTGTCTTTAAGTAGTGGTCTGATATTGTTTTAATTGATAAATTATACAAATCTCTGCTCAACAAAACGAGTTTATGTAACTGTAAAATTTGCATATCATCTAAATCATTAAGCCAAATTTTCGAACTGCCATATAAAATATAAAGCCCTCCTTTCATGATTGTTTTCATTCATATTACAAAAGCCAAGCAAAAAATATTCCGTTAAAGTGTCTGACAAAATGAAAAGATGCGTTTCCAAAATTGTTAATTTATGTTATAATTTTTCTAAGTAGCCTTAAAGGCATTTATCTTTTGATTCCATACTGAAAAGGAGATTTTTATGAAAAACATAATCAGAAAAAGTGCTGCATTAATTTTGGGATTTACTTTAATGGTTGGCACAAGTGTTCCTTCTTTTGCAGCAATTGACACAACAAAAATCCAAGTTGCCACAGAAATGGCCGATAAATTAAGCGCGCTGGATTTATTTCACGGAACAGAAAATGGATATGAGCTAGAGAAAACTGCAACAAGAGCAGAATCTATTGCAATGCTGATTCGTTTACTTGGAGAAGACGGAAAAATCAAGAAAAGCGGAACAGTATGGAATAATTTTACGGATGTTCCTAATTGGGCAAAATACTATGTTGAATATGCTTATTCAAAAGGATATTCTTATGGTGTAAGTTATACAGAATTCGGAGCGAGTGATAAAACAACGGCGGCACAGTACATCACACTGGTTTTAAGGTCTTTGGGATATGATGGAAGCAGGGATGGTTATACATGGGATAATCCATTTGCATTTGCTGAAACAATTGGACTTATTGA
>JAQUWU010000049.1 GCA_028692715.1 Paludibacter sp. | reverse complement strand
TCCACTGCTAAGATACTAAATATAAGTGATATATCAATATGTATTTCTATAAAAATTACATTGTTTATATCAAAATATTAATAGAAAAAGTATTATCGTTTTAATCTGTCAAAGTAGAATTAGATAGTCTTTTTTCATTTTTTTATGTAAGTTTGCAAAAAAAATCAGAATGAATTATAATTCTATCCCTTCTCCATGTTATGTACTGGATGAAGTTGCTTTTCGTAAAAATCTTGAACTAATCAGTTCGGTCAAAGAGCGCGCAGGTGTCGAAATTATTCTTGCGTTCAAAGCATTTGCCATGTGGAGTGTTTTCCCTGTTGTGAGGGAATATATTCCTTATTCTACGGCAAGTTCATTGGCTGAAGCACGATTGGCTTTCGAAGAGATGGGGAGTCCTGCGCACACCTACGGACCTGCTTATACCGATAAGGAATTTCCAGAAATAATGAATTGCAGCAGCCATATTACTTTTAATTCGCTACAACAGTTTGAGCGTTTTTATCCGCAAACACAATTCAATAATATCTCCTGCGGATTAAGAATTAATCCCGAATATTCAGAGGTGGGAACAGATTTGTACAATCCATGTGCACCCGGTTCAAGACTTGGAGTTGTTGCGGATTTAATTGGAGAAAAACTTCCTGAAGGAGTTGAAGGGCTTCATTTTCATACCTTGTGCGAATCTTCTTCATTTGATTTGGAAAAAACATTGACCGTAGTTGAAGATAAGTTTGGAAAATATTTTTCACAAATAAAATGGTTGAACATGGGAGGTGGACATTTGATGACCCGTGAAGGGTATGATGTTGACCACCTGATTCGTTTACTCCAATCATTTAAAAATAAATATCCTCATTTACAATTAATTCTTGAGCCGGGAAGTGCTTTTGCATGGCGAACCGGTGTGCTTGTCTCTTCGGTTGTTGATATTGTTGAAAACAAAGGAATTAAAACTGCGATGCTCGATGTCTCTTTTGCATGCCACATGCCCGATTGCTTAGAAATGCCATATAAACCGGCAATAGTTGGAGCAACAGATGCAATTGCCGGAAAGTCTACTTACAGAATGGGTGGTAATAGTTGTTTGTCAGGTGATTTCTATGGGGATTGGTCTTTTGAAAATGAATTGAAAATTGGAGATAAAATTATTTTCAAAGATATGATACATTATACAATGGTTAAAACCACAATGTTCAATGGCGTTTCACATCCCGGAATTGGAATTTGGACAAAAGAAAACGAATTTAAAATGATTCGGGAATTCGGGTATGACGATTTTAAGCGAAGACTTTCATGACAAAATGTTGAAAATAAAATTACAAATAATAAAACCCGGATGCAATTAAAAGCTTCCCGGGTTTTATTTTACTGTTAAAGCTGTTCTAGCTTCTTAAATATTTGAATACTTTTTTATAATTCTCTAAAATTACAGCAATCAAAAGAGAAAGAATGTAGCCTATTAAGAGGCTATAAATTCCATATTTGATCCGACCATTTATAGGAATAGGAATTACAACAAAATCTGATGGCAGATTTATAGGTTGTTTAAATTCTGAGAGTTTTTCTTGAGCAATTGATTTTAATTCTTGAAGTCTTAAGAGCTCTCCCCAAAATAATTGTTTCTGTTGTTCACCCACAATTAATTTGTTTTTGTCAAAGCGCAATTGTTTGTCATTTTCTTTGAAATAGGAAACTTTTGCAAGACTATCAATTCGTTTCAATTCAATATCACATATTATAATTTTTTGTGAGTATTCATTCCTTTTATTTTCAAATCCATCTTTTAATACTTTGTTGTTGTTTAAATGATTTAATAATGCTTCCTGAACAAGGGGTACCTGAGCAATATTTTTTGTTAGTATTCTGAAATAAACCCGATCTTTCATTCTGATATTGGTTGTGTCAGTAAGTGAATGGTTGTTTTTGAAATCGACTATGTCAGCTACGCTATCTTTCATGTAATCAATAACATAGTATGTGTGAAATTCAACGATGTTTTTAGCGACACTATCGGGTAATGATAATTTTGTTCCCAGTGTTGTTAATGGGTTAAGTGGTGACGAATTTTCAAGTTGCTTGGAAATTTCTATAACCGTTTGAGCATCACTCCCGTAAATCATTGCCATGGCTTCGGCCTTATACACCCTTGCAGACTTACGAGCTAAGTATTGACCAATAACAACACTCACTCCGACGACTATTATCAGTACAATAAATTGTCTGTAACTTAATTTTAAAATACTACCTAATATATTTACAAACCCAATAAATACTTTTTTTAGCCAGTCTAATAAAAGTGTAATGAGTTGAAGTAAATTAATTTCTTTTGAGTTTTTTTCTTCCATATTCTTAAATTGTAAGAGTTTTTTTTTATATTCTTTTATATATCGTCATTATAAATGTCTTCTAAATCAGTATTTAATTGTTCGTCATACGTATCATTATCCCAAATTTTAACTGGTTTTTGTGGTCCATCATGTCTGAACCAAATGGCACAAAATAATCCAACTACACCACCTGATAAATGCCCTTCCCATGAAATTGGGTCATTAACTTGCCAAGGTATAATGTGCCAAATCATATTCCCGTAAACGAAGGCAACAACGAGTGAAATAGCTATCAATGGTGTGTATTTACGAATTAAACCACTGAAAAATAAAAAAAATGCTAATGCATATATTAACCCACTTGCTCCAATGTGCCAATTTCCTCTACCAATTATCCATAAAATTACACCACTGAAAAACCAAGTTGATATCAATATTTTTATTGCAATATCACGGTAAGCAATAAATAACATTCCGGATAAAATTTCAAATGATAGTAAATTGTTTGCCAAATGTCCCCAGTTTGCATGTACGAAAATCATGGAAAATATACCTAAAAGACTTTCAATTTTACGGGGGAATACTCCTCCGGCATGAAAGTCCCAGTTCATTCCTTTTTCAAGTATAAAACTTGCAACCATTAACAACCCCATTGTAAATGGTATGAAAATAGCATAAAAAAATTGCCTTTTCTCTGGAGAATTGTTCAAATTGCTGTTAGTATTTAAAATTTTAATGCAAAGTTACAATTTCTCAAGTGAGTTAACGTATTTTTTATTCAAAAAGTATATATATTTTCAAAAAAATGAATTTTAAATGTGTTAACTTTACCGTATTTGCAAACGGCGTAAAATCAATAGATTAAATATTGTAGTTGAAAATGTCTACAGAAATATGTAATTTTAGTGAAATCTACTCTTTTATAATTCATATTTATTTAATATATTGCGGTCGTAATTAAAGATGAATTAAATGGGTTTCAGTTTTTTTTTTGAAAGATTATTTTTTGCTCTTAATTTAACTATGAATACTGTAAATTAATGTGATATTTAAACTGATTTAATATATGAGTTATCTCAATTTTGACAAAACACTGCTGATAAATCTTGATAAATCTCTTACAAAAGAGATGATCCGAACAAATAGGGCAGGTGCTTATAATAGTACTACATTAATTGATTGTAATACAAGAAAATATCACGGTCAATTGGTGCTTCCATTACCTGAAATTGATAATTCGAATCATGTTTTACTTTCTTCTTTGTCAGAAACCGTTATTCAACATGGTGCGGAGTTTAATTTAGGAATAAATAAATATGAAGATAATAATTATAGCCCGAAGGGTCATAAGTATATTCGTCAGTTTGATTGTGAGGTTATTTCGCGCACAATTTACAGGGTCGGAGGTGTTATTCTCTCCAAAGAAAGACTTTTAGTTTCATTTGAACCCAGAGTACTGATAAAATACACTTTGTTGGAGGCGCATACTCCTACATTATTGCGCTTTAAACCCTTTTTGGCATTTAGAAGTGTAAATAGTCTTACTAAAGAAAATGATTTAGCTGACACTTCTTATAAAGAACTTGTTAATGGTAGCAGCTTGTGTCTTTATAATAATTATCCATCTTTATGTATGCAATTTTCGAAAAAAAACGAATATATTCATCACCCGGATTGGTATAAAAATATCGAATATTTCAAGGAGAAGGAAAGGGGATACGATTATAAGGAAGATTTACTGGTTCCCGGTTATTTTGAAATGTCAATAAAAAAAGGAGAATCAATCATTTTTTCGGCTGGTATCTCTGAAATTTCGCCCCGTAAATTAAAAATTTTGTGGGATAATGAATTGACTAAAAGGGGTCACAGGATAGATATGTTTTCTTGTTTAAAGAATTCTGCTCAACAATTTTACAAAAGAGAAGGTGATAAAACATATTTATTAGCCGGTTATCCTTGGTTTGGGGCAAGAGCAAGAGATCAGTTTGTTGCCTTGCCCGGTTGTACGTTGAGTATTGACCGAATGGATTATTTTGATCGCATTATTGAAACTTCAATAGCCGATTTAAAAACATTTATGAGTGGAGAGGGCGCAGAAATAAAATTACAGGCAATTTCAGATCCCGACGTTTTACTATGGTTTTTGTGGACAATTCAACAATATGCAAAAGCCACATCACTTCAAAAGGCAGCTTCCAGATTTGAAGAATTTGCTACAGAAATTATTACTTTTATTCGTAAGCAAAAGCACCCAAATCTTTTTTTACATAATAACGGCTTGCTGTTTGTAAATGGCACAGGGAAACCTGCTACATGGATGAATGCAATTGAGAATGGTAAACCTATAACGCCAAGGACTGGTTATGTTGTTGAGATTAATGCGTTATGGTATAATGCATTAAAGTTTACTTCGCAGCTAACCCGCGAAAAAGGAAATGAACATGCAGCCGATTTGTTAGATTATCAGGCTGAAATTGCACGTGAAGCCTTTGTAAAAACTTTTTGGAATGGGACCTATTTACATGACTTTGTTGATGGTTTTTATGAAGACTACGAGGTTCGCCCTAATATGATTTTAGCTGTAGCATTAGAATTTTCTCCATTAAGCAGACAGCAACAGAAGTCTGTTTTAGATATCACAACTAAGGAATTATTGACTCCTAAAGGTCTTCGTACATTAAGCCCCAAAAGTGGTTTTTACAGGCCAAATTATGTTGGTGGTCAATTAGAGCGTGATCGTAATTATCATAATGGACCGGCTTGGCCTTGTACATTTGGAGCTTTCGCTATGGCATATTTGCGCATATACAAACAAAGCGGGAAATCGTTTATAGAAAGAATGTTAATAGGGTTTGAAGCTGAAATGACGGAACTTTGTGTAGGAACTTTGCCGGAATTATTTGATGGGAATCCTCCGTATAAAGGCCATGGAGGCATGTCTTTTGCCATGAGTGTAGCAGAAATCCTGAGGGTGTTAGAAGTGTTAAATAAATACGAAAACGAATAATATATGAAGGCATTAATGTTTGGATGGGAATTTCCACCCCATATATTAGGTGGCTTAGGAACAGCAAGTTACGGATTAACGAGAGGGATGGCATTACAATCGGATATGAATATTACATTTGTAATTCCTAAACCTCATGGAGATGAAGATCAGAGTTTTTTGAAAATTGTTGGAGCATGTAATGTCCCTGTCGTTTGGAAAGAAAACGATTGGAATTATGTAAACTCTCGAATAGGTTCAATGATGCATCCTGATGAGTATTTCTGGTTAAGAAATGGAATAAAATATAATTTTAATAGGATTTACACCAATGATTTGGGCTGTATAGATTTTTCTGGTCGTTATCCAGATAACTTAATTGAAGAAATTTCAAATTACGAGGCTGTTGCAAGTGTTTTAGCACATCAAATGGATTTTGATATTATACATTCACATGATTGGCTAACTTATCCGGCAGGAGTTTTTGCAAAACAAATTTCGGGAAAACCATTGGTTATTCACGTACATGCAACTGATTTTGACCGCAGTCGCGGACAGGTAAATCCTACGGTTTACGGAATCGAAAAACGGGGTATGGATGCAGCCGACCATATAATAACAGTAAGTGATTTAACCCGAAAAATTGTCATTGAAAAGTATTATCAGGATCCGAATAAAGTTACAACTGTTCATAATGCTGTTGAACCTCTTCATGATATTGATGGTTTTACTAAAACGCCCAGAAAAGATAAAGTGGTTACTTTCTTAGGTCGTATTACTATGCAAAAAGGACCTGAGTACTTTGTAGAAGCAGCATACAGGGTTTTACAAAAGACTAAAAATGTTCGTTTTGTTATGGCCGGTAGTGGCGATATGATGCAGGAAATGATTGATCTGGTGGCAAAACGGAAAATTGCTGATCGTTTTCATTTTACCGGTTTTTTAAAAGGTAGACAAGTACATGAAATGTTAGCAGAAAGTGATGTTTATGTGATGCCTTCTGTGTCAGAGCCATTTGGCATTTCGCCACTTGAGGCAATGCAAATAGGAACACCTAGTATTATCTCAAAACAATCTGGATGTGCCGAAATATTATCGCATGCAATAAAAACTGATTATTGGGACATCGATGCGATGGCAGATGCAATCTATTCTATCGTAAAAAATCCGGCTATGTTTGAAAGTCTTAGCAAATTAGGACTTGAAGAAGTAAATAATATTAAATGGGAAGATGCCGGTTTAAAAGTTCGTGCCATTTATAATAGTGTAATGTAGATTATTATAATTATTATTAGCTTTTTTGTTAAAGAGTTAAATCATAAATCAATACAAAATATGAAAAACATTTGTTTCTATTTTCAAATACATTTACCATACCAGTTGAAGCGTTATCGCTTTTTTGATATTGGGAATGATCATTATTATTATGATGATTTTCTAACAAGTGAACGATTAAATAGATTAGTTAGTGACTCTTATTTAGCTGCTAATCAGACAATATCTGAAATGATTAGAAGCTCAAACGGAAAATTTAAATGTGCATTTACTATTTCCGGTATATCATTAGAGCTTTTTGAACAGTATGCTCCCGAATTAATTGATAGTTTTAAGGAACTTGCAAAAACAGGAAGTGTTGAATTCTTAGCAGAGCCATATGCACATTCTTTATCATCTATTTATGATGCCGCTGAATTTGAACTTCAGGTAAAAATGCACTCCGACAAGATTGAAACACTGTTTGGAAAGCGACCAACAGCATTCTTTAATACCGAACTAATTTATTCGGACGAAATAGGTGAATTAGTTTCTAAGTTGGGTTACAAGACTATGCTTATAGATGAAGCAAAATATGTTCTTGGTTGGAAAAGCCCTAATTATGTGTATAATCACTCTTATATTTCTAAACTTAAACTTTTAGTGAGGAATCACAAATTAAGTGATGATATGGCTTTTAGGTTCTCTAGTTTGAGTTTGACAGCTGAAAAATATATTGGTTGGATTGGGGCTTTACCTGAAGATGAGAAAATAATTTGTATAGGTATGGGTTACGATATTTTAGGCGTTGGACAACCTGCATATACTGGAATATTTGAATTTCTGAAGGCCTTGCCTTATCATGCTATGGAGCAAAAAATGACTTTTGTGCTGCCATCTGAAATTAGTAAAAAATCTGATTCTGCAGGTCCTTTGTCTGCTACTTATGCGTTTAGCTGGGTTGGGAACGATAAAGATCTCACACCTTGGACCGGAAATGATTTACAGCAGGAGGCTTTATCGAAGTTATATGCTGTTAGCGAAAGAGTTCATTTATGTAACGATAAACCCTTACATAATGATTGGCTCAAGTTGCAATCGTCTGATCATTTTCGTTATATGAACCACAAAGATGCATTTGGGACGCATTACGAAACCGCATATGATGCTTTTATGAATTACATGAATGTACTTGCTGATTTCCTCGAAAGAGTTGATGAACAATATCCAACAACAATTGATAATGAAGAATTGAATGAGTTGTTGAAAACAATTAATAGTCAGGAAAAAGAAATTGAAACATTGGAGAATGAGATTAAAAAATTAAAATCAAAAAAGCTCAAATAAAATTGTTGAACTCCGTAAAAAAGAGTCAAAGATCTGTTTCTTTGGCTCTTTTTTATTGGCAATTGTCAGTTTATCTGATGGAATAAATCAAATAAATGATAGAGTTTTAGTTTTGTTTGTATTAATGATATAGTTAAATTCCGCCCATATCTGCGGTAGGCAAGAGCAAGTTTGTCTAATTTAAAATAATTATCTTGTAGCAAGACATTAACCGCCGTAGAATTATAATAAAACCTTTGGGTTCTTTTATAATTACAGGTAGTATACGTTGTCTGTTTGACTGACAATGTTATAAATGAATAATTTTGGGAATGTATTTATTGTTAATTAGCTGGTTTGTTGATTAAATAATCATCCTGAATGGTTTAATTGTAAAATTAAATAATTATTTTTGCACTCTTTCTTTGTAAAATAAGTAAATCTAATTAGATTGGATGGGAAAAAATTAGAGAATGTAACTAATTTAGATTGACTAAGTATTATTTAAATAATAGTTTTGTATGAAAAATAAATATATTGATCTTATTAATCAAAGTTTTGAATTTCCTAACGAAAGTTTCAATATTGTTGAGAATGAATTAGAATGGTGCGGAGTACCTTTAATGGATATTATAAAACAGTATGGAACTCCTTTAAGAATATCTTACTTGCCTAAGATAGCACAAAACATTCAGAAAGCACGAAGAATGTTTAATGTAGCGATGGCAAAGGTTGATTATAATGGGGAATATAATTATTGCTATTGTACTAAAAGTTCACATTTTTCTTTTGTTATGGAAGAAGTGTTGAAACATGATGTTCATTTAGAAACTTCTTCTGCATTTGACATTAATATAATGGAGTCATTGTATGAACAGGGTTTACTTAAGTCTGATACATTTGTTGTATGTAATGGATTTAAGCGACCTCAATATGTTGAGAATATCCAGAATTTAATGAGGCTTGGATTCACAAATGTTATACCCATATTGGATAATAAATTTGAACTTGACTTACTTCTTAAGGATTTTGATATTAAATTTAATGTAGGTATACGTATTGCTGCAGAAGAAGAACCTAAGTTTGACTTCTATACTTCGCGATTAGGTGTTCGATACAACGATATTATACCATATTATTCTAAGTATATTGAAACGAATCCTCAGGTAAATTTGAAAATGTTACATTTCTTTATTAATACAGGGGTAAAAGATACAGCTTATTATTGGAATGAATTAAATAAAGCAGTCAATCTGTATTGTGAACTGAAAAAGAAATGTCCTGAACTTGATAGTTTGAATATAGGTGGTGGTTTCCCAATTCAAACACATTTGGATATGGCATACGACTATGAATATATGGCTGAGGAAATTGTTTCACAAATAAAAACAATCTGTTCTCAAAATGGTGTTCCTGAACCACATATTTTTACTGAATTTGGTTCGTATACTGTTGGAGAGAGTGGCGCTATGTTATATTCAATAGTAAATCAAAAGAAACAGAATGATCGTGAATTGTGGAATATGATTGATAGTTCCTTTATGACCACTTTGCCCGATACATGGGCAATTAATCAACGTTACGTGTTTCTTGCTATAAATAATTGGGATTCAGAATACGAGCGTGTAAATTTGGGAGGTCTGACATGTGATAGTGAGGATTTTTATAATGCAGAGATACATTCAAATGCGGTTTTTCTTCCTAAAATGCATCAGGATAGAGAGCAATATATAGGCTTTTTTCACACTGGTGCCTATCAGGAGTCATTAAGTGGATTTGGTGGAATTCAACATTGTCTGATACCGGCTCCAAAATTGGTTATTATTGACAAAGATGAAGATGGTGAGTATTTTACAAAGCTATTTGCTAAAGAGCAAAGTTATAAATCAATGTTGAAAATTTTAGGATATTAAATTAAAAAGGCAAATGTTAATTTGCCTTTTTAATTTATAATGCGCTCTGCTATCTTATTCAAAATTAAACGAGAGCGTTAACATTTTTGTAGTGAGCTTACTGATTGGTGAATTGAACATCTGTTTTACAGCGTCAGGTGGATTTGATGGATCCGGGTTAACATAAGGTTTGTATATATCATTAAACCCAATAGAAAATTTTAATTCAGGGGAAAGTTTAAAGTAAGAAAAATACAAATCACAGCCAACTCCAAACTCAGTGAAAACATTGAAAGGTCTCAGCACTATTGGTTTTGTGTCATCTGTCCCTAAATCAATATAGATACCACCGCCTCCAATTAAATAAGGTCGATAATTATGATAGCGTTCAGCGCTGTATTTTAAATAAGCCGGAATACAAACAAAGACAGAATTTACACTAGTGCTTTCATTGCCTGAAGAAAAGGAGTAATCTAGCTTTCGAGTGCCAAAGTGAAGACCTGGGGTGAAACGCAAATTTAAATACTTGTTTATTCTCATATCGCCTATAGCTCCAACAGAGAACCCTGGCGTAAGGGCTGAAGCCCTTACGGAATCATTTGATGTAGGCAGCACATTAAAGTCCATAAGATTAGTACCCAGAAAAAATCCTAGGTGAACAAATCTTCCGTCAGCATAGGGTAAATTTCCCTGTGAAAAAGCTGATGTGCCTATAAATAATAATAAAAATGGAAGTCTGATTTTTTTTATGAGGTTGCTTGATGTCATAATCGTATTGGGCGTTGTTTTTAAAAATACAAACGTACTAAAATTAGTATTATTGCACAATAATGAGTTTGCAAAAAATATGTTTTTAATTTCTTTTACTGTTTTAGAGGATTTGTAATTTCTTTTAACGGTTTAATTGACAACAAATTTCATTTTTAGTTGTTACAGATTTAGTAGACTTTGATGATAAATTATTAGATGCAGACTATTTGAACTTTTGATTAGGAAGAAATTATTAAAAATAATTCAAAATCAACAGAAATGTAGAAGTATTGAGAATTAATTCAAAAAAAACAATCAAAAAAATTTTTTAGATTTGGAAAAAGTTATACTTTTGCAAAACTAATTAGTACTAACAAAAAATTAAAGAAAATGGCTTACGTTATTTCAGAAGATTGTATTGCTTGCGGATCATGTATCAGCGAATGTCCTGTGGAAGCAATTACAGAAGGTGATATTTATGTAATTGATGCTGATGTTTGCACTGACTGTGGAACTTGCGCTGATGTTTGTCCTTCAGAAGCAATCAGTCCGGCATAATTGTCAAACTGTAAAGAATAATCAGACCTGTTCAATTTAATTTGAACAGGTCTTTTTTGTTGTCAGGGTTTATAACCCGAATTTTCTAAAATCTTTTGTGCATTATTCTCATCCATCAACTCTTTAAGGCTAAGCGTTGTATTTTTATTCATATAGCTCTCAACTATTCTCCATCCAATCCATGTCCCCAATCTTCCCGGCGACTCCTGTGAGATAGGTGCTGTAAATGGTGCTTCATTCATATATTTTCTTATAAGCAACATGTCGGTTGAGAATAAATCTTTTTTATCGATAATTGTCATCCATATATCTTTTTCGAATTTTGTACTCCAACTCCATTGTTCAGGAGTATAACCCATTAAATCTTCCTGTTTTTCGTTTGGCATAAACACTGACAATAAATACATTACTTTTCCACGAAATATCATATTGTCGATTAATCTGTTGTCAGAGCTATTCATTATAAACATTCTGAAAAGCGTAGTTGAAACGATATCTGTAGCAATACATTCTCTACGCATATTGTTCAACATGTATTTATATGTAAGTTCTTTGTAAGGTTCGTAATTGCTGCCAAGATACATATCTGTGCCGAAAGCTATAAATTTATCGTTTAAAATTACTGAACGATTAAAGCCGGAAACAAAAAAATAGACTTCCGGTAATGTTACTTCCGGGAAATAATGATGAATGTAGGTAAATGATTCTGAAACGGTATTTTCGATGTCTGAAATATCTTCGAATGTTTTCAGCACTTTTCTGTTTACCGGACTAAAAGTGGAATCAGAAAGGAAATTCAACAGTTGGTTTTGTATTGCGAGCGTGTCTGAATCTGTAATTCCTAATATGTTGTCATTAAAAACGGGCAGAAACTCTTTGTAATGTGTATATAAGCTATCTACAGATGTTGCCAGTTGAGTTGTGTCTAATTGAATTATATCCTTGTCAAAACGATGAATTTTCACCTTGTAGGTGTTTTTTGTTGTGTCAATTTCGAATCGTTTCGATTTTCCACATGAATTGAAAAGTAATATTGAAATGATTGAAATTCCAAAGACGAATATTCTATTCATATTTATAAGATTAAAACTTACACAAAAAAGCGTAAAGCGCATAGTTATCAACTTGCAATTTACGCTTTTATTGTTTTAGTTCTGTTGATTTATTTTTTATTTTTCAACGCTTTTTGTTGTTCCTGTTGCATTTTTTCCAGGCGTTCCATAAAACCGCTTTTCTTTTTAGTTGTTCCTTTTTTTGCATTTCTTTTTGCATGAAGTTCTGCTAATAATTTATTTTCATCTACTGTTGCACGAATAGCATAAGTCTGAATAACAGTAATTAAAGTTGAAATGAAATAGTAATAACTCAAGCCGGAAGCATAACTATTAAACATAAACATAAACATTACAGGCATCAGGTACATCATCCATTTCATCATATTTCCACCCATAGCATCGTTGGTAGGTTGAGTGGCCATATTCAGTTTTGTAGATAAAATACTGGTTACAGTCATAAGTAGACAGAATAAACTAAGGTGGTTTCCGAAATAGGGCGTAATGATTGGAATATACGTAGTCCAACTTAGAATAGAATCATAAGTAGAAAGGTCGGTTGCCCATAAGAAACTTTCCTGACGCAATTCAATAGCCGAAGGGAAAAAGCTGAATAGTGCAAACAAAATTGGCATTTGAAGCATTGTCGGTAAGCAACCGCTCATTGGACTTACGCCAACTTTGCTATACAAATCCATGGTTGCTTTCTGTCTTTCTGCTGCTTTGTCAGCAGGTATTCGTGCGTTTATTTCATCAATCTCAGGTTTTAATACCCTCATTTTTGCGCTTGAAATGTAGGATTTGTAAGTTAATGGAAATAATACCAATTTTATAACAACAGTCATTAATAAAATAATTAGACCGAAATTTCCCATAAACCGACTGAACAGATTGAACATGGGAATGATGGCAAATTGATTTACCCAACCAAAGATTCCCCATCCAAGAGGAATTAATTTATTAAGACGTAATTTTTTGTCTGAATCTATACCCTTGTCGTAAGCGGAAAGAATTTTATATTGATTTGGTCCGAAATACATGCGGAATCCGGTTGGCTCTTTTCCTGTTGGGTCGTAAGCAACAGTCATATTGGCACTATATGATTTCAAATAACCTGAATCCTCAGGTTTGACTTCACTTTTTAGTGTAGTTGAATTCATTGCATCGTTTGCAATAAGAATACTGCTAAAAAATTGATCTTTAAAAGCAATCCATTTTACTTTGCTATCGGCTTTCTTTTCATCGTTTTTACTCTCGCTTAATTTTTCGATGTCATCAGCAAGATATTTGAATTCGACTGTAGAGTAACGGTCTTCAAACTTGCGACCTTTTTCCTGCTGACGAACTTTTGATGCCCATTGCATTTCGAGGAAATTAGTCCCTAATGGCATAACTTTATTCATGCCGGATGATTTGATATCAAAGCTAAGCATGTAATTGTTAGCCGGCAATGTGTACACAAAATCCATATAACCTTCACCTGTTGTTTTCAAGCGTAAAGTGAGACTTTTATTTCCTTTGGAATCGGTACTTACATCTGAAACTGGTTCGAAATATAAATCGGAAGTGTTTATTACACGGTTATTGTTTGTTACGAGTGTAAATCCCATCGAACTTTCAGCACCATCAAACAAAAAAAGCGGTAAAGAATCATGTGTTTTATAGTCTTTCAACTCAGCAGAATAAATTCGACCACCTTTGCTGTTGAAATTTAAACTAATCAATTCGTTTTCGAGGGTGTAGATTTTTTCTTCGCCTTTTGCAGCTACACTAAAATCACCAAAAGCATCAGATAATGTTACTTGAGTATTTGTTGTGTCGGTATTAATTGTTGAATCGGCAATTACAGAAGCTTTTGCATTATTTATTGCTATTTCAGATTCTATTCTGTTTTGTTCAACCAAAGCAATAGAATCGTTGTAGCGCTTCTGTATAGCAAGTTCCTCCTCGCTGGGTTTGTTTAATTGCGAAAAACCTATAATTATTAACGCAATGATGACAAATCCAATAATCGTATTTTTATCCATATTTTTAATTTTATCCTAATCTCTATTTGAGAAATTTGGCTTCATTAATTTAATTGTTATATTTTTATTTATTCTACAAATCTAAATCTTCACTGTTTGTTCCTGATTTTTATGGGAAGAGCTTGTCTGGTTTTCAATAGCAGCTTTCATAAAACTGATAAACAGTGGATGTGGGTTTACAACTGTACTGCTGTATTCCGGATGAAATTGAACACCGATATACCATTTATTTGATTTTAATTCTATGATTTCCACCAAATTTGATTCTTCATTTAATCCGGTACACATCATTCCAGCCTTTTCAAAATCTTCTTTATAAGTATTATTGAACTCATATCTATGGCGATGACGTTCACTTATATTTTCTTTCTTATAGATGTCATAAACTTTGCTCCCTTTTTTCAATTTGCATTTGTATGCACCTAAACGCATGCTTCCACCCAAATCGAGAATGTTTTTTTGTTCGTCCATTATGTCCACCACATTGTTTTTTGTGTTTGGATCAATTTCGGTACTGTTGGCATCAGCTAATCCTAAAACATTTCGGGCAAATTCAATGGTCATTGTTTGCATTCCCATACATATACCAAGACAAGGAATATCTTTTTCACGGGCATATTTTAATGCAGCAAATTTGCCTTCCATACCGCGTTGTCCAAAGCCTGGTGCCACTATTATACCATCCAACTTGTGCAATTTCTTTTCTACATTTTCATCATTCAACTTGTCTGATAAAATCAGTTCAAGTTTAAGCTTTTTATTGTTGTAGGCACTGGCATGTATCAACGATTCGATAATAGATTTATAAGCATCAGGCAACTGAACATATTTCCCAACAACTCCAATATGCACTTCTTCTTTGGCATTTTCAAGTTTTTCAACAAATTCAATCCATTTGACCATGTCAGCCTCAGGTGTTTTAGCCAAATCAAAGCCCATTTTTGTAAGTACTACTTCGTCCAGTTTTTCTTTCTGCATATTCAACGGAACCCGATATATGGTGGGAACATCAATGGATTGCATAACAGCACTTGTTTCCACATTACAGAATAACGCTACTTTTTTGCGCATGTCTATTGAAATGTCATGTTCGGTTCGTAATACGAGAATATCCGCTTGAACTCCTTGCTCTTGTAAAGCTTTAACGGAGTGTTGAGTTGGTTTTGTCTTTAATTCTTTGGCGGCAGCCAGATAGGGTACATAAGTTAAATGTACAATCAGACAGTTTTTGCCTAATTCCCAACGAAGTTGACGGACACTCTCAATATAAGGTAGTGATTCAATATCGCCAACGGTTCCACCAATTTCAGTTATTACAAAATCAAATTCACCTTTGCTTCCCAAAAGTTTAATGTTTCGTTTAATTTCGTCGGTAATATGAGGAATAATCTGTACGGTTTTTCCAAGATAATCACCCCGACGTTCTTTGTTAATAACATTCTGATAAATGCGACCGGTAGTAATATTGTTAGCGCGTCGGGTAGGGGAATTAAGAAACCGTTCGTAATGACCTAAGTCCAAATCGGCTTCGTGACCATCAACGGTTACATAACATTCGCCATGTTCATAGGGATTCAGAGTTCCTGGATCAATATTGATGTAGGGGTCTAGTTTCTGATTAGTTACTTTAAAACCACGGGCTTGTAATAATTTGCCAAGTGAAGCTGCAATAATTCCTTTGCCAAGCGAAGAAGTAACGCCACCCGTTACGAAAATGTACTTTGTTTCTTTCACGATTATTTTTTTTCCTTAAAATTACTTTTTTTGTTGGGTATTTTAAGTTCGCAAATTTCGGAAAAAAAACTGAATAATGAAAGAGAAAGTTATTAATTAAAAGTGAAGAAAGTGGAATTATTTAGTTGAAAGGCAAGTAAATTGAGTTTTTACAGACTAATTCGTCTCGTTTAATTATTTCGTTTATTTTTGTTTTGAAAATATGGATTTATACTTGGAGCTATTTTAAGTTTTTCAAAGAGCATGATATTCTTTAAAATGATGTTTGTATCTTTGCATAAGATTAATTTTATGAAGATTTTTTTCCTTTAAATATCAAATTTCCAAACACCAAACTCATAAATATAATGAATGAATTAGAATCTCTTTTTAAACAATATACCAACGAGAAGTTACTAAGTAAAGAAGAACTTTCTGCTTCGGGTTCAAACCGACGTTATTTTCGTTTGGAAAGTAAAAATCATTCTATTATTGGTGTGGAAGGAACTTCGATAGAAGAAAATCATGCATTTATTGAAATGGCATTGCATTTTGAAAAACAAGGTTTACCTGTTCCGAAATTTTTAGCTAGAACCGCAGATGGACGATTTTATATTCAGGAAGATTTAGGAAATGTCCTGCTTTTCGATTTTATTGCTGAAGGTCGAAAAACCGGCGTTTTTTACGAAGCTGAAAAAGAAATGTTGCGAAAAACAATGCGTATGCTACCTTCCGTTCAGGTGTTGGGAGCAAAAGATTTTGATTTTTCAGTTTGTTACCCTCAACCGGAATTTAACGAACGATCCATATTATGGGATTTGAACTATTTTAAGTATTGTTTTTTGAAATCGACCGGGCTTGATTTTCAGGAAAATAAACTGGAAGATGATTTTTCAAAATTATCAGAAATCCTTTTGCAATCGAAAACGAACACATTTATGTATCGCGATTTCCAAAGTAGAAATGTGATGATCAAAGATGATAAACCTTATTTTATCGATTTTCAGGGAGGCCGGAAGGGACCACTTTATTATGATGTGGCATCATTCCTTTGGCAGGCAAAAGCTCAATACAATGCTGAACTACGTGAAAATCTGCTTCAAACATATATCGATGCATTAAAAATCTTAATGCCGATTGATGAAATTAAATTCCGTGAACAGCTGAAGCATTTTGTTTTATTCCGCACCCTGCAAGTCCTGGGTGCTTACGGTTTTCGCGGTTATTTTGAGAAAAAACCTCATTTTTTACAGAGTATCCCTTATGCGCTCGAAAATCTTCGATCTATTCTGAAAAATGAAACTTCTGAATATCCGTATTTGTTGACAATTTTAAAACAAATGACCGAATTGAAGCAATTCCGTGAAGTCTCGGTGCATAAACCTTTGATTGTGAAAATATATAGTTTTTCCTATAAAAAAGGGATTCCTCAGGATGATTCAGGGAATGGTGGAGGGTTTGTTTTTGATTGTCGTGCTGTCAATAATCCCGGAAAATATGAGCGATATGCACAATCTACAGGTTTAGATGAATCGGTAATACAGTTTTTGGAAGAAGATGGCGAAATTCTTCATTTTCTCGAACATGCCTTCGAAATGGTGGATGCTTCGGTTAAACGTTATAAAGATAGAGGGTTTACAAATCTTATGATTAGTTTTGGATGTACAGGTGGACAGCATAGATCGGTATATTCAGCTCAAAAAACTGCCGAACATATTAATGAAAAATTTGGTGTGGAAGTGCAATTGATTCACCGAGAACAGAATATAGAAACCAATTTTGTAAACAAGTAATATGAAAGCAATGATATTTGCGGCAGGACTCGGTACCCGATTAAAACCGTTGACTGATTGTTTGCCAAAAGCACTAATCCCTATTGCCGGAAAGCCATTATTAGAGCATGTGATATCGAAACTTAAATCATCGGGTTTTGATGAAATAATTGTTAATATTCATCATTTCCCTGATTTAATAATTGATTTTCTGAAAGCGAATAATAATTTTGGTATTCGTATAGAAGTTTCAGATGAACGTGATTTATTATTGGATACAGGTGGGGGAATTCGGAAAGCTGCTGCGTTTTTCAATGATGGGAAACCTTTTTTGGTGCATAATGTGGATATCCTTTCCAATCTTGATATTAATGCTTTGTATCATCAACATTTACGAACAAATTCATTGGCAACATTGGTTGTGAGTAAAAGAGATACCTTCAGATACTTATTATTTAACGACGATTTACAATTAAAAGGTTGGATAAATGAAAAAACAGGTGAAACAAAACCTGTAGGTTTCAAAAAGCCTGAATTGTACAATAAACTTGCTTTTTCGGGTATTCAAGTGCTTTCACCAACCGTATTTGAATTCATGAGTGAATTTGACGAAAAATTCCCAATCATGGATTTTTATTTGTCGAGCATGAAAAATCAAATTATTTCCGGTTTTGTCCCTTCCGATTATAAAATGTTGGATGTAGGAAAATTAGATGTGTTGGACGAAGCTGAAAAATTTGTCGTTCAGGGAACAATCATTTGAATAGCATTTGGGATTATGCTGATTTTGTATGGTGAAGTCCCGTTTACGATTATTCCATCGGCTTCCATTATAGTAATCTTCTCACTTTGAATACTTAAACTCTGTGTTTGAAAGGACTCAATAATGGGATGCTCTAATAATCTTCCGTTGAAAACCCTTAATAAAGCCCCGATGATATCTAAAAATGTAGGCTTTTTTGCCAACATTACATCTAACAATCCATCGTAGGGTAAAGCTTTGGGGTTTTGTTTCATGCCACCACCGCTATAACAACCATTGGCAACATTCATTGTAAACATATTATCCGAAATGGTTTTTTCTTTTGAATTTAAAATGATTTTATGTGCCCGGTAACTAAAAACAGCACTGAGTAAAGCCAATGAATAAAGAAAAGAATGACTTCCAAAATATCTTTTAAACCGGTGTGTAATATCCACTACAGCAGCATCCAATCCAAATCCTACTGAATTAATAAAAAAATGAGATTGTTTTACTCCTTCCAATGTAAAATTTACTTTTCCGATATCAATTGATTGACATTTCTGCTTTAAAAAAACATCAATAGAATGTTTGTAATCAGGGGTTAAGCCCCAAAATCGTCCCCAGTCATTTCCGGTGCCACGTGGAATCAGTGCAATTTTTAAGTCAGAAGTACTCTCAATGTTGGCAATAAAGATGCCATTAATCACTTCGCTAACAGTTCCATCGCCACCAACTACTGCGAAGTTTTTGTATCCTTTCTCAGCTTGTAACTTAGCTATTTGAGTGGCATGACCGGCAAATTGAGTTATTCGGTGTTCAAATTGAATACCTACATTTTTTAGCGATAAAAATAGGTATTTACGTTGTTGACGAAATTTTCTTTTTCCCGATTTCGGATTAATAATAATAGCCCAACTTTCAGTGGTGATTTCCATGATTTGATTCCTAAACCCTAATAGAGGATAAGATGAGTATACTTAATAGAATGTTATTTGTGTAGATAGATTGTTATTTATAAACAAGTTTTAAATAACAGACATTATTTGTGTGATGTGATAAACAAAAATAAACATTATAATTACAATGCAAATATAGTGTTATTTTAGATAAATTTAGACTAGGCAGAAAAAAAATGCTTACAATTTCGTGTGGATTAAGTTTGTTTACAAACTGGTTGCACTTTGGCAACTTTTACAAAACCAATTGTACAATCGGTATTTCTTCCAGCTGGAACCTTACCGATTTTAATTTTAAATCATGAACAAATATATATCCCATATTTTTCTGATTGTACTTTACTCTTGGAATTATTTTGCTTTTGGTCTGTGATCAATATACACATATTCAGATATATAGATTAATTAAAGTAACTCTACGGAATTATATATTCATGGAATCAGCCTATTCTAAAAATTGATATCATTAAATTATTTCAAAATATTTTTATAAAACTTGCACCAAATTGAAAAACTTCATCTATCTTTGTGAGCGAATACTCACTTACTTTTTATAAAGCAATTATTTAAAACTATAAGTATATGATAATCAATAAATATCAAGAGCAAGAGATTAAAGAAACTCCTCACAAAATTGATGTAAGGGAAATGTATAATAAAGAATCGGCACAAGTAATGCTTATGGCACTTAAGCCCGGCGAAAGTTTAAAACCACATAAAACACCCGTTGATGTGTTCTTCTTTATAGTGGAAGGTACTCCAACAATTCATATTGGCAAAGAAATTGAAGTTTGTGAACAAGATTCGCTAATTGAAAGTCCCGCTAATATTGTGCATTATATTAGTAATGAATCGGATAAGTTGGCAAGAGTCATGGTTGTAAAAGCACCAAGGCCTGCAAGTGCAACTAAAGTATTATAAAAAAGACATTTGCAATAGAATAATAGAACAAATTTAAATTTACAAGATATGGATATTAAACCCCGCCAATTAGAAATTATTGAAGCCACCAGTAGAATACTCACAACTTCGGGCATAAATGGATTGACAATAAAAAATTTGGCAAAAGAAATGAATTTTTCGGAAAGTGCTATATATCGGCATTTCTCGAGTAAGGAAGAAATAATTCTCGCCATGCTTAATTATTTAGCTGAGAATATAGATGATCGATTATCGGGTATTCAAAAAACCGTAAATCCAGAAGAAAATTTCAGGGCTATGTTTCAGGAACAATTTAGGTTTTTTAGTAAAAATTCTCACTTTGTAGTTGCGGTTTTTTCGGATGGACTAATGGAAGAAAGCCAACGAATCAATGAAGTTATTCTTAAACTTATGGCTGTGTTGATGAAACACCTAATGCCGATAATTACAGACGGCCAACAAAAGAATATTTTTACAAATGCCATTGCTAATGAAGATCTTGTGCATATTGTTATGGGAACTTTTAAACTGCAAATGTTCAAATGGAGACTGTTCAACTTTGAATTTGATTTGAAAGAAAGCGGCAACAAAATGGTAGATTCAATACTTACACTTATAAAAATAACCTAAATGAAAAAAATATTTTCCTATTTTTCAGCAACAGTTTTGATTGCATTTGGACTGCTCACTTTATTTCTGAGTACGTCCGTAATTTTTGATTTATTTGGGATAAGAGCCAAGCAAGGAAATTATGTACTGTTTATTGTATGGGCAAATTTGATCAGCAGTTTGTTGTTCTTGGCTGCTGCATACGGATTTGCCAGAGCACAAAAATGGACAACAATACTCCTCGGCATTTCTGCTTCAATTCTATCCATTGCACTTATCGGATTTATTTTTTATATCAGTGCGGGAGGTATTTACGAAACGAAAACTATTGGAGCTATGATCTTTAGAATTCCGTTTACACTTGTTTTTGCTGCAATTGCTTATTTTTTATTTTCAAGAAAAGGAAAAACTATAAACTAAAATTTTTTATACTGTTATGTTAGTAAATACTCACAAACTAAAACCAAGACTACTGTTATTTCTCTTAACAATAGTAATTATTTCCCCAACACAAGCTCAGCCATGGTCACTAAAGCAATGCATTGACACGGCACAGGTGAAAAATAAAATGCTGCAGATTAGTGAAAATAATATTTCGATTGGTGAGCAACGACACAAAGAGGCTGTTGCTGGATTAATTCCGAAGGTAAATATCAACGGGGATTACAAGTATTATTATGATTTACCGTACCAACTTATGCCTCTGTCCACATTTAATGCTTCAGCTCCGACAGGTCAATTTAAGGAGGCGCAATTTGGAGTGCCTCACAACATAAATTTGAATGTTCAATTCACTATGCCCTTGTTCAATGCTCAAATATTAGGAGGTATGGAAACTACCAAAATTGGAACTGATTTGAGTAAACTTCAACGACAGAAAACCGAAGAGCAAGTATTCTTTGATATTTCGAATCTGTATTACAATGTTCAGATTCTGCAAAAACAAGTAGTATTTATTGACAGCAATTTAGTGAATACAAAAAAGTTGCTCCAAAACATGCAACTGTTGAAAGAACAATTAATGGTTAAATCAACCGATGTGACAAAAATTCAATTACAAAAGGCGCAATTACAAACACAAAGAGAAATTGTCGAAAATAAATTGCTACAGCTTATGAATGCACTAAAATTTTCCATGGGAATTCCTATAAGTAAAGATATCGAAATAGATCCCGGTATCGAATTTAAAAATAGGAGTGAGTATGCAAACCAAGCATCTGTGGATATACGTCTTGTTGAAACCCAAAACAGATTTTTAAAAAGTGAATTAAGCACTTTGAAAAATTCACGTTTGCCTTCACTTTCGCTTTATGGCACGTACGGACAAACAGGCTTTGGATATGATGTAAAACCGAACGATTTTTTGAAGTTCTTTGCCGTAAGTTTTGTAGGTGTTCAATTAAATTATCCTTTGTTTAATGGGACAGTAACACAGAGGAAGATGAATCAAAAGAAATTGGAAATATCCAACAATAATTTACAACTATCATTGGCAACCGAACAAAATACTATGCTGATTGAGAATGCGAAGCGAACAAAAATTACAGCTCAACTGATTGTTGAGAATACATTGGCACAAATAAAATTAGCCCAAACGGTGTATGAACAAACTATTTTACAACAGAAACAGGGAACTTCAAATTTGACTGATGTTCTACTAGCCGACAATACATTAAGGGAATCACAACAAAACTATCTGTCTGCTATCGTTGAGTTATTAAAAGCAGAGCTGGAATTGAAGAAATTAACCGGGAATCTTTCTAATTAAGAATTAATAATCATAACAATAGAAATCATGAAGAAAAATATCATATATATAGTTGTGGCATTGGCGATTATAGCTGTTACTGCCATTCGTTTGAAAAGCAACAAAGAAACAACAAAAAATAAAGTGTATCAGTACAATAAAGAGCTTCCGATACATGTGCAGGCAGATACATTGAAACTTGAAAATGTTGTAAATACTGATTCCTATACGGGTACTTTCGAACCTAATAAAGAAACAAAAATCAGTGCTGATATTCAAGGCAAGATTAATACCCTATTTGTTGATGCGGGGAGTGTAGTGAGTAAAGGGAAGTCACTAATTCAATTGGATAACTCCTTACTGAAACTGCAATTACAAACAATAGATATACAAATTGAAGGTTTGGAAAATGACGTGAGACGTTACAAGATTCTGGCTCAAGCAGATGCCATTCAAGGTGTACAATTAGAAAAAACAGAATTAGCCCTAAAATCGGCTAAAGTGCAACGAGCTACTACATTGGAACAAATTAATAAAACAACCATCAAAGCACCATTTGCCGGTATAGTCACCGCTAAGTTTACCGAAGAGGGAGCATTTGCAGCACCGGGTGTTCCTTTGTTTCAAATCACGGATATCTCACAGTTGAAATTTACAGTGAATGTGCCTGAAAATGAATTAAATAAATTCAAAATGAATCAGGAATATGCACTTCAAGCTGATGCATTTCCTGAAACAGAATTATCGGGTAAAATAAACATGATTGGCAGTAAAGCTAATATGGGTAATAGTTATCCAATTCAGTTCACCGTTCGAAACACAGCTGACTTAAAAATTAAATCAGGAATGTTTGGGAAAGCAAATTTGAAAAATAATAGTTCAGAAAAACAGATTATTATACCGGCTTCGGCTATAGTAGGTTCCAACATTAAACCTCAGGTATATATTATTTTACAGGGCAAAGCAAAATTAAAAACGATTACAATTTCAGGCCGGATTCAAAATTCAGTCATTGTTTCAAGCGGATTAAGCGAAAATGACATTGTGATTACCAGTGGTTTTATAAATGTTTTTGAAGGGGCTAATGTAACCATAAACTAAACAAAATCATGAATATAACAAAAATTGCCATAGACCGCCCGTCACTGATAATCGTGCTTTTCAGTGTGCTGACTTTATTAGGAATTATTGGATTTAATAGTCTGAGTTACGAACTATTACCCGATTTTAATCAACCTGTAGTTGTTATTAAAACAGGCTATCCGGGTGCAGAACCTCAGGAAGTTGAAACATCGGTATCGCGAAAAATTGAGGAAGCCTTGTCGAATTTGGAAGGAGTTGATTATTTGGAAACGAAATCAATGCCCAATGCATCTGTTATTATTGTCAATCTGAAATATGGAACTGATTTAAACAGAACCATGCAAGAGGCTCAGCTCTATATAGATAATATCAAGAAAGATTTACCAAAAGACATTTTGAATCCTGTAATGAGCAAAGTTTCGCCTAACGATTTGCCTATCATTTCGATAAGTGCAAACAGTAATCTGCCCGAAACTGAATTTTATCAGAAAATGAAAGATGATTATCTGCCTCAGATTCAACAATTGAAAGGCGTAGCAGAAATTACGATGATAGGCGGTGAAGAACGTGAAATTCAGGTAAAGGTAAATCAGGATAAGCTTAAACTCTATAAAATTTCGCTTTATCAGGTTGTTGAAGCTATTAATCGTTCTGGAATTGACATTCCGGCTGGTAAAGTGCTTACCGGCAAAGAAAATAATTCGGTTCGACTTACCGGAAAATTTGCTGATATAAATGACATTATGAATGTTCAAATTGCCATGCCCATGCCCGGCAGTCCGGTTTATGTCAAAGATGTAGCTGCTGTTATCGACGGCGTAAAGGAGATAAGTTCTGTTAGTAGGTTCAACGGAAAGTCGGGTATTGGACTTATGTTGAAAAAACAAGGAGATGCAAATGCTGTGGATGTATCAAAATTAGTACGGTCAAAATTATTAAGTATCGAGCAACAAAATACCAAGTCGGATGTAAAATTTATAATTGCCGATGACAGTACCGATAAAACCATTGCGGCTGTAAAATCTGTTGTAGACGATTTGATCCTGGCGGTAATTTTGGTTTCGTTGGTAATGCTTCTATTTCTGAGAAGTTATCGAAATTCTTTGATTGTTTTAGTTGCCATTCCTACTTCTTTAGTCACTGCATTTGCTGTGATGTGGTTACTGGGTTTCACATTGAACCTGATGACCTTACTCGCCATGTCCTTAATTATAGGGATTCTGGTGGATGATGCCATTGTGGTATTGGAAAATATTCAACGCCATCTGGACATGGGCAAAGACAAACGAATCGCCGCAATGGATGGTCGTATGGAAATTGGATTTTCAGCCCTTTCGATAACTTTGGTGGATGTAGTGGTGTTTTTACCTATTTTATTTTTGCAGGTCTTTGTTGCCGACATGCTCAAACAATTCTCCATTGTGGTGATAACATCAACGCTTACAAGTTTGTTGGTTGGTTTTACTTTGACACCCTGGTTGGCTTCGCGCATTGGGAAAAAAGAACATCTCCATCCTACCAATTTTATGAACCGATTTTTATTATGGTTCGAGCGTCAATTGGATAAATTTATTGCATGGTATGGACGTTTATTACAATGGGTACTGAGTCATAAAATTCTTTTTACATTGTTTGTAATTTTTCTGTTGGTATTCACGGGTGCTGTAATGAAACAAGGAATTATAGGAAAAGAAATGATGTCGACCGGCGATCAGGGAAAGTTCCGATTAAATCTGGAATACGACAAATCAATTACTGTTCAGCAGAATAATATTATTTCGCAAAAAATTGAAGACTTCATTTTACAACAACCCGAAGTAGCCACACTATTTAGTAATGTGGCGGGACCAAGCACAGGCATTGGAAGTCTGGGTGTTGGAGCTGCCAATAAATCGGAATTTACCATACAGTTAAAACCCGATAAGGAAAGAGATATTAAAACGCTGGATTTTATGAAGTCGCTTCGTGTAGAAATGAAAAAGGAATTTCCAAGCATTAACTTCTCGATGGCTGTAATTGGTTTATTACCAAAATCAGCCCCAATTAAAATTACTTTAAGCGGAAATGATTTGAACCAGGTGATGAAAACAGGGAAAGAGCTGAAAGCAATTGTGGAAGCAGTTCCCGGAGCTGATAATGTCCGCTTGTCAGTTGAAGAAGGAAATCCTGAATACATTGTCATTCCGGATAAAGATAAAATGCAACGATTGGGATTAAACACAGCTTATGTAGGTTTGAATTTACGTACTGCCTTTACCGGAAACGATGATGCCACCTTGACCGAAAATGGAACAGAATTTCCGGTACGAATATGGCTCGACGATTTCAGCAGGAAAAATTATGAAGATGTGAAGCGCTTAACTGTCGTTAATCCGATGAATATTCCAGTTGAAATATCACAATTTGCAGAAATAAAGCAAGATAATTCACCTTCTATGCTTGAACGCTTAGACCGTCAAACCTCGGTAACATTGACAGCTGAATCCTTCGGTCGACCTTCGGGAACCTTGGCCGACGATGTGATAAGTGAACTGAAAACGAATCCATTGCCTGATGGCGTTAAAATGTCGTGGGGCGGTGACATTAAAACACAAAATGAAAGTTTTGGTGCCATTGGAACTGTTCTGCTTATTTCATTTATTCTTATTTACCTCATTATGGTAGCCCTTTACGATAATTTTATTTATCCTTTTGTGGCATTATTCTCCATACCAATGGCGATTATCGGAGCTTTTCTGGCGTTGAACTTATCGTTGAATGACCTCACACTTTTTGCGCAACTCGGATTAATCATGCTTATGGGGCTTGTTACCAAAAATGCAATTTTGATAGTCGATTTTACCAATCAACTGAAAGCACAAGGAAAAAATTACAAAGAAGCATTGCTGATTGCCGGTAAAGAACGTATGCGTCCTATATTGATGACTACGCTTTCTATGATAATTGGTATGTTGCCCATTGCATTAGCCAAAGGTACAGCTAGCGAGTGGAAAAACGGATTGGCATGGGTCATAATTGGTGGTTTATTGTCATCTCTTATATTGACTGTTTTTGTTGTGCCAATGGTTTATTATTTGGTAGATGCCATTAAAGAAAGACTGAATAAAAAATCAAAAAAAATTGTGTGACAAAAATACATTAACAAACTTAATCTTTTATGAGACATTATTTAATTCATTTTATTTGGCTAATTATGCTTTTCCCCATCAATTCAGTCATTCGTGCAGCAGATAATGAAGATATTACCTTAACTGTTAGCGTGATGGATTTGAGAAATTCCAATGGCACTGTGCTTTTTGCTTTGTATAATAGAGAAGATGCATTCCCGGATGAACATTACAAAAAGTATTACAGAATGCTTAAAGGGGAAATCGTAAATTATTCATCGATAGTAGTATTCGAGAATCTGCCGTCAGGAAAATACGCCGTAAATATCCTTCACGATGAAAACAATGATGGAAAAATCCAAAAAGGATTTATTTTTCCGGAAGAAGGTATTGGGTTTTCAAACTATCTTTCAATTGGACTTTCCAACAGACCAATTTTTGAAAAAGCAGCATTTTATCTGCGAACTAACACAAGAATCAGAGTAAATGTTATATATTTGTGAAATTTTTAAAATTGAGATAGAACTTTGTTATTGTGAGAGTTAAACAATTAATATTATTATAATTACATATATTTAAAAAAACATTATGGAGAATGCTATATATCAATCCAATAACGACGTTGTAAAAATTATTGCAGAAGGTCGAAATCGAACAAATGTATTTAAAGTCCCCGAACAAAAATTTATTGCATATTTAGTTCAACGTATACCGAACTGGTTAAGTTCTGATATGCTAACTGCCATTGGATTCTCTGGAAGTATAATTACTTTCGTGAGCTTTTTATTAGCATTCTATGTAGAACCAACTTTTCTGTTGCTTGGCGTTTTAGGGTTTTTCGTTAGTTGGTTTGGCGATTCTCTTGATGGGCGAATAGCTTATTTCCGTCAGAAGCCACGTAAATGGTATGGATATTCCCTCGATATAACAGTGGATTGGTTGGGAATAATACTAATGGGACTTGGATTTGTAGTATACGTTGATGGTGTTTGGGAGTTTGTTGGAATTGCTTTTGTTGTTTTGTATGGTTGGGAAATGATTACGACTACCGTTAAATATAAAATTACAGGGAAATACTCCATTGACTCCGGGCTTTTTGGTCCTACAGAAGTGCGAATTATTCTCTCAATTATTTTTATCATTGAGGTTGTATTTCACGACTCAATATTGTATGTTTCAACATTGGCAACATTTTTATTATTTATTTCAAATATAATTAGCACTAAAAAACTTCTTAAATTAGCAGATGAAATTGATAAAAGTGAAAGAAACATCAATATTTAATCGACTTATTGTTTTTGGTAAAGCACAATTTTCTGCATTTGTTGGAGGATTAACCGATTACATGATTATGGTGTTTTTTACCGAAGTATTTAATGTTCATTATACCGTTAGTATTATTATTGGTGGAATAATTGGAGCTGTTGTGAATTTTAGTTTGAATAAAAGATGGACTTTCCTCAATAAGAGTATTCCTTATAAAAACTCTCTAAAAAAACAATTACTTAAATTTATTGTTGTTGTTGCTAATAGTATTTTTTTAAAATCAACCGGAACTTATTTAGTTACAACATTCATTGGTTTCGATTATAAGATTAGTCGAATTTTTATAGATTTATTTGTTTCTATTCTATTCAATTACAATTTGCAAAAGTTTTGGGTTTTCAAAAAACAAACAAAAGTTAATGATCTAACCTAATCGTTCATAAATTAATAATTAGATTCATCAAGTGAAACTAAAAAACTACAGTCTTCACAAATTAAATTGTCATATCTAGATGACCTTTCTTTATCCATTTTTTTTATTCTAATTTATATAAATGTTCAAATCAGAGAGAATTTTTCAAGTTCTGTTCTTGGATGTGAATGGCATCACTAGTATTTTTTTTTAATGGATTGAATAGAAAACACTCAAAAACATATTAATTTCAATTAAAAGGCTCCTCATAATTTCAAAAAATGAACTTTAAAACTTCGATACTCGCAATTATATTTTTACATATTTCTTTCTGTAGCTTCTCACAAGTTGAAAAATCAATAACTTTCAAAGGAATTGTTTCTGATAAAGAAACCAATGAACCATTACTTTATGCTTCAATTTACTTAACAGAATATGGGTATGGAACCAGCACCGATGACAAAGGTGAATTTTCTCTTACCATAAAAAATTTCGCTTCAAACAAAAATAAATTATCTATTTCGAGTGTGGGCTATAAAACAGAACTATTTTTTTTATCAACTTCAAAGAAGGAAATTGATATTAAATTAGTTCCTCAAACTCAAAATCTGGAAGAAGTAGTTGTTACCAAACAAAAATATAGAAATAAAAATAATCCAGCAGTAGATTTAATCCGGAAAGTAATTGAAAATAAAGCATATAATAGAACAGAGGCATTGGAATATTACGAGAATGAAAAATATGAAAAAGTGCAATTTGCTAAAAATGATATCACTCCTGATTTCCAAAAGAAGAAGGTTTTTAAACATTTTCAGTTTATGTTTGAAAATATTGATTCGCTAAAAAACAAGGGGACGAAAATACTCCCGATGTACTTAAAAGAAGATATATCTAACTATTATTATCAACGTACACCGCGAAAAGTGAAAGAAGTTGTAACAGCTCACAAAGCAGTTACATTTCCCGGATTTGATAATAAAGGGATACAGGACAATATAAAATATTTATATCAAGATATTGATATTTACGATAATAACATACTTTTTTTGTCTAATCATTTTTTAAGTCCAATTGCAGATTTAGCAACCACTTTCTATATGTACGATATTGTAGATACAATACAAATTGAAAATTCAAATTATATTAAGTTGTTTTTTGGTCCTCGCAACAAACAGGATATTCTTTTTCAAGGATATTTATACATTACTTTAGATGGAAGTTACGCAGTTAAAAAAATAGAATTATCGCTTAACAAAGACATTAATTTAAATTGGATAAATGATGTTAAGGTAATTCAAGAGTTTGATAAAGCAAAGAATAACAGCTTAATGCTTTCCTCAGAACAAATATCTATTAATTTTGGATTATCGAAAAAAAACAGTGGGTTATTTGGACAAAAAATTGTTCGCTATTCAAATTACAAATTTGATCCAGCACGTGATGAAAATATATTTAAAGGACAAAGTTTGCAAATGAATGATAGTGCAAATGCACGTAGTAATGAGTATTGGGAAGTTCATAGGCCTGAAAGACTTAGTAGGTCAGAGGCCGGCACGTATACAGCTATGGATAGTTTATTAAATCTACAGGTGATAAAACGGGCCATCAATATTGCAGGCGTTGTTTTATTTGGTTACAGAGATTTTGGTAAATTTGAAATAGGACCCATAAATACTTTTTACATGTATAACCCCATTGAGGGTGTTAGGTTACGGTTTGGAGGCAGAACTACGGATAAACTGAGTAAAAAAATAAATTTAGAATCATACATTGCTTATGGTTTCACTGATAAATTGCCTAAATATTATGTCGGTGCCAATTGGTCTTTTACGAAAAGAAATTTTATGGAGTTTCCTGTTAAATCATTGAAAATGAGTCTCCAGAATGAAACACAGCTTCCTGGTCAACAAATGCAGTTTTTAATGGAAGATAATTTTCTGTTATCCATAAAAAGAGGAGTGAACGATAAAATTTTCTATAACAAAACATTTAAGATTGAGCATCTAAATGAATTTCAAAATCACTTCTCGTATACACTTGGATATAAGTATACAAATCAGGCTCCCGGCGGAAATTTATATTTCAATTATACCGATTACCTATCGCACCAAAATGACGTAAGTAATTTAAATATCTCGGAGTTTTATCTCAACTTAAGGTACGCACCGCACGAAAGTTTTTATCAAGGTAAAACTTATCGTGTACCAATTACCAGTAAATACCCTATTTTTGAATTGAGATTCACTTCGGGCAATACACTTTGGAAAAACGATTATAACTATCAGAACTTGAGGTTCTCAATTCGAAAAAGATTTTATGTGTCGGTGTTTGGGTATTCGGATGTTGTGTGGGAGGCTGGAAAAATCTTTGGTAAAGTCCCTTATCCATTGTTGAACCTACCGCAGGCTAACCAGACTTATTCCTATCAAATTGAATCGTACAATATGATGAACTTTTTAGAGTTTGCAACTGATCAATATACTTCGTTATTGATAGATCATAATTTTAATGGATTCTTTTTCAATAAAATACCATTGATGAGGCATTTAAATTTAAGAGAAATTGTCACATTTAAAGCTTTATATGGTAATGTTACTTCACAAAATAATCCGGATGAACAAAGTGATTTATTCCGACTACCAATTGCTACAGATGGGACACCAATTACCTATACACTTGGAAAAACGCCCTATATAGAAGGAAGCATTGGAGTTGGTAATATATTTAAGTTTTTTAGAGTTGATCTTGTGAGACGTTTTACTTATTTGAATAATCCAAATGTCTCAAAATATGGTATAAGAATGCGATTTAGATTTGATTTTTAACGTAATTGTAAATCTGATTAAACCTGAAACACAATCTAAATTTTTAAAGACTATTCTGAAAGTAGCCGAAAGGTTGTTTCTGTAAAAAATGGCTTGCGTTGACTACTAACATAAAAGATGTATAGATGTCAATTAATTATTGTGAAAACCTTCCTCCTGACTTTTCCCAATTATTTGATCCTGAATTAAGTCAACTATCAACTTTTCGAAAATAAATGGACTTTTTATTTTGTAATCTCAAATAAATATTATTCCTTTGCATTAAATAATACAACAAGGTAGTATATAGTATGAAATTATCAAAAACTTCCGAATACGCTTTACGCATTTTGATTTACATGGCAAAAGAGCCTGAACAATTATATACTGCAAAACAACTAGTCAAAGAATTAAAAGTTTCAGACAAATACTTACGACGATTAATGACTGATTTATCGAAATCAGGATTTATCAGAAGTATTCAGGGAAGAGATGGCGGTTATACCTTTATTAAAAGTCCTGATGATATTAAGTTATTCGATATCATCGATTCGGTTGAAGGTATGGAGAAACTAAATGGTTGTTTGTTGGGATTCGAACAATGTTCATGTACAAATCCTTGTGCCATGCATTATTTATGGGTGGATATAAGGACTGATATTAACAAAGTTTTTCGTGAAACCCGATTGTCAGATATGGATTTTGATAAAATATTGAGATATTGATTTTTTTTCAATTATAATACTACTGGTAGGTAGTATTATAAAATTTGCTGACTCTTACAACACACAACTAAAATTATATAAAATGACTATCGGCTTTTGCACCCAATAGAAAATTATTAACTTTGCAAGTAAAAAAATCATGAATTTACTTGACTTTAGTAATTATTTTCCAAATGAGGAATCCTGTATTGAACACTTTAAA
>JAQUWU010000010.1 GCA_028692715.1 Paludibacter sp. | reverse complement strand
TGGTTTCATACTTTTTATAGTCTACTTCGATCTGTTTGAATCCTTCCATGTTGTCGGTCAGATTCACTGTTTGTTTTTCCATTTTTTTTCTTGATTTTTTAGGTCAAGCTATTTCAGGAGAAGACAGCACTTGAACGTAACGGGGATGTTGTAAAATTAAGTTCTTATGCTCCTTTGTTAGCAAAAAAAGACCACATCCAATGGAATCCCGATTTAATTTACTTTGACAATACCAGAATTGTACCTACTGCGAATTATTTTGTTCAACAGTTATTTTCACAAAATTCGGGTGACACTTATTACGATAATATAATTAGTTTCGCCAATGAATCAGACTTATCTGCATCATGTGTTAGTAACAGTAAAACTAAAAAAGTATTTTTGAAAATAGTAAATACCGGTAAAACTGATCAAAAAGTGGCAATTAACACTTCCTCATTCAAAAGATTAAGTTCAAATGCAGTAAAAACAGAACTAACAGGGAATGCGAGAGATAAAAACACTTTTGAGTCACCTGAAAAAGTGCTTCCGGTGACGAATAATATAAAAATAAAGGCTAAAATGAATTTATTAGTCCCTGCTAATTCACTTACCATTATTAAATTAACACATAAATAAAATTTACAGCAATAATTAAATATTGTGTTCTACATTATTCATTAGTCAACCTATTTGAATGAATTATGAACTGTAAAGAAATTGAATTGATATAAATTTGTCTTTGTATAGAAGTTAAATCAATTCATTTATTATCATGAAGGTTTTTAATGGTTTAAATAAGTTTTTCAACTACAACTTTATCGTATTTTTATTATTATTTATTTCAATTCCTGATGTAAAAGGAGAAATAAATGGTAATAAAAAGATAATAAACGGGACTGAATTATATGACACCAACGGTCATGTTATTAATGCTCATGGAGGTGGATTTTTGAAAATTGGCAATTATTATTATTGGGTGGGTGAAAATCGTAAAAATGGCGTTTTCGTTTCATGTTACCGTTCCACTGATTTAATCAACTGGGAATTCCGTGGTGATTTACTTACCCGTCAATCTCATCCTGAATTGGATAAAGCCAATATTGAACGTCCAAAAGTAATTTACAATGACAAAACCAAACAATTTGTAATGTGGATGCACTACGAATATGGTCGGGATTATAGTTATGCTCGTGCAGCAGTAGCATATTCTTCGGATATAGAGAAACCATTTACTTTCCTGAAAAATTTCCGTCCATTTGGCAATATGTCGCGCGACTGTACGCTTTTTAAAGATACAGATAGCGTAGCTTATTTCATTTCCTCCGCACGAGAAAACTATGATATGTGTGTATATAAATTAACAGATGATTATTTAGATGCCAAAGAATATATTACAACTTTGTGGCCGGGTGGACATAGGGAAGCTCCTGCATTGTTAAAACGAGACAAGTATTACTTCATGATGACTTCCGGTTGCACCGGCTGGGAGCCAAACCAGGCAAAATATGCGTATGCAAAATCTATTATCGGTCCATGGTCTGAATTAATCAATATCGGAGATTCTACAACTTTTAATTCTCAATCAACATTCATATTACCTATAGAGGGAAAAACAAAAACATCCTACCTGTATGTGGGTGATCGTTGGGATGGAAAAAAGTATTTCAACTCAACATATATATTCCTCCCTATTGAATTTACAAACGACACTTCAATGAAGTTAAACTGGACTGATAAAATTTCCCCGGATATGACAACTGGTGAATTAGTTAAATAAAACAAGAAAATACCAATTCAAAAATACCAATTCAAAAATTAAATTGCTAAACTATAAATATGAAAATTAAATTGCTTTTAAGTGCTATATGTATTTCATTGCTTATCCCTGCTTTTAGTATCGAAAACAAAACAATAAACGACTGGGAAAATCCCGCTGTTTTTCAAATTAATCGTGAACCGGCAAGAGCTGATTTTTTGCCGTATGCTGATATATCATCAGCAGTAAAAGATGATTATTCATTATCGCCCTGGTATAAAAGTCTGAATGGAAAATGGAAATTTAACTGGGTTCCAAAACCTGCCGATAAGCCAGTAGACTTCTATAAAACATCTTTTGATGACACTCAATGGAAAGAGTTTTCTGTTCCCGGCAACTGGGAATTAAACGGGTATGGCATTCCTATTTATTCAAATATCAAATATCCATTTCCTAAGAATCCACCCTATATTGCTCATTCCGATAATCCGGTAGGTTCGTATCGTAAATATGTTGAATTACCTGCCAACTGGAATAATCGTCGTGTATATTTACATTTTGATGCTGGAACATCGGCCATGTATATTTGGATAAATGGAGAAAAAGTAGGATATACCGAAAACACCAAAAGCCCCGCCGAATTTGATATTACAAACTATGTAAAACCTGGTAAAAACCTTGTAGCTATAGAAGTGTATCGCTGGAGCGATGGTTCGTATCTCGAAGATCAGGATTTCTGGCGTTTATCCGGTATCGATCGAGATGTGTATTTGTATAGTACCGAAAATGTACGCATTTCTGATTTTTTTGCTCGTCCCGATTTAGATCCTAAATATAAAAATGGCAGTTTGTCGGTAGATGTTTCGGTGAAAAACAGTAGCAGTGCATTCAAAAACATGCTGGTAGATGCCACTTTGCTGAATGATGCCAATAAAACAATATTCAAAAAAACATTGAAGTTGAATATCAATGGAAATTCTTCGGACACAACTAATTTTGTTCAAAAAGTTTCAAATCCTGCTTTGTGGAGCAACGAGACTCCTAACCTTTATACTTTAGTGCTTACACTAAAAGATGAAGCAGGAAAAACAGTGGAGAATGTGGCGACAAAAATCGGTTTTCGAAAAGTAGAGTTAAAAAACGGTCAGTTATTGGTAAATGGCATCCGTATTTTTGTTCATGGGGTTAATATTCATGAACATAATCCGGTTACAGGACATTATCAGGACACAGCAACCATGATGAAAGACATTCGGCTTATGAAGCAGCTAAATATCAATGCAGTACGTTGCAGCCATTATCCAAACAATGTTAATTGGGTAAAACTATGTAACAAATACGGTTTATTTCTGGTTGACGAAGCCAATATTGAAATTCATGGTATGGGAGCTGCCCTTCAGGGTTGGTTCGATAAATCTGTTCATCCTGCATATTTACCAGAATGGCATGCAGCCATCATGGACAGGGAAATTAGTTTAGTGGAACGGGATAAAAATCATCCCTCCGTCATTTTATGGTCACTCGGCAACGAATGCGGAAACGGAGCTGTTTTTCAAGATGCTTACAAATGGATAAAAAAACGTGATAAAACCCGTTTAGTGCAGTTTGAACAAGCCGGTGAAGAAGAAAATACAGATATTGTTTGTCCAATGTATCCGAGCCTATCTTATATGAAAAAATACGGTGAAATGGGAAATGCAAAACGTCCGTTTATCATGTGCGAATATGCTCATGCCATGGGAAACAGCACCGGAAACTTTAAAGAATACTGGGAAATTATACGCAACAGTAAAAATCTGCAGGGCGGATTTATCTGGGACTGGGTGGATCAGGGATTCAACGTAAAAGATGAAGCAGGACGGGAATACTGGGCTTATGGAGGTGATTTGGGTGGACAAAATTATACAAATGACGAAAATTTCTGCCACAACGGAATCGTTTCTCCTGACCGACTTCCGCATCCCGGGGCTTTTGAAGTAAAAAAAATCTATCAGAATATTCAATTTAAAGCAGTAGACTTACAAAAAGGAATCATTAGTATTTCAAACGAACATCTCTATACTTATCTCGATCAGTTTATTTTCAACTATGAAGTACTGAGAAATGGCGTCTCTATTAAAAAAGGCATCATAGATGTCAAACTGAAACCACAATCGGAAAAACAATACAAACTGGATCTTCCTGAAATTACGGTAAAAAATACTGTAGAATACTTATTAAATATTTCTGCTATTACACGAAATAAAACTGAATTAATACCATTGAATTACGAAATTGCAAGTGATCAATTCGTGCTCAGTGAAAGTAAATACTTTGCTTCAACTGCTACTTCAACCGGTACAGTAAAAGTAAAAGATGAAAAGGACAGAATAATACTAAGCACTTCAAATGCTGAAGTATCCATTAGTAAACGTAGCGGATTAATTGCTGGATATAAGTCAGGGAACACATGGTATTTCAATCAAAAACCAACTCCTAACTTTTGGAGAGCTCCAACCGATAACGATTTTGGGAATAATATGCCCGAACGATTAAATGTCTGGAGAGTTGCCGGAAAGAATACATCTGTAAAAAGTGTAACTGTAAACCAGAACGAATCTAATGTGGAAGTTGTTGCTGATCTTTATCTGAATGATGTAAATTCCGATTATAAAATTATTTACAGTCTCAACGATAATGGCGAATTATCAGTGAATGTAAGTTACAAAGCAGGCTCTGACAATATCCCGGAAATTCCGCGTTTCGGAATGATAATGACACTGGACAAAAAATTTAATAATTTCACTTATTATGGTCGCGGTCCTCTGGAAAATTATAACGACAGAAATTCAGCCTCTAACATTGGAATATACACTTCGAAAGTTGCCGATCAATATGTACCTTACACTCGTCCTCAGGAAAATGGTTATAAAACGGATGTACGTTGGTTAACTTTGACCGATGAAAGTGGAAATGGTGTAAGAATTGAAGGCTTACAACCTATTTGTGTAAGTGCATTGAACAACTTCCCCGAAGATTTTGATCCGGGGCTGACCAAGAAAAATCAGCACAGCAGTGATATTACGCCGCGCAATGAAGTGGTGTTAAGTGTCGATTTAGCACAACGCGGATTGGGAGGCGATAACAGTTGGGGAGCTTATCCTCATAGGCAATACCGATTAGAGGCAAAAGAATACAGTTATGGTTTTGTAATAAAGCCGGTAAAATAAACACATAAAAAGAATAAAACAGAACGCAAATTACACAAATACCGCTTATTTTCGCAAATTTAATCCATTGATCCACTGTAATACGAACAGTTATGATTTGTGTGTGTTTGTGTGTAATTTGTGTTCTACACTTACTGTAATTTCCGCCAACCTGCACCAGACAAGTCCTACGCTCCCATTAGAAACGTTCTTATAATCTCAAATCCTTTGCTCCTGTTATTTCTGAAGACACTTCATTTAGCTGTCCGGCTTGCTGAAAAACACCGGTTTGAATTTTTATAAAACGGATAGAAGAAAGATTTACAGCTTTTCCATTTTCATCAATTGCATTGGAAATGTCGAGTTTATTGGCTTTTGCATCTGAATCATAATCGGTTCCGCTATTATTTTCAGCATAACCCCACACAAAGAGATTTTCAGGGACTATCCAGCTCGGAACATCCGTAGTTGAATTATTAATATAGGAATCAGGAAGACGGGTTCCGGTAAAAGTTATGCTGTCATTAATTGAATAGGGCCACCACCACTTGGATGAATAACTATTACCAAATCCAGAAATCAATTCTCCCGAATTACCTTCACTATCCTTCCATTTGATATTTGACGAATCGGTTGTCGCTTTAAAATAAGTAACACTATAATTTCGCATTGAATTGTCTACCTGATTCCCTTCCAGTTCGTACCATGTTTCATTTGGGTATCCATCCTTATTATAGTCCGGCATTACATATACAACAGCCGGTTCGGGCGAAGCTCCCGACAAGGGGAAAATTTCAAAATCCTCTCCTGCCCCATTTGTCACGTCATGATCAAATCCGGCGACGACATAACCGCCAAACCCACCTAAATACAACCAACCTTCACTTTCAGCAGGATCGCCAACAATGTAGTTCTTGTCACTTTCATTTGCCAGTTTTGAATGTTGTCCCGGAGCATACACATAATCAAAAACCTCTGAAAGGTAAGCAGATGAAGTCTCCGGCTCATTCTGTTTACACGAAACGAAAAAAAATATCATGAATAAAATAATAGATAAGTTGAATGCCTTATCGGGAAGAAACTTTATTAAACACATATATTTATCTGAATTTGACTACAAAAGTAAGTTTATTTCCTGACCTGACAGCAACACAAATTCCAACAAAAAAATAATTATTATGACTAAATTCCCGAAATTATAATTTACTTTGTAGTTGTTAAACAAATATTCAAGATGCGTAGCTGCGATTTCTATGTAAAACAGACAATGGTAAATAAAAGTCTGAGGGAAATTATCCCTGATTTTGTTTCCAGACATTTCTTATTAGATTTACACAATTTACCGTTGAACCATAAAAAAAAAGATTTACCTAACTATAAAAAATTTACAAACCATGATTCTGCTAAATAAAAAAGAATATCACAAAGCAAAAGATGCACTTATCAACCTAAATTTCAATCACTTATTTGCCAACTCAGTAATAGACCAAAAAGTGGATGGAAAAATTTATGTAGATGAAACCGAAAATCCAACAACCTTCTTATTTCATCATCCATACGGAATGTCAATACTGATTGGGAATGAAGACAATGAGAATTTCAATGCAGCATTCATAAAATATGCACTCAACATTAATAGAACAAGAAACAGGACAGAATGGCTTCAGGTTTTTCCGGCAACCTGGAACGAAAAACTATCTGCCCTTTTTGGCGATAAACTGATAGCTGAAAAAGAGAATACCGGAACAGAAAAAGAGGAAAAAATTGAACGGAGCACACGCATTAATTTCGCTTTTAATGCAGAAAAATACACGATTTTCAAAAATAGTTTTGACTTTAAACCGTACCAAATTATCCAAACCGACAAACGCATTTTTAAAGAGTTGAATGGAACTGTAGTGCCAAAATACTTTTGGAACAATGCAGATGATTTTGTTGAAAATGCCATAGGTTTCAGTTTGATTTATAAGGATCAATTTACTTCTACCGCTTTTGCAGCTTTTATTATTGAAAACAAACTGGAACTGGGCATCGAATCTGTAGCTGAATTCAGAGGGAATGGTTTTGCCCTTTATACTTGTTCTGCACTTATCGATTATTGTCTGGGAAATGGGTTCGAACCCGTTTGGGCTTGCCGCCTCGAAAATGTAAATTCCCTGAAAACAGCTCAAAAACTAGGTTTTGAACCTACATTATATTTGCCTTTTTACAAACTGGTGACAAACTCTTAAATTAAATTACATAAAACACTTATGGTTACAATTATCATTATTGCCGTTACAGCCTTTATTTCTTATTCAGCATTTAACAATGGCAGTCTCGTTGAAAAATACATTTTCTATCCACCGGCCATAAAGAACAAACAATGGTATCGGTTTATTAGCTACGGTTTTTTGCATGCCGACTGGTCTCATCTGATATTCAACATGTTTGCCTTGTATCTTTTTGGATCAGAAATAGAAAAGGTCTTTAAAGAGGTTTTTGGAGATCAAGCCGGCATAGTTTTATATCTAATGCTTTATATCTTAGCGTTGATATTTTCCATTTTGCCCACCTATTTTAAAGAAAAAAATAACAGCCAGTATAGAAGCCTTGGAGCATCCGGTGCTGTTTCGGCCATTGTATTTGCTTATATTCTGGTGTATCCTATGAATTTTATGGGCATCATGTTTATTCCGGTTTTCCTGCCAGCCTTTATTTTCGGGATTATTTATATCATCACATCTATTTATTTAGATAGAAACCATACCGGAAATATAAATCATTCAGCGCACGTAATGGGCGGAATATTTGGCATTGTTTTTATGTTCGTTACTTTTAAATCAATAGTAGATATCAACATTTTCGCCTGGTTTATTGATAATATTCAACTCTCCTCCATCCGGGATTTGATTCATTTTGGGTATTGAGTGGTTTCTTGAGAGTTAAAGTCATTAAAACGAGAAAAAACAAAACACTCTTTAGCGAGTTGGAGTTAGACACTCTTACTCCAGTATAATTATATAGCGAGAATTAAAAATCAATCGCAATTTAGACCTGTCACACGATGTGATTTTGTGGCAAAGTGCGTACTTTTATAAAATCGGTAATCAAAATAATAAATATGACAAATCAGTCTTCTGACCCCTTACACGGCATAACATTAAAAGCAATACTGGAAATACTTGTGGCTTATTATGGCTGGGAAGAATTGGATAAACGGATACGTATCAATTGCTTTTGCATCAATCCAAGTATAAATTCCAGTTTAAAGTTCCTGCGCAAAACGCCCTGGGCAAGAACGAAGGTAGAAGATTTGTATGTTGAGTATTGTGGAATTGAGAAGTAAAGTCAAGGTATACAACGTGGAGGAATTGGATCCAGAGCGAAATAAGGAGTCTAAAAAAAGATTACTCCTTTCGCAAACATCACACTGAATGACCTACTGATACTTACAGTTCCTTCACCACCTTCGGGATGACATAACTGCGAAGGTGGTTTCCCAATGACCAAATGAATATACTATTTAGAGAGTCATTATGGCATCGGTTCGACAAGGGCGTTTTGCACCCGTCGTGTACTACAAAAAAAGTTATAGTGTAAGATTGCCGACGGGAAATTGAAAAAAAAAATTCGTTGTCATTCCGAACATAGTGAGAAATCTAAAAGGAATTTGTCAACCATGCTGCAAATAGGGAATTAAAAACCCGATTATCTGAATAGATAATCGGGTTCTTTGTGTGGTACCACCAGGAATCGAACCGGGGACACAAGGATTTTCAGTCCTTTGCTCTACCAACTGAGCTATGGTACCTTTCGGCTTAGCGGGTGCAAATATACGGCTTTTTTTTGTTTTACAAAACCCCAATTGAAAAAAAATGAAAAAAAATTCCAATTAAGTTAAATGATATCCTCTGTCAGTTTTTTTACCGTTCTTTTTTCTCATTTAGCACATCTTTTTGTAGTATATTTATTTTGTTTTTTTTTATATTTATATTTTTATATAGCATCATTTAGGACAAAAAACAAACATTAATTTATTCATGAAATTGCTATTTATACTACATTTCAAAGGATATTTGCCACAGGCCTTTTGTCGCAAATAAATTATTAAAAAAAAGCATAAAAAATGTAAAGTGCTGATTGTTAATAATTAAGGAACATCAACCATAACCCGCATTAAATCTCAAAAAAATAAAAACAAAAATATTTTTAATTTTTTCATAAAAAACATTTGGATGATTAAAATAAATTACTACTTTCGCATATCAATTTATTAAAATATTTTTTTTGCAATTGCAAAATTTAAGTATATTTGAATTCACGATAACCTATTAACTGCGCTATTGAAAACTGATTTACAAAAAACAATGAGATTTATTTACAATAAAAATGAGATTTATTAATCAGTTTTATATTTAATTTTATTAACACAATTAAAAAAAAATTTTATGAAAAAAATTAATTTGGTAGCAGCATTGTTATTCGTAGGATTAACGGTATTTGCTCAAGCAGTGAAAGACAGAAATGTTATTCCGGTAGCAGTTAGTCTTAATCAAGTATTACGTATGACTATTACTAATGGTGGAAACATTGAATTCGTTTTCAACACCATTGACGATTACAAAAATGGTATTTCATCTGAAGCAGCTTCTGCATCAGCAAATCCAAGTACTGCATTTGGCATGTACAAAACCGATTTCACTGTATCTTCTTCAACTCGTTGGGCATTAAGTTATGGTACAGAAGAAGCTTCATTTTTAGGAACTGATAATGCAGCTACTACTTTTGACATTAACAATGTAGGTTTTACAATTACAAATTTAGGCCTTAACACATTTGAAGGCGCAGGCTTAGCACAAGGTATAACTCCTGAAGCTTCTCTTTATAGTGTTTCAACAGATAATGCTACACAGGTTGCAGCCTTGGAAGTTTACCCTGTTACATTAATTGAAGACAATAACACCATTAATGCAAACGCAGGTGATAATGCAGACAATTCATTTACCTTGAACTGGCGTTGTGGCACTGCAGAACAAGGAACAATTGTTCCTATGAACGCTATTAAAATCATTGACCAAAACCCAAGTCCAGAACCAGACAGATATGTTGTAAACGTATTGTTTGATCTTGCAATCATCTAAAGAATAATCATATTTCTAAATAGAAGATTGATCAACATTAAATATGTTGGTCAATCTTTTATTTCATAAAACGGATTAAATTTATGTCACAATCCCTTAATAAAATATTCAAAATCATTTCCATAATCATTTTGGTATTTATAAATATATCAAAGGGGTTTTCACAGGAATGGAATTCAGCAAGGATTACGGTTCTATATGGAACAAGTATCCCGTTTAATTTCAATTCCATTGATAAAATTAAAAAAGGAATTGAGATAACCACCGGTACTCATATCGGCATTTCCATGGCTGATTCAAGTCAAATTGGTCATGATTTAGAAGGCTTTGAGTTAAACTTCAGGGCATTTAACGGACAAACAGACATCAAAGGAGATGTTTCTGCCTTACCCTTAAACAAAATAAGAGTAAAAGCAGAAAATTTACTAGGACTTGGGAGTGGGTTTTCTAATGGGTACAAAAATCTTTCTACAGATTGGGTTACATTATTTACTTACAGCACTGATACATGGATTGATTTAAACTGGGCAAGCAACCAACTAAATATTTCATATGACTGTGGAAAACCGGAGTCGGAAGGAGGAAGCGGCTCACTTATGGGCGAAAATCCTGATTACTATAATGTTGAGATTGAGTTTGAATTAGTCCCTACCGGATCTGGATTTTAGTCGCTTTTTATAAATTACATTTCATTGTGAAAATCAACAACTTCGACAATTCAATTAGAATAAAAAAATACCTGATCAGATTGATTAGTTGCCTTGTTGTTTTTCTTTCTCCAACCCTATCGGTTTTTTCACAATCTACTTCTGATCCATTTGAAATTGAGTTTGTCAAAAACGCCGACAGTCTTAAAACTTCCGATTTATATTTTAATGTACTGAAAATTGTAAATAATTCTCCTAAAACCATAGTAGGGGCAGTAACATTTACCTGTCCGGAAAACTGGAATATCTTTGCATTTCCAAACACGCTAACTCAAATAAATCCAAACGATACTGCCTGGATTCCACTCCGTGTTTCTCCTGCTGCAGATGCTTTGGGTGGAACAACTTATGTTATTAATGCCACCTTTAAAACAAAAAACAAACAACTTAGTACAAATACTTATCTAACACTTCCTTCGAAGGCAAAATGGGAATTTAGCACAAATAAAACAAGTATTTATTTTACCGAGACCAACCCATTTGCAACATTCAAAATTAAACTTTCTAACAAGGGTAATACTAATGAATTAATTAAATTAAATCTCAAGCTTGGAAAGTTACTGGTGTTTGCCAACAATAAAAATAATGAGTCGATTGAATTTGTTGAATTACCTGCCTATAAAGATACTATAATATCGCATTCGGTTACTTACCAGAAAGAACTGAGTTATGAAGAAAAAATCAGGTATGAAAACAACTGGAAAGAATCTGCCATACGTGTAACAGCATCTACCGAAAAAACGGAAAAGAGTGCTGCTATCATGATACGGAAATTGAATAGCAATTACGAGAATCAACGACTACAGAATGCCTCCCCGTTAAATATTGATTATCAGGTTTATAATTTAATGTCAAGCCAAGCTCCTCGATCCAATGCAAGATTATTTGGAAGTATTTTGTTTCCAAACAACAGAGAATTTGAATATATGGGCGGCCTCCAAAATATTTATTATACGAAAGCAGCCAATCAGAATTTTGACATCGACCGGCAATTAATTTACACCTTAAGATACCGAGATAACAGAAACAGGATTGAAATTGGGTACAATGAAAATGGAGGTAATTTACACAGTATAAATGGGCGCGGAATAGTCGGAAACTTCAAAGTAAGTAATAAAACTAATTTATCGTATGCATTAACTCAAAATCCTTTTAGTAAAAGCATTGGCGAACATGTTGGCATCAGTACTACCATAAAAAGTGCATCATTCAACACTGAACTCACACATGAAAGTAATACAGATATAAATTATTCAGCCACTTCTGTAGCAGTAGGGACTGGGTTTCCTCTATTTAAAAACCAAGGTATTTCGGTACAATTACTTGGGTCTCAATCGAACTATAATCTTTCCACCGGAAGAGATACATCGGTATTAGGATATAGTTTTAAAGCTGATTATACGATGCGATATAAAAAGTTCAATTTTAGACTAAGTACGTTGAATTCATTGCATAATTATATCAGAAATTCCGGTTTTCAAAACATATATCTCGATAGTAAATATACATTAAATGATAAAGTCCGGCTTTCAATCTATGGAAATCGTCAACTTTATTCAACAACACGATATCCTTACAATTTTTACAGCGATCCAAATTTTAATACTACTGATTATCTACGACTTACCACTTCTATTTCAGGTGGAAATATCATTTATCAGATTGGTCCAAATTACAATGGCTCCATTCGAGAATTTTTAAATCCTGTTTCCGGGTTTAAATCGGAATACAAAACTTATCAACCGGGACTGTGGGCAGCAGCGACATATAAATTAAACGGATATCGTTCTTTAACACCTAATTTGACTATCAGTAACTTGCGGTTTTATTACAACACCGAAGACCCTACGTTGGATAATTATTCATTGGTAAATAATATATATTATCAAGTTGGTATAAATTACTACGACACCAATTGGAGGCTAAATGCATACTACTCAAGTGGCACTACCAGTGACCTTTACAGGAGTGTACAAATTAATACGGAACCTACATTATCCAGCAGCATTCAGTTGCGTCCTTCTTACGAAAGTTATTTTTTCAACCGCACAGTACGCTTAAGTGCATATATGAATTATGCATATTATATGCCTTCCGGACGCGAGAATGTATCATACAACATTAAATATGATCAATTCATTAAAGGTGGTTGGATGATTTCATTAAACGGATTTGTTTACTCAAACACCAGTGTATCAGATGACCTCGAACGGATAACTACAAAGGATTTGAACTTTGTGGTCGGCATATCAAAATCATTCAATATACAACAACCCCGATTAAAGTATTACGATTTTAAGACGGTATTTTATAATGATCTTGACGGGAATAGAATAAAAACAGAGAATGAACCACCTGTAACCAATGTATTGGTTAAAATTGAAAAAAACAGGGAAATATCGAATGAACAAAGTAGCATACCGGAAGTGGAATTAATTTCGGATGCGAACGGTCAGATTAGTTTCGAAAACCTTCCAAAAGACAATTACAATTTGGTCTTTAATCCTTTAGTAAATCTTGAAAGTTTGTATTTTTTAGATGGATCGGTTCAAAAGTATTATAACGACAAAAAAAGGACTTTATATGTTCCCTTGGCTGAAAGCTACAAAATAAAAGGTAAAATAATTGTTGTCAGAGATCCGAACAGTACAGAAGGCAAGCTCGATTTAAGCGGCATCAGAATAACTGCCACGAGCGTAAAAGGAGAAAATTATTCAGTGCTATCCGATAACTTCGGAACATATATAATTAATATCCCAAATGCCGAAAGGTTTAAAGTGTCGGTGAACAACGTTTTTGGAGAACAATTCCAGATTGAAAACGATGAAATGGATATTCAATTTATTCAGAACAAAACGATTAATCTTGATTTCACATTCTACGAAAAGAAAAGAGGTATTGAATTTGAAAACGGAACTGAATTATATAATTTCAGTAGTTTAACGGATGCTGAAAATACGGAAGAAGGCAAAGAAGAAACCAATGCAGCAGTAATAGAAGAAAAGCCAGTAGTATCATCAGTAAAAAGTACAAATACGTCCACCCAAAAGGGAGTTGCAAAGAATTATTCCATTGAATTGGGTACAGAAAATGTATATGTAAATCCAACTGAGTACAAAAACAAATACAATCTCAAACAAGATGTATTGTACAGCGAAAAAGATGGAAAGTACAAATACTATATCGGCACATTTACAAACCCGGATGATGCACAAAAAGAAATCACCAGACTTGGAATAAGTGGGCTATCAATGGTAGAAGTTAACCCTTCGGAATTAAAAAAAGCTGAACCCGACAGCAATATTAAAACATCAACGTCTGAATCAAAACCTGGAAATACTGGCATTGAACAAGCAACAAAAGAACCTGTTGAAAAAGCAACAAACGCTGCAAAAACAACAAGTACTGGAATAACAAATACAACTGACAAGGTTAATAAAACAGATACAGATCAGATCAATCAAATCGCAAACAACGCACTTACGAAAGGACAAACAAAGACAATAAAATCTGACACTGTTATTGTAAGAAACGAAAAGAGAGATACCATACAAAAGGTAAAAACCACAAGAGTTGAATCGCAAAATATAAATCAAACGATTCAGGCAAAACAGCCAAATAAGACGAATAAAGCAAAACCAACTATTAAAACACCTGAGTTGGTAACTGATTCATTAACCGATGGCAATTATTATAGCATACAATTGGATGCCATACGTGAATATCGTGACCCCAAGTATTACAACGAAAAATACGGACTTAAACTTCCGGTTGTATGTGTGGAAGAAGATGAGCATTTCAAATATCTAATAGGGAAATATACCTCCATTGAAAATGCAAAAGCTGATATTTCGAGGTATGGAATGTCGGGCTATATCGTATTGGTTGAACATTTATTTAAATAGAAAAGAGAATACGAAGAATCCCGCCACTATCAGCGATTTTGTTGAGGTAAGTAAATGGAACAAATTAATGTACCATTTAGAAACATTAATAGAACGCTAATTTATCGGAAAATGAAGGATAAAACAAAACGGATTTTTCTTGCCTTCGGCAAGATGATTAAGACGCAACTATCTGTAAATCATTCCGATTTATCGGAATTCAAATCCGTTTTTTCAAATCCACTCTATCAGTGAAAATTGCGCCTGCCTGTCGCAGACAGGTTCTATTCTTAAATATTTTCATACAAAATACGACATTATTTGTTTTCAATTACTTCATTAAATATCGAAAATTTTTAAGTCAATTATCATCCTATTATACTTTCTTTTTTTAAAAGTAAAATAGAGCCAACTAACATTGGTATAACAAAATTAACCACCCAAATTCCCACTCCAGCCAGAATAATTTGGACTTCCTGTGGCGAAATTGCAGCAATAATTAAAACAGCATATGAACTTCGTACAGCAGCTTCTGAAAAAGCCAGTGAAGGTGTGAAAGTTACCAACAAATAAGTAGAAGGTATTGCAAATAATGCCTGATATTCAGTAAGCTCAACACCAAAGAACCGTAGCATAAAATAGAACTGGATACAAAAAATAAAGTAACGCAGAATGGTGACAGACAATATTTCCACAATATCTCTCGCGGAAAACCCTGCAATGCAATTAATATATATCTTAAGATTTTCAATAATTTTGCCCTGTACTTTTCCTTTCAATATTTTTCTTAAATAAAAAAACACAAAAATAAAAATTGAAACGCTAAACAAAATTAAAATCAAATATTGAGCTGTTCCGGCTGAAAAAGATTTGTTTTGGATCCAAAGAAATAATACAAATGCGGGAATTCCGAAGGCAGCCATTATAATGTTTTGAGAAATGCTATTCAAAACACTCAGCATAATTCCAGATTTTCGATTCTCTGGTTTCAAATAGAGCACTCTACCCACCATCTCTCCTACCCTATTAGGGGTAAAAAATCCACTGGAAATCCCAGCTAATACGGATAAAAAAGCAGTTTTAAAAGGAAGTTTCTCTGTATTGGAAACAAGCATTTTCCACTTTAGAGATTCAAGACACCAGTTAACCGGCAATAAAATAAAAACAGCCCCTAACCAACCAAGATAGGAGACTGGTACATTTTTCCACCAGCTCATAATTTCAGAATACTGTTGAAATGTGAGTAATTTATAGATCAGAAAAGAATAGGAGGCTCCAAAGATAAACCACTTAATAATCACAGTCATATTCTTCTTTAAAAAATGGAGAAAAGATGTATTGTGATTTTTAATTTTCATAATTGAGTGCCCTCCGAAAAGTCTTTTTTGAATCTACCTGATGGCAGACAGGCGCAAATTACGCAAATAGCGCAAATTTATACAAAAAGAAATTTAGACATTATATTGATTTATATGCACTTATATATCAATGGTTATCAGTGTTATTTGCGTCTACCTGCTGTAGGCAAGTTATACTCTTTATCGGAGTGGCTCATAATTGCGATTTTACTCTGGGAATCGTTTTATTGCGTTTTAAATGTATATCTCTTTTGTGAAAAATAACTCACAAAAACACATACAAGAGTGGCAATAATTTGAGATGGTGTTGTCCAAAAATGAAGCCCGTCCACTAATAATTTCAACACCACAGTATTGATTCCAAGATTGACAAAAACAATAATAAAATAGCGGTAAAGTTGTACATGACCACGCAATTCGGAATGCGAAAAAGTGACATATTTTTGCAACAAAAAACCAAAAAGGTTAGAAACAGGAAAAGATATCGCCAACGCTGCCATGTGAGAACTCAATGTAAAAAAGCCTAAAGGTAATATTTGCTGATGCAAAATATAATTATAAATACAAAAATATACTAAAATTGAAAACACCATATTTACAGTGCCAGAAACGCCATAACGGAAAAATTGTAGAGTCATATATTTCTGAAAAGGCGGATAAAAAAAGTCAATAATTTTAGATATAAATCGACCTAATGTAATTAATAATTTTCTCATTCAGTTCTCTTAATTCTGTAACTTTTTCGGAGAAATTAACCGAAAAGGTAGGTTTATCGAAGTTTTATAGTTACTTTTGTGAGCTTAAAAATAAGCTTTTTGCATTGATATGCAAATATACAATTTATGAATTGACAATTTCTTGAAAATGTTACTATTTTAACACACAAACAACAAATTTATAGTTCAATCTCATATTAACGAATATTATTTACTAAGTAACATGCCCGACGACCACCCGATATATGACACAAGTAAGAGCAAAAAAATACTTGGGACAACATTTCCTCAGGGATATGGAAGTCGCCCGTCGTATAGCCGAGAGTTTAACCCTCGACGGTAAAACGACAGTACTCGAAATTGGTCCAGGAATGGGTGTGCTCACCCAATTTTTACTTCAAAATCCCCTTATCGATCTGACAGCCGTAGAACTTGATGGCGAATCGGTTGAATATCTTCACCAACATTATCCTCAATTAAACGTAATAGAAGCCGACTTTCTGAAAATGGATTTGAAAAGCTATTTTCCGGGTTCTTTCTGTGTTATTGGCAATTTTCCGTATAATATTTCAAGTCAGATATTCTTCAAAATGCTTGAAAACAAGGATTCGATACCTTGTTTGGCGGGCATGATTCAAAAAGAAGTGGCTGAACGTATTGCTTCAAAACCGGGAAATAAAACATACGGAATTCTGAGCGTATTGATGCAGGCTTATTATAAAATTGAATACCTTTTCACCGTTCACGAACACGTCTTTGACCCTCCACCGAAGGTCAAATCGGCTGTTATTCGCTTTACACGTAACGATGTTGCAAAAATTGACTGTAACGAGCAACTTTTCAAAACGGTAGTGAAAACAGCCTTCAACCAACGTCGCAAAACCCTGCGAAATTCGCTAAAACCATTGGTAGAAAAAAATGATGCAATGTATGCCGAACCATTATTCGACTTAAGACCCGAACGATTGGATGTAGCTACATTTATCGATTTAACCAACAGGATAGAAAAAGCATTAAAGTAATTAATAAATTTCCATATTACTTCTTATTGCGGCATAATTTAATAATTTTCAAATGTTTAACCTTTGGGATTATAATTCCCAGCTGGCAAATTACAGAAACAAAACTCGTGATGAATTTTGAGATAATTGTCTGCGAAAAAAAAGAAAGGAAACAACAATATGTCTGAATTGAGAATGTTTTACCATGAAGAAGGTAAACTCAGAATATCAAAAGATATCGACAAATTAAAAAAAACCAATCTAAAAGACATCATTTGGATTGACTTAAATGATGTGTCAGATGCCATTGAAGACGAACTGGAACAATTCCTGAAAATCTACATTCAGGAAGACGAAGAAATTGAAGAAATCGAGATGAGTTCCCGTTACATACAAACGGATGACAGCATCGTGGCAAATTCTAACTTTTTACTTGAGAATTTTACCCTGGAGCCCATCTCTTTTATTCTAAAAAACGGCATTCTGGTGTCGGTACGTGACACAGAACTTCGAACTTTCAACGAAACTATTAAAAAAATATTTGCCAACACCAAAAGTTTTCCTAGCGGTTATCACGTATTGGTATCATTACTCGAAACACGTGTTGAATATGATGCGGACATGATTGAGGAACTCACTGATCAGATTACCTCTTTAAGTAAGACACTTAATACCGAAGATGATTTGGACCAGGACATTCTAATTCAAATCAAAGAGATGCAGGAAAAGGTTATGATCATCCGTCAGAACATTATGGATAAACAACGAGTGGTTTCTAATCTACTGAAATCCAGCCTAATCCCTTCCGATTTAATTCAACGATTAACCATGGTTATCAAGGATATCAATTCGCTTTTTGAGTATATCCGTTTCGGGTTCGATCGTCTGGATTATTTACAGGATACTTTCCTCGGTTTGGTAAACCTGCAACAGAATAAAATCATCAAAATCTTTACGGTGGTTTCGGTTATCTTTATGCCGCCAACACTTATCGCCAGCATGTACGGTATGAACTTTAAATATATGCCTGAACTTGACTGGGAATACGGTTATTTATTTTCACTTTTTGTTATGATCGTTTTCTCGGCAGCTGTTTTATTGTTTTTTAGGAGAAAGAAATGGTTATAAGACCAATTTAAGTAAATGGAACAAATTAATGTACCATTTAGGAACATTAATAGTACGCTGATTTTCGCTGATTTATCGGAAAATGAAGGATAAAACAAAACAGATTTTTCTTGCCTTCGGCAAGATGATTAAGACGCAACTATCTGTAAATCATTCCGATTTATCGGAATTCAAATCCGTTTTTTCAAATCCACTCTATCAGTGAAAATCAGCGTTCTATTCTTAAATATTTTCATGCAAAATACGACATTATTTGTTTTCAATTACTTATATTCAATTATAAACAAAAGAACCGAAATGCAATATTTCGGTTCTTTTGTTTTAATATCGTACTATACAATTACAATATTAGGAAATCAGGGCTATGTCCGTATCATCTCAATTTGAATTTACGACAACATTACCGAAATTTTCTTCTCCAATTTCACTAAATCTTTTGTGAAATTTCTGATTCCTTCGGCCAGCTTTTCAGTTGCCATTGCATCTTCATTCATCATCCACCTAAATGTTTTTTCATCCATTTTTATAGCTGGAATTTTCATTTTTACTGCATCCTGAGGGTTTAATTTTTCAGGCAATACACCTTCCGTATCTCTAAGTTGCTGTAGCAACGCAGGAGCGATAGTTAAAGCATCGCACCCAACCAATTCTACAATCTCTTCCATATTTCTAAAACTGGCACCCATTACAATGGTATTGTAGCCAAATTTTTTATAATAATGATAGATTTCTGTTACCGATAACACACCCGGATCTTCGGGTGCCGGAATTGCTGCAACGTCACGATCTTTCTTGTGCCAATCCAAAATTCGACCAACGAAAGGTGAAATCAATGTTACTTTTGCTTCGGCACAACGTACGGCTTGAGCCATCGAAAAAAGCAACGTCAGATTGCAATGAATTCCTTCTTTTTCGAGTTCTTCGGCTGCATTGATACCTTCCCAGGTCGAAGCTACTTTAATTAAAATTCTTTCACGTGAAATGCCGGCCTTTTCATAAAGTTGAATAAGTTCGTGCGCTTTTCTGATGGTGGCTTCGGTGTCAAATGATAATCGAGCATCGACTTCTGTTGAAACCCGCCCGGGAACAATTTTTAGTATTTCCAATCCGAAATTTACAGCCAGTTTATCCATTGCACAATGCAATAAATCTTTTTTGTCACAAGCCAAATCTTTGGCATAAGTGATAGCTTCATCAATCAATCCACTGTACTTTGGTTCTTGCGATGCTGCATAAATTAAGGATGGATTAGTGGTGGCATCAGCTGGTTTGTAGACCGAAATAGATGAAAAGTCGCCGGTATCGGCTACTACTTTTGTGTGCTTTTTTAATTGTTCCAGGTAGTTCATATTCATTTATATTTTAAGGTTGTATACTCTAAGTAAACTAACTGTTTTAACAAGAAGAAAGTTCACTATGAACATTAAAATAAATCACTTAAAGTGAAACAATGGATGTGAATTAGTTTTGAATTAATGTATCGTCCGTATTATGATTGTCGAATGCAAACAAATGAAGCACCGGCTTTTTGTCCGGTTTGCGAAAAAGCAGTGGAGCGGGTGATATTGTTTTTAACTGAATGATGGAGATTTAAGTTATTGGTTAATTAGTTAATTAGTTTCCACTGTCCGCAAATCCACTAATATCCAACTCACTAATTATCCAATTCACTTTATCGTCACCATAGTAGCCCCAAATCCGTATTCTCTGAACGAAGCATCCTGAAAATAGTATGCTTTGTATTGTGTTTTGAGTAGCTTTTCAATTTCTTTTCGTAAAACACCTTCACCTTTTCCGTGAATAAATACAATTTTTTGTCCTTTTCGGTTTTTGTTTTCGTTAATTACTTCGTGGAATTTATCTAGCTGACATTGAAGCATGGCAGCGTTGGAAAGTCCTGCTGTAGAATCCAATAATTCGTTGATATGTAAATCAACTTCAATTACTTCGGCAGGTTGTTGGCGTTTTACAATTCTTGGACGTTCGGTTTTTTCTTTCTGAAACATGGCTTTTTTAATTTCCTCTGGCGAAATGTCCATCAGCTGTTGATTTTCCTGCACTTCTTCTTTTTCAGAAAGAACTTCAATAATCATTGCCGGTTCATCAAAATAGTCGCTTTCGGTAAAGCTGTGAAGTTTATAGAATTTTACAGCATTTATTTTTAAGTTGACATCCATGACATCTTGAGGAATATAATTTTTCCCTTGTTTAAAAGGGATGAGTTGAATGCGTATTTTTTCCCAACTACTCAACTCTTCTTTGTTTATTTCAGTAAGCAGTTCCTGCATATTTGGCTCTATCAGACCATTTGCTACCGATTTCCAGTTCTCATTTTCACCGTTTACGATATTGTAATATAAATAATAATTACTGTCATTTACCAAATAACATTCGTAAGCCGTAGTTTGTAATTGTTTAATATCCAATGGAAAAAATGCGAGTAACGCTTTTAATTTTTCTCCTTCAGGGGTCTCAATAATGGGCTCAGACCTCATTTCGGGTTTTTCTCTCTGGAGAGAGGGAGAAGTTGGTTCCGGAGCAACAACTTTTGTTCTGAAATCTTTTTTTATAAAATTTGTTTCTTTATTTACTTCGCCCACCATAATACATTCACGTTCCAGAACTGGAATTTCAAATCCATCCTGATCTTCCACGAAAAGCATTTTTTTATTTTCGTCAATGCGAACAACTACACCACCACCCACTGCGTTCAGAAAACGAACGGTATCACCTTTTTGTATCATACTATTTTATTTTTAATGTCAAGTTATTTAAATAAATGATTTAATCAACCCATATTAATTGCAAAGATAATGAATAATCACCAAGCAATTTTGAATATTTATCTAGTAAAGTTATAGTTATCTCTTTTTTTTTCGAAACAAACAGAACAAACATTAAAAATACAAGTTCAATTCTAAATATAAACTAAATACAAAAAAATAAGATATACAATTGAATAATTTTAGTACTTTTGAGCGCTTTTATTGAGAAATATGTACTTGTAGTTTTGTTACTTTTTTATCTTTACAACAAGAGTAGAATTTCGCTGATTAAATGTCATTTATTCAATTAATATTGCATTTGTTTATAGGTCAATTTTTAAAATTATTTCTTCTTGAAAACCTTTTTTTTATATTGTCTTGCCATTACATTGTTAATTATTGGGGCTACATCAATAACTAACGAAAAAAATTATTGCAATATTCCAAAAAAAGATGTTTCTATATCACTATGTAAATATCCGATTCGATCCGCTCAAATTCAAAACGCAGATAATCAATATTCATTGTTTGGTGAAATCCAAACTTCAAATTTAGATTGTTCGGTAACTAAACTTACCAAAAAACTTCAATTTAAATTTTCTTTTCAAATTTATCATACAATACTGATAGTTAATCAAAAAATCTTGTCAGCAAATTCTTTTCACAAAGAGGATTCTGCACAAAAACAGCTGAACGGATACTATCTATATCAACTTCTCAAGTTGATTATTTGATTTCACCCCCTTTTTTTAGGACAACTACATCTAATTTTTAAATTATTGTTTTTCAATTGCAACATAAATTTGTAATTGATTGGCAGTTATTTATATTTATTTTCTTAAGCCAATAATTTGCTTTAGAAAACGAGAAATTATTTTCTTTAAAAGTCAATCAATAATTTTAAATTCAACACTATACAATAATTTATTAGAAGAATTATAGTATAGTACATCTAACTAAATATTCAAAATATTTTATCAAAATCATCATGGAAAAGAATCAAAATCTATCAAAACAAAAGAAATCATTTACAGGGATTAAATCATCGGGGCTAGTCCTAATTGCATGTTTTGTTCTTGCAGTATTAATTTACGAATTTATTTTTGGTAATCCATCTCACTTTCTTAATGGTGATCATAACAATCATCCGATAGATGGAGATTTATTAGGAACAATTTACAAAGGAGGTTTTATTGTACCAATTATTCAAACCTTATTATTGACTGTTCTGGTTTTAAGTGTCGAACGTTATTTTGCAATTAAATCAGCACAAGGTAAGGGTAAACTAGTGAAATTCGTAGCAGATATCAAATTATCATTATCAAAAGGTGACATTAATGGTGCTGCTGTAATTTGTGATAATCAACAAGGTTCTGTTGCTAATGTTGTTTCGACTGCTTTAATAAAATATGCAGAGGTTGCAGAGGATACATCTCTTTCAAAAGAACAGCAAGTGCTTGCAATTCAAAAGGAAGTAGAAGAAGCAACAGCATTGGAACTACCTATGTTAAGCCAAAATCTGCCTATTATAGCTACTATTACTACTTTAGGAACTTTAATGGGATTACTGGGGACTGTAATAGGGATGATTCGTTCTTTTGCGTCCTTAGCTGGTGCTGGAGGAACCGATTCTATCGCTTTATCACAAGGTATTTCAGAAGCATTAATTAATACTGCTTTTGGTATTTTAACTGGTGCGCTAGCAGTAATTTCGTATAACTATTTTACAAGTAGAATTGACTCAATTACATATTGTATTGATGAAGTTGGATTCTCAATTGTACAAACATTTGCAGCATCTCACAAATAATCAATTAATTAAAAAAGCGAAATTATGTCAAAAATAAAAGTACCAAAAAAAAGTACTCGTATCGACATGACCGCGATGAGTGATGTAACGGTATTGTTGCTGACTTTTTTTATGTTAACATCGACATTTGTAAAAAAAGAACCTGTACAAGTATCCACACCATCTTCGGTATCAGAAATAAAAATACCAGAGACAAATATCTTACAGATATTAATTGATCCTCAAGGTAAAATATTTATGAGCATGGACAAACAAAAAGATATGGTAGAAACGTTGACAAACGTTGGAAATGAGTATGGTATTACATTTACGCCAGAGGAATTGAAAAAATTTAAAGTTCAGTCTACTTTTGGGGTACCTATTAGCAAAATGAAAGACTATTTAGCATTGACACCTGCAAATCAAGATAAGGTATTGAAAGATATGGGAATACCTGCCGACAGTGTAGATAATCAATTTAAAATGTGGATTAAAAATGCTCGTGCAACAAATCCGGATTTGAGAATTGCTATAAAAGCTGATCAAAATACTCCGTATAAAGTAATTAAAGATGTTATGAATTCTCTTCAAGACTTAAGAGAAAACAGATATAATTTGATTACAGCTCTGAAAAATGAATCCTCTAATTAAACAGAAAAAAGGATATGGCAGAAGTACAATCAAATGAAGGCGGCAGCAAAAAGAAAAAAGGCGGCAGTAAACAGAAAAAAATCAATATTTTTGTTGATTTCACACCGATGGTGGATATGAATATGTTATTGATAACTTTCTTTATGCTCTGTACATCGTTGAATAAACCTCAAACGATGGAAATTAACATGCCGAGTAATGATAAAAAAATAACAGAACAAGATAGAGACAATGTAAAAGCATCTCAAGCCATTACGTTGGTTCTTTCAGGTGGAGATTCATTATTTTATTATACCGGTCAACCTGATTATAAAAATTACAATTCTATAAAATTGAGTTCTTATAGAGCAGATGGAATTCGTTCCTATTTATTAAAAAGAAATACTGCTGCAGTTTTAAAAATTAATGATTTAAAACTGAAAAAATTGCAATTGAAAATTACTCAAGAACAGTTTACAAAGGAAGTGTCGGAGATAAAAAGTGGAAAGAATACACCTGTTGTAATCATAAAAGCCACAGATAATGCTACGTATAAGAACCTTATTGATGCTCTCGATGAAATGCAAATTTGTAATATAGGTAAATATGTGATAGATAAAATAACTCCTGGAGATTTATTCCTTTTAAAGAATTTTGAATCGAAAGGAAATTATTCAAGTAAATTTGAAAATCCTTAAATCGCAGCTAATAAGAAAGAATATATGGCTAAAATAGATTTAACTTCTTTAGAATGGCGAGAACTTATTTTTCAGGGTAAAAATAAGGGATATGGAGCATATACTCTCCGTGCTGAATCAAACAAACGACATAATGTAGCAATGATAATAATTACAATTGTTGTTTTATTAGTATTTAGCTTGCCAAAATTAATAGATATGGTCAAACCAAAACAGCGGGAAATTATAACAGAAGTAACAACTTTATCTGCCTTAGAAAAACCAGAAGTTAAGAATGATATTAAAAAAGTAGGCCCTGCTGAACCACCACCCGCATTGAAAAGCTCAATCAAATTTACAGCTCCAATAATCAAAAAAGACGAGGAAGTAAATGATGACGATGAAATGAAGAGTCAGGAAGAGTTGAATAGAACGTCAGTTGCAATTTCAATAGCAGATGTTAAGGGCAACGATGATGTAAATGGTAAGGATATTGCTGACATTAAAGAAAACGTAACACAGGAAGTGGCAGAAAAAGTATGGGATGTAATTGAACAAATGCCCCAATTCCCTGGTGGTGACGATGAATTAATGAAGTTCTTGAGCTCAAATATTAAATATCCAGTAGTTGCACAAGAAAATGGAATCGAAGGTAGAGTAATTTTACAATTCGTTGTTTCTAAAATAGGTGTAATTTCAGATGTAGTAGTTGTAAGGTCGTTAGATCCATCATGCGACAAGGAAGCTGTTCGAGTTGTAAAAATGCTACCTAATTGGATTCCCGGTAAGCAAAACGGAGTAAATGTCAACGTAAAATACACACTGCCTGTTAGTTTTAAATTACAAAAATAAATGAAAGGTCTTAAATTATATTTTATTCTTTTTGGAATATTGTTAAGTTCATGCCAAACCAAAAGCAAAGATGGACAAACTGATACTTACTCATCAGGTGTAATAGCTATAACTGTAGATGAAACATTCCAACCTATCATTCAGGAAGAATTAGATGTATTTGAAGCTCAGTATGAACAAGCAGGAATTGTTCCTAAATACACAAACGAAGTTGATGCAATAAATAGTTTGTTAAAAGATAGTGTGCGTTTAGCAATTGTTACTCGTGCATTATCTGATAATGAAAAAAATTCACTTAAAAGTAGAAAGTTTTCGCCTCATTGTTATAAACTTGCAACGGATGCAATTGCATTAATTGTTAATAATCAGAATACAGATTCATTGATAACTGTAAATGATTTAAGAAAAATACTGACAGGAAAGTCTAAAAAATGGAATGAAATTTATCCAACATCTAAATTAGGTAAAATCAATGTAGTTTTTGACAATCCAAATTCAAGTACTGTTCGTTATGCAATAGATTCCATTTGTAACGGCAAGCCCTTATCCGCTGAATTAAATGCTCAAAAAACAAATCTTGATGTAATAAATTATGTTTCCAAAACCCCTAATGCTTTGGGTATAATCGGGGTAAACTGGTTAGGAAATACAAAAGATACAACTAATTTATCTTTTAAAAATGGGATAAGGGTTATGTCGGTCAGTAATGAGATTACAGCAACAAACGAAAACAGTTATAAACCATTTCAGGCTTATCTCTTTTATGGATATTATCCGCTGACTAGAAGTGTTTTTATAATTTTAAACGATCCAAGAGGTGCTTTACCATCTGGTTTAACGTCATTCTTAACTTCCGATCGGGGTCAACGAATTATTCTTAAATCCGGATTATTACCCGCAACTCAGCCAATTAGGGTTGTAGATGTGAAAAATGAACAATGAACAATAATTATTATAAATAGTCAGAATAAATGAAACGAACCTACTTATTTTTAATCCTTTCTGTATTTGTTTTTAATTTATCATCAAAAGAATCATCTACTGGACAAGGAATCGCATATTACAAGGCCGGTTTTCCTCAAGTTGCCAAATCACTTTTATTTAACGAATATAGTTCAGATATATTAAACAGAACTGAAATATGTTATTATCTTGGTAATATTTATTTTGAAGAAAATCAATTGGATTCAGCATCCTATTATTTTAATAAAGGTTTTAATGTAGAACCCTTAAACTCATTTAATGTAATTGGCAATTCAATGATAAAAATGAAATATGCTTTGGCCAGTGCAGAAACTGATATTAAAAGGATTCTCAAAATTAAAGGAAACAATAAAAATGAGAATGTAATGATTGCTATTTCAAGAGCTTATTTAATGAACAGCCTAACTGTAAAAGCGTTGGATTACTGCGAATTAGCAAAAGATATTAACCCAAAATCTTCTTCAGTTGCTGTGCTATTTGGAGATATAAAACTTGAGCAACAAGACTTAGGTGAAGCATGTAGTAATTACGAACTGGCAATTTTATATGATGAAAATTGTAAAGAAGCTTATATAAAATATGCCAGAGCATATAAAAATGTAAATCCAAAGCTTTCTATTGAAATGTTAAACCGACTAAAACAGAAAGATCCGGCATTCTTGCTTGTTGATAAAGAATTAGCAGATATTTATTACGTTCAAAATAACTTTGATGAAGCTGCAAAACTATATAATAGTTATTTACAATCGGGTAATTCAAGTATTCAGGATCTTACCAAGTATGCAATGACACTGTTTTTGAATAATGATTTTTCGAAGTCTTTGGAAGTTGCTCAGTTAGGATTACAAAAAGCCCCAAGGAATCCTGCCTTTAATAGATTGGTGATGTGGAATAATGTTGATTTAAAAAAATACGGAGATGCCCTAAAAGCGGCAGATCTCTTTTTTAACCAAACTGATCATCCTGATTTTACGTATCTTGATTATAGATATTACGGTCAAGCATTGCGTGAAACAAAACAATTTGATTTGTCTATTTTACAGTTTCAAACAGCACTTAAGATGGATTCATCTAAAATAGAACTTTGGAAAGATATATCAGATATGTACAATGATAAGGCAGATTATCTTAACTCAATTACTGCTTACACTCAATATTTGAAAAAGCTTGATGAGTCTAAAAAGACTTGTGATGTAATCATTGCATTAGGGAAATTATACTATAGTCTTGGTAATAATTCATCTACTGATCCTTTGATAAAGAAAAGAGCATTGTCAGAAGCTGACTCAATATTTGCAATTGTAGCCGTAAAGGAACCAACAGGTTATCGAGGAAATTTCTGGAGAGCAAGAGCGAATGCAGCTCTTGATCCTGAAACACTTCTAGGACTTGCAAAACCATATTACGACCAAACGGTAAGTCTTGTGGAATCTAAAGCCGATCCTAAATATAACTCTGTTCTCATTGAGTGTTACAGCTATTTAGGATATTACTCGCTTTTACAGAAGAACAACACGCTTTCTCTTTCCTATTGGGATAAGATTATTGCAATAGATCCAAGTAATTCTACAGCAAAAAAAGCCATAGATGGAATTCAAAAAGCACTAAAAGGCAAGATATAATTCACAAGCATACGAAACGTTAATTTAATATTGTTTTTGCTCAAAATCGACCTAGAATCTTAATTGATTCAATTAATTTAGAAACTTTCAATATTCTCAATAAATCAAGTTGACATTATTTGTGATACTGAAAGTTTTTAATTTTTAAGTGCTTATAAAATCTATACTTTTTGTTTGATACATTGATGGTTATTTTTGTACTTTTGTATCATACAATGGTTGGTTGTGGAAACTACATACAAACTACTTGACTCTCAACTACTTAATTGAGCATTTGTGTTTTGTCTTTATTTGTGTTCAATTTTCACTAAATTTGCAATGGTCAATGTTGAATTTAAATAAATATTAAGTTTGCTCTCACTACTAGTCTTTCATGGCTTTATTATTGCGAAATTATCTGTAACTATTCATCTGCTCAATGCATTATCCAAAATTCAACATGTTTGTTATGTTGATATATATGAATTTATATAAATTAATAGCGAACTGTTGATCATATTAATCCAGAATTATTATTGTGAATAATCTTCCAAAAAACGAAATTTTATATATTGATAGCTTTGACTATTCATTACCTGATGAACGCATTGCTAAATTTCCATTAGCACGTCGTGATACATCAAAATTATTAGTTTATAAAGATTCTATCATAACTGAAAGTAAATTTTTACATATCGCAGACTTTCTTCCCAAAAATAGTTTGCTGGTTTACAACAATACGCGGGTTATTCAGGCACGTTTGATTTTTCAAAAGGAAACAGGAGCAAGGATAGAAGTGTTTTGTCTGGAGCCGTTGAGTCCGGCTGATTATGGTCAAGCACTTGGAGCTACCAACGAATGTACCTGGAAATGCATGGTTGGAAATCTGAAAAAATGGAAAGAAGGAGAGTTGAGTAAAACCATTGTTATAGGAGAGAATAGTTGTGTTTTTAATGCCAAATTACTTCAAACCGAGGGAAATACACATACTGTTCATTTTTCGTGGTATAATAAAGACATCCATTTTGTCGATATTTTGGAAACTGCCGGCGAGTTACCCATTCCGCCTTACCTCCACCGAGAAACAGAAGAAAGTGACCTCACCACTTATCAAACGGTTTATTCAAAAATAAAAGGTTCGGTGGCTGCACCAACTGCCGGTTTACATTTTACAACGGAAGTTTTTGAGAGTTTAAAATCAAAAAATATTGAACTAGAAGAGTTGACGTTGCATGTGGGTGCGGGGACTTTTCAGCCGGTAAAGACAAGGGATATCGCTGACCATCTCATGCACACTGAGGTAATATCTGTTCAACGAAGTACAATAGTGCATTTGCAGAAGAATTTGGGAAATATCGTGGCGGTAGGAACAACATCGGTAAGGACATTGGAAAGCCTTTATTTCTTAGGAATCGACCTCACCTCTTGCCCCTCTCCCCGGGGAGAGAAAAACTATGTATCCATTAAAAAAATGCATGTAAATCAATGGGCTCCCTATGAGGATTATTTAGAAATAACCGCTTTTGAAGCTTTACAAAATATCTTAGATTATCTAGATGCAAATGATCTGACGACACTTCATGCTGAAACACAAATTATGATAAAGCCGGGATATAAATTCAGAATTGTAGATGTAATGATTACGAATTTTCATCAACCCAAAAGCACCTTGTTATTACTCGTTTCGGCTTTTGTAAAAGGAAATTGGAAGGATATCTATGATTACGCTCTTGGAAATGATTTTCGCTTTTTGAGTTATGGTGATAGTTCATTGCTGTTCAGGTAGCTATAGCAAGTATTTTCTCTACTATTTTTTCTTCCGAGTTATTTTTAATGTGCACTTCAGCCTGCAAATAAAAAGGTTCGCGTTTGCTTAAACCTTCGCTGATAAATTTCAGTAACTCATCTCCTTTGCGGTTGGCTAACAAGGGTCGTTTGTTGGCTTTTGAACTTTCCAACCTGTCTTTTAATTCATTGGCGGTAAGATTTAGATAGACCGTCAAACCCCGCAGTTTCATATATTCCATATTGTCGAAAAAGCACGGAGCACCTCCACCAGTCGAAATTATCACATCTTCAAATTCGGCTACTTCGTGTAAACATTTTTGTTCTAGCAATCTGAATTCATTTTCTCCTTTTTCGGCAAAAATCTGTGAAACCGATTTAAATTGTTTTTCTTCGATATAGGCATCCATATCCACAAAACTATAGTTGAGTTTAGCAGCCAGCAATTTACCGATAGTCGATTTACCGGAGCCCATATATCCTATTAAAAAAATCCGATTCATTTTGTTATTCTTTACGAATTGCAAAAATAGTGATTAATTTCAAGCCTTGCTTCATAGTATTATAAAAAAATAATTTTGAATTCAAATTATCCTTATGTCAACTAAAGCATAAATTTTTTTACACTATCTTTGTATAAATATTTATAAAAATTATTGTGGAAAAAGAGAGTGCTGTATTGTTGATGTTTACCGGTGGAACGATAAGTATGTCTGAAGATCCGGCTACCGGAGCTTTACGTCCAATTGATTTTAATCGTTTGCAAGAGTACATGCCCGAACTAAAGCGAACGGGAATTAGAATTAAAAGTGTACCATTTTTACCGCTTCTCGATTCGTCGGATGTTTATCCGCCGGTTTGGGAACGGATTGCTTTGCTTATTCAGGAAAATTACGAAGAATATGACGGATTTGTAGTACTTCATGGTACGGATACTATGGCATATACGGCATCGGCACTCAGTTTTATGCTTGAAAATTTGTCGAAACCTGTTATATTTACCGGAGCTCAGTTGCCCATTGGCATGACTCGCTCGGATGCAAAAGAAAATTTGATTACTGCTATCGAAATTGCAACTGCTAACGAAAATGGTCAACCTATTGTTCCTGAAGTATGTATCTTTTTCGAAGACAATTTATTCCGAGCAAATCGGACCACTAAAAAAAATGCAGAACATTTCAGTGCGTTCAATTCATATAATTATCCGCCTCTGGCAAAAGCCGGTGTTCATATTAAATTCTTCCGTTCGTATATTCATTATCCGTCTCCGGGAACAGCATTATGTGTTCGTACCAAAATAGATCAAAACGTAGCTATTCTAAAGCTTTTTCCAGGCATTACCGAACATACAGTGAATGCAATATTGAATATACCCGGTTTGAAAGCAGTGGTTCTTGAGAGTTTTGGTGCAGGAAATGCACCTCGTCAAACATGGTTTTTTAATTCGTTGAAAAACGCTACTGAGCGTGGTATCCTTATTGCTAATAAAACGCAATGCAGCACCGGATCCGTGGAAATGGGTCGGTACGAAACCAGTTTAAATCTTATGAGTGCAGGGGTAATAAGTGCCTACGATTCTACTACCGAAGCCATTGTTACAAAGCTTATGTATCTTTTGGGTCAATACGAAAATATTGATGATATAAAACATCGCCTGAGTATAAGTATGTGTGGGGAAATGACGGTGATATAGAAGGTGTTAAAATTCTTTTGATATTGGTTTAAAGAAGAACTGAATCGGGTAACTGATTTAATTTTTCTTATTTAATACCGATTGTACTATTAATATACTCCAATTTCGACCCTACCTGCAGCAGGTAGGCGCGGTTCACGATAACTCTTTTAAATAGGACATTATATAGTTCCATTTACTTAATTAATTTCTAATTATTCACAATATATTTGTCACCGGCTACTTTTACATCAAACTGAACTCCTTTTTTATTGGCAATCGATTTTGCATCAGGTTGTTTTCCGCCTATAGAAATTTGAACATTTCCGGATTCAACTACGGCCAGATTATTCTCGTCACGGGCTGCAAACTGTTCCGGAGTTAAAGTAAATTCAACCGTTTGAGTTTCTCCAACTTTTAAATGAATGCGTTTAAATCCCTGCAACGAACGAATTGATTTTTTCAATTTGCTGTCGGGCAACGAAACATAAAGTTGGACAACCTCATCACCATCATATTTGCCTGTATTTGTCACATCAACAGATAAATTTATTTTTTCACCAGTTATAATTTCAGTTGGAATATCTTTCATGGTATATTCAAAAGTACTGTAATTTAGTCCATAACCAAATTCATACAATGGTTTGCCGTCGAAATAACGATAAGTTTTACCTTTCATATCATATTCATCAAAAGCAGGAATCTGATCAATACTTTTGTAAAAAGTCAAAGGTAAACGTCCCGAAGGATTATAATCACCAAAAATTACATCGGCAATTGCCGTTCCACCTGCTTGTCCGGGATACCATGCTTCTAAAATAGCAGGGATATTTTCTGCCTCCCAGTTAAATGCCAACGCGCTACCATTCAACAAGACTAAAACTGTTGGTCTAGCTAACTTTTGAATCGCGCGGATTAAATCGGTCTGACTTTCAGGCAGTTTAATATCTATCCGGTCACCCCCTGCAAATCCAGGAACTTTCACTTTCATTTCCTCCCCTTCGAGCATAGGACTTAAGCCCATACAAAGCACTACTAAATCAGACTTTTGAGCTAATTCAACAGCTTCGTCTTTTAGTCTTGGATTTGGAATTTCCCACTTCAAACAAGCAGTAGCATATTCTGAATTATTTTTGGGATAATCAAATTGGATATTGTATTTTTTACCTCCTTCTAATTCAATAAAATCATACTCCTTTCGTGGATCGTGGTCACTTGGACGTCCATGAATAAATAATTTGCCATCAATAAAAATGTCAAAACCATTAAAAGCCTCGCCTCCAATAGCATAGTTTCCGGTAACAGGTGGCACAAATACAGCTTTCCAACGTACAGAGAATGAATCGGGTTGCATATCTTTGAAAGGTGCTTTCGTCCACCAAACAAAATCGATATTTTTATCAATTCGGTTATGCATAACCTTTCCTTTAAAATTATAGTGCGAAAAATATTCCCCTTTCAGCCCTTTTTGTTTTAAAGACTCTGAAGTATAAAAATAATCCGGTGATATAGATGTTAAGCATGGAAGCTCATTTGCCAACCTACAACCTTGAGCATATTTTACTTCTGCATTTGGTAACTTTTCGACTATTCCTTTTAAAGGTGTAATTTCATTTGAAGAATATCCGTTGTAATTTCCTAACAAAATTTCCTTATTATCAGCATTTGGTCCAATAACTGCCACGCGTTTCACATTTTTTGAAAATGGGAGTATATTGTTTTTATTTTCGAGTAACACCATGGATTTTCTGGCCGATTCAAGTGCCAATGCCTGATGTTCTTTAGAATCGACCACGGAAAGTGGAATTTGTGCATACTTCAGCATTTCTGTTGGATCGAATTGACCCAGTTTCATGCGTGCCAAAATCAATCTTTTTACCGAAATGTTAATTTCATTTTCAGTCAAAAGCCCTTGTTTAACAGCATCAAGCAAATGATTTGCATAAACACTGCCACAATTCAAATCCGTTCCAGCTTTAACTGCCATAGCAGATGCTTCTTCGGGTGTAGTCACTACATGATGTGCCTTTTTTTCGTAAAAGTCCTGAACAGCACCACAGTCGGAAACAATATAACCTTGAAAATCCCATTGATTTCGCAGGATATTTTCAAGAAATTTGCTACCGCAACAGGGTGCACCATTCAACCGTTGATATGCACACATAACCGAATAAACCCCGCCCTCGGTGACCGTACGTTTGAAATGAGGTAAATACGTTTCTGACATATCATAATCACTTGGCCAAACGTCGAAAGAATGTCGGGTAGATTCCGGTCCACTATGAACTGCAAAATGTTTGACTGTAGCTATAAGTTTCATATATCGCAGGTCATTACCCTGCATCCCTTTAATAAACGGAATAGCCAGTTCAGCTGTCAGGTAGGGGTCTTCGCCATAAGTCTCCATGCCCCGTCCCCAACGAGGATCACGAAAGATATTGATATTCGGAGTCCAAAACGTGAGACCTTCGTATATCCCATATTTTCCCTGACGTTGATAATCGTTGTATTTGGCTCTCGCTTCGTCAGAAATAGCATTGGCAATAGAATACATCTGATTTTTGTCCCACATTGCAGCCATCCCGATTGGTTCCGGAAAAATTGTTGCCAGACCTGAACGTGCAACTCCATGTAAACATTCGTTCCACCAATTGTATGCTTGAATTCCAAGGCGATCGACAGCAGGTGAATCGAAACGCATTAATTGTGTTTTTTCTTCTAGTGTTAACTTAGAAACCAAATCATTGGTTCGCTCTTCGAATGAGAGACTCGTGTCTTTAAAAGGCTCAATTGCCTGAACTATTGCAACATGTGCAAATACAATAGCCAAATAAATTAAATGGCGAAGGTTTTTAATTTTCATGGTATTAAGATTAATATAAGAGTCTACTCCTTTTCGGCTCTTCAATTTACTAATTAACGATATGAGGTTTTATCTCAAATTCACTTTATTAAAATAACTATCAGGAATATTTACATCCAATTGAATTTCTTCCACTGTCATTTTTGTTCCATCCCCGTCTTTCAGCATATCTTTATACACAAACGACATGGGAAACCAGCGTCCCTGAACTTTTTTCACATCACTCATGATGGTTCGTTTCAACAGTTTTCCACTTTTTGAAAATAAATCGACCTTTAATGGAACGTATTTTTCTTCGTCCACCCACATTTTTTGTGTAAAATAAGTAACATTGGGTTTAATAGCCGTTAGCGTAACCACCCAACATTTTCTACCCTCAATCATTTCTTGGGCAGTTACTTCTGCTTTGTATTGTTCCAACAAGGGTGTATCGTTCATCATATCTTCGTATGACATATCGCTTCCCATAACCGATTGGCGTAACATATGTCCGGAAATCTGAATGGTTCTGTCAGTAGTTGGGGAATAAATCCACAGCTGATTTTCAAGTTTCAGCATTTTTGTACCCTTCTCGCGTGCCGGGGCAAGGTATTCGGTATACGCTTTTTTATCGCCCATACTATACGATTTTGAGACCATGGTTCGCATAATTCTTGCTCCAGAAATTTCCATTTTAGCTGTGAGAACACGTGTATTAGCCGACATATTAGCATCTACTTTATCGAGAACGCTTTTCCCTGTTGGAAAATTTTGAGCAAAACTTATCAAACCTACCATAAATAAAACTATTAAAATATTTCTTTTCATTTTATATAAAATTATAATTGTCACTAAATAAGAATTATCATATCATCACATTATCTAATCATCACATCATTTACCCTTCCAACTCCTTAAACAAACTTGCCGTTTGCCGTTTATAAATACCAATTCCGGCAAGCATAGCACCAATTACGGTAGAAAGTACTCCGGGAATAAAACCAATATAATAGGTTGTAACAGTAATCTGAGCTCGCATAATACTTGGCATCATCATATTTGAGTTTTTCATCATACCGCTGGTATCCAACCCATAATGCTGCATTAACCAGGCAAAAACAAGTCCTATACTAATTCCAATAATTGAGCCAATTAATCCAACTAAAATAGATTCTCCTATTAACGAACGATATATTTCATTTTTATTTTCACCAATGGCCAGTCGCAAGCCAAATTCGCCATAACGCCTCAATCCGCCAACTAAACCGGCATTCCACAGTACAATTGACATGGCAAATACAAAAATAAAGATAATGATAAACTGAGCATTTTCAGAATAAGCAATCAAGAAATCCATTCCGCTGATACCGCTCATAGGCAACATTGCTAATGAAAACTTATCGTCTTTATGGATGTTTTTTTCATTAAACTCTTTTGCCAAACTTACAGCTTTTGAGTCAACATAAGGCGAGTCATTGAAAAATCCCAACACTTCGCCCGCCGCATCTTCCATATTTAATGCCAGACGAGCGTCTTCTATATCGGTAATAATCATTCCTTTATCTAATGCAGGAGTGCCAAAATGAATGGTGCCCGAAACTATAAAGTTATGCATAGCCATGTCGCCAAACATTGTATTGGTTATCAAGGTGACAGGATCGCCCAGTTTTAGGTTCATTTTATTGAAGAGTTCATCTGTAATTAAAATCTCACCGCATTTATCAGGAAAACATCCAGTCAATAACTTCGATTTCAAATCCATACGGTTAATTTCATCTTGATTTCCAATCAAATGAATACCCATTCCCATTACATTACCCTGCGAGCGGGTCAATCCGGCAGAATCTGGAGAATCGAGTAATCCCCCAAACTGAATTCGGTCAATCCATGACATATCAGGATATTCCTTATTTAGTTTCTTCATTACATCATTAATTCCGATAATGGCATAATCATTCGGCAGTTGCGATTGATTTTCCTTGTATGCTTCAGTCATTACTTTTACATGTCCGGATGAAAACTTGGCAGTAGTTTCAATGCTATCGGCAAAAATACCACTCATATATGCCTGTAGAAACACAGTCATCATAACTCCCAGCGCTACTACAATTATCGGTAGCAAACTACGTGATCTATCGCGTAATAGTCCTTTAAATAAGAATTTTATCATAATTACCCCCAACCCCCAAAAGAGGGACTTTAAGTTAGTATTGTTTATAAAAATCTGAAATATTTCCCTTTTCCCCTTTAGGGGTTAGGGGTCATTGTATTTTCCCCCGAATAGCATCCGTAGGATTCATTTTAGCAATTTTTCGCGCCGGCAAATAACTCACTGCCGCTGTTACAATTAGAATAAATACCATAGTTCCAATAACCAATCCCGGAGTTATACTTGCATACATCGTATCGGCCATTGGCACGCCTAGTTCACTGGCATCCATATTAAAAGAAATACCGTATTTTACCATATAAAAGAGTAGTGGAGCACCCCAAACTGTGCCCAATGCAAAGGCTAAAATTGCATTCATAGTTCCTTCTAACGTAAAATGCCATACTACTTGTTTTTGTGTCATTCCGAGAGCAATCATAGTTCCAATTTCACGTTGACGACGAAAAATAGCCAACGTTTGTGTATCGAAAATTGCCAGCATTGCTAACAGCAAGAATAAAATGTATAGAAAGCTTGTACCTACCGATTTAGTTTTCACCAAAAGCATGGTAGAAGCAGTAAGATCTTCAACACTTTTAAAATTCCATCCAGCAACATTCTGAACTGGAATTTCAGTAGATTTTATGAGTAAATTAGCACAATTTTCCTGCATGGTCATTTTTTGTAATCTATCCAATGGAATCCATAGAATTCCATTATCAATAGTTGGTATTGACGATTTAAAAATTCCCACCACGCGAATATCGGCTGCTTCGAAAGTTCCATTTTTATCTCGCCAACGCAAAGTTACCAATTCGTTTAATTTCAATTTTGTTTGACGAGCCATAAAAGCACCCAAAATCACTGGTATTTCATCCGATTTTACATCAAGTTTTTCAGTTGGAATTTCTAATAATTTTTGATCAGGTCGAATTCCCTTTAGCATTACTCCCTGCATTCTTCCCTGTGGATAAATACTACCCTGAGATATCAGTATTGGTTCAATCAATTGATTATCAATTTCTTTTTTGAATACGGACGGGATTTCAACGGTACTTGAATCCAACGAAAAAGGATCGTATGGATCATATTTCGACTGCCAGTATTCGCCACCGGCAATTTCCCATTTAACGGTATCGTCCACTGCCTGAGTGCTCCAACCTTTCAAAATTCCCTGTAACAAAATTATCAACACAAAAGAAATTGAAAGTACAAACACATTCAGCCATGTCTTGAGTCCGTTTCCTATTAAGCTTTTAAAAGCTGTTTTAAATAAGACATTACCCCTAACCCCTGAAGGGGAACTTAAGTTACTTTTGTCGCCTGAATTTTTATTATTGTTTTTCATACGTTCATTTTTATTTTTTTATAACTGTTGTATGGAACCCGCAATGAACATTGTCTTTGGTTTAATCGTCAGTTTTGATGCTCGTTTCATGTCAGTATTTAAAATTAATAGTAAATTTTTTTCATATTCCCCTTTTGGGTTTACCTAACTTTAGGTAGGGTTAGGGGTTGTAATTACTTTATCATCCACTACTTTCCCATCTTCTAACTGAATAATCCGTTTTAGATATCCAATCACTTTTTCGTCGTGCGTAGCAAAAATAAATGAGGTTTTAAGTTCATTATTTAACTTCAGCATAGCCTGTAAGATATTGTGCGAATTTTTCGAATCAAGATTTGCAGTGGGTTCATCAGCCAATACCAAGGTCGGCCGTTTTACCATTGCCCGGGCAACAGCCACACGTTGACATTCGCCACCGGACAATTGTGCCGGACGTGATTTTTCTTTGTCCGTCAATCCGAGCCATTCAAGTGTTTCCATAACCCGTTGTTTTCGTTCTTCTGCCGACATGTTTAATAGCAATAAAGGAAATTCTACATTTTCGAAAACAGTATATACGGGCAATAAATTATAACTTTGAAAAATAAAGCCAAGTTCTTCTTTACGAAGCTGTGCAGCCTCTTTCGGAGTCAGTTTTCCAACCGATTTACTTAAAACCACCACTTCGCCTTCGGTGGGAATATCCAGCGTACCGATAATATTCAACAATGTGGTTTTGCCCGATCCACTTGGACCAACCAATCCTGCAAATTCTCCTTCACCAAATTTCAGGTTTATTTCATTTAATGCGGTAAAAAATCCTGTTCCAATGGGGAATTTTTTTACTAAGTTCTTTACTTCTACAATTACACCTCCCCTAGCCCCTCCAAGAGAGGGGAAAACTTCATTATTCAAATTTTTGTTATTCATAAAAAAATTCCTTTCTTATATTATATGTTATTGTAATTTTATTTATGTTCCACTTTCCCTGTCCTTTAGTACGTTTGGGGAGATTAAAAATTATAACTCAGCATTAACTGTAATCCTTTTCCAGCAAACATATTGCGGCTTTGCGATTGAGCTGAAACTAAATTTACATTATCAGGATTCCAGTAGGCAATTCCGTAAATATTAAAATTATCATAGGTGCGACTCCAACTAAGGTAATTCATTAATTTAGTTTGTCCGGGAAGATAAAAAAACATTCCTGAAAGATTGTCAATTAACGAAATTGGATAAGTCAGCATAGTTCCGAGAACATCTACCGCCATACCCTTTAGGAGAAATTCATCTCCGGCGTGATATCGAAAGTATTCAACCGTCATTCCAAGTCCGTTGCCAATGCCAAATGTATAATCCGCTCCTATATTCCACATATCCTGTACGTTGAAAACTGTAGGAACAGTATAATTCTTTTTGTCGGTAAATGTCACACTCGATTCAAACCACAAACCTATACCAACATCCCATTTCCCATCCAGACCAATTCTCGATTCGTTCAACAAATAATCATTATTTGGAATACTCGATGCTAAATTTGGTACTAAAACTTTTCTGAAATTAGTACTCACTGCTATTTCGCCTTTACCTAGTGGAGTCTGAAACCGACCTCCATACTCTGGTTTCCATTGCGACGAGCCATATAACTCATATCCTTTCGGATTTTTATTTCCAATCAACCCCCACAGCCAGATATTTGCATTATTATGAAAAAAATACTTCGACAACAAACCGTAAACGCCATCCGTTAATTGTAATGGGTCACGAACATCCATCGCATCAAACCACATGAGCGGTCGAAACATTTTGGCGGAACCAAAGTTTATTTTTTGCAAACCTCCCCGTATTTCCCAGTTCGAACCTGAAAAGCGTCCCCAAACCCTATATGGTTTTATTTGCCCCATTATAGTATCGTACTGGAAACCCGTAAAGTCTGTAGAACCATTTATATTTGCTGAGACTTCAAAATCAAAATTCGTTTTTTGAGTGATTGAAAAATCACCCAATAAAGTTGGTACGAAGCGTCCACCAAACTGAATATTATAGGGGCTCTCAACTTGTCCGACAGCCCACGCTGTAATTTGACCATTGAAAGATATTTTTGCTGAATCGTTTTGAGCAAACAACAAATTGATCGACAACAATAAAAGGGTATAAATCAGTTTTTTTCTTCTAAAAATCATATTTCTTGTATTATTTGGGAGGCATTACACCAAAAATAAGTAATTGAGAAATTTGTCGGGTCATGGTTTCAGCATCCTTGAACATTGACATCATTTCGGGCGTACTACATACTTCTGAAATTTTTTGCATCATGGCCATTACAAAATTTATATCCAATTCAGGATTCATTTCTCCTTTTTGTTGTGCATTCAGAAAAAATTTTGTGGTCAACGAAAGTGATTCCTGCATAATTTGAGAATAATAGGCAAGAATATCCTCAGAATCAGGATGAAAAAAATCAGCTACAAACTCCATCGAGAATTGATTGCTTGATTCGGACTTTAACAATAGCATCTTCTCCAATTTTTCAGAAAATGAATTTTGGCTTTCGATAATATCATTATAAGTCATCATCATTTCATCTGTCATTTCCTTTAGCAGAAAAATGACCAAAGCAGATTTGTTTTCATAAAGCGTATAAAACGTTTTGCGACTGACATTTGCCTTTTTGCAAATTTCTTCAATCGTTACTTTTTTAAAACCATACTTCCAGAAAAGGTCTTTGGCTTTGTGTTCAATCTGTTGTTTTTTTGATAATTTCATGGCAAATAAGAAACATTTATACGGCAAAGTTACATTTTTTATTTAAATATCACTTTTTTGTTACCTATATTTTCAATATTTTTGAAAAATAATTTTTAGCGCTTATAATTTTAAGGCAAAACAATAAAATTCACTACATTTGTGGGTTGATATTTTAATACGGAAAAATATGAAAAAAGAATATTCACAGGAAGAATTATTGCATAAAGCGGCTTCTTATTGCTCTATTTCAGAACATTGCATATCAGAAGTAGAAGATAAATTAAATGCATGGTGTGTTAGTTGTGATGATAAAACAGCTATTATTAAACGGTTAATTGAAGAAGATTTTATCAACGAGAAACGCTTTTGCAACTACTTTGTGAAAGACAAATTTCGCTTCAACAAATGGGGAAAAATTAAAATATCGTATGCATTAAAACAAAAAGGATTAAGCAATGAGCTAATAACTAATGCATTGAACACAATTGACGACGGTGAATACGAAGAAATGCTTGGTGCTATATTAAAGACTAAACTTATTGGATTGAAGTACGAATATGAATTTGAAAAACAGGGAAAATTATTCCGGTTTGCTCAAGGACGTGGTTTTGAGAACAATGTAATTGATCTGGTATTGAGAACGATATAAGTATTTAGTATTTTACAATTTACTATTTAATAAAATAAAGAAATTCAGTTCATTACTTCAATAGTAATACGACAATATATTATTCTCATTTCCTAAGACTACCCCTAACCCTAGCTAAAGTTAGGTAAATACTAAAGGGGAATAAATAAAGCACTATCAATCACAAAAAAAAATGAATGAAATAAAAAATATAGCAGACAAAAGTAACTCAGTTCCCCTTCAGGGTTTAGGGGTTTTAGGAGTCTCCAGATATTCCCCAAAAGAAGAAAAAGCAAATTCCTATTCACATTTGATAGGTGTTTTTTTTGGATTAATTGCCGGATATTTTCTGATTCAGAAAGCAATTAATTCAGGCAATAATTGGGCGATAATAAGCGATATTGTTTTTGTTATATTTATGACGCTTATGTTTCTTTCGTCCACACTTTATCATTTTGAAAAAAATGAAAATACAAAATTTATCCGACGAAAATTTGATCATGCAGCTATTTATGCGCAAATTGCCGGGAGTTATACTCCTTTCACATTAATTATTTTGAGAGAAAACGGTGCCTGGGGATGGTCATTGTTCGGGATAATTTGGTTAGCAGCCGTATTGGGAGTTTCACTTAGTTTTATGAACCTAAAAAAAGGCAGCAAACTGGAAACAATTGCTTATGTAGCTATGGGTTGGGTCGTTGTGATTGCTTTCAAACCTTTAATCGATTCACTTTCAGCTACTAATTCAATGGAAGTTTTGTGGTGGTTAATTGGCGGTGGACTGTTTTATACGGTTGGTGCTGTACTTTATCAGTTCAAGAAAATTCCGTATATGCACGCCATTTGGCATCTTTTTGTTTTGGGTGGTAGTGTTTGTCATTTTGTGGCAATTTGGAAAATGAAAATTTAATGGAACCAGCAAATTGTAAACTGTTTGCTGTTTACTGCTAATTGTTTACTGCTAAAGAATAAACCCTCCTCCCAACACTTTGCCATCTCTGTAAAATACTGCGGTTTGTCCCGGAGCAATGGATTCGAGCGGTTCAGCTAGTTCTACTTTTGCCATCATAGTGGGAGCACGACTTATAGTCGTACTCCCACCAGTATTCTCAATAATAAATTTTACTCTACACAAAGTATTTTGCTTCCGGTAACGAATGCGACAAGAAATATCAAATTTATCAGTAAATAAATTTTGGTCAACAACATTTACATTGTGGATATAGAATTCTGATTTATACATATCAGTCAAGGATGCTAAAACAACTTCATTGGATTCAGAACGAATTTCCTTTACAAAAACTTTCCGATTCAGATGGATTAATCCTCTCCTCTGCCCTACCGTGTAAAGCGGAAAACCTTTATGCTTTCCAAGTATATTAGCTTCTTCGTCGATAAAATTTCCGGGATAAATTTGTTTTTCAGGTTCTGGTAATTGTGACTTTAAAAAAGGACGATAATCACCCGAACAAAAACAAGCACCCAAACTGTCTTTTTTCTCAGAAAGGTAATTAAAGCCCCGTTCAGCAGCCATCTTCCTAACTTCTGTCTTCTTGAAATTTCCCAAAGGGAATACAATTCGTGCGAGTTGCTCCTGAGTTAATCCCCACAAAAAAAATGATTGATCTTTATCGGGATCAACTCCCTCATGAATAAAGTAGTGATTTTTTTCAAACGCAATGTTCACATAATGACCCATGGACACCTTATCACAGCCTAATCTGTCAGCTTCATCTAATATAAGTTTCCATTTTAATTCATTATTACATTTGGCACACGGAAAGGGCGTTCTTCCAGAAAGATATTCATCCATAAAATAGCCTACAATTTTATTTTTGAAAATATCTCGAGCATCATAAGTCACATGCTCAATACCAAGCTGTTTAGCCAATCGCTTTGCATCTTCCAAATGTTTATTTTCTCCTTCTTCCCAAAAACGAAAGGTTATACCAATGACTTCGTAGCCTTGTTCCAACAAAAGAATGGCAGCAACCGAACTATCGGTGCCGCCACTCATGCCTAATAATATTTGTTTTTTCATTGACCCCAAACCCCTAAAAAGGCTTTAAATACAATAGTACTAATTCATTTCTCCCCTTTAAGGTTTACCTAACTTTAGGTAGGGTTGGGGCTATTTAAAATGGCAAATCGCTTCCTTCGCCAGCTCCGGGTGCTGCATCGAAAGTGGCTGTAGGAGCTGCTGCTGCAGGAGCTGCACTTACTGCACCTTTTTCTACTTTCCAGGCACGTACAGTTGTATACCAACGGCCGTTATATTCACGACTCTCCACATCAAAACTTACGTTAACCTGATCGTCAATTCCCATAGGAAACTGATCTATTTTATCATTAAATAAGTTGAAACATACTTTTTTAGGGTACTGGTCTGCGGTCTCCAACACATAATCCTGCGAACGCCACGTTCCGTTTTTTCCCTGTCCAGTAGCCAAAGGCAAAACTGCAATAATTTTTCCTGAAATTTCCATTCTTCTAGTTCTTTTATAAATTGATTTTTGAACAACAAAGATAATCAAGAAAACATGAAAGACAAGTAAGAAATTGATATTTTAAATATTAAATTAGGGGACAATTTCGAATAATTTTGCGGAATATTTTAGAATCAACAATTTCTGTTCAATTGTTCTTTTAAAAAATCAGAAAAAAAAGCCTGCAAATTACTTTACAGACCGTTTAAATATAAAAGCAATATTACCGACAAATAATTTTCCTTACTTCATTGCCCATCTTCACAATATACAGCTGATTAATATTTACAGGAACTTTTGTAATTCCTTTAGGTATCATTTCATTAAACAGCAATTGCCCCAATGAATTATAAATGCAAAGCCTATTTTCTGATAATGTATTTATAATTATCTCAGAACCTGCGGTACAAAGCATAAAATCATCGTTTTGTATATTATTAGAACTCGTTGACGTCCAGTCTACCTGAATTTCGTTAGATTCGGCGGATGTTTCGGTCTCATTTGCTGCTTTTACAGTATAATAATAAGTTTTACTATTATCAAGCCCTGTTAATTGATATGAATTATTTTCCAGAACTTCGTGGTTCTGTAATAAATATGTTTTCACAATTTCTTGTCCATAAGTCAATTCAATATCATCGACCGCTAAATTTCCGGCACTTTTGGTATACGTAAACCGTAAAGCACGATAGTTTTTTTCTGCATCTAAAGTATAGGATTTGGTAGTACCTGTTGTGGGCAAATTTGTTAATGTAGCAATGGTAGCCCATGAACTTTTATCAGTTGAGCCCTCCACTAAAAGGCTGGATGTGGCATTGGTCCCATTTCCTTTTAACCAGAACGAAAGTGCTTTAATGGCGTCGGGAGTAATATTCGTTACAATGGATTCATTTGTGTCATCCAGTTTTACAGATGGAGATTCCTTTCCATAATTTCCTGAAGTATCATAAATAGTAGACCCTGAAACTGTAAATCCTACAGGTGTGGTCGTTGGAAAATTATCAAAACCCTGATTAATAGCAGTCAGTGCTGAACCTGAATCCGATTTTGTATATACGTTTAAAAAATATTTTGTTGCATTAACTCCAGCATTCCAATTTGCAGTAAAACTATTAGTCGTTACATCTGTAGCATCCAATGCTTTGTAATCACCAAAAATAGATTCACCACCCATAAATTTAAACGAAATTACACCGTCATTTTCAGTAATATCTGTAACCGGCTTTTCGGTAGTAGCATTATTCCATGATTTTGAGCTGGGTGTTGTAGTATCAGTAAATGACGTTATATTTGAAGTGCCGGGAAAAACATCCCCTTTCAGAGAAGACAACCAAGCTGCTTTATTCGATCCGTTATAATACACTGCAACACCGTCTGCTTCAACAAGATCGGCACATTGATGATTTGAGTACGCATTAATGGTATTATCATACCATCTTGAAATATATCCATCACTCGTATCAACATGGTAAATCAACATCCCATGATGATAAAGAAATGTATCCCAAGAAGTTTGTTGTCTATTTTCCAAAATATAAAATTCTCCGAGCGTTTTGGTAGTAATTTTACAATACTGATTATTGCCAATGCTATTTAATGTGCAATTTGATGGTGTTGTCAATTCGGTTGCTGTTCCCCAGCCTAATATTTCCCTTTCAATTCCTGTATAAAATGGGGGTGTCAGACTATTATTGTTATAACAGCCCGAAGCCATTAAGCTCCAAGAATCAATGTCTACTGATTGTCCGTTTGTTTCATAATCCGTATCATAAAAATCAGGCAAACCTATTGAATGGGAAAATTCGTGACAAGCAGTTCCAATTCCGTCAATCAGCACCCCTGAAGTCCCTTGTAATTCGTTTGAACAGGAATAAGATGAAATGGTTTTACCGTCTAATTTCGTTGTATTACTTACTTCCCAAGCATGAGGCCAGATTGTATCTTCTGCGGCTCCACCAGCTTCAGTATAACCCGCAAAAATAACATACACATTATCTACAACACCATCATTATCTAAATCATAATCAGCAAAATTTATTTCTCCGTCAAGTTTCTGACAAGCGTCAAACACCATTTCATCCGGATGTAAATCATTACCATCTGCATCATTCGCACCATAATATGCCAAGGTTTTACTTAGCGTTACAGGCCCGAAAACATCAAATTCAGGTTCGAAATTACTCATAGAATTATCCTTAAAGTATTCTCTAACACTACCTGTTGCGCCATCGGTTGTATAATTTTCCGCACTAAATTGTTCTGTATAACGTTGTTTTGGAGTAGGAACTGAAAAACTTTTGTCTGAAAAATTCACTAATATAACCAGATATTTAGTTGTAGTTACAGAAGAACTTTTTTTAATGGATGAACTAATTTTCCGCATCCCCTTTTGCATCTTTATATTCCGAGCTCTACTTCTAACTTTAGGTCCAAAAGCAAGATTGGGTTGAATTGTTTTCAAAAATTTTAGTTCTTTTTCAGTTCTTTCGTTTACGTTATGAGCTATAATGCCTGAAGACACCAATACACCTGTTGAATCTGACTCTGCGTACGTCAAATAGCCATCGGCATTTGAGAGAAGTACAAAATTATCAACAGATACTCTATAATGAAAGAACTCATCCCCTTTTAAAATATTCTGTAGCGAATATCCATTGGGTTGGGTATAGAGTGACACTTTTGGTCGTGCTACAATTGCCAACAAATGAAAAATGCAGAATGTCAAAACAATAAAGAGAAGAGATATCTTTTTCATTCAAAAATGTTTTAAAACTATATACGTTTACAAATATAACATTTTCAACTGGAACAAATCGAATATTTATTCAAGAAAAAAATATAAATAACTCATCTGTTGAGATTACAATAGCTCATTATATATATTCAATTTCACGCAAAGTAAAGAAAACTGTAAAGCCACCACTACCGATAAATCGGTCTGTCTCATTTACGTAAAAAACATTTTAAAAACTAGATATCAGGTTATTGTATTTTCGGTGGGGTTACTTTACGTGAGTATTTAGACGAAAAAAAATATCAAATCTCATTAAACGAAGAAATGGGTTAAATACAAAACAATTTACAGAAGTATGTGAAAAATATTGGGATAATATTCAGTTGAGAATAAAACGTTAGAAAAATCACCCCTTAATTTTAGTTTTTATTGACATTGAACTAAACATCTTAATAAATTGTTTTATAAACAATAGTTCGTTATAAAATTTTAATTTTCAACGCTAAGCCGCCAAGATGCTAAGCCGCCAAGAAAAACTTCAAGTTTTTCTCTTTGCATTCTTTGCAGATATATTTGAAATACTGTATATTACAAAATTATTATGCTTAGCGTTCTTTGCGTTTAATTTTAAAAAAATATTTGATATTTTAAAAGGGTTAATCGTTTTAATTACGTGAATACTAAACTAATAAATTATTTTATAACGAACCATTGATAAAAACAGAAACTAAAAAACATTCAAACTAAAAAACATTATGAAAAAAAACATGGGTTCAATTGACAAATTGGTACGGCTATTTATTGCTATCGTACTAATCATCCTTTTTTACAAAGAAGTACTTACAGGGACAATTGGAATAGTGGCATTAGTATTGGCTTTGGTATTTGCCCTAACCAGCCTTATCAGTTTTTGTCCACTTTATCTTCCTTTCGGAATTAATACCGCAAAGAAAGCGCCTAAAAAAGAGTAACTTAATGCAATATTTATTAATGGAATAGCCCTATCGACAAAAATTAAGGTTATTCCCGCTCATATTAAAGTACTATCTTTCAGCAAAACTATATCAATTTGCCATCCCTGCTTTACAATTACAAAAAAACTGTAATTAATTATCTGGCAATCTTTGTCATTCGGACAGAATTTTGTACTTTTGTGGCGAAATAAAAAAAACTCAATTTTAAACTATAAATAAAATGATTAAAGTAGGTATCAATGGTTTTGGCCGTATCGGACGTTTAGTTTTCCGTGCTGCTCAAGAAAGAAACGATGTACAAATCGTTGCAGTAAATGATCCATTTATGGATATTGACTACATGGTTTACATGTTGCAATACGACACAGTTCATGGAAGATTTCAAGGAACTGCAGAACACAAAAATGGCAAGTTAGTTATCAATGGAAAAGAAATTCATTTCTTTGCTGAAAAAGATCCAGCAAATATTGGCTGGGGTGCTGCAGGTGCAGACTATGTTGTTGAATCAACAGGAGTTTTCACTACAATTGACAAAGCAAAAGCTCACTTAGCTGGTGGTGCAAAAAAAGTGGTTATCTCTGCTCCTTCTAACGATGCTCCAATGTTTGTTTGTGGTGTGAACCTTGATTCATATACAAAAGATATGGATATTGTTTCAAACGCTTCTTGTACAACTAACTGTTTAGCTCCTATCGCTAAAGTTATCAATGACAACTTCGGAATTGTAGAAGGTTTGATGACAACTGTACACGCTGCTACCAATACACAAAAAACGGTTGATGCTCCATCTGCTAAAGATTGGCGTGGTGGTCGTTCTATCTTAGGAAACATTATCCCATCTTCTACAGGTGCTGCAAAAGCAGTAGGTAAAGTAATTCCTGCTTTGAACGGCAAATTAACAGGTATGGCTTTCCGCGTACCAACAGCTGATGTTTCTGTTGTTGACTTAACTGTACGTCTAGAAAAATCAGCTTCTTACGACGAAATTAAAGCGGCTATGAAATTAGCTTCTGAAACAACCATGAAAGGTGTTCTTGGATATACTGAAGATTCAGTTGTTTCAACAGACTTTATTCATGAAGTTCGTACTTCTGTATTTGATGCAGGTGCAGGTATCGCATTGAACGGTAACTTCGTAAAAGTAGTTAGCTGGTACGATAATGAGTGGGGTTATTCTAACAAAGTGTTAGACTTAATTGCACACATGGATTCAGTAAAATAAGCTGACCAATATAAAATCAAAAATCCTCTATAACAATCGTTATAGAGGATTTTTTTTATGAAACAACTTCATTTTTCATTCCATTAAATCAATAAACTCAAAGGTTCTTCCATCGAATAATCCTTTATCGCCCAATTTAATTTCAGGAATAACCAACAATGACATAAATGCCACGGTCATAAACGGCGCTGACAAAGTTGAGCCAAGTTCTTTAGCCATTCTATCCACTTCTTCATAACGACTAGCAATACTTTTCCCATCCTGTTCAGACATTAATCCACCAACCGCTAAAGAGAGTAAACAAGTTTTATCACCTTCGCAAGCCAAGATTCCCCCTTTACTGTCGATTATCTGATTAATTGCAGATACAATTTCTTCATCAGAAGTACCTACCGCCACAATATTATGACTGTCGTGTGCTACTGTAGAAGCCAATGCGCCCCGTTTTAATCCAATGTTTTTTATAAATCCAATGGCAGGAGCTGAAGGTTGATATCTGTTATACACAACTAATTTTAAAATATCATTCTGAATATCAGAAACAATATTCCCATTTTCAATGTTAGGTTGTACAACTTCCATTTTTGTAAATAACTGACCATCGTCCACCACAATTACTTTTAATCTTTCGGTTCCGGGTATTACTTTTATTTGATCTATAATTATTTTTTCTGCATTAAACTGATTAATCAATTCTTTGGGTACATATCGTGGAAATAAAATTCTTCCGTTTTCCGCTACTTTTCCCCCATTAATATAGGTTTCTTTAATATTGAAGTCGTTTAAATTGTCAATAATAAGAAAATCAGCGTTATCACCTTCTTGCAATAATCCTACATCCAGTTTATAGTGTTTAACAGGTGTAAATGAACATATTTTCAGCACCTGAATTGGATCATGCCCTTTTCTGACGGCTCTTTTCACCAAGGTATTAATATGTCCGTTTTTCATCAAATCATCCGGATGTTTGTCATCCGAACAAAACATGATATTACCCCTATTACTATTAAGCAGAGGCAATAAATCATCAAAATTTTTAGCGGCACTTCCTTCACGAATCTGAACCGTCATTCCCAAAGCCATTTTAGCCTCAGCCTCTTCAATTGTCATACATTCATGATCAGTTTGAATACCTGCCGCAGCATATTTTATCAAATCAGCACCTTTAAGTTCTGGAGCATGTCCATCGATAGGTTTTCCAATTCGTTTTGCAGCATCAAGCTTTGCGTGAACCTGTTTGTTATTATGAATCACACCTGGGAAATTCATCATTTCCGCCAAAAAATATATATCGTCTCTTTCAAGTAATCTTTCAACAATTTCTGCATCTAAAATTGCTCCCGAAGTCTCAAAATGGGTTGAAGGCACACAAGATGGAGCTCCAAAATAAAATTTAACCGGAGAATTTTTAGCATTTTCTATCATATAATCAACGCCAGCTACACCACAAACATTGGCAATTTCGTGTGGATCGCAGACACAAGCCACCGTTCCATGAATCACAGAATGCCTTGCAAATTCAGCCGGCAACATCATCGAACTTTCTATGTGAATGTGCGCATCCACCAACCCTGGAGTAATGTAAACATTATCAACCACTTCTGAAGGTTCAATCTTCTGAATCTTTCCATTTTCTATATGCAGAATTCCTTTGTAAATTTTTTCATTTACTACATCAACTATATTTCCGGATATTTTTATCATTCGTTTTGGTTTAAATAAATAAGAAGAAAAGACATTGTATATCAAAACTTAATTTCAAACAAATTGTTTAATGAAGAGTTAGTTTTTCTTATTCAAAAGTTTCCGAGCCTTCAATTCTACTGTTCTTATTTTGTCTTTATACAAATTATATCCGTTCATCTTTACAACGTCAAGTGAGGCATCAGAGTTTTCATCCCAACGGCGACAAAGGTAAAGCGATTTGTAGATTCTGCCGATTTGATATTCCCGGCTAATACGCAAGCCTAATGCATAATCTTCTCCATAACTGGTATTTGGCACTTTAATTTCTCGCAAAACCGGCGTGTAAAATGCACGTGGTGCGCCCAATCCATTTATCCTCAATGCATTATTTCTGCCATTGTCAGCTGTCCATTCTTTATGATCAATCAATCCGGGAGCAATAGTCTCCATCTTAAAATTAGTCATAGTATACGAACCAATGACCATGGCGCAGTTTTGTTCGTAAAAAGCATCGACTATTGTTTGCAAAGTATTCTCTGACTCATACACATCATCACTATCCAACTGAACGGCAAATTTTCCACATTGAGCTGAATGAACACCAACATTCCAGCAGCCACCAATTCCTAAATCGTTTCGTTCGGGAATAATATGAACAACACGATTATTATGCTTTGCGAAATTTTGTATTAATTCAGAAGTTCCATCAGTTGAAAAATTATCAACAATTATCAGATTAAAATCAAATTTGGTTTTTTGCATTAAAACAGATTTAATGGCATCTTCCACTGTTTTCTCGCGGTTTCTTATAGGAATAATAACCGAAGCTTCCACCGGAAATGAGCTTTTATTAAATTCAATTTTATTGAAATATGGAGTTAAATAAGCACCCACTTTCTTTAAGTGATCGGTACAAGCAGCTTCCATTTCTATTTGTACGGCACGGTTTTTCGGATCAACATAATCGAATTGCTTTTCAGCACTTTTGCGAGTATCATTTTCCACTTCGGAATATAAATATTCGTTGATATGAATCAATTCAGCTTGTTGTGAAACTTTCAAACGAAGGTTGTATAGTGCTGCAAACTGGTAATTTGTGTTTGTTTCTTCAACTGCTTTTTTCAGGTTTTTAGTGTTATAAAAAAGCACCGACCCAAAATTAAAATCATCACGCAAGCTGCCTTCCTGATAGTCTATAACCGGATGAATAGCTCTGATGCGGTCTTTAATTTCGTAATAATCGGCATAAACCAATCCGGCATTTGTGTCAGTAGCAATTTGATAAAACCTTTCCAAAGCAAACTGACCAAGTTCCAATGTTGTGTCTTTTGTATACATCAGTGAAAAAGCGGCATCTGATTTTTCAGCGATTTTTCGGATAGTTTCGCTACTTTGTATGGAATCAATTTCCAAATTCAGACAACCATCGATTTCAATATTATTTCCATTTTTGACAAGAAGATAAATATCTTTAATCAGAGCTGACTTTTTAAGTTGTAAAACTGTTTTTCTAGTTTGATTGATATCGTTTGAGGAAAGGAAACAATTAATAACCCCCAACCCACTAAAGGGAACTTCTCTTTCATCCGAATTTATAGAACTATGAATCATAAAGTTTTATATTTATTTTATTTTAACGTCAAAAATACGATTAAAATTTCAATTTACAATTTGAATTCTCAAACAGAATTTCTGAAAATATATCCTATCTTTGTGTTCTATTGTGATTTCATATTTTAAGGATTTAAAAAAATGAAAGAAAACGAACTAAATTTAAAGTCCTCTTTAGGGGATTCAGGAGTCATATTAATTGCTGATAGCGGATCGACTAAAACACATTGGTGTATAGTTGAAAATGGGACTATTTTGCAGGAAATACTTACAGATGGCATCAATCCCTTTTATCAAACTGATATGGAAATCATTGCGTTAATTGATTCGCAATTGATTCCAAAACTGGAATATTCTGAAATTGAATTTATCTACTTTTACGGTGCAGGTTGCTCGTTTCCTGATAAAAAAATTCTGGTTAGTCGTGCGCTTGTTCGGTTCTTTAGTAATGCAATTATTGAAATTCAAAGTGATTTATTAGCAGCTGCCCGTTCCTTATTTCAGCACGAAAAAGGCATAGCCTGTATTTTAGGAACAGGATCTAATTCCTGTTTTTATAATGGAAATGAAATTGTACAAAACGTATCTCCACTCGGTTATATTCTTGGAGACGAAGGAAGTGGAGCTGTTTTAGGAAAACTTTTTGTGGCCGATTGCCTAAAAAACCAACTACCGGAAGAGCTGAGAGAGAAATTCCTTGCAAAATATGAATTAACTCCGGCCATTATTTTGGACAGTGTCTATAAAAAGCCGTTTCCAAACCGATTTTTAGCAAAATTCACTCCTTTTTTATCGGAGCATATTGATGAACCTTCCATTTTTAATCTAATTTACGACAGTTTCGAAGCTTTTTTTGTACGAAACGTCTTGCAATATCCACTTGAAGATATGAACGTTGGGTTTGTTGGTTCTATTGCCTATTATTTCCGCGACACACTTGAAATTGTTGCTTCCGAAAGAGGCATCGTGATTTCCGAAATTGTGCAAAGTCCCATGGAAGGATTGCTGAAATATCATACAATGTAACTACTCAGCCCCCCAACCCCCTAAAGGGGGAGTTCTGTAGCGACATTCATCATTTAGTCACTTTAATTTGGCTATTTTTTTTGTGAAAATTATATTTTTTTTACTCTACAATTTCTCTAAAAACGTCAAATGAAGTACTTTTTGAAGTGCTGAGTAGTCACCATACAATTTATAATTTATAATTAACAATTTATATTTTACTTTAGGATCATGGCATTTCAGAAAATTACGGAACAGACCTCCATATATAGTGACCTTGATAAAAAATCGGTTGCTCAACTTCTGTCAGGGATTAACGAAGAGGACAAAAAAGTAGCATTGGCGGTTGAAAAAATAATTCCTCAAATTGAAGCATTGGTGACAAAAATTGTGGAACGGATGAAGCGTGGTGGACGTATTTTTTATATTGGAGCAGGGACTAGCGGTCGACTAGGTGTGCTTGATGCTTCTGAAATTCCACCTACTTTTGGCATCCCATCGGGATGGGTCATCGGGTTAATTGCAGGTGGAGAAAGTGCATTGACAAATGCGGTAGAGAATGCTGAAGATGATATAGAAAAAGCATGGGAAGAACTTCAGGCACTGCAAATAAACAATACAGATACAGTAATTGGCATAGCAGCATCAGGAACTACACCTTATGTAATTGGCGGATTGAGAAATGCACGAAAAAATAAAATTCTTACTGCATCCATTTCCTGCAACCCGGATTCTCCTGTTTCTGAAGAAGCCGACATTCCTATTGAAGTGATTGTAGGACCGGAATTTGTTACAGGAAGCACCCGTCTAAAATCAGGAACAGCACAAAAACTTGTGTTGAACATGATTACAACCACAACCATGATAAAACTTGGCAGGGTGAAAGGAAATAAAATGGTGAACATGCAATTAAACAATTCCAAATTAATTGACCGTGGAACAAGAATGCTAGTTGATGAATTGGGTTTAAATTACGATCAGGCCAAAAATCTACTACTAATTCATGGCTCAGTAAAAAAAACGTTAGATTTTGTTCATACTCAAAAAACGGACTAATTCTTTTTGTGATAACTCAATACTGCCCAAACATTAAAGAAAACAGCAAAGCCAATCAATGCCAATAATTCCGGCATTAGCTGCAAAGGATTACTGCCTTTCAGATATACCGACCGCATTACATACATAAAATGTTTCAAAGGATTGAAAGCAGCGACCCATTTTGCCCACTCGGGCATGCTGTCGATGGGCGTATATAAACCACTTAACATGATAAAAAGAAGCATAAAGAAAAATATGAGAAACATGGCTTGTTGCAATGTTGCTGCATAGTTTGAAACAATGATTCCTAGACCTGAAAGTGCAAAGATATAAATGGCCGCAAATAAATAGATTGTTGAAAAATGACCTGCCGGCACTAAACCATAAACTGCCCAAGCCACAAAGAATCCGATAGTAATTACAACAAAACCAATGATCCAGAAAGGAATCAATTTTGCCAAAATAAAGGTGATTTTTGGAACAGGACTCACATTGATTTGCTCCATTGTGCCTAATTCTTTTTCAAAAACGATGGAGAATGCAGGTAAAAATCCACAAAGCAAAGTCAATATCATCACCATTAATGCCGGAACCATAAAGACCTGATAGTTTAAGTCGCGATTGAAGCGGTATTGAGGATCAATTTCTATGCTTGCAACTGAAGCAGAACTCGATGAAGGCATAAGCTCATCAATAATTTGCAGATTGAAACTGCCAATAATACTATTCAAATAAGTCATTCCGATACTTCCTTTCATGCCATTTACAGCATTAGCCGAAATCATCACTTTTCCTCCCTGACGATTTACAATGTTTTTTTCGAAATGAGGCGGTATTACCAAAATAATATCCGATTGTTGCTTTTCAATACTCACCATGGCTTGCTCATAATTTTCCGATACATTGGTGAGATTGAAATAATTCGAAGCAGTTATTTTTTGAATTAATTGTTGCGAATAAGTGCTATGGTCATTATCCACAACACTTAAATTGAGGTTTTTAATTTCGTAGCTAGCAGCCCATGGAAAAACCAATAGAACCATAAAAGGAAACATGATAATCATCCGTGGAATGAATGGATTCCTTAATAACTGTTTGAATTCTTTTCTTAATAAATATTTTATCATCTCAATATCTTATTTAATCTTTAACTATCAACTATCAACTATCAACTATCAATTGTCCACTATTCAAGTCTTACTTTGAAATTTTTTAAACTTATGGCTACCAAGACAACACTCATAAGAATGAGAATCCCTACTTCTTTTAGTACCGAACCTATGCCAAGTCCTTGAATCATAATTGCTTTTACGGCTATTATATACCATTTAGCCGGAATAATATTTGAAAACCATTGTAGTGGTAAAGGCATTCCTTCAATAGGAAACATCATGCCTGACAATAACATAACCGGTATCATTAATGCCATCCCTGAAATAAGCATAGCAGCTGTTTGCGAACTGGTTAATGTTGACACTAATAATCCCAAGGCCAAGGATAAAAATATATATAACAACGAAACAAAAGTCAAACTTATCAAACTGCCAACAACAGGAACATGTAAAACGTAAACGGAAAGCAATAAAGTTGTTATAAAGTTTACAAACGACAATACAAAATAGGGCGTTATTTTTGATAAAATGGTATAAATAGGTTTCATGGGCGATACCAGAAGTATCTCCATAGTTCCCATTTCTTTTTCGCGTACAATGGCTATGGAAGTCATCATTGCACAAATAAGAATCATAATCATACCCAAGACACCAGGCACAAAACTGTAAGCCCCAATCATTTGTGGATTGTAAAGCATTTTTACTTCAGACGTAATTTGGTAAGGGTTTTTTGTGTCATCTATCAATTCTTTTTGATAGGCATTAATGATATTGCTGGCATAAAAAGTGAAGGATGTAGCAGCATTTGGATCAGTGGCATCGGCAATAAGTTGGATATGTGCTTTACCTGTTTGATATAATTTTGCTGCAAAATCTTCTTCGAAAACGACAATTAATTTTGCTTTTGAATCTCTGAATGTGGCTTCAATCTCGTCGGCATTTTTAATTTGTGTTACTACATCGAAATATGCACTGGCATTAATTTTCTGAATAATTCGGCTGCTTGCTTCATCGTTTGTAGGCGCAAGAACAGCCACTTCCGTGTTTTTTACTTCTGTTGTGAGTGCAAATCCAAATAATAATAATTGAATTACAGGCATCAAGAGTAAAATCATCATGGTTGTTCTGTCGCGCAAAATATGATAAAACTCTTTACGTATAAATGATAATAGTTGCTTCATATGGCTCCTAACCCCTAAAGGGGAATAAGATAAGTTAGTACTAATAAATAAAAAAGATAAGTTGTGAGAATGATAACCCAATTAATATTTTCCTCTCCAATTCCCCTCTCCTCAAGGAGAGGGGTGAGGGGTGAGGTGTTAATTAGTAGTAATATCAACTATCAACTCTTTTCGCTTTTCTGGCTAATTGTTGGAAAACCTCATCCATGTTTTTGGCATTGAATTGCTCCTTTAGGTTTTTGGGTGAATCAAGAGCTTCAATTCTACCATCCACCATAATCGAAACACGATCGCAATATTCTGCCTCGTCCATATAATGTGTTGTTACAAAAACGGTTATACCTCTGGAGGTTGCATCGTATATAAGTTCCCAAAATTGGCGACGAGTGATTGGGTCGACACCACCGGTTGGTTCATCCAGAAAAACCACTTTTGGGCTATGAAAAATTGAAACTGAAAAAGCCAGTTTTTGTTTAAAACCCAATGGCAATGAACGAACAAACATATTACGTTCCTCCTCAAAGTTCAAGAGTTTCATCAATTCATCCGTTTTGGTTTTGATTTCCTTGTCGGTCATGCCATAAATCCCCCCAAAAAGTTCAATATTCTCCCACACTTTCAAATCATCATAAAGCGAAAACTTCTGACTCATGTAGCCAATACTTTTCTTGACCATTTCGGTTTGAGTTTCAATGTCAAACCCTGCGACCGTACCTTTCCCACTTGTAGGAATACTAAGCCCACTGAGCATACGCATGGCGGTAGTTTTACCTGCGCCATTGGCACCGAGAAACCCAAAAATTTCACCTTTGGTAACTTCAAAAGAGATATTATCCACTGCTTTGAAGTGACCAAATATTTTAGAAAGATTCTCTGCAACAATCACCTTTTCGGAACTTTTTAATGTATTTCCCGAATCAGGAATTGATTGCTCTATGTTTGAATGTTTTTCCATATAATTTAAATCTGACTAAGTTCCATAAAACAATCTTCCACAGTAGGTTCTATCTCTGTTACCTCAATATTTGAATGTCCTTTTTCTCTCAGAAATAGTTCTAAACTTTCAGTTTTAAATTGTTCATTATCAACAGAAACATGGTGTTTGTCGCCAAATGCAAAGCAATTGCTAGTTGCTTTGTTTGAACGTAAATCTTTTAATAGTAATGCCATATTATCGCTTTTCACAGAGAGCAACTTGTTATTATATTGTTTAATAATATTGGCAGGAGTGTCAATTTTCAGGAACTCACCTTTTTGTATCAATGCAATGCGGTCGCACAAACTGGCTTCATCCATATAAGGTGTTGAAACAACAATGGTAATACCTTGATCTCTAAGATGTTTTAGCATGCCCCAAAATTCTTTGCGCGATACCGGGTCAACACCCGTAGTAGGTTCATCTAAAAACAGCACACTGGGCTTATGAATTAATGCACAGCTGAGTGCCAATTTTTGTTTCATGCCGCCCGAAAGTTTGCCGGCTCTCCGCTTTTTAAATGGCTCTATCTGAACATAAATATCTTTTATCAATTCGTAATTTTCTTCCACAGTGGTATTGAAAACCGTTGCAAAAAAGTTCAAATTTTCTTCCACTGTCAAATCCTGATACAACGAAAAGCGTCCCGGCATATAACCCACTGTTTTCCTGATTTCTTTGTAGTCCTTTACCACATCAAAACCAACAACAGTTGCTGTTCCGCTATCTGCCAAAATCAAAGTAGTTAATATTCGGAAGATTGTAGTTTTACCTGCTCCATCAGGACCAATTAGTCCAAAAATCTCACCTTTGTTGACATTGAATGTGACCCCTAACCCCTGAAGGGGGACTGAGTTACTGTCGTCTCCTAAAGTTGGTAACTTCCCAACTCCGGCAAATTTTCCGGACTTTTTGGAAAAATAATTTTTTGATATATTTTTTACTTCAATTGCATTCATAAATAACGGGACTATAAATTTCTTTCTACTATTCTCTGTTCCCCTTTAGGGGTTAGGGGTTAGGGGTTTTACAACTTTATATCCCCGTACATTCCAATTTTAAGAAAACCATCATTTTTTACACTGATTTTTAAAGCATAAACCATATTGGCCCTTTCATCTTTAGTGGCAATGGTTTTAGGTGTAAATTCCGATTTATCGGAAATCCATTCAATTGTACCTGCGTATTCTTTTTGATCTTCACCAGAGTCAGCAAAAACTTTTACTTTTTGACCAATTTTGATTTGTGTCAACTGACTATTCGTGATATATGCACGTAAAATCATATTATTGATATCGGCAATTTTAAAAAGAGCTTTTCCAGCCACTGCCAATTCACCTGTCTCGGCATATTTGGTAAGAACCGTACCTGTAATTGGACTGGTAATTTTTGCTTTTACAAGCTGATCTTCAATTTGTGCAATCTGTATATTTACCGATTTATTGTCTTCGCTGATGCCTTCATTTGCACTATCTATGTTTGATTTTTGAGCAATAAGCTGTTTCTCTAGGACTGCAATTTGTGCATTCACATCGTCGAGTTGTTTCTGATTGGCTGCATTGGCATTCACCAAATTTTGGATGCGTTTTTTTTCTGTTTTGGCAGTAGCAACTTGTTGTTCCAAAGCGGCAATTTGTTTGTTCAAATCCGGACGACGAGTCAACATGGCTTTTTGACTGGCGAGTAATTGTTGCTTTTTCAAATACAGTTGGGTGCTGTCAATAATTCCTACCGACTGATTTTGAGTTAACTGCTGACCTTCAGTAATGTCAAACTGCAAAATTTTACCCATACTTTCAGCTGAGACAATAACTTCAGTGGCTTCAAAAGTACCAGATGCATCATAATCGCCATCCGATTTGCCACACGACACAAATAAGGTAGAAAGAGCTAAGCTGAATAATCCAACTTTTATTCCAAAGAGATTCATTTTACGGAGGGTTTTATTTTTTGTTTTCATAAACTCGTTTATTAAAGTCCTTTTTACAGGATAAAAGGTTTCTATTGATTAATATTATTTTTTAATTGGTAAACTGTCATTAAAAGTTGAATCTTATGCAGTGATTTTGTTTGTTTAGCCTGATTCTCAGCATTTATGTCGCGAATCAAATCGGGTACTGTCAACGTTCCATTATCTAATTTAGCATTGGAAGCTTTTTTTATGTTTTCACGCAAACGGATTATTTCATCATCATTCGTGAGTACATTCTGCAACTTTTCAATTTCTGTTTGCTGTTGTTTTGTTTTCAAATCCGTATTAAAAAGGAATGTTTCTTTCTGTATATCAACCGATTTCTTATTCACTTCCAATTTATTGATATTATTTTTTTGAGTGTATAATCCACTAAAATTCCACGATAGCCGAATGCCGCCGATATAAAAATCGGAAAATGAATTGCTTAACATATTCAATCCCGGCTTTCCATAACCGGCTTGACCGAACAATCCTAATTTCGGCAGATTACCTGCATTCAATAAACTTTTCTGACTTTCGAACAAATTTTTCTGTGCATCAAATAATTTTAATTCCGGACGATTATTAGTCGTATCATTCAAAATTGCCAAATCCATTTCGGGTTTTTCAAGTCCATCATCTTTAACCTGCATACCCATTAAAGCTCCCAACATAATCTTATAAGCTTTCTGTGTACTTTCCAATTCTATCTTATGTTGATCGGCATTAATTTGTTCCACTTTTATAGCATCCAAATCTGACTGATTAGCCACTCCATTTTGCTTAAAGGCAACCAATCGTTTATAATTGACTTCCAGCTCTTCCTGCAAAATTCCGGTTTGTTTAATCTGTTCATCCAACAATAAAATCCCAAAAAACAACTGATTCACCCTTTCATTCAAGTTAAACAAGTCAACTTCGAGTTTTTGTTTTTCTACTTCTGAACCAGCTTTTGTTATCTTTTTCTGAGCCGAAATAATACCACCATCCCAAATTAACTGGTTCGCTTCCAATACTGCCTGATATTGGTCTTTGTCCTGATTCATTTGCATTGCACCAATAGTAATAGAGATGGCATCAGATTGGTAAGTTCCTTTTGCTGAAAGAGATAACTGAGGTAAATAACCCTTGTTTGCGTTACTAATAGTGTAATCGGAAGTTTGCTCTATTAATCCGAATTGATTTATCAATGGATAGTTTGCCTTGGCTTTTTCCTGACAAGTTTCAATAGTCAGAGCCTGAGCCGAACTAAAAACAGATAATAATACCAAAAGCACCCATAACCAACTAAGTGTAAATATGTTACTTTTGTTTTGATTCTTTTTACTATTTATTCTCATATTTGTATAATATATAATTTAGAATTTAGAATTTATCAATATATTCCCTTTTAGGGTTAAGAGCTTACTCATGGTCTCAAACTTTTTAAAATAAAATCTACATTTTCGGCTCGTCGGTGTTGTATCATAAATTCTTTTTGAACTTCAGTGAATGAAAAAATATTTTCAACTACCGGCATCATAATAAACATGACAACATTCATGGTTACCATAGTAACAATTAAATCCACTAAATTGATTTCACGTATCTTCCCTTTTGTAATTTCAGCCTGCAATTCTTCATTTAACTCGGCAAATAGCTTTTTAGGAATGGATTGTAATTTTTCTTTTAATGAATTTATTTGATCCGGTTTTCGTGATAATTCGTTCAAAATCAATCCGGGCATTTTAGGATTATTTTTCAACAAATCAAAATGCGATTCAATAATCAACTTTAATTTTTGAAGGAAATCCAGTCCTTCCATGTTTTTCATTACAAATATCTCCTGAAAAAACATCTTGAATTTATTTTCAAAAATTGTATTGAACAAATTGTCCTTTGTTCTGAAATAATAATGCACCAATGCCTGATTGCAACCCACTGATTTTGCAATCTCAGTGGTAGATGTCAGGGCAAATCCTTTTTCAAGAAAAAGCTTTTCTGCTGCATCTAAAATAGATTGTTCCATTGAAGATTCAAATTTAGTATCCATATTTAATATATCTATTTAATAGAGTTATTAATGAACTGCAAAAGAATACAATTTTATTCAAACAAAAAAATATAAACGGGTATATTTAATAGAATAAAGAATAATTAACGTATTAACAGCCCTTTGAATTTCAAATCATAGGATTTAACAAGCACAATCTAGACACATCAAAATGTAAAAAGAAAATACTAAAAAGAAACTAAACAATCAGCATTTTGCACACTTTGAGAACCATTGTGCAGTTAGTTTTGTTTTAGTAATGATTTTAAAATGTAGGCATCAAAGCCGATAAAAAAGCAAAAACAATTTAATGGAAAATAACAACACTATCACAACTGAAATTTTGGAAACAAACACTGACATGTCAGCTCATATTCAATCATTTGAAAGCTTTTTAAACAAATTTAAAAGCATGTTGAAAACTGTATTTCATGATGAGAATGATATAAACGAAATGAGCATTCAACGTGGAATTCAGCCCGAAGTTTTACAAAAAATTATGGCTGCACATCCTATGTCGCTGGTAATTCCAAAAGAATATGGTGGACGTGGCGGAAGTGTGCAGGAAAATCTGCAACTTTTATCTGCAGCATCCTATGAATCTCTTGCATTATCCCTCACTATGGGTATAAACAGCGCATTATTTCTACAACCGGTTATAAAATATGGTCAGGAAGATGTAAAAGGTTTTGTTTTCGACCGTTTTATTCATCATCAAAATATGGGTGGATTAATGATTACCGAACCCGGATTTGGAAGTGATGCGCTCAATATGCAAACATCTTATACAGAAGAAGCTGATTATTTTCATATTAAAGGGACTAAACATTGGGCCGGATTAACGGGACAAGCAGATTTTTGGGTACTGACAGCCCGTAAAAAAACAGATAGTGGCTCGTTGCAACGGGATGTTGATTTATTTGTTTGCGACAATACCGCACCCAATCAGAAAATTATTGTTGAAGAAAAATTTGAAAATTTAGGTTTATATCAAATTCCTTACGGAAGAAATATTCTGGACGTAAAGATTCCAAAATTACAACGATTGATACCAAAGACAAATGGTGTTCAAATGTTGCTCGATTTATTACACCGCAGCAGGTTACAATTTCCGGGCATGGCATTAGGATTTGTAAAACGTATGCTCGATGAAGCCATTACGCATTGTCAGCAACGAATGGTGAGCGGTAAAAATCTGTTCTCGTACGATCAGGTTCAGCAACATTTAGCCCGTTTACAAGCAAACTTTACTATCATTTCAGCTTTAAGCATTAAAAGCAGCGAAATAGCAGATATTAAAAACGATTTGATGCCTTTTGGATTGGAAGCTAATATTATAAAAACCATTAGCACCGATATAATGCAGGAATCATCACAAACATTGGTGCAATTAGTGGGCGCTGCAGCTTACAAACTGAATCATATTGGTGGACGAGGAATTGTGGATAGCCGTCCGTTTCAGATTTTTGAAGGAGCAAATGATATTCTGTACAATCAGATAACCGAAGCCATTGTAAAACAAATGAAAGCAGTTAAGGAGTCGAATGTTTATCAATTTTTAAAAGGTCATTCTCTGGCAAACAGAGCTGCTGATCAGATAAAAGAACTTTTTAATTTCGAGTTGGATTTTAATCTGTCTCAACGGAAATTTGTGGAATTTGGTAAAACAATAAGCAGAATTGTCTCACTGGATTTGGTTATACGTTTGGGCGAAAATGGTTTTCGAAGTGATTTAATTGAAGGAGCTGTTTCAGTTTTGAAACAAGAAATTTCGCAATTGATGGCACAGTTTAACTTCAAACAAAAAGTAGTGGTAGTGGAAGACTATAAAGAAAATAGTGATTGGTCGAAATTTATAATAGCGTAATAGACCTCACCCCAGCCCTCTCCAAAGGAGAGTGAGTTAGGGGTAAAAATACAGAAATATTGATTGAGTTCGTCTTGACTTTTTATTAAGCAGCGTAGCTGTGATTTCTTTGTAAAAAAAATAACAAATAGTTGTTTGAGGGGCGTTAGTCCTGATTTCAAATAAAAATATTTCTTTTACATCACGCAATTATCAATTTAAGTAAATGCTACAAATTAATGTACCATTTAGTAACATTAATAGAACGCTGATTTTCGCTGATTTATCGGAAAATGAAGGATAAAACAAAACGGATTTTTCTTGCCTTCGGCAAGATGATTAAGACGAAACTATCTGTAAATCATTTCGATTTATCGGAATTCAAATCCGTTTTTTCAAATCCACTCTATCAGTGAAAATCAGCGTTCTATTCTTAAATATTTTCATGCAAAATACGACATTATTTATTTTCAATTACTTAGCCTAAACTTTTAAATGCTTTTCCAATATTTTTAATGATATCTCCGGCAATCAATGATTCCGGAGATTCTTTTTTCAATGCCAAATCGCCGGCCAAACCATGAAGATAAACACCAATCTTTGCAGCATCGACAGGTAAATAACCTTGTGCCAATAAACCAACCAAAATTCCGGTCAGCACATCTCCCGAACCGGCTGTGGCCATTCCCGAATTTCCGGTACTATTAAAATACAAAATGGCATCAGGCATTGCAATCAAGGTAAAAGCTCCCTTCAAAACAATGATAACTTTGTACTTTTGAGCTGCTTCCTGCGCTTTTATCATCCGTTCGTACGACGAATTGCTTTTCCCGAAAATACGTTCAAACTCTTTAGGGTGAGGAGTTAAAATGCTGTTTTCAGGGATTAAATCCAATAAACTTTTTTTCTGGGCAATAATATTTAATGCATCGGCATCAATCACACAAGGCTTATTTATTTCTTTTAATAAATTTCGCTGTAAAGTAGCAGTTTCCTCATGCATTCCAATTCCGGGACCAATTGCAATAGCATTGTATTTATCAAGATTTTCAACCGATGTAATAAAATCGATAATTTTATCGGATTGAAATATAATTTCCGGGTTAGCCGTTTGAACAATTAATCGGTTACATTCCGGTCCGTGAATCGTTACTAATCCCGCTCCGGCTTTTAGTCCTGCACTCGATGAAAGTACTGAAGCACCCGCCATTCCTTTACATCCGGAAAAAATTAAAGCATGTCCGAAAGTTCCTTTGTGCGAAAATTTCGATCGTACTTTTAGTAATTTTGAAATATCTTCTTTTTCAAGAAAATACAAATTGCTATGTGTTACTTCAATTGCTTCAGATAAAATTCCAATGTCAAGTATTTCCCATTGTCCTACATATTTCTCATTTTCTACAAATAAATATGCGAGTTTTGGAAATTGAAGACTCAGTGTTACATTTGCTTTTACAACGATGGAATTCTCAGTAAATTGATTTATTTCGCCCTGTAAACCGGACGGAATATCAATAGATACTACTTGATTATCAATTTGATTTATCCATTTTATCGCTTCGGCATAAATTCCTTCTATTGGTCTACTGAGTCCGGAGCCAAAAAGGCCATCGAGAATTATTGTATCCTTTGAAATATTGGGAGACACAAATTTATCATTCCATTCAATAAGCGCAGTTGGAAATTCCGAAATTAGCTGCAACCTATTTATCTCACAATCAGTTGAAGTTTTTCCTGAATGAAGCAGGGAAATAGATACTTTATAGCCCGACTTTAATAGTTTTCTAGCTAAAGCCAATGCATCTCCTCCATTATTTCCCGGTCCGGCAAGTATACAAACAGGTTTTACAAATGGAAAATTACTTACAAAAGCATAAAACAACGCATCTGCGGCACGCTCCATCAAATCAATAGAAGCTATTGGTTCATTTTCGATAGTAAACTTATCGAGCAGACGAATTTGAGATGTAGCGAAAAATTTCATTTGAGATTCTATTTAGTTTTTCTAAAAACTGCATTACAACACATTCCAGCGGGTTTCTTTCCAGTTTTTCTGTTGCAAAGAGTTTAAAAAAGTCCATGCCACAATTCTACTGATTTTCGTTCCCTGTCCCATTGAAATTACTTTATGTTGAAATACTCCGGCTTTTTTCAATGCTTCTGTAATAACGGGTAAATGTGACTGCTTCGAAATTAGCGTGGAAAACCAAAAGCAATTGGTTGAAAACTGTTTGCTCTGTCGTATCATATCCAGTACAAAACGCACTTCGCCACCTTCGCACCATAATTCATTACTTTGCCCACCAAAATTTAGGGTGGGAGTTGTTACTTTTTTGTGATTCAAACTGCTCAGCTTTTTCAGCGTTCCTTCCTGTGCTTCTTCCATTGAAGAGTGAAAGGGTGGATTACAAATTGTCACATCTATCGGTTCATTACGATTCATCACAGTATGAAAAATATTGTTCGGATTCTCCTGAAGCCGCAAATCAACATTTCGTTTCAAAAAATGATTATTGTTGATTATTTTCTCCGCCGAAGTTAAAGCTGCGGCATCTATGTCAGTACCAATAAATGACCAACCATATTCTTTGTTTCCGATAACAGGATACACACAGCTGGCTCCCACACCAATGTCCATACATTTTATTTTATAACCGGTTGGTATATTTCCCTCATTAGAGCTTCCCAACAATTCTGCAATATGATGAATATAATCGGCTCTACCGGGAATGGGTGGACAAAGATAACCTGCGGGTACATCCCAATACTCCAACGAATAATATTGTTTCAATAATGCTTTATTCAGCCATTTTACTGCTTTTGGATTTGCAAAATCGATGGACACATCACCAAAACCCGTTGGTTTTACGTATTTCTCCAATTCAGGACAAGTTGTAATTAGTTTTGGAAAATCATAACGGTCACGATGTTTATTCTGAGGGTGCAAAACAACTTTTTCGGTAACAGGTGTTTTTTTTATAGGAGGCATTTTATCTGTTTTAAAATTCATGAGTTTGAATACAAAGATAGTCATTGTCAGTTGCATTTCTTTCTGATTTCATAAAATTATAGGCTTTACAATTTCTGTGTTTCTGAAAAGTGCCGTATCTTTGCGATAAAGAATGTCAATTATCAATTGGGAATTATAAATTATCAATTAAAATATTATGGCTTTAATAAAATCAGTTCGGGGTTTTACTCCAAAAATGGGTGAGAAATGTTATTTGGCAGAAAATGCAACAGTGATAGGTGATGTAATTATGGGAGATGGTTGCAGTGTGTGGTTCAATGCGGTGTTGCGTGGTGATGTAAACTCTATTCGCATCGGCAATCATGTTAATATCCAGGATGGTTCAGTATTGCACACATTATACGAAAAATCGACCGTTGAAATTGGCGATTATGTTTCTATCGGTCATAACGTTACAGTGCACGGTGCTAAAATAAATAACTATGCCTTAATAGGAATGGGTGCAACATTGCTGGATTATGCAGAAGTGGGCGAAGGCGCTATTGTAGCAGCAGGATCATTAGTGTTGAGCAAAACTATTATTCCACCCTTTACACTTTGGGCAGGTGTACCGGCAAAATTCATTAAAAACGTGGCACCGGAACAATCCAATGAAATGAACCGTAAAATTGCTCATCAATATGCCATGTATGCCGGTTGGTTTATGGAAGAAGATGAAAAATAATACTATTTCATTCAACCACAAATTTCACTAATTTTCACTAAACACATTCATATACCGGTTTGTGAGAATTAGTATAATTCGTAATATTTATTTTTTGTTTTTGAATTAAAAAAATATCGAGATTCGATATTTTTGCGTCTACCACTGCTCGACATGTACCATTTGCGTAAGACTGAATATCTTATAACGAACTATTGTAAATCATCTTATAAAATAAATTATTTTAATTATGTAAATATTTAGTTAATTCATTATCTTTGCGATTCAATTAATTCAAACAACATGATACTTAAAAGTCTTATTTCCCAGGAATGGACCAAAAGCCTACGTAAACAGGGATTTTATAAAAATCTTGCCGTCAACATAATGCTTGGTTTTATGGTGCTATATTTTGGAACGATATTTTTATTTCTTGGATTTTACTTGGATGATATGCTTGAAAAAGCTGATGCGACACTTAATCCTATGGAATTATTCAATGGAGCAATGTTTTATGTTCTTCTGATTGGTTTATCGTTTCGATTTTTTATGCAACAGCTCAACACAATGAACCTCCCACCCTATCAGGTTTTACCCATAAAAAGATCGTTGCTAGTAAATTATTTATTACTAAAACCACTGTTTAGTCCAATAAACTATTTCATGTTATTGATACTTATTCCATTTTCAGTTCAATCTGTATCAAAATATTACGATGGTTTTACAGCCTTCAGATTTGTACTGAGTTTTATATTCGTTGTTTGGTTTAACTCCCAATTTGCAGCCTTTCTGAAACGAAAATACGGAACAAGTTTTCTTTCGTTTATCGTTGCTTTGGTCGTTCTGGGATCAATTGCAGCATTAGAATACTTCAAGGTTTTCTCGTTTTATAAAATATCAATGATTGTTTTCAATTTCATTGTTTTACAACCATTCGGACTATTAATTTCTCTTGCAGCTGCTATATTGCCATTTTTATTAAACAAGTGGTTCTTCTCACAGAATTATTATCCTGAAAAATTCAACGAGAAATTGAATAAGTCAAATACATCGACTACAGATATTACCATTTTTAATCGTTTTGGTGTTATTGGTGAACTCATTACCGTTGAAATAAAATTGATTCTTCGTCATAAACGTACAAGAAGCATACTTATGATGTCAGGTCTTTTCTTGTTTTACGGACTTATTTTTTATACCAACGATCATTACGAAAACCAAAATGGCATGTTGTTTTTTGTGGCAATGTTTATGACCGGGCTTTTAATGCTAATGTTTGGACAATGGGTTTACAGTTGGGACAGCAGTCATTTCGACGGATTAACCACTCAAAACATACCCATTAAAACCTATTTGAAAGCCAATTACTACCTGTTAATCGGATTTAATATTTTATGCTTTGTGTTGACCACTCCTTATTTTCTTTTTGGGATGAAGTTTATGTACATGCATATTGCTGCATTAATTTTTAACTCGGGAGTAAATGTGTTTTTATTACTCTTTTTTGGAACGTACAATACAAAAAGAATAGATTTATCAAAATCAACCATGATGAATTATCAGGGAACAACTTTCAAAAGTTTTCTAATTGTTTTGCCCATTATGTTTGTACCAATGATTATCGTCGGTGGCGTCTCTTCATTTGCATCCGTAAATGTGGCACTAATAATCCTGACATTGCTAGGATTAACCGGCATTTTATTTCGCAAACAAATGCTAAACCTTTGCGTAAATCAATTCAATAAACGCAAATACGCTTTAAACGAAGGCTTCAGACAAGTTGAGTAGTGCTGAAAAGAATTTGAACCAACCTTCTAATAAAAACATAAATCAATAAGAAAAATGATAAAAGTTACAGATTTACAAAAAACGTATAACGGAATAACCGTATTAAACATTCCTTCGTTAGATATTCCTCAAGGCGAAAGTTTTGGACTAGTAGGTAACAATGGTGCCGGTAAAACAACTTTTTTTCGATTAATTCTAGATTTAATAGAAGCATCAAAAGGTGAAGTGTTGATAAATGATAAAATAGTGATGCGAAATGATGAATGGAAAACAATTACCGGCTCATTTTTGGATGAAAACTTTTTGATTGACTTTCTTACACCACAGGAATATTTCAATTTTATTGGCAAATTACACCATAAAACCGAAGGTGATATTGCTCTCTTTCTGGAATCGATGACTGATTTCTTCAACGGAGAAATTCTTGAAAACAAAAAACTCATTCGCGATTTATCAAAAGGAAATCAGAAAAAAACAGGTATTGCTGCGGCATTAATGGGTGATCCGAAAATATTAATTTTAGATGAACCTTTCACAGCGTTGGATCCATCTTCTCAAATCCGTCTAAAACGGTTTTTGAATGATTTACAATCTAAATTCAACATAACAATGCTTATCTCTAGTCATGATTTGAACCACGTTACCGAAGTATGCAAACGAATAGTAGTCCTCGAAAAAGGCAAAATCGTAAAAGACATTCATACAACTGAAGATACCTTGAAAGAACTGGAATCGTATTTTGCTGTGTAAATTACAATTCAAAACTCTCATCTACCCGGAATTTTCTTATATAAATCATTATCGTGTAACAAAATAGAACAGCACAATTAATATAAATTAATTGTGCTGTTCGTGTTTAATGCAAACTTAATGAACTAAATTCTGTCTTTCATATTATTCAGAGTTTATTTAGATGAATCAACTTTTATTCTCCCGAATTATTGTATCATAATTTATACTTTCCACTTACATTTTACAATTAAATAAAGCACCAACAATTATCTGTATTTCAACGCATTAACTTCAGTTACACATAAAAATATATTCTTATTTTTGAAAAATCAAAAATAAATCAAAAATAAATGGGTTTAGGTTAATACATGTCAAATTAATGTATTAGTTTTGCATTTCAATTGATAATTATGTTAATCATTACTCATATTATTTAATTTATAAGAATCAATCCGAAGGTTGAAATGTAGAATGTAATAAAAAGAAGATAAACAACACATTACCGGTTTATTTATGATTAGTATTAATTTTTGTATTCAAATATTCAATTCACATTAACTTTTAAACAATTAAATTTTTTATGAAAAAACTAACTTTTACAGTAGCTATGGTAATACTTGCCATGCTAAGCTTCACATCATGTGAAGATTCTATTGTTTCGAGCGATGAAACAATAGATTTATTGCCAAAAGCCACCATCTCGGGGACTGTTTTGGCTGAGTTAAACCTACAAAGTGATGGATTAGAAACTGTCCCAGAAGGCACACAATTACTTGTAGAGGTAAATTATTCTGACATTAACCCGGCAGCGTCAGCCGGTAAATGGATGGATACTATTCAGGTTAGCGCAGATGGCAAATACTCAGTACAAGTACCAACCGATGCTAATGGAGTAAGCGTGAGCATATCACCTTTTACTTTTGAAGCCGAACAAACTCAGAAATATACTGAAGTTAATTACACAACTATTAAGAAAGTGTATAGTGCCAGTCTATATAGCCTCACCATTAGTGCAGGCAATGATACAATTCAAAACATTTCCTATACAGCTGCCAATGAACCTACATTTGCATATAAAGTAACACTTACAGGCAAATGTCAGGCAAACCTATCCGCAGAAACTCCTGGTTTGGAAAATGCACCCAATGGAACGGTATTGAATTTTTACAACAACGAATGGAAAGACTCAGTAACAGTAAATAACGGTACATACACGATTATGGTGCCGAATACGACTATTTATTGTAACGCTAAATTTACACAACTTAAAAGTGTCTGGAATACAAATTTAATTAGCTATCAAAATATAAGTTATAAATATACAATCAACTCTCTTTCAATTACACCATCATCTTCAGTTAACACTCTTGCATTAAGTTTTGGAGAAGGAGAAGATCAAACTGTTGACTCTTCACCAAACACGACAACACTTTCTGGAACAGCCACTGCCGAATCTGATGCAACACTATCTGGGACTGAAAATATGCCTGATGGTACAAAAATCTATTTCGAAGATGATTCAAAAACTTGGGGCGCAACAGCAACCGTTTCTTCCGGCAAATACTCCGTATCAATTCCACGTAGCACAACCGGAATATATACTATTAATTATTCAATAAATTATAATGCTAACAAAAGAACGTCTTCAACAAGTGTTAGCGTGTATAATTTTACTGGGTCGGGAAGTTTAAGTACAACTTCAATATCTACCAAAACTTTGAATATTATAGCCAACTAAAAATTGAAAAAGATGAAAACATTAAAAATTCTATTTTCAGTCTGTTTCTTGACAATTGCTTTTGGTTTGTATGCCCAAAGTGATTCAATCAAAACCAAAGGCTGTAGTTATCTGCCCGAAAAAGGGGACTTTGCCATAGGTGCAGATGCAACACCAATTTTCAACTACGTTGGCAATATGTTAAACGGAACCCTCAATAATCAGTTTGACATTTCGAGTTCGCTCATATACGGCAAATACTATCTTACCGATATGATGGCATTACGAGCTGTTTTAGGTATAAATTCCTCAAACGACAAACAGCTGTATTATGTGCAGGACGATGCTGCGCTTCTGGCTAATCCTCTAAGCAATGCACAAGTAACTGATATGGAAAAAGTAACTACAAATGATTATTATATATCAATGGGATTAGAAAAATTCATAGGACAAAAACGGCTACGTGGATTTTACGGTGGACAATTGTTTACACAAATCAACAAAGACAAAACAGTGTATTCATATGGAAATCCAATGACAACATTAAATCCAACTCCAACAATAAACTTTACTTACAGCTCAGGCGAACGTACACTCACTGAAGTTACGGCTCATGACTTTATGATAGGTGCAGGTGGTATTGCCGGGTTTGAATACTATGTTGCGCCAAAGCTTTGCATTGGCGGTGAGGTAAGTTTGAATCTTGTTTACAATCAGGACTTACAGACCTATAAAAAATCAGAAAAAATGGTGAACGACGAACTAGTTACTGTTGACGAAGCCCTTTCGCCTGGTGGTCATGAATTTAGCTTTCAAACATCAAGTTTCGTTCCGAACACATTCCAACATGTTGGCCTGTATATAATGCTTCATTTTTGATTTTTCTATCAATAATGTGAAAAGAAAAAACCGCAAAAAAAATGATCTTTTTTGCGGCTTTTCAATTTTCTAAACATAAGTGTACACCGTAAAGCTATATGGTGGTTATACCATCTGTACTTATAAAATAGTCCAAAGCTATTTTATAAGTCTACTGTGGTTAATGCCGATGCATAGAAATAAATAGGACAATGAGACATTGGCAAAATTGGACTATATTATTTCTGCAATCGGTATTACTTAAACCCACAACTGAATGAATTAGGACTAGAAAAATACCTGTGGAAACAGACAAATTGGAAGCGAGAAAGAAAAAAAAATCGAATGAGATCTGCAAATCCGCAACTAGGTTTTCGGCAACCTCAACTTTAAAGATCACCGCACCAATTATCAGACTTCAGACATACATAGTGTGATGTATGGTGACATTTATATTTTCATCAAAGCTTATTTGATAGAATTTTCGGGTTAAACAGGATTCAAATAAAAATTAAAAACATACTTATTTTTCAGACTTTGAAAAAATAGGCATGTTTTTTAAATTAAAATCCGCATTTTGCTATAATTTTCCCTGAATTCCTTTGGAGTAAAATTTTTACGTTTTTTGAAGAGCCTATTAAAGTTTGACAGGTTATTGAAGCCACATTCGTAACTGATTTCGGCTATAGTCTTACTAGAATCGACCAAATAACGGGAGGCTATTCCAAGACGTAAATCATTAAGATATTCAATATAGTTCTTACCGGTTCGTTTTTTCATAAACCTGCTAAAGGAGACTTCAGACATGTTGACATGATTGGCTACATCGATCAAGCGTATTTCCTTTTGGTAATTTTCGTGCAAATAATCGATTGCCATTTGTATTCTGCGGCTTTCGGATGAGTCATCTTGCTTGTTGAAAGTACAGCTACAAAGTATACGGGAATCCTGGTCTATCGAAAGTTCGTGCAAAATAGTCAACAATTCAATAACAGAATAAAAACCATTCTGGCTACTACTTAAGGAACTTAGTCTGTTTTTCACTTTTTCAATAGTTGGTTGTGAAAAAACAATTCCTTTTTTTGCATTTTCGAACATCACTGACACTGTATGGAATTGTTTTTTGTTAAGGAAGCTTTCTAAAAACAAATCTTTATGGAATTGAATAGTAATTTCGTGTATTTCTTTTGATTCGCAACGATAATTTACCCAGGCATGTTCCAAATTTTCATTTCCGATTAGGCAAAGTTCCAAATCGTCTATTTCTTCAATGGAATCACCCACAACACGCCTGGCACCTTTTGCTTTTTCAATGAAATTAAGTTCATATTCGGGATGAACGTGAATTGGATAAGTGAATTCTGTTTTGGTTCGATTGATAATTACAAAACAGTCTTCATTCGATAGAGGTGTTACTTCCCGAAAAATACTAGATGTTTGCATGGATTTAGATTTATTTGAAATTCAACGTTACGATAGATGAATAAACAGATTTCTAACATTCAAAAGAAATGGAATTATTGGAAGATTGAGAAATTGCTTTATTCTGTTATTTTAGAAATTATAACGAATTATTTGGCATTTCGTTCAAAAATAGAGGTACGGCACAATTTTCCCCATGGTTTCAAAAGTTCATCATTCCAGTTTCCGGTAGCTGATGCTCGTGGCAGCAACATCGAGCAGGTTTCATTTTTATCGGAGACAGACCACACAATCCAACTTAGTTTACGGGCATCCATCCAGTTGAGATAAGCATTCCATTCTGTTTGATCAATCGGACCATCACCCGTTGCTTTCATACCGGCACATTCGGATACAAAAATAGGAATTCCTTTGGCGATTGCGGCATCGGCTCTGTCGCGCAACCATTTTTTGTGCGTTCCGGCATAAAAGTGCATGGTGTACATGATGTTTTTCTGACCAAGAATTGGGTCACTTGCAACCGAATCAATATCCTGATCCCAATGCGGTGAACCTATTAGAATAATATTTGTAGAATCAATGGCACGAATGGTTGAGATAAGTTCTTCGGAATATTGTTTCACTACTTTCCATGAATAATAGTCGGGTTCGTTCCATATTTCATAAATTACATTGGGTGTATTTTTATATTTGGCAGCCATGCCTGTAAAGAATGTTTTGGCTTCGGCTGTATGTAATTTGTGGCTGTGAAAATCAATTAGAACATATATGCCATTTTTAATGGCAGCATCAATTACATTTGTCATGCATTTTAAAGCAAAATCTGGATTTTCGAGATAACTGTCATCCAGTCCCACCCCCATTGAAGCACGGATTACATTACATTTCCAGTCGGAAGCCAGCCAGGTGACAGCACCTTCGTTATAGAAGCGTGGCCATAGATTATGCCAACCAAGGCTGGCACCTCGTAGAACAAGTGGTTCAGCTCTTTCATTGGATAATTGAGTTCCCACCACCTTAAGAGTACCGTTCAAAGCAACTGGAGAATTCTCAAAAACATGGACAGTAGCTGCTTTAGAGGAAAAAAAACTAAAGACAATGAAAGTAATAATCAGCAGGCCGGATAGATTTCTTTGTGTGTTTTTCATTTTGTATATTAATTTAAATAATATTCAATAATAATTGATCTCAGTATAATTAACTGTGTATTCTGGACATTAATTCTAAACACATTCGGCTGTTATGGTAGGGGCATTTCCAAAATCCGGCTTTATCTCCCTGCTCATCTATTACACCTTCTGCAGAGACAGCCCAATGCCATTCACCGGCCTTTTTATCGATTATATATTCTTTGCTGTATTTCCATGCTGCAAGGGTTTTATCTACATAGCTTACATCGTTCGATAATTCATAGGCATTATAATATCCCACCATGGCTTCGGCTTGTGGCCACCAGTCACAATTGGTATCTACATGCCCGGTGGCATAGTTTTTTTCGTTAATGATAGAACCGTTTTGTTGAAGACCTTCTGCAGCAGCATTAGCAATTTTCAAAGACAGTTCGCGGATTTTTTTCATGACATCGACGTCACCAAGTACTTTAGCTGCCTCTTCCAGTAACCATGAAGCTTCAATATCATGACCGTATGAATGTAAAGTTGATTTACGTATCCAATTTTCATCGAAGAATAAATCGAGATGAAAGGAGTTTGGATTCACAATTTTTTTTATAAATATCTCAATCAGATTCTTTAATTGTTTTTCCAGCAAAGGATTATCCCAAACGCGGTACAAATTGGTATATGCTTCCAGAATATGCAAATGCGTATTCATGGTTTTCTTTTCGTTTTCGTCTTTTTTGCTTAAACGTAAATCTTCCAATAATTTCCAGTCTTGACTATAGGCTTCGAAATATCCATTTTGCACTGTATCGAAACTGTGTTTCTCTATTAATTGGAACAATTCAATGGCTTTATCCAAGCTCTCTTTGTCTCCGCTAATGCGGTAATATTCCACCAGAGCGTAAATAAAAAAAGCCTGGCTATAAATTTGCTTCTTTGTGTCAGCAGGCGTTCCATCGGCGTTCAGCATCCAGTAGGTTCCACCATTAACATTATCGAAAAAATGTTCAAAGGCATAATCCTTTGCAATTTTTGCATATTTCTCGTAAAGTTGATTTTGAAAATACAGTGCAGATGAAGAAAACGACCATAAAATCCGGGCATTCAAAATGCCTCCCTTTGGGGCATTTGGAACAATTTGATTTTTTCCGGTCATTTGTCCGTAAAAGCCACCTTGTTTTTCATCAATCATTTTTTCCATCCAGAAAGGAAGGATATTGTGAGTCAACTCTTCTTTGAGTTCTTGTTTTAGTTCGAGAAGATCATATTTCATATTGTAATTCTTTTAGATCATCACTACTTCTACCTGATATATTCCTCCAACAGGCATCATTGGAATAATGTTTCCTTCAACGATTTTTCCATCTACTTTCAGTGAAGAAATTCCTTTCATGGATGCTTTTGGATTTTTCACATCAATTCGATAAGTTGCAGCACGGAATTGACGGGTTACCTGAAAACCTTTCCAATCGGGAGGAATGCAGGGATCAATTATTAACCCATCGTACGACGGCCGAATGCCGAGAATATATTGCGTGATGGCATAATAATTCCAGGCTGCCGTTCCGGTTAACCATGAATTTTTTGCTTCACCGGGAAGGAAAGCATCTTTTCCGGCTATCATTTGCGAATATACATAAGGTTCCGTTCGATGCAAATCACTTATTTCTTCAAGATAAGAAGGGCAGATTTTGCGGAAATACTCCCAGGCTCTGTCGCCTCGTCCCTGCACGGTTTCGCCAATCATTATCCAGGGATTATTGTGGCAGAATATACCCGCATTTTCTTTGTATCCGGGAGGATAAGTGGAAATTTCACCGTATTGGATATAATATTTTGTAAACGGTGGATTATTAAGTACAATACCGTGTTCGCAGTCCAGACGTTCTTTTACCGAGTCCAATGCTTTGGCAACCATTCCTTCTTCCAAACCGATGCCAGCCATAGTACACCAGCCATTCGATTCAATAAAGATTTTACCTTCTTCGTTCTCTTTCGAACCAACTTTATGCCCAAAATAATCATAGACACGTATAAACCAGTCACCATCCCAGCCATTCAATTTAATGGCAGCCACCATGACATCAATATGTTTTTGAGCCCGGGCGGCTTCTTCATTTTTTCCAATTACTTTACATAATTCCACATAATCGCGACCATATACTACGAATAATCCGGCAATCATCAAACTTTGGGCTTGACTGCCTTCCGATTTGTTTTCAGTAGTTTGGAAGCTTTCGTTTGGATCGGTCGAGAAACAATTCAGGTTCAGACAGTCGTTCCAATCGGCACGGCCGCTTAAAGGCAAACCAAGAGGTCCGAGGTTATTCAGTACGTGATCAAACGAAACTGTAAGGTGATGGAAAAGCGAAACTTCCGAACCTGCTTCATTATCGAAAGGAACGGGCTCATCAAGAATCGTAAAATCACCTGATTCTTTGATATAAGCTGTTGTTCCAAGAATCAACCACATTGGATCGTCATTAAAACCCTGACCAATTTCGTTATTTCCTTTTTTTGTCAGGGGTTGGTATTGATGGTAGCAACCGCCATCGGGAAACTGCGTGGAGGCAATATCGATGATACGTTCGTGGGCGCGTTCGGGAATTTGATGCACAAAGCCCACCAAGTCCTGATTGGAATCGCGGAATCCCATTCCACGGCCGATACCGCTTTCGAAGAATGAAGCAGAACGTGAGAAACAGAAGGTAATCATACATTGGTACTGATTCCAAATGTTCACCATGCGATCCAGTTTTTCTTCACCGGTTTTGACAGTGAATACATTCAATAAATTGTCCCAATAAGCTTTCAATTCGGCCAAAGCTGCGTCAACTTTCTCTGCCGTTTCAAAACGCGCAATAGTTGCTTTTGCTTTGGTTTTATTGATAACGTTTTTACTTTCCCACTTCTCTTCCTGAGCATTTTCTACATACCCTAAAACAAAAACCAATTCTTTTGTCTCACCCGGTTGAAGTTCCACTTCCACATAATGTGAAGCAATTGGGGACCAACCGTGTGCTTCCGAGTTGCGTGGCGTACCTTCGAGTACGGTTTGTGGTTCGTCAAAACCATTGTATAAACCAAAGAAAGTTTCGCGGTCGGAATCAAAACCTTGCATTGGTACATTTACAGAGTAATATGCAAAATGATCTCGACGTTCTTTGTATTCAGTTTTGTGATAAATAACCGAATCTTCAATTTCAACTTCGCCGGTAGAGAAGTTACGTTGGAAGTTTTCCATATCGGTGGCAGCATTCCACAATGCCCATTCAACGAAAGAGAAAACTTTTAATTTTTTTACTTCTTTTGTGGCATTGCGCAATGTAAGTTTTTGTACTTCTGCCCATGTTTTTAAGGGAACAAAGTACAATGCTTCTGCTTCAACACCATTCTTCACCCCTTTGATAATGGTGTAATTCATCCCGTGTCGGCACTCGTAACTGTCAAGTTCTGTTTTGCAAGGTTTCCAACCCGGACTCCAAACAGATTCTCCGTCGTTGATGTAAAAATACTTACCGCCGCTATCCATCGGAACGTTATTGTAGCGATAGCGTGTAATCCTGCGGAATTTGGCATCTTTGTAGAAAGAATATCCTCCTCCTGTATTGGAAACTAAACTAAAGAAGTCTTCGTTACCAAGATAATTAATCCAAGGCCAAGGTGTGCGAGGATTCGTAATGACGTATTCACGTCTGCTATCATCGAAATGTCCGTATTTCATATTGAATTTATAAGAACCCCTGCTCATTTTTTTTGAGCAGGAGTTGTACGTAATTATCAGGCCTTAGCACTGTTTCTCTTTATATTAAGTTCTTCCGATATTTCCTTTACTCTTTTATCAGAAAGCGGATAGAACATCATACCTACAAAAGCTAATACACAGCACACAGCAGGCATCAAACTAATCATTATATGTTCGCCGAAAAGAGTTTGTTGACTTTGTTGCAAAGCATGTGGAGCATATTTGTATATGGCTAAAATCCAACCACTCATTGCTGCACCCAATGCCCAACCTAGCTTTTGAGACATAGAAGAGGATGAGAAAATTAAACCGGTAGCACGACGTCCTGTAATTAATTCCTGATGATCTACAATATCAGCAAACATCGACCATAATAATGGAAGAACATAACCAGCAAAGAAAGAAATCATGAACTGAAAGATAAGAATCCAGTTAATACTTGTTGGGATGAAATAAAAACCAACACTTAATATTCCGGCAATTAGCATAGCAATCATATAGGTTCGTTTCTTCCCATATTTTGCAGAAACTGAAGGTGCAACCATTACACCTATTAAGTTGGCTGCCTGTCCAACAAGGAAATAAACTGTCGTCATATCCCAGCCAGTTCCTTCCATTTTAAAGTTGGATTTTACATAATCTCTAAAAAAGTAGATGGCAACACTGTCACGAACAGCATTGAAAAGCAAAGCTGCCAAACCTGTTGCAACTAAAATCCACCAAGGGGCATTGTGAAACAAATTTTTCAAATCTTGTTTTACGGTCACATTTTCTTCACTCTCAATTTGGACTACCCTCTCTTTTGTCCAACTGAAACAGAGTAAGAATAATACAACGCAGATAATTCCGATAGAACCAACACCCATTACCCAACCAATAGGTGAAGTACTCATTCCCGATTTAATAGCATGTGCTGCGCCATTGTTATCAAAGGTTTTAGAAAAAAAGTCAATCATCGGTTGCAACAACATAAACGTCACAAAACTACCAATAAATGCAAATGACATGCGATATGAAGAGAGGGAATTTCGTTCTTTAGTATCAGATGATATTGCCCCAAGTAAGGACGCATATGGCACATTAATTAACGAGTATACGATCATCATCAATGAATAAGTAATGTACGCGTAAACTAATTTCCCAGTTTGACTAAATTCAGGAGCAAAAAATGTAACGGCACCCATTACTGCAAATGGAATGGCAAACCATAATAAGAAAGGACGATATTTTCCATAGCGACTTTTGGTTCGGTCACTTATAATCCCAACAAAAACGTCGAAGAAAGAATCCCACAAACGGGCTACAAGAAACATTGTTCCGGCAGCCGCAGCTGTAATACCGAAAACATCGGTATAAAAAAACAAAGAATACATTCCAAAAATCTTCCAGAACATGGAAGATGCGGCATCACCAAAACCGTAGCCGATTTTTTCTTTTAAACTGATTTTTATAGAATCCATTAGTTGAAATTAAAAAGTTAATAAAATAATTAATAAAATATACAAATATAGGAGTTTATTGTAAAGATGATGTGTGTGAAATGTTTCCAAATGGGTGCTAATTCAAACTATTTTAATAATTTCAGACACAGAACATCCTGAGCCGGAATAGTTACTTTAAGCGGTTTGCGGGTTTCACCGATATTTTTCTTCAGCCACAAATCACGTACTTTATAGATTTCTTTCCCTGTCGTATCAAGAGTTCTGTTCGAAAGTGTATCAGTTACCGAGAAAGTTTTCCAGTCGAGCTCAATATTCCTGATTGATTTACTCCGATTCAGTAAAAACACTGCCCAATCACCGTTTTTCAACGGTTTCAGCCATGTTTCCACACTATCTTTCACTGCATGCCTGAAACCCTGAATGCCCAGGGAGTCCTGATCGATAGCAATTACTTCTTTATTGGCAAGAACTTCCAGCGTTTGTTGACTCATGCTGCGAAGGTCATTCCCTGAAATTAGCGGTGCAGCCAACATACACCACATGCTGAAGTGAGCACGTTCCTGATTTACAGGCATTCCGTTACCTACCTGCATCATATCGGGATCGTTCCAGTGTCCCGGACCGGCATATTTGCGCAGGCCATCCTGTTTGTCCAGAATCTGCATCACACCCCATGATTTCCAGGTACCATGATCTTCAATACAATCGAAACAATTGTAAATATCACCGGTTGTACGCCACATATGTCCGACTTTATCCGCCCAAAGCCAGGGTTTGTTATCACCCCACTCGCAAAGGCTGAAGACGATCGGGCGACCGGCACTGTATAGTGCATCACACATGGTGGTATAAGCTCCTATCGCGTTTAAGTTTTCCGTATTGCACCAGTCATATTTCAGATAATCTACGCCCCATTTTGCATACGAAATAGCATCCTGGTATTCGTGTCCGCGTCCGGCAGGGCGACCTCCACATGTTTGATTACCGGCACAAGAATAAATTCCGAATTTCAACCCTTTTGAATGGACATAATCTGCCAATGATTTTATTCCTGATGGAAATCTTGTAGGATCAGCCACGATAAAACCTAGGCTGTCACGACTAACCTGCCAACAGTCATCAATCACAATATATTCATATCCAGCATCTTTCATGCCCGAAGAAACCATTGCATCTGCTGTTTCGCGAATCAATTCTTCACTCACGTTACATGCAAATTTATTCCAACTATTCCATCCCATAGGTGGTGTAAGTGCTAACCCTTCATATTTTTGAGCCTTAAGGGGGAATAATAAACAAGCCATTATGGCAATTAATAGCAACTGTTTTGTGTTTTTCATCGTATTATTTTTTAGAGTTGTACTGATTGTTTTGATAATTCTTTGTTTTTTGCAACCATTTGTTTGATAGTTTCCACAGAAGCAGCCGAACGGTAACCATCAGCCGGAGATTTCAGGCAATAATCCAGTAATTTATCAATAGTGGAGGTTGCCACATGCATGCGAGTGTCTGAAGAAGCATAATAAATAAATACCGTGCCATCTTTATCTGCAATCCAGCCACTGGAAAACAATACATTCGATACATCACCGATGCGTTCTTCATCTTGCGGAGCCATAAAATATCCAGCCGGTTCTGCAATTAATTTAGTCGGATCTTGCAAATCGGTAAGATAAAGATATAAAACATAACGCAAACCGGCAGCGCAATTTCTGACACCATGAGCCAAATGCAACCATCCTTTTTCAGTTTTAATTGGATGTGGTCCTTCTCCGTTTTTTAGCTCCTTGATTGTGTGATAATACCGATAATTGATAATTTTCTCTTCTTTCACTATGGCATTCGTTATGTCGTCAACTAAACCCCATCCAATTCCACCGCCGCTTCCCGTGTCAATGAATCCATCTTGTGGACGGGTATAAAAGGCATATTTACCATCCACAAATTCAGGGTGAAGAACCACATTGCGTTGTTGGCTTTTAGATTTCAAATCAGGCAGACGTTCCCAAGTCAATAAATCTTTTGTACGAACAATTCCTGCTGATGCAACAGCTGCCGACAAATCACCTTCAGGCGCATTCGGATCTTTACGTTCACTGCAGAACACGCCGTAAATCCAACCATCTTCGTGTGCAGTTAAACGCATATCATACACATTAGTATCAGGTTCTTCAGTTTCAGGGAGTGTTGCTGGTTCGTCCCAAAAGCGGAAATTGTCAATTCCATTTGGACTTTCGGCAATGGCAAAAAACGATTTACGATCGTTACCTTCTACACGAACAACAAGAATATATTTCCCATTCCATTTTATAGCCCCGGAATTGAGCGTTGCATTTATACCAATTCGTTCCATCAAATATGGATTTGTTTCAGGATTCAAATCGTAACGCCACTCAATGGGTGCATGAGCTGCAGTTAAAATTGGGTTTGCGTAACGGTCGTAAATACCGTTACCGCTCGTCGCTTTTTTATTTTTTGTAGTTAATAACTTCTCTTGTGTTGCTTTGAGGTTGCTCAAAGACTTATTAAATTCATTCATATTTATATATAATTATTTCGTAATGTTCTCTGTAGTTGGCCGTGTAATTGCCGTTTTTGAATTTATTATCAGAGTGGCCGGAATTTTTCCTTCCGAAGTTGCTGTCAGGGTAATTTCGCCGGCTTGTTTCTTTGTTTTGATAATGATTTGAGCTAATCCATTAAAGATTTTGCGTTTCCATTGAACTGTGTCTGAAAATTGCTCTGGCTCGTGCGAAGCCGGGTCGCCATTTCCAACGCCGATTATTTTACCAGGCCCATTTAGTGTAAATGTTACTTCATCATTTGCCGTTGGTACAAACCGATTTTTCTTGTCGTTTATCTGAACAGTAACCACAGCTACATCTTCACCATCGGCATTCAGTTCCAAGCGGTCGGATGAAAGTTTGACTTTGGATGGTTCATCAGTAGTTTCCACTTTCTCTGAAGTTGTTAATTTCCCATTTGTAAATCCTTTGGCAACTAATGTTCCCGGTTTATAAATTACGTTCCATTCCAAATGCCCGTTCTTTTCCATCGTCATTTTACCCAACGATTTTTTATTCAATAGCAATTCCACTTCTTCGGCATTGCTATAAATAGTCACCTTGATTTTTTTGCCTTCGCTGCCTTTCCAGTTCCAATGTGGCATGATGTGCATCACCGGCTCTTTTCCCCACCACGATTTCAGGTAATAGAAAATATCTTTAGGAAAACCACACAAGTCAATAATTCCAAACTGCGAATTGACTGCCGGCCATGCCAATGGGTTTGGTTCGCCGCGATAATCGAAACCAGTCCAGAAAAATAAGCCAGACAAGAATGGACGTGCCGCATAGAATTTCCAACCCGACTCTGTACCAACATTCTCGGGCATTCGGTTTGTGGCAGCCATCCAACCATTTGCCTTATCGTCTACATAAACTCCTCGTGTGCCAATGGCGTTACTTTCTTCGGTACCAATACCACATTGCCAGGGAAATTTTTTATGATGCTCGTCAATATCACCTTGAACAATATAATTGTAGCCCATTACCTGAGCAGTTTTTCCACTTCCATTGTCCCAACCGCCTGAAATGGCAACAGTAAATGCTCGTGTTGAATCGATTTTTTGAGCAAATTCCTGCATAGTTTTGGTAATGCGTGCTCCCTTTTCATTGCTTTCAATGGCCCATTCTTCATTGCCTAACGACCATAGTATCACTGAGGGATGATTCCTGTCGCGAATCATGAATCTTTCAAGCAAATCAAAGTGTTCTTTATTAATTCCCATCAACCGGTTTTCGTCCAATACAAGCATTCCTAACCTGTCGCAGGCATCCAGTAATTCGGGAGTAGGCGGATTGTGTGAGGTACGGATAGCATTACTTCCCATTTCTTTCAGCCTTTTCGCCCTAAATTCCTGCAAAGCATCCGGAATAGCTGTTCCCACTCCTGCATGATCCTGATGATCATTAGTCCCCAAAATTTTTACATTTTTCCCATTCAGGAAAAATCCCAGATTCGGGTCAAAACGTACTGTGCGAATTCCCACAATGGTTGTATAAGTATCAACTGTCTGCCCATCAGCAATAATAGAAGTTCTCAACTTATATAAATAAGGATTTTCAATAGACCAAAGTGTTGGCTTATCAAGTTTTATTTTCTGAAAATAGCTGTTCTTCCTATTTCCATTCAACGAGACATTTTCAAGCTTCTGTGAAATAACCTGTTCGTTATTGGCATCCAACAGAATTTGTTCAATTGTAAAGTTTTTTGATTGAGCATATTGATTCTCCACTTTGGATCGTACAGTCAATTCTGCCTTATCACCATCAATTTCCGATGTTACAAAAGTGCCGTATTGAGCCACATGCAAACGATCGGTTTTATTGAGCCACACATGCCGGTAAATGCCCGCTCCTTCGTAATACCAACCTTCTTCAACGCTTGTATCCACACGAACTGCTACCGTGTTTTCAGCGCCGTAATTCAGATAATCGGTAATGTCATACACCGAGCTGGCATAACCGCTTTGTTCATGTCCAACATAAAAACCATTAATCCAAACAGTAGAATTACGATGTATACCATCGAACTGAATACTTATTTTACGTCCTAAATCGGAAGTCTGAATAGTGAACTTTTTGCGATACCAACCCACTGAAGTTTCGGGATATTGCCAACCGATGGTTTTGTATCCGTGACTGTGACTGGCTGAACCGGAAAAAGGTAATTCTACAGCCCAATCGTGTGGCAAATCGACTTTACGCCAGGTACTGTCATTAAATGAAGATGCAGCTGCACCATCACCGTATCCGGTTTTAGCGAAGTAGGTAAAATAGCTTGTAGAAGTTCCAAAATCTTTTGTATAATCGGAGGCATTACCCAGCGCAAAACGCCAGTCAAAGTCCATTAGCAAATGCTCACGGATTTTTGTGACCTGCTTCTGAGAAAAAACAGGAAATGAGACAAATGCCCACACTAATAATATAACTAATTTTACTTTCATCACTATTACTTCAACTTTAAATTATTTAGATACACAAAATCTCTTTGTCCCGGAAAAACCATTATTTTTTACTCTTAACAAATACAGTCCATTCTCAAATTTTTCGGTATTGATTTTCAAAGCTGTATTTCCATCAATGTTATAATGGAATGCCTCTATCAATTTCCCAACTAACGAATAGACCGAAATGTCGGTTAAAACAGGCGTTTTTGAGCCAAGATCAACATTCAGTATATTCTTAGCCGGATTTGGATAAAGTTTTATATCTGCTAACGAAGCCTCAACATCATTAATGCCTGCGGTACTTGATTTTAAAATAATAGCCGTAGTAGAAATCGTCGGCAAAACAATACTGAAAGAATTTCCGGAAACAGTTACTGTGCTTTTCTTTAAAGCATTACTGTTGTGTGAAACAAAAGTTTCGGTAGTTGGCAATGATGCCAGTTGGATTGTATTATAAGTTCCATCAGTTACCGAAAAGTTAGATAGATTCACCGTTACTTTGTGAGTTGAACTCAAGTCACGATTCACCAGAATAACGGTCATTGAATCTGCATTACTTGTTACCGTAGTATATGCTGATACAGTATTTTCAAGAGTTGAAGTACTTGTTACACTATTATTTTTAGCATAGCGGCTAAATAAATGCAGCGTTTCCCACATACCCACTTTCCAGGTCCATGGAGTGAAAAATTCAACACCATTATTGGCAAAAGTTCCCAACATGGATGCGTACAAAACCGAATTGACATTAGTATTTGTAGAATTAATTCCCGTTTCGCTCAAGCCGATTGTAATACCATGGTTTGCTCCGAAATACTGTGTCAACCAATCATTAATACGTTGAAAAATATATTCCTTAGTTTGAGAAGTATCCCAACCGCCGTTAATTGTTTTAACACCGTTTGCTCCCGGATAAACATAAGTTTTATCATAAAAAATACGGTGTAATTGAAGAACATCGGCATCTGCCGATTCTCCCGGATACCAGTGTATATCCACTACATCCAATAATTTGATTCCAGTTGCTTTTTCTTCGTCTGCCACTCTTTTCAGGAAATATTCAAGCCAACTGTAGTATTTCCCGTTAATATAAAGAGTCTCAGATCCCCATTTGTACCATTGCCATTCGTTGGCTGTAACAGGTCCGCAAATTTTGATATCAGGATACAATGCACGTGCTTTTTTAGCCACTGCAAAGTATTTGTCCATAAACGCTGATGCTGTAATCTGTGTTGGCATTACATCATCGTGTGTTCCGCTCCATATTTCAGGTTCGTTGTCCATATCCCAATACTGAAAATTAGTTGGGTTCAGTCCAATTCCGTTGCTTCCAAACCAATGGTTTAAGACTTCGGCAGTTGAATCTGCCGGCCAATCCATAGTGTAAAGTGTTGGATTTCCATTCACAGTTGCAGTACTACCTCCGGAAGTATTTACCGTTCCACCTCCGGCCAGATTTTGAGTACAACCGCTCCACCATTGCGATTGATTGTAACTCCAGTCATTAAAGTTATTGTTCTTATTTGATGCCACCTTCCCAATCAATTGGAATGCCCACATCACCTGCATATCGGGCACATTAGTCACAATATTTTGTGATAGTACATCCCAGTCATGGTCGTATACATTGTTGTACCAATCGGGATGACTGGATATTTTCTTTCGCCAGTTGTATTTAGTCGCATTGTTTCCACCGTTTTCGCGAGCGAATCTTAATCCGGCTTCTTTGAAAAAAGTGTTGTCAGAGGCTGACGAAGCCGTACCAAATGAATTGGCAAAACTGTTATTACGACCATAGATATATGGCAATACTACTTTTTTCCCATCAGTAGCATTCACTGTCACCACTACATCCTGGGCGAATGAAGTTGTAAAGCTAAATAGTAGCAGAAAAATTATATATTTGAATCGTATCATCCTTGTTTTTAATTACAATAAATAGTTTATTGCTCAGAGCTATACATAGACGAGATTTCTTTATTTAAAAGAATGCCCGGTGTTTCTGTAAGTTTTTTAAAGTCAGCAGCCGACGCATGACCCACATAGGGCACATAAAAATGGTTCGGGTTGTTGAACGCATTGCGCCAGAAAAGCACATAACTTATTTTGTAAGACTGAATTATTGGCAATAAAACCTTTGTAAAATAATCGGTCACTTTGATACCTTCCATACCTGTTTCGGCCATAATTGGAATTTTACTTGTTTGAGTTGCATATTTTGTAACGATGGACAAACCGACAGTCATCTTCTGTTTATAAAGATCAATATCTTTGGCTTCCGTACCATAAGCATAGGTATCGAAACCAACAATATCCACCCACTCGTCACCGGGATAACGTTCAATATATTCTTGTTCGGTAGCCACATCGGCAGGTGAAAAAGCATATAGTAGGTTATGAATCTGTTTGGTATCACGGAGATATTTTACAGTCATGCGGTATAGCTCGTTATATTCGTCAGGCGTACATTGTTTGGCTCCCCACCAAAACCAACTGCCGGTATGTTCGTGAAACATGCGGAAAATGACAGGAATCGGTTCACTGTTTTTATCTTTCAAATCGTGGAAAAAGGCAGCTAACCTGTCAAGATAAACGAGGAACTTAGAATGATTGCTTCCTCCGGGTAAAATACTTTTCACCACTGTATCTTGTGCGCAATCCCAGGCTGTTTTTCCTGTAGCAATGTTATCGCCGTGCCAACTGATGGTATTAATTCCTCCACGTTCGTACACTTTGCGAATCAAACGTTTCATATTGCTAAAATAAACAGAATCAAGGTTATATTCAGCACCAATTTCAATATGACCCAATTCCCAACCAAACACAGCCGGATAATTGCCGGCCGTTTCTTTTACATCGGAACGTCCTTCAACATTATACCAGTCGTGACCGTAAGCTGCATCGTCCTGATGAGCAATCATAATGCCTTTATCGAGATTATTTTTCATGTTCACAAAAAGCGCCCGGGTTTTGGCTGTGGCATTTTCATCTACCAGTGTCACTTTTCCATTGATTCTGTCCGAATAATTCTTTATTATTTTCACAGTAGCATCCGTATCGAAAACCGAATTCAATCCTTGTTCTTCCTGTGCAGGATCGCCGAGGTAATCGTCTCCCTTTTCCCAAAAAACAGGGTTTCCGCTTGGACGTCCAAATCCACCCCAAGCCCAAAAATTACAACCGGCCAACACATCTTTTTCCTTCGACGATTTCAGTGTTTTTTCAAATGCCGCACTGTAGTATTTATCACGTAAAGCGGTTGAATCGGTCAGCGTATATTGATGATGATCGCGTGGAAATCCGAATTCTTCCAACACAATAGGCTTGGATAATTTGCGGGCAACAGCCATGTGATTGTTCATGTATTCAGCTGTTTTATCTATGCTGTTTTGTAAAGTTCCTGACATATTTTTTACATCCAACCAACTCCAGTTTTTAGGCCAGATATGCATGGTCAGATAATCAATATTCGGATCGGCATTAATTTGCTCAAATAAATTCATATCCATTTCACAACCCCATTGTCCTTCAGAACCAATGCTGACCATGTGGTTTTTATCCAATGATTTGATATAAGCAGAAATATCTTTCAACCATGCAGCAAACAATGGTTTGTTTTCATCAGAAAAAGCTCGTGGCTCATTTCCAATTTGCCACGAAAATATGGCAGGATCGTCGGTGTATTTTTTATTTGTGTAACGGTTGGTGCGTGAAACAACATGTTTGATATGGTTTTTCAGCATTTGACGACATTCGTCACAACCGGCATATTGTTTTACGTAATCCATGTAAGCCGGCCAACCATCTACGGATGGAATTGGATTTTTACCTTTGCCGGCCCAGTTGAGGTATTGACTGTAACCGCCCGACCATTCCCACGAATTGGTGAAAAACAGCACCGCTTTCATATCGCGTTTTCCCATTTCCGATAACAGAAAATCAAGTCCGTCGAAAATAGTATCATTGTATACCCCCGGTTTAATTTGCAATGTCGGTTCTACTTTTGACGCAACACCGTTTTCGCCATCAGCACCAATTAGTACACGTAAATTGTTGATTCCGTTTGCTCTCATGAAATCCAGTTCCCGAATCAAGCGATCCCTGTTACCTCCTTCACCTGTAGAACCCAAAATAGTGCCATACCAGAAATTGGTTCCGATAAAATAATAGGGTTTGTCATCAGCAACAAAATGTTTATCTTTCACATGGGCAAAACGTTTGGTGGTATTTGCAAAGCAACTCATAGTAATTAAGAGTAAAAAAAGAACCCCTAACCCATGAAAGGGAACTGAACCCCTAACCCCTAAAGGGGAAAATAAGTTTATCTTGTCTAATATATATTTTTTAATATCCATTATTCTATAATTTTATTATAATAAATAGTAGTAACTCAGTTCCCCTTTAGGGGTTAGGGGTCATTCTATTTCAACATAAAACGTGCTTTCTGATCTCCTATTTTTACCTCAAATTCACCCGGCTCAGCTATCGTTTTATTATCAATATTGATAAACGATAATTCTTTTTTTGTCAATGTAAATTCTACCGTTTTCGATTCGCCGGGTTGCAGATTAATTTTGTCAAAACCTTTCAATCGTTTCATATCCGGTGCCAAAGAGGCATACAAATCAGATAAATAAAGCAATACAGCTTCTTTTCCAGCAACTTTCCCTGTATTGGTTATCGTTACCGAAACCTGTAGGTTCTCATTTGCCATCATTTCATTTTTGGATAATTTCAAATTGCTGTATTTGAATATTGTGTAACTCAAGCCTGAACCGAATTCGTACAATGGTGAATAATCTGATTCGTAGTTATACATGCCTTCTGCTTTTACTTGTTCTTCGGAGTATTTGTGCCAATAATTGATAAGTGAATTGGTGTAACGTGGATAAGTATAAGGTAATTTTCCACTTGGATTCACATCGCCAAACAAAATGTCAGCCAATGCATCTCCACCAAAATTTCCCGGTAAATAAGTTAAAACCGTTGCCGCCATTTTCTCTTCAAACTTGCTGATAATACGCGGACGACCTTCGTTCAATATTAAAATCACAGGTTTTCCGGTTGCAGCTAAATCTGTTGCTAGTTTGATTTGCCAGTCGGACAACGTTAAATCTTGCAAGTCGCCGGGTTTCTCTGTATAACTGTTTTCACCCAGACATAAAACAACATAATCTACATCGCTGGCTTTTGTTACCGCATCCTGAATTCCGGTTTCTTTTTCTTCCCAATACTTTCCACCTTCTACATACGAAACACCTGAAACATAACTTACATTTTTGGTCCCAATTTCATTTTGAATGGCTTCGAGAATGGTATTGTATTGTCCTGTGAATTTTTCAGTTTTTTCACCTTGCCACGAGTACGACCAACCGCCATCAAGTGTTCGCATGGAGTTTGCATTCGGTCCGCAAACTAATACTTTTTTATCTTTTGCAAGAGGAAGAATATTATTGTTGTTTTTTAACAATGTAATGGCTTCAGAAGCTGCTTTGTATGAATCCTGTTCAAATTTTTTGGAACCAAAAAGTGGATAATCGGCAGTATTGTCAAACGGATGTTCAAAAAGATTCAGTTTAAGTTTAATTTTCAGTATACGGCGAACTGCATCATCAATTCGTTCCATAGGAACAGCACCTTCGTGCACCAATTCAATCAGATTATCACAAAATTTGAAATTATAAGGAATCATGGCCATGTCAATTCCTGCATTGATTGCAAGTTTCACGGCATCTTTGGACGATAAGGCCACATGATCGCGCTTGTAAAGGTTTTCAATATCCATCCAGTCGGTAACAACCACACCTTTAAACCCTAACTCTTTTTTCAGTAGGTCAGTCAATAAATAATGACTTGAATGAACCGGAATTCCATTTATTAGGCCGGAATTAACCATTACAGAACTGATTTCTGCATCAACAGCCGCCTGAAACGATGGCAAATGATATTCCCGCAATACATTTTCTGAAATAATGGCCGGCGTGCGGTCTTTTCCAGAAACCGGAACTGAATACCCCAGATAATGTTTGGCACAAGCAGCCACGTGATATTTATCAATATTATTAGCATCAGTTCCCTGATAACCTTTAGTCATTTCGGTTGCCATAGCTGAAGCTAAATATGGATCTTCACCAAAAGTTTCCCATAAACGTGGCCAGCGGGCATCAATCCCTAAATCGAGCACCGGAGAAAAAGTCCATGGCAATGATCCGGCACGTGTTTCATAAGCACAAATTTCAGCCCCACGATGCACCAACCCTCGGTTGAACGTTGCTGCCATGGCAATTTCTTGTGGAAATAAAGTTGATTTGTTGGTATAGGTTGCACCATGAATGGCGTCAACGCCATAAATTAATGGAATTTTGAGACACGTTTGTTGAGTGATATTTTGCAGTTTTTTTACCAGCGCACACCAGTCTTCTTTACTGTGAGCCACATTGTCCCAGGTATTTAGTACTGAGCCGATTTTATAATCCACAATTCCTTTTTGCAACATTGAATCTTTTAATTGCCACGTTTTAATGTCCATCAAAGAATCAACAGTAACCTGCGCCATTTGTCCCACTTTTTCTTCCAACGTCATTTGTTTCAGTAACGTTTCCACCCTATCATTTTGTTGCGCAAAAAGTGGAATGCAAAACAAGAATATCAGATTCGATAACAGGATAATATGTCGTGTTTTGGTATTCATTTTTTTTGATAGATATTATTTAAATCGTTTTCAAACAGGGTATAACCATCGTTGTAAAATTTCAAAAAATCAGGCACAGAATTATGCCCCTGAAATGGACCATAAAAATGATGTTTCATGTGATTATCATTTCGCCAAAGCATTACATAAGCTAATCTAGAACCGTCGTATCTCAGTACAGGTAACAGCTTTTTTGTAAACCAGGTACTGTCGGTTATCGATTCCAATCCTGTTTCGGTCATAGCTGCCAGCTTCCCTTTTTCTTGTGCTAAATCAGATACAATTTTAATTTTCTTACCGGCTAAAAGCGGATTGTTTGCACCATCGGGTCTGAAGTCCCAGTAATCATCCATACCCAAAACGTCAACATAGTTATCACCCGGATAATCAATCAAATACTGTTCCTTTGTTGTAAATTTGCAATCTGTGGAAAATGCATATAGGAAATTATGAACCTGCAAACTATCCCGAAGGTATTCAACAGTAAACTGCCACAAAATTTTGAATTCATCCGAAGTTCGGTATGGTCGTCCCCACCAGAACCAACCACCTTCCATTTCATGGAACGGGCGGAAAATAATTGGAACTAATTTGCCATCTGCACCAATAGTTTTTTTTGCCATTTCGGCAATTTGCTTCAATTTATTTTTATACACTTCATGAGCTTTTCCTCCCGGAAGTAATTCCTTTGCTGTATTTACAACCGCTTTAGTGGTATCCACCCAGGCTGTTTCGCCATTTAATGGATTGTCGGTATGCCAGCACATAGTTACAACTCCACCCCGATTATAGGTTTCAATCATTCTACGAAGCAGAAATTCTGACCTGTTTTTAGTCATGGCTGAAGGTTTATTGGTAATCAATGCAAAATCGAAACCAATCAAAGCAGGGTGCGAGCCACACACATCTTTCATGTCCGAACGATTATCATCGCCTGACCAGATGTGTCCATACATAGTTGCATCGTGTTGGCCAACAAGAATTTTACTTTTCTGAATTTCTTTGAGGTTTGCAAAAAGAGCTTTTGTTTCGGTTGTTGCATTCTTATCAACCGGATTAGTAGCTGATGCTGAACTGGCAAAAATCAAAAAAGGAATCAGCAGATTGTTTGAGATGTATGATATTTTTTTCATATTTTACCACTTGTCAGTACGGAAGGGAACTAAAGGTAATCCATTAACATCGAAAAGATTAGGCATTCCATCATTCGTAAAACAATAACGGATCGCCACAGGCGATTTTACTAATTTACTTGTCAAAGTTATAGACCCGTTTTTTTCAATAACTGCAGTTGCAGGATAAAAAACTTTGTCAGCTCCTGCAATCTGGAAGCTGTTTATTGTTTTGTCTTTACAACTCAATTTTCCTAATGAAGTAACAGTTATATTTGCTTTGTTCTTCTTTATTGTAAAATTAAAAAAATGAGGAAAATATGGTTGTAAATTGCTAATTCCATATTGTTCTTTCAAAGCCAGATTTGCCAATCGCATTCCTACTTCTTTCTTTATTTTCGGATGAATGTTGGTTATATCGTCTACTAAATCACCAACCACAACCATTCCGGTTTTTGGTAATTTTAAAGCATATTCCTGTTGTTCGCGAAGCAATGCCGCACTAGTCCCCGAGTAACCGTTCCATGGCGCAATTTGTACAAAGTAGAAAGGAAAGTCATTTTTGAAGACCTGTCTCCAACCAGTAATCAAAGCCTCAAACAACTTCCCGTACACTTCCGGATGTTCGGTATTACTTTCTCCCTGATACCATATTGTTCCGGCAATGCGATAATTGATCAACGGATAAATCATCGAATTATAAAGTACCGAAGGTGCCATCGGTGCCCAGTTCACAGGAGACAGATTATCGGCATCTTTTTTCAATTCCGGATCTTTTTGGTAAACTATCGAAGGAGTCCAGTTTTGTACGCTTGTACCTCCCCAATAGGAAGCAATCAGACCGACAGGCACTTTAAGTGTCTGATTTAATTTTTTTCCAAAGAAATATCCGGCAACGCTCATCGAAGGAGTGGTTTCCGGGGAACTGATTTTCCACTCCCCGTCAGAGTTTTCGACAGGGAAATTGCTGTATTTGTGAGAAAGCTGGAAAAAGCGCAATTCGTTATTAGCTGAATTTGCCACCTCGTCACCAGCATCGAGCACTCCTTGTTCCCAATTGAAAGCATATTCCATATTTGATTGTCCTGAACAAAGCCATACTTCGCCAATTAAGATATCGTTTATTACAACTTTTTGCGTACTGCTTATAAACGTAATTGTGTATGGACCACCTGCTTTAGGTGTTTTTATCATAGCATCCCATGTCCAGTCTTTACGGGGTTCGGCTTTTACAGTATCAGTAGGATTCCAACTGCAGCTTATTTTTACAGTACTTCCACTTTGAGCCCAGCCCCATAGTTTAACATCGGCTGATTGTTGTAAAACAGCATGATTACTAATAATAGCCGGCAACCGAAAAGCCCATTGGGCTGATGCATTCAAAGCCAGAAAGCAAAATAATAGAAGAAGAACCCCTAGCCCACGAAGGGGAACAATATTCTCCCTAACCCCTAAAGGGGAACAAAAGTTAGCACTACACTTTATACTTTTTAATGAGAAATGTTTCATATCTATCCTATTTAATCATTAGTAATTTTCTTTCTACCCTTTAAGGGTCGGGGGTTATTTCAAACTTGGCATTTTATCACGGGTAATGACTGAAGCCGCATTAACGGCATCATTCCACCATGCTGCGTTGGCATGTTCATGTTCTGTACTGCTAAAATCAGAGTCGGTCATGCTATTGGTACGGTTATAATCATACCACGGCATGAAATACGACCATTTTGCTCCACCGATCCATTGTTCCGATATTTTAGCAACATTTCCAAATTCGCTCAACGTAACCATTTTTGTTGGATATGTTTGTTGGATGGAGTTAAACTCACTTGCTATAGCTGAGACACTGGCTTTATTGTAAATATCGCGTCCCACAATATCAACATAATTATCGCCGGGATAATAAGCGTTATCTTTGGTTTGTGTTGTCCAGACCCATATCAGATTATTCAGCCCCTGAGCATTAAAATAATCGAACATATACTTCCAGAGATTTTTAAAGGCTGAAGCACCGCCTGAGCCCCACCAGAACCAGGCTTTACCACCACTGTATTCATAAGTATTTCCGGCGGCTTCATGTAGAGGACGCCATATAACAGGGATGTTTTTCTCTTGTAATAATTTAAGATAGACGGCTATTTTAGCTAAATCAGCTTTTACCACATCGTTTTCCCATGTGCCTTCTATGGTGGCATTAGAAGGATTGAAAGTAGTTTCTTCCGGTTTGTATGTAAAGGTCAATGAACCTTGAGATACCGGTACATTCCAGTGCCAGCATGCACTGACAATTCCATTGTTGTTCCACCAATCTTCAACAACACTGGTATTTGAATAATCGATCCAGCTCGCTGGCGATGACATCAGATGAATATAATCAAACGTAGCCATTGCAGGGTATTTACCTGTATGTAGTTTTACCCATTCAGCCTCATTGATGTTCCAGTTTACATTGGCCATGGTGGATGAAATAATTTTCACTCCATAGTTTTCTTTCAGAAAATTATATAGTTTTACTGCTTGCGCAGAGGGATTGTTTGTCACCAGATTCGGAGAGATAGTAACAGGTTCTTGAGCTTCTATGGTAGTGAATGAAATTTCAATTTCGGTGGCAAAGTTTCCGACTGCATCGCTTATCGTTTTAGCGGGAATAATCAATGTATATGTTGTGCTAGCTTCTAGTCCATTATTTTTAATGACAAGTTTTCTACCAGCTACGATCGCATTAACTGACAAACCATTCAAGTTAATTTTATTATTTGAAGCCATTTGTATTTTTTCGGTAAATTGTATTGCAATACTATCAATATTTATATTGACATCTACTGCATCGTTTACTGGAAATGTCAACATAACCGTAGGAGGATACGTGTCATCGGGTTCAACTGTGGAATCGCAGAAGCTAAACAAAAACAGCGTAAGAAATATAGTTAATATTGAAATAACTCGTTGCATATAAACAAAATCGATTAATTAAAAAAAACCTTAAAAAAAACCAATATCAAAAAGAAAACAGTACTTAAAAAAACAACCAGATTAAAGAAGAAAAATAAAAAAGGGAAGATTCTTCCGGAGAAGAAGCTCCCCTTTTTTATGAAATTAATCTTAAAATACTGTATTATTAGTTATGTACAATAATAACCTCCGTAGCTGTATAATTTTTACCACTGATAATCAATCCACCCGATTTTAACGAAGTTAAGATGCCAGCTGTAACGGTTAGATCAAAATCACCGATTATTGTAAAGTAATCTGTACCTGCAGCAATTTCCGCCCATGAACCATTTTTGAACGAACCTTGTGCATCGTCCAGAACACTGGCTTTTACATGAATCAGATCACCAACTTTTGAAGTAGTAAACTTATCAGCTGCTAATTGGATATTCCCAGACCAATTTCCCATGTCTTGTGAACCTGTCCAAATCGATTCGCTCGCAGCACCTCCTTGTGTAATGATGCTGATTTTAGAGAATATCCATTCTTGTCCTTGAATAATGATTCCATTACCATCGGAAGCATTTGTTTTTATATTAGCAAGGATTGCATCAGTCAGTACTAATTCAACAAAACTTACAGTTTTATCGTTGTTTATCATTGGACCATCTGTTTTCAAATAACCATCGTTTCCAAGTTCTGCAAAAGGAATGGCTGCCCAGCCACCATTGTTTATTTGGGCTTGTCCCCATGCATCTTTTTGTTGGAAATACATTTTAAGGATTGAACCTGCTTTTACATCAGCGAATGCTGCATCAGGTACAAATACGCGACCTCCATCGCCCCATGTAATTTCAAGCATACCACTCCATACTACAGTTTCAGTAGTTCCTGAGCCAATTACATCAATAGTATATTCCACTTCACCGTTTGAAGAAACTAATTTAAGTTTCGTTTTCCCACCCGCATTACCCGGAATAAGCACATAAAGTGTTGAACCTTGGAGTATATATTGGGTGTTCGTTCCTTTAACCTGAACATTAGTCAGTTTATTGCCGTTTTGAACTTCAATCGAAAGGATAGTTCCCGCATTGGTTTCCACATCTTCGCCCGGAAGAACAGGAATATAGCAGAAAGCAGGTTTAGTCACATCTAATGAAGCGCATGATACAGTTTCACCGTTGGCCATAGTAAGAATTACAGCACCCGATTCTGCATCCACAGGAACAGCAACTGTCAATTTATCAGCAGCCGAAGGTGTCACATTTACTTTTTTGTCTCCGCCAAATGTTACCGAAACTACTAAACCAAGATTATGTCCTTGTAATTCCACATCACTACCAGCTGCTACTGATGAAGGATTGTAACCTGTAACATCAGGTTTTAGAGTAGTTATAGCTACTGAAGCTGTTTTACCACTAGCTGTTTTTAATACCAAATCTCCACTTTTAGCACCTGCAGGCATGGTAACTTTTATTTCAGTAGCACTTTTTGAACTTGGAGTTACATCGTTTGTAACGCCCTGGAAAGCAACTGTTTTCACTAATTCCATATTTATACCTTTCACGGTAATTTCATCTCCACCCTTCAAACCGATAGCCGGTTCAGCTACTAATTCGGATGGAACGGCAATACCGATATTGGCAACTGCTACCCGCACTCCCGAAGCGGGAATCATTACAATAGCACCATCAGTAACGCCTTCAGGAAGTGTAAATACAATCGCACTATTTGTAATCACAAAAGGAACATTTGCTTCATTTGGCAATTCCACTAAAGTTACTAAGTCTAAATCAGTTCCTGGAATGGTTATAACCTGCCCCGGTTTTTTAGCCGTAAGGTCTAATACATTAACTACAGAAGGAAGCACTACCTGTAACTCTGTTACTGATTCCAGTTCAAGTGGTATAATAGCCGTATCAGCTAAAATAATGATACCTGACTGTGCTTCAGCTGGGAGAGTGAGTTCAATTTTTGCACGTTCCCAAGTTGAAAATTGTTGACATTTTACTTCCACATTGTTTTTAAACACAATTTTCTGAATCAAATTCAGATAATCACCTTCTATCGTCAGTGTTTGTCCTGCTTTGATAGGTGAAGGTGAAATTTTAGTGATTGAAATTGCTTCTGTAAATGACAATATTGTCTTAGTTGTCAATTCTACATCTCCAGCAATAAGTTTTATAAAACCTACCGCTGTATTTTGCGGAATTACAACTTTTATTTCGCCATTGTTGATTAATTCAATATCGGTAATCTCAATATTGTTAGGCAAAATTACTTTGGTTACTTTATTCAGATTTTTTCCAATAAAGGTAATTTTACTCCCTCTTAAAGCGGGACTTGGTCCAAATGCTTCAAGAATTACCATTCCCGAGTTAACATCCATATCGTTCTTTTCACACGATGTAAAGCATAAGCTTACTATCAACGAAAGCAACAATATTGAATTATATACTATATTTTTTTTCATATTCGTAAGTTTTGTTTTTTATTTTTTTACTATACGTACATTGTCAATCCAGAAAGTAGGTGTACAAGCTGTACCTTTTATGCCACCACCATTCACAAGAAGGGTAATACCTGAATAATGGCCCGCTCCTTTAGGGCTTACAGAACCTCCCTCGCCGTTAAACTTGAAATCAGTCATTGGAATGGATACGGTAATCCAACCATCCGTTTTAAAAGTGCCTGTTGAAGCCCATGGTATCCACAAAGCGCGTGGCCAGGCTTTATCACTTAGATAACCATTAGCAGCTGACCAATCTGAACTATACGTTAAACCGTTGCCATTTTGCCAGTTGAGCATAACATCCTGAGCTCCGGTGAAAACAATCTGTAGTGCTGCGGCTGACCAAACATCAGGAATATTAGCTTCAAATTTCAATACATAGTCAGATAATTTGCCAACATCAACTAAATCAGGATCTGTTGGAAGATAAGTCCATTTTTCAAATCCAAATTTTGAGTCGTTCCAAGTATCGTCAGTCATTTCTCCACCGGCGAAGATTAAATAATTTCCATTAATCCCATTTGCAGTATCAACACCAGCACCACCATGCCAACCGAAGAAGTATCCATAATCAGGATAACTGTCAGAATTGAAAGTAAGGATGATATTCCTATTGTCGCGAAACCATAAAGAACTTTCAGCTTCGCCATAGGCAGAGGTAACGGTTATAGGCCCCGGTTGTGCACCTACCGGTACTTTTACCTCCAAATCAGTGATATTCTGACTGATAATTTCAGCTTCAAGACCTCCTTCAAAAGAGACTTTCAGTGGTGAAGCTGCATCATTTACAAAATACAATCCCTGAATATGTGCAACATCTCCATCTGAAACATATTCGCAAGACATCGATTTAACCGTAGGAGCAGGTACCAGAGTCTCAAATGTATAATAACATGAATCGGTACTGGTATATAACTTAATCAAATCTTCTTTTAAACCCGGTATCCCTGATGGAACGTCCACGATAATTGCATTTTCAGTTACAAAATTTGGGTTTAATGTAGCTTTTTGGTCGTTGAAGTAGATACTAGTTACTCCGGCTAATTGTTCACCTATAATTGTGATTCGACTCCCCAAATACGATTTAGTAAGCAGGGAATCTGATATTGTTGCATCACAAGGACGCACATATCTCACAATTGGAGTTCCGCCTATTGCAGAATTTTCATCCTCTGTACAAGCAGTAAAGCTTACAGCAACCAGAACTGTGATTATTATATTTAAAAAATATTTTCTCATAATAATTAATTTTTAAAAATTAAAACTGATAATCCACTGGCTCCTGTGTAATAGAAGGAGTTTTTGTTAATGTTTCTGCCGGTATTGGTAAAACTAATTTGGCAGCAGTAATAGTTACTTTTGCAGCATCCTTATTCAAATAGAATATAGATCCTTTTGAGGCAGGGTCATCATCCGGATGAACGGCAGTAAACCCACCATGATATGCTCCTGCAGCATTGCGCTCTTGCCATGTGAAATTTCCATTCGAAATGTACTGACGTTCACGATTCATACCATCCAAATATGCAATGGCAGTAGGCATATCTCTGTAGCCCATGCGCTTAACATCGAAGAAGTTAATGCTCTCTAGAGCAAATTCTACACGACGTTCTTTAATTAATTGGTCGTAAGTAATGGTAACTGAGGTATAACCAAGTCCTGCTCGAGTACGAACTTGTTTGAATACATTGAGTGCCAGGGCGTCAGAAGTTGAAGTACCTGAACCAATACATGCTTCCACGTAGCAAAGATAAACATCTGTCAAACGAAGTAAATAGATATTGTTCCCGGCATCCTGATTTGTTGCACCCGATACACCGCCGCAGTCACTATTAGCACCTATAATGTATTTTCTTATGTGAGCTAACATCTCGTTAGATGTTTCGGTAGATTCGTCTTCGGAAAAATTATAGTATGTGTAACCACCTCCGGCAAGATTACCATAAGTATCGCCATTACGCATAAAAGTATAGTAGCGACGCAAATCACCTTGTTCGAAAGCTTCTTGGAGACTAAGTGTCGGACCTTTGCCAGCACCCCATGAAGAACCAAGATTAATCAAAGCATTGCGCGATTGAGATACATTACGTGGATTTCCATAAGCGTAACCATCGGTTGTACATTCAATCGCGAACAAAGACTCGGAAGAATTATTCCCCTCAGGGTAAAACATAGTAGACAAATCATTATATAATTCTAATCCACTTTCGCTTATTACTTGAGCGGCATAAGTTTTTGCCTGCTCAAAATTATTTGCCGATTCGGAATCGGTCAAATGTGAAGCCATGGTTAAATGCAGTTTTGCCAACATCCCTATAGCCGTGTATTTTGAACAACGTCCTGCTCCGAATGAACTGGCAGGCAAATTATCTTTAGCAAATTCCAAATCGCGGCGAATAAACTCATAGACGCTTGCTTGTTTATTGCGAATTACTTTATCACCCGAGATATTATTGTTGGTAATAATAGGCACATCCTGCCAATACTCAGTCAAAAAGTAATAAGCAATACCTCGTATACAACGGGCTTCGCCCAATGCACGATTAATGACGGTCTCGGACACACCATTCTGACTTGCCGTTGCAGGCATACCATTAATGATGTTGTTACAATAGGAAATAACACGGTACAAACCATTCCAACCATTTGTTAGATATGAATTTCCATTATTAAAAGTCATATAATAGAACTGACCTTCCTGATCGTAAGTATAAAATAAGTCTCCGGAAAGCTCATCTCCGGCCATCCACATAAAGTTAATGTCAAAATCTTGCCATACATATCCGGTATATAGAGATGCTGTATTTGCATTAATAGCATCTTCAGATGTATAGTAAGTTTCGAGTACCTGTTGATCTTGGGGAGTAATACTAAGGAAATCTTCGCAAGATGCGGTAACACCCATAATTGTCAAAAGACAAAATATTTTTATTATATTTTTCATATCGTTGTTTTTTTTAGAATGTAATGTTAGCTCCAAAAGTAAATACGCGGGGAGAAGGATAACGTCCCATATCTACATTCGACAAGCCAGCTTGCTGCTTGTACGAACCGATTTCGGGATCCAATCCGGAATATTTTGTAAAAGTATAGACGTTTTGAGCGTTTACATATAGTTTAACATTTGATACATCGATGGGTTTTATCCATTCTTTTGGCATTGTATATGACAAAGAGATATTCTGTATGCGCAGATAACTCCCGTCTTCAATCCAACGATCACTCATGCGATTGTTTCCATTTATATCATTTCCACTCCAACGTGGGATAGTAGGATTGCTTAAAGCATTTGTGATGTAACTGTTATTCACATCTGTCACATTTGTATTATCGCCATCGGTATAACCCAGCAAAGCACGATTCAGCGTCGAGACAGCCTGATTATCCCATTGAGACATTAAACCTTCTGTTTTGACACGAACATAATTCAAGATATCAGCTCCATACGAACCGGTTATACCTATACCAAGATCCCAGTTTTTATAAGTAAAAGAGTTAGTAAATCCAAACGTAAAGTCAGGGTTTGGGTTACCAATAATCGTTTGGTCATATTCATCAATAACTCCATCAGGTGTTCCGTCCGGACCACTTAAGTCTTTAAATTTCACATCGCCAACCCATGCTCCGGTTGTTCTATTAACATCTACATTCTTTGGACGAGGAGAATTTATTACATCCTCAGCATCCACGTATAATCCGTCAGTTTTATATCCGTAAAAGACTCCGATTGGTTGTCCTAATTTAATTACAGAAACGGTTTGGAAAGCAGAATACCAGTCCAGCTTACCATAAATGGGTGTTCCCAGAGCGTCCAACTCTTTCACTTCATTTCTATTCATTGAAACGACTAAACTGGTATTCCATTTAAAACTTTTACCTTCGATATTGCGTGTTTTTAAAGCAATATCAATACCTTTATTGTCGACCTTACCCATATTTAAAGTTGGAGTTGCAATATCTTTAAACTCTGAACCACCTAAAACGGGTGATACAGATGGTTGAAGCAATAAATCTTTGGTTGTTTTGTAGTATAAGTCAACCGTTAAATCAATGCGATTATTAAACAAGCCCAAATCAATACCACCATTGAGTTGTTCAGATGCTTCCCATTTTAAATTAGGGTTCGCATTATTTGCCATGCGGTAACCAGTACCTGCCCATGTAGGTAATGCTCTCATTGTAGAACCGTAAAGATAAGTTCCAATATTGGAATTTCCTACTTGTCCGTATCCGGCGCGTACCTTAAAATTCGATAACCAATCCTGAGTGGAAAGCATAAATTCTTCAGAAGTCACACGCCAGGCAGCTGCAAATGATGGGAAATAACCCCACTTATAATTTGCACCAAATTTTGAACTTGCATCACCACGTAAAGTAGCCGTCAACAAATAACGATCTGCATAATTGTAGTTAGCTCTACCATATACCGATACGCTTGTTGCAGCATCTTTCCAACCGGCACTTGGAGTATAAGTTCCATCTACACCAATTACACGAATATCGTTTGAAGTTAAATTGTTTTTTTGCAAAACAATTCCTTCCCAAGCGGATTTTGAGATTTCGTTACCTGCCATTACGTTAAAATTATGTTTCCCAAAACTTTGGTTATAGGTAGCATAATTTTTCCAAATCCAGTAAAGACTGTGCTCTTCCTGTTGTCTAATAATAATGTCAGTATTTTTCAACTGTCCGTATTCATAACTCGGTTTGAATCCTTTACCTATATTCGATGAATTATCAAAGCCCAACTCTGAACGAAGATTAACGTATTTATTAAAAGTAATCTGGGCATATACATTGCCCATTATCCGGTCTCTTAGTAATGTGTTACTCATGTCTTTCGTTAAAGCAACCGGATTGTAGATAGAAGACCCGTTAACCGTTTCAGGACCGGCATAATTACCATCAAAATCGTATACAGGTACAGATGGAGACATTAAAGCTGCCTGCATAACTACACCATTAATACCATCGTTATTGATAATAGCTTCGTCGGTACGTGCAAAAGACATTGTAGTCCCAATCTTAATATATTTATTAAATTCAGTATCGAGATTCATTCTACCTGTATAACGACTGAATTTCGAAGTAATTAACATACCATCCTGACCAGTATAACCAAGAGAGAAAGCATATTGCGTTTTTTCATTACCACCTGAATAAGAAAGGTTATGATTTTGTACCCAGGCATTTTGGGTAACTGCATCCTGCCAATCAGTTCCTTTACCCAACAATGATGGATCAAGATAAGCTACATCAACATTAGGCAGAAAACCTTCATTATAAAGTTGTTGCTGATACGTTCCAAATTGTTGTAAATTCATCATGTCCATTTTACCTGCGCGCACCTGTACAGCTGCATAACCATCGTAAGAAATTTTAGCGATTCCTTTACTTCCTCTTTTTGTAGTAATAATAACAACTCCATTAGCACCGGCAGCACCATAAATCGCAGTTGCCGAAGCATCTTTCAAAATATCCATTGATGCAATGTCGTTAGGAGATATATTGGATAAAGGATTAGCCTGATTTTGTCCATTAGAACCACCTGACCAATCAAAGCCCATAGTAGAGGTACCCGCACCACTTACAGGTATACCATCAATAATGTAAAGAGGTTCATTTGAGTTATTGAGTGAGGTGACGCCTCGAATACGGATGGAATTAACAGCACCCGGAGCACCCGAGTTGGCTTGCACTTGCACACCAGCTACACGTCCCTGAAGAATCTGATCAACATTTGTTACGATAGACTCACTAAGTTTATCACCCGAAAGATTTGAAACCGAACCCGTAAGGTCACTTTTTTTCATTGTACCGTAACCAATCGCCACTACTTCATTCAACAAGCGGGAATCCGATTGAAGTTTAACATTTAGAACTTTTACTTTGGCTGCAATTTCTTGTTTTTCCATACCAATGTACGAAAAAACGAGGGTTGAACCCTGAGGAATGGACAGACTATACTTTCCGTTCAAGTCTGTTACTGTTCCCATCGTTGTCCCTTTTACAAGTACCGAAACTCCAATCATTGGAGATCCATCACTTGCATCAGTTACAACTCCTGAAACAGAGAGGTTCTGTTGTGCAGAAACCAGGCATACTCCAAACAGGAGTAAAACCAATAGAAAATTGATTTTTCTTTTCATGGAATTAAATTTAATATTAGAAGGTTAATTGATTCTTACGAAATTACACATTCCGACATTGCAAAAATAGAGTATCACGCTGAAGAAAAAACATATTTTTTTAGCTTAATATGATACTTTTCTTACCTTTTTATACTCATTTATCTTCATTATGGGGTATTATCAAGAAATATATCATGAATTTCTATCCTTTGAATAAAAAATAATGGACGTAATTATTCTTTAATATTAGCCTTATAAAATTAACCTTTGTTTACAAAAATACAAATAAAAAAGGGCACTTGTGGGCACTAAAATAAGAACACATTCTTTGAAACTCCTTTGTATATAGCTGTTTCGTTATATTATTCAACTTTCGCATATCTATAAATCTCTATTATTTATTTGTTTAACATTTTGATTGCACTAAAAATAAACAGTTTATAGAATGTCGTCTAGTCGGTTGTTAATTTTCAATAAGTTCTAATGATCTTTTTACTTGAAGTAAAAAAGCAATTTTGCTTTTTTCGACTCCAATTTTTGGCGCACAACCTCGGACGGTGAGCCGAAAAATAAGAGAGGAAGGCGGTTAAAAATCGTCCTTGCTTGAAGTTGAAGTTCGTGTAGAAAATTGACATTCTTGCAAGCTGATGGTCGAACTTCAACGAGTTTGGTTCCGATTACTATCGGAATTGAGCCTTCCGAACGCTAATTTTTCGAGTGAAGTGTCCGCAGTCTTTTTTTGCTTACTTTTTGTATCAAGACAAAAAGTAAAGCGGGGTTAGGTGCGGAAGTCCCTTAAAGAGAACTTGCGAAAGTTGAATTATATTATTATAACATGACGATTTGAAATGAAAACACAGTTTTTAGCTTTACATAAAGACAAATTCTATGAATCAAGACAAATATATCTTCACACAACTTACATATTTATTCCCCGGTAGAGTCCTGTATACTATCTCTGAAAAGTCCGAAGGCAATAAAAAAGTACGTTATCTAACATGTTAGAATCAAATGTTAAGTCTGATATCCGGACAACTAACGGGGTGTGATAATATAAAAATCTATACTTGAGTCCACTCCGAAAAAGAGCAGAACTCAGCATTTTTAACTTACAACTCAAAACTCTCATCTACCCGAAATTTTCCGTACTTATCTTTTATGGTACAGCATTCGGTATAAGCGTCGTGTTCGAAAAACAAAATTTGATTTTTTTCAACGGCTTCGTCTAACAAAACTTTCTTTTCGTCCATAGCAGTAATCGGGTAAGTGTCGTAGGCTGAAATCCAAGATACTGGAACTGTAGCTGAAACAGGAATCACGTCACCCACATATACATAGGTTTCACTTCCGGTATTGATATAGCTGACTAACTGACCAACGGTATGTCCGTTAAAAATACGTATTTCCACTTCGGGACAAACAAATTGATTTTCTGAAACTAATTTAAGTTTACCCGCCTCCTGAACCGGCAGCATATTTTCCGGGAAATAAGAATCTCCCTCACGAACAGTGGGATTTAGAAAGTTTTTCCATTGCGTTTCACCCACCCAATGGGTAGCATTTGGGAAAGTCATCAGAACTTTTGAACGGTCTGGATTGTAAATTGTACATCCACCACAATGGTCAAAATGAAGATGCGTTAAAACTACATCCGTTATATCTGAACATTTCAATCCTATTTTTTTTAATTCAGTATCAAAATTTACGACACCATTGAAATCGTAATACTTTAAATAGTCCAGTTGTTTATCTCCTGTTCCGGTATCGATAAGAATTTTTTTACTTCCGGTGTCAATAAGCAAACACCTCATTGCCAACCTACAAAAATTATCTTCATTACAAGGATATCGTTTTTGCCACACACGTTTAGGAACTACTCCAAAAACAGCTCCCCCATCTACCTGAAAATTACCTGCTTCTATTTTATATAACTTCATATTTAAAATTGTATAAGCCGTTGAATATTTGCGTTAATATTATTATTTTTATGTTATAAGCTTTAAACACAAGCCCCTTTCTGTATCATTAAACATTATGACGATTATAATTTCATATACTTGCCGAACTTTTTTATTACATTTGCATCTCAATAAAAGATGCGCAAAAATAATTAAAATCTTTTATTCGCCAATCGAATGCAAAGAGTACATTTTATCTCTATAGGTGGAGTTGCCATGCATAATTTAGCAATTGCTATTAGCAAAAAAAACAACTTTCAGGTAACAGGATCTGATGACGAAATAGCAGATCCAATACTCATTCGCTTAAAAGAGAATAATTTGCTTCCCGATAAAATGGGCTGGTTTACAGAGAAAATCAGCAAGAATCTTAGTGGGGTAATAATAGGTCAACTTACAAAATCGGATAATCCTGAATTGGTTCGAGCAAAAGAATTAGGATTAAAAATATATTCATTCCCTGAATTTATTTATCAACAAACCCGTAGCAAGACCCGCATTGTAATTAGTGGAAGCCACGGTAAAACAACAATCATAGCCATGATTTTGTTTGTTTTGAAAAAATTAAGAATGGATGCTGATTATATGATAAACAATCAGATTGAAGGATATGAAAATCAGGTAAAACTCACATACGATTCACGAATTGCGGTACTCGAAGGCGATGTATCTCAAACTTCACCCATTGATATACGACCAAAATTCCATTTATACAAGCCACATATTGCCGTTCTCACAGGTATTGAAATGGTTTCAGAGGAAAAATCATCTACTGTTGAAAACTATGTTGAGCCATTTCAAAAATTTACTGATTTAATGGAAATTCAGGGCAGATTAATTTATTTCGATGGAGATGAAAAGCTGAATGCAATCTGTCATACACTCAGAAGAGATATTGTTTCATTTCCATACAACATTCATGAAAATGTGATACAAGATGGTGTAACTTATTTAGTTACAAAAAAGGCTAATATCCCACTGAAAATAACCGGAGATTATAACCTGCAAAATCTGAATGCAGCACGATTAACTTGTCGACAAATTGGTATATCCGACGACCAGTTTTATTCTATCATCACTGATTTTCAAGGTATTTCAAAAACAAATTAGAACATAAACAAATTCAATACTGCATTCAATAAATGCGATTTTAATAAAAAAAAATGACCGAAAAACAAAAATTATTAGACAATCGATATATGCGTATGGCTCGTATTTGGGCTGAAAATTCATACTGTGAGAGAAGAAAAGTGGGGGCATTGCTGGTAAAAAACCAAATGATTATTTCAGATGGTTATAATGGAACACCTTCGGGATTCGAAAATAAATGCGAAGACGAACACAACGCATCAAAACCCTATGTGCTTCATGCAGAAGCAAATGCAATAAGTAAAGTGGCACGATCACACAACAGTAGCGATAATGCCACTTTATATGTTACGGCTTCACCTTGTATTGAATGTGCAAAACTAATCATCCAATCAGGAATAAAACGTGTTGTATATGGCGAGAAATATCGAATAATGGATGGCGTTGAACTGCTGGAACGTGCCGGTATTGAAATTTTTTATTTGGAAAATATCGAATAATAAATATTGATATCATCCGCAATCTGCCTGAACTAATTTCATAAAAAAACAGTTCTACTTTACAAATCCTTTACTTTATACCCTTTTTATATCATTACTACCCTATGAACAAAAAATATTTTTATCTTACCTCGGTTATATTATTATCCATTATAAGTGGCTTATTACTCGGCAATTTGTTGGCAAATCGGGCAAACTTATCAAGTCTAACCCGTGTATTCTCACCCAAGGGGATGAATAACAAAGTAGAAGAATTGCTCAACATTATCGATAAACAATATGTTGACACAGTTGATATTAATAAAATAACCGAAGAATTAATGAGCGATTTGGTTTCGAAACTGGATCCACACTCCGTATACATTCCTGCATCTGATCTTGAAAATGTAAACAGCGAATTGGAGGGCAGTTTTAGTGGCATTGGCGTTCAGTTTAATATACAAAATGACACAGTGATGATTGTGGCGATTGTGAGTGGTGGTCCTTCCGAAAAAGTTGGTTTGTTAGCCGGCGATCGAATAGTTCAGGTGAACGATACTTCTTTTGTAGGAAAAACAATTACAAACGAGAAAGTAATGAAAAAGTTGCGTGGCCCGGAAAAAACTAAAGTAAAACTGGGAATACGACGTAGAGGAACTTCCGAAATTCTTCGTTATTCAATTACACGTGGCGAAATTCCGGTTAACTCTGTTGACATTGCATATATGATAAAACCAACCATTGGGTTTATTCGGATCAGCAAATTTGCCGCAACAACCTATACAGAATTTTTAAATTCTATCGCAAATCTAAAAGACAAAGGGGCTAAAAAACTCATTATCGACCTACGTGAAAATAGCGGAGGCTTTATGGATCAAGCCATTAATATGGTGAATGAATTTTTGCCTGAAGGTAGAATGATAGTCTATTCACAGGGGAAAGCCTATAAACGGTCAGAAGCAAAATCCGATGGAAATGGGAGCTGCATTGATGTTCCAATTGTTGTTTTAATAGATGAGTTTTCAGCCTCTGCCAGCGAAATATTTTCGGGAGCTATTCAGGATAACGACAGAGGATTAATAATCGGACGTCGCTCTTTCGGCAAAGGACTTGTTCAGCAACAAATGGATTTGTCTGACGGATCAGCAATTCGATTGACCGTGGCACGTTATTACACCCCTTCGGGTAGAAGTATTCAGAAACACTATGACATTGGTGATTCAAAAGATTACGAAATGGATATTTTAAACAGGTTTAATCGCGGTGAATTTGATTCAAAAGATAGTATCCATCAGGTTAAAACGCTAAAATATAAAACAATAGGCGGAAGAACTGTTTACGGAGGCGGAGGAATCATGCCAGATATTTTTGTTCCACGCGACACTTCTGATTACACTGCTTACTTCAACAAAGTGGTAAATTACGGTTATTTATATCAGTTTGCATTTCAATATACCGATAGAAACCGTAGTAAACTCGTTAAAATAAAGGATTGGTCGAAAATGGAGAAATATCTTGACAATCAGGATTTACTATCGCAATTTGAAATATTTGCGACCTCGAAAGGTGTTATTGTCAACAAAAATCAGATCAAAACATCAAAGAATTTGATTCTTAATTTATTGGAAGCTTATATTACTCGTAATGTTTTGGGAGATAGTGGATTCTATCCATTACTTTACAAAAATGACAAAACGGTTTTGAAAGCATTGGAAGAATTGGCAAAAAAGAAATAAAACTTTCTGTCATTTAAGATTTTTCACAAATTATTTCGTTAAAACAAATGAAATTCGTAAATTTGGGCTCAATTTATTCGTTAATAAATTAAGCCCATTTTTTTGAATATGTGGAAAGACTTCTTCTATTTTTCAAAAAGTCAGCGTGTTGGGATTATTATTCTGATCGTCTTAATCATCATTGTAGTAATTCTAAACAATACCTTATCGCTATTTTATCCGGAGAAACAAACCGGCAACTCTGAATTTATATCGGAAGTAGAAAATTTCAGAAAAACGCTTGTTTCAAGTGACAGTCTCCGTCAAATAGAGTGGCAACAAATGAATGAAGACCGTAGAAGAGAATATGAATCGAAATTCGAACAATTTCAACCTTATAGTAAAAAAACAGAAGCCACTAAGTACACATTGTTTAAATTCGACCCGAATAGACTGGATTCAACAGGCTTTGTGAAATTAGGGCTAAAACCTTATGTTGCCTCCAATATTCTGAAATATCGTAGAAAAGGAGGAGCATACCGAACTGCGTCCGATTTTTCAAAAGTATTCGGTATTCAACCTGAGAAGTTTCAGGAACTTGAAGCTTATATATCCATCAGCGAAATAAATGATACAACACTTAAGCGCAATCTTGAAACTACAAAAACAATTATTGTTGAATTAAATTCGGCTGACACAAGCCTTTTAATGCAGGTAAAAGGTATTGGCAGAGGATATGCAAAAGGAATTATACGATTCAGGTATCAAACCGGTGGTTTTGTATCGGTAGAACAATTGAAAGAAATTTATGGCATGAGACCTGAGAATTACGAAAAAATTAAAAACTTTTGTGTAGTAAACAAAGCCTTAGTAAAAAAAATAAATATTAATACTGCAACAGTAGAAAAACTGAATGCCCATCCTTATCTAAATTTTTATCAGGCAAAAGCCATTTACGAATTGAGAAGAAAAAAAGGAAAACTAAACCGAAAGGAAGATTTAATAGAAATTAATGATATTTCTTCTGAAAATTTAGAAAAAATAAGTCCGTATCTTAGTTTTGAATAAATCATTCGTATTATATTTGTGATAAATTTTTAGAAATTAGTAACACTAAAAAAAACATGTCATGAGAAATCTTCACAAATTACTATTGGTATTATCAATTTCAATAGTTTTATTTTCATGTGATTTCAACCATGAGGATGAAAATGATAACACATCTTATCATGTTGATATTGCAACCGTTGAAAATCCAAACAATTTATCGGCATTTTTCTTCAGATTGGATAATGACGAATTGATGTGGACAGCAGAAAGCAATTTTCGTGATTACAAACCTGCAAATGGTCAACGCATTGTAGCATACTACACTTTACTTACCAACAAAAAAGCAACCGGTTTGTATGATTACGATGTAAAATTAGAAGATGCTTACGAAGTATTGACCAAGGGGGTCTTCAATATAACTCCTGAGACACAAGATAGTATTGGAAATGACTCTATCACGATAAAAAATATGTGGATTGGCAATGATTATCTAAACGTCCAATTTGTATACCCGGGACATAATAAAACTCACTTTATAAATTTAGTCTATGACGCATCAAAGGTATATTCTGACGGGAAAATTCATTTGGAATTCAGACATAATTCCAATGGAGATTTAGCCTATTATTATAAAGAAGGTATCGTTTCGTTTAATCTGACTGAGTTAAGAACGTTGACGAACGACACAAATTTAGATTTGGTTATTCACGTTAATGCCCCCAATCAGGCTGCTGACGACACTTACTCAATAACTTATAATTTTGGAGAGACAACTGTTTTGTATCGCTCACCAAAACATTTAATCAACAAAGATTTCAGGTCAAGATTACAAAAAATAGAATAAAATGATTATCCACAAGATATTTTGATTGAAAGTTGAAACAAGGATTAGTATTGATTTTTGATTCAAAAATAGATGATTACAATAAATAAAAAAAGATACAACCACGAATTACACAGAAACAAAGCAAATTTAAACCGAAAATTAGTTTGACAAACAATAAAGTACTGGAATTATTCCATGAGCAACTTACAAACTGGGAACTGGCTCGTAAAAATTATGAAGGCTTAAAATTAGTTCGAACAAAATCTATTGATTTTGGTGATTTTAAAGTAAAAGTGCAGTTTAATCCCGCCCGAATTGTTTCGTCAGGTGCAAAAGTTGATGCAAAAAGCATTTCGGAACGTAAATGTTTTTTATGTCCGGAAAATTTGCCTGCCGAACAAAAAGGTATTGAGATAGGTGATTATACTATATTAGTAAACCCCTTTCCCATTTTCCCTGAACATTTCACCATTCCACGCAACGAACATATTCCACAACAAATAAAACCGTTTTTTAGCGACATGCTCCATTTATCAAAAGAATTGAGCAATTATTTGGTGTTTTATAACGGGCCGCAATGTGGAGCTTCTGCTCCCGATCATATGCATTTTCAGGCCGGAACGAAAGATTTTTTGCCCTTGGTGAATGATTATTTCAGACTGAAAGATTCTCACACCGATTTACTAGTGACTACTGAGAAAATGCAACTCTTTCAAATGAAAAATTATCTTCGAACGGTATATTGTATTGAGTCGGCAGATATTGAAAGTGCGAAAGATGGGTTTGAGAAAATAGTTAAACACATCACCTCACCCCTAACCCCTCTCCCCGGGGAGAGGGGAACTGAGCCCCTAATGAATGTGGTTTGTAGTTATGAAAGCAACAAATGGTTTACGTTTATTCTTCCCCGAAAAGCGTTTCGTCCATGGCAATATACTGCTGAAGGAGACGATCAATTGCTCGTGAGTCCCGCTACAGTAGAAATGTGTGGGGTTTTTATCACTCCCATAGAAAGTCATTTTGACAAAATTTCAAAAGAAGATATTTTAAGCATTTTACATCAGGTTGGTTGAAAAAAAATGAAAAAAGAAGAACCAGTTATTCAAGTCGGGATATTATCCGCAAAAGAAATCAACTTTATTTTCGAAGGCGAATATTCTTTCAATGGCATTTCATATTCAGGGAAACAAACTGCAATTTTCAAAAATTCTAAAATTTTATTTGGAGATGAATATTTAGATGAGTTATTTTTCAAACCTCAAAAAGAAACCAACAACTTTGAATTAATTGATGTTGTAATCGGCATAAATTTTCATTGGGAACGAAAAGAGAATCAACGTTTTAAAGGCTCATTAAAGTTGATAATTGAAAATGGACAGTTAACAGCTATTAATCGCATAAATGTGGAAGATTACCTTACTAGTGTGATTTCCAGCGAAATGAGTGCAACTGCTTCGGACGAATTATTGAAAGCGCATGCGGTAATTTCGAGGAGTTGGCTGTTGTGTCCTTTACAGAGCAAAGAACAAAGAACAAAGAACAAAGATAAAAAAAGTGGAACAGAGCAAAAAACCGTCAACTATCAATTATCAACTATCAACTATATAAAGTGGTACGAACGTGATGCACACACTAATTTTGATGTTTGTGCCGATGATCATTGCCAGCGTTATCAAGGAATTACTCGTGCTTCAACCACAGCTGTTGAAAAAGCGATAGTAGCAACACGCGGCGAAGTGTTAATGTTTGAAGATCAAATTTGCGATGCCCGTTTTTCAAAATCATGCGGTGGAGCTTCGGAAACTTTTGAAAATTGTTGGGCTCCGGTACATTATCCGTATCTTACAAAAGTTATCGATAATTCAACCGAGCCCGAAGGTTACGAATTAGATTTGACTGTGGAAAAAAATGCTGAAAAATGGATACGACAATCTCCTGAAGCATTTTGTAATACAACAGATAAAAAAGTACTGAGTCAGGTATTGAATAACTACGATCAGGAAACGACTGACTTTTATCGTTGGAAAGTAGAATACACTCAAGCTGAATTAGCCGAAATCATCAATAGACGTTCAGGATTTGAATTTGGTGACATTATGGATTTAATCCCTGTAAAAAGAGGTGAATCGGGTCGAATAATTGAATTAAAAATTATTGGAACAAAACAAACCATCATTGTTGGCAAAGAACTGGAAATACGTAAATGGCTATCTAACTCGCATTTGTACAGTTCTGCCTTTGTAATTGACACATCGGATATTCAAAATAATATTCCTCAAAAGTTTAAATTAACGGGTGCAGGTTGGGGACATGGCGTGGGCCTATGTCAGATTGGAGCAGCCATGATGGGTAATAAAGGATATAAATACGATAAGATTTTACTGCATTATTTCAGAGGGGCAGAATTGAAGAGGATTTATTGAGACCAAAGAACCCCCAACCCCTAAAGGGGAGAACGGAGATATTGCATATAAATATTAAATACGACACATAATATGGCCTTGAAAAATAAAGATATAAGCAACTTCAATTCCCCTTTAGGGGTTAGGAGTAAATCTCCCTGGACATGGATTCCAACATTGTATTTTGCGGAAGGGCTTCCGTATGTAGTAGCAATGACAGTTTCGGTGATTATGTACAAAAGACTGGGCATTTCGAATACTGATATTGCCCTTTACACCAGCTGGTTATATCTTCCATGGATGATAAAACCGTTTTGGAGTCCGTTTGTAGATTTAATGAAAACTAAACGCTGGTGGATTGTATCCATGCAATTGTTGATAGGAGCAGGACTAGCAGGCGTTGCATTTTTAATTCCAATGCCGTTTTTTTTTCAGGGAACTTTAGCCGTTTTCTGGCTACTGGCATTTAGTTCCGCCACACATGATATTGCTGCCGATGGATTTTATATGTTGGCATTGGATTCGGCGCAACAATCTTTTTTTGTTGGTATCCGAAGTACCTTTTACCGATTAGCAATGATTTCGGCTCAGGGTCTTTTAATCATCCTTGCTGGTTATTTGGAAAGGACTACCGGAAATATAAAGCTTTCATGGAGCATAACATTTTTTGTAATGGCCGGAGTATTTCTACTTCTGTTTATATATCACAGGTTTGCATTACCAAAACCTGATTCTGACAAAACATTACAAAATACAAATTCATCAAAAATTTTTAAAGAATTTGTCACCACATTTGTAAGCTTTTTCAAAAAGAAAAATATAGGATTAGCACTTGCATTTTTTCTTCTTTACCGTTTGGGTGAAGCTATGTTGGTGAAAATTGCATCTCCTTTTTTATTAGATGGAAGAGAACTTGGTGGATTAGGATTAAGCACCGAAGCAGTAGGGATAACGTATGGAACAATAGGGATAATATTTCTCGTTTTGGGTGGAATTCTTGGTGGAATTGCCGCATCGAAAGGCGGATTAAAGTTTTGGATTTTCCCTATGGCATTGAGTATTACACTACCAAATATAGTTTATGTTATTATGTCAGTATACCAGCCGGTAAGTCTGATAACCATTAATATTATGGTAGCTATTGAGCAATTTGGTTACGGTTTTGGATTTGCCGCTTATATGCTATATATGATTTATATTTCTGAAGGAGAACATAAAACGGCTCATTATGCATTTTGTACAGGATTTATGGCAATGGGCATGATGTTCCCCGGCATGATTGCCGGATGGTTACAAGAAACAGTTGGATATCAAACATTTTTCATAATTATCATGCTTTGTACAATTCCAACCTTGGCAATTATTCCGTTTTTGAAGATAGATCGGGAGTTCGGAAAGAAGAAGACGCCTAACCCTACCTAAAGTTAGGTAAACCCTAAAGGAGAATTTTGTATTATAAAACAAAAAGAAATCGTTTCAAATAACTACCTTTGCAAATTATTAATAAATCAAACTATCCTGAAATTCCCCTTTAGGGGTTAGGGGTCATTTTATATGAAAATTCTTGTTCTTGGTGCCGGAAAGATGGGCACATTTCTTACCGATGTGTTGTGCATACAGCACGAAGTTGCACTTTTCGATACCGATCCAAAGCGTTTGCGATTTGTATTCAACACCCTTCGTATGACAAATTACGAAGAAGTACGGGCATTTGAACCGGAGTTGGTTATAAACTGCGTTACGCTCAAATTTACCATTGATGCGTTTAAAACGATAATTCCTTATTTGCCAAAAAACTGTATTATTTCTGATATCGCATCAGTAAAAACAGGCATTCAGGATTATTATAAAAGTACAGGTATGCGATATGTATCCACTCACCCTATGTTTGGACCAACCTTTGCTACACTCGATAATCTGAGTACGCAAAGTGCCATTATTATTTCCGAATCGGATCATATGGGCAAAGCATTTTTCAAAGATTTATATGGCTCCCTTAAACTCAATATTTTTGAATACAGTTTTGATGAACATGATAAAACTATTGCTTATTCGCTATCCATTCCTTTTGCTTCTACTTTAGTTTTTGCATCAGTAATGGTACCTCAGGAAGCACCCGGTACAACTTTTAAACGTCACATGGATATTGCCAAAGGATTATTGGCCGAAGATGATTATTTACTTTCGGAAATACTATTCAATCCACACACCCACAATCAGGTGGAAAAAATTCGTGCAGAATTAAAAACTCTCTTGGAAATTATTGACACTAAAGATTCAGAACGAATGCAGGGATTTTTGAAACAAGTAAGAAAGAATATAGAATGATCCCTAACCCCTAAAGGGGGATAAAATAATACATTTTTATAGATATTTCGTTTTTAATAAATTTCAGTAAACATTCAAAAAAATCCGTCCTCCCCTTTAGGGGTCGGGGGTCTTAATCAACATGGAAACAAAAGAAATCGTATTGAAAGCCATGAAAAAAGTTGGTGTTCCGGTGAATGCAGGAAAATTAGTCGAGCTTACAGGTTTAGAACGTAAAGAAGTGGATAAAGCCATGAAACAATTGAAAGCGGAAGAAGCAATTATTTCTCCAAAAGTATGCTTCTGGCAACCAAAATGAAAATAAATCTCCACAAAAAAGGCTTATCGAAAATTCTCGATAAGCCTTTTTTGTGGAGATTACCGTTCCACAATTACTATTTAGTTAAATCTAACAATGTATTTAAAGCTATTGATTTACAAAGATATAATCTATTATTTATCTATTAAAATATAGCATTGTTTATTTGCGTATAT
>JAQUWU010000048.1 GCA_028692715.1 Paludibacter sp. | reverse complement strand
CGGCAGCATATTGTTTTGTTTTTGTTTTGCAACACAAAGTTACTGAAATTCAGCGACTTATCAAAACAAATGTGCTGCTATTTTTATAATAATCAAGTAGTTATGCTACTTGCGAAAGTTAAGTTAATCATTAAGGAGATTTGATTGTTATTAGCATTGCTTTTAAAAACACTTACAATTTTAGCATACATATAATAAGAATTTAGTAAAATTAGCTCTTTCGAATTAACACTTGTATTAACATCAACAGGAATTAAACCGGAGCGATCTTTAAATTGAAATGTTGTAATAAATGGAGCTTCAACAAAACATAGATCTTTAAAACTAAAAGGATATAATTGAAGATTATCATCACCAGCTGAATCAACTATTACCAATAGTTCTGGAATATTGTCTTCATCAACATCTTGTATAATAAATTTTTTATTTTCGTTAGAAAACTGGTTTTTATTTATTGTTTTTATAATATCAACTCCATCTGTAAAATAATAGGACCAATTATCGTAATAGTTATATATCCAGGCACCAAACGAGTTTTGTTCTTTTTTTGTAGGTTTATCAGGCGCTAAAACAATATCTAACTTTCCATCACTGTTTAAATCAACAAAAGTTGCCCTCCCATCTTTAAAGTTTTGTTTCGTAATATTCCAATGACTAATTTTATTCAAGCCATATCCTTGTTTATATTTGTATATATCAGTCCCATCAATACTTACATGTAACAATTCGGTTTGTGAATCACCATCAATATCAATAGTAAAAATCAAATCATCTTCTTCTGTAAGTAAATCTGAAACTAAAGTTTGCAAATTCACTTCATCTTGATTATTAAACTGAATAATATAGGTAGGTGAATTACCAAAATCTATATCACCGATTAAAATATTATAGTGGAATTTCATTTTTTCAGGAATACAAATTATTTCGTCTCTGCCATTTCCAGTAAAATTTCCTGTATAAAAATGTTTAGGAATCATAGATCTATAATCCCAAAGAAAAGCAGTTTGATGATATGTTCCAAAGCTCAACCCCGTAAAATTTTTATCAACACTGATATTGTAATTAGCGTCCGTGTTGTAAACTCTCAAATTAATTAATTCATTCTCATTAGTAATACCTGAAGAATTTATTCTAACTATTTCGCCCTTTCCATCTCCATCAAAATCTAAACATAGAGCACCTAAAAATCCAGTTCCTGTACTTACATAGCCTGAATGTGGAGAACTATTTGTATTATATCCAGCGTAACGAACAAAATTAGGATTAGCTATATTCTGGTAAATCATAACTTCAATATTAGTTAGGGGGTTAGCATTAACTTGATTATTAGCGTCTTTCACATAACCTGCGGAAGCAGAATATGACACTAAACCGTATGTGTTCGGATCATAGCAAAACTTTCCCAGAATAGACTTGCGACTAGTAAAGTTTTCAATTTCAATACCTGTATCAGTTGTTATGATTGAAGGCATGTCATTATCTCCGTAATAAAACTTTAAAGGATTTAAGTTATCAGTAATTATATTTCCTTCATTTATAAAGCTATTAATCTGTACTAATCGTGACACATCACTTTCATTAGAACTAGTTCTATTGTCTGTATTTGAATAAGCCAATTGATACGTTCTTATTAAATCCGTATTAGCAAAGGATTCTATTTTACTTAACCTTTTCCTGTAAATACAGGATTTGGTTGATTGAAGAGAAAATATTTGATCAGGACGATCATCTTCATAAGCAAATTTAATCTTCGCAAAATCAGGCTTATTATAACATTTTCCATAATTAATTTCAGAAATATAATATGTAACATTCTGTGGTGATTTTAAATTTATTGGTGAGTTATTTAAATCGACACCATCAAATGTATACAAGAAAGATATTTCGTTTCCATTCATATCAATTAATCTTGATATAGGAAAAGATAGCCTTGCATAATCAAGGTAATTATGAGAACCAAAAATTCCAACATTGCCATTCGGGTATAATACTTCAAAGTATGAAATGAATTTTGGATTCATCAGTCCATTCTGAGCTAAATATGCTATGATTTTAATATTTCCCTGAACTGTTTCATAATTTATTTGTTCAGTTGTTCTTCCTGTTTCAATTATATTAACTCCGTCTAAAGCGAAAGCTCCTTCATTTGAGACTTTAATGGTTTCTGTTTCTCCATCAAAAAACATATTTTTATTAACCCTTTCGATTGAAGATAACCCACTTATATTCCAACCCATACCCACTACACCGTTTCCTGCCTGACTATTATAGGAAAGGGAAATATTGGGTTGAAATCCCATTCGTCCGGGAACAATTTCTATTGGTACGTTGTAGCATTTTGCCCCACTAGGACTTACAGAAGAACTGATAGGGATTTGACCAACTGCATACCCTGTATTTATGGCAGTCAGATCGTCCGGGTTAGTGGTAGATGTAGCAGGTATATTCAAAAAGGTTTTAGCTTCCGCAGTTGTCAGTCCAGAACTTATTTTAGCATTCATTGTTCCGCCATTAGCGGCGCTAAAGGAATAACCGTCTTTTAAACGAACATAGTCTCTTCCTATATAGGTTTTAGAATCATTGTCGGGATTATTCAGGTCATAATTCTGATATTGGGCTTTTAGCATGCCAATACATACCAACAGAAGTATTGCTGTATATTTATATCTCATTGTCGTAGATTTTTTTTATTTCTTAATCACTTTCCATTTCGAAACTTTATCTCCCAAATACAAATCCATCAGGTAAGCACCAGTCGGATATTTTGAAATATCTATATTGGTAAATTCACTTTCAATTTTCATTTCCAAGATATTTGCTCCGGACAATGAATAAAGTCGGAGATAGTTTTTCAGATTTGTATCCAAAAGTTTCACTTCAACCTGAAACATTCCTTTTGTAGGATTAGGGTAAATAGAGATTTTTTGTTCACCTAATTCTTCCGTTATGGTTTCGGGCACTACAGAAGATGCCTTTACAGTCTGTGGTCCTACTATCAATATTTTACGTTCCTCCATATTCCCATCAAGATCGTAAGAGAATTCTACGGTTTGTGCTTTGGCTTGAAATACAAAACACAAAAGTGTTATTAATACTATATTTATTGTTTTCATGTGTAAATAATTGTTTTAAAAGGTCACATGAAACTCGCAGTCAGATTTTCATCAACTTTTGTGAATTTCTGTATTCATGCTCGTTTCATAAGGTAATAAGTTTATAATGCTAATGTATTTGGTTCTCCGGTATGTTATTGAGAGGATGACTCAAAGTCACCCTCTCAATACAGGGTAGGACGTTTTTTATTTCTGGTTTTTTTCCAACATTTCTATCCGTTTCTGTTGCTCAATCACATACAGTGTCAGTTCTTCAATTTTCTGCAAGAGTTTGTTTTGCATTTCACCCATATTCAGACCGTTTTTACTTACTTCGGCTGCAGAAGGCATTTCGGGTAAATGGCTGTTTACATTTACATATTGCTCTACTTCATTTAATGGCATAAGAGTGTAAGAAGGGTGGAAGACAAAGTCGGCAAGAGAGCCGGTAAGATCAACCTGTACTTCTTTGGCATGTATAACACCAAATACTGTCAACAATTCATCGGTAGGACTCGTCGCACTTGTTCCGATTTTTACGTTTCCAGTCTCATTGATTTGCAAAAGTGGACTTGATGTATTGTTTGTCCAATTATAAATTGAAAAGTTGTTTTCTGATATCATGTTTGCACCCGAACTAATTGCCCATGTTTTGCCAATTGGATTGCGAAGGAAGATTTTTGTTGTATTTAAATTTACGCTACCACTTCCAATAAATAGCTCTCCATTAACGTCTAGTTTGCCTGATGGAGCTATTGTCCCTATTCCCACATTTCCCGATGGCAAAACATGAAAAACATCTCCTGGAGAATTACCCCATATATTAAAACCATTGTCCCGACCATCTTTTCCTACCCACCATTGATTTGCTTGAACACCACTTGCTACTGCAGGATTTGCTGCAAATGTGACTATTGAATAACCATTACTAGCAGCACCTAATCTGATTCCCTCAGAATACATATTAACTGATTGACCTAATGCATCAACTGTCAATGTTCCAGAAACTGTCGCTTTTGTTGCTGAAGTTTTAGTTCCAATACCCACATTACCACCATTTGGATTTAAACTAATGTTGTAATTAGAACCTAATGCAGTCTGGTCGGTAGCTTGAATCCATGTATTTATACTATTCATACCAAAGTCAAGTACAGCATTATCGCCCCCTCTTAGTCTTAATGCTGCTCCACTTTGAGTAGTTCCGGAAGTTGCTGGATATGTATTAATACCAGTTACAGATTCTATTTTGGCGATTGGAGTTGCTGTTCCAATCCCCATATTTCCATACATTACCGCTACATCACCTCCTGTAAAATAGCCAGCCCATTTTTTCCCAGTTAGTCCACCTACTGATGAGTATATTCCATAAACATTACCACCATTATTAATTGCATATGAACAAAGACCATATGTGGATGATGTAGTATATCTATTGTTATAACTATAAAGTGAGTATGTCTCTGTTGTATTATATAAACGGACTTTATAACCACTATAAGCTGGTGACCCAATTCCTAATTTATCTGATATTATCGCACTTCCATTAACATCTAATTTTTCTCTTGGAGTTCCTACACCAACTCCTACTTTTCCACCAACAATAAGATCTTTTTGAAATAATGAAGTATTAGCATTAAATGGATAACTTAAATCAGTTGAAGACTCAAAACTACAGATAAAGTCATCATAATTTCCGTCCCAACCATATTCGCTTGAAACGTATATCTTTCCAGTAGTTGATATTATAGTTACATTACCAGCATTAAGTCCCCAAATATCTACATAGGATGTATATATCCCATTCTCATAGGTATATACATATAAATAATTATTTGTATCCATCAAATATGATAATTTAACGGGAGTATTTGGTGTTACATTAATAACCCAGTCTTTAGACCAATAATCGTCATTAACAAGATCAAATTCTGCTTCTAAATCATCTAAATAAAGTTCAAGAGAACAAACATTATTAGTAGTATTTATTGGCTCTTGTGCTTTTAATTGTAATGTAAAAAAGATCAATCCAATCAGGATAATAGAATATTTTAAATTGTGTAATATATTTTTCATGATTATTTTAGTTTTTATCATTTATGTTATTTAATCTTTCTATTCTCTTTAAATTTAGAGTATCCTTTTGTTCTTGAGTTAAAATATCATTTAGAAAATTTCTGTATTCATTAATAGCTAATTTTGTGTTGCTTTTTCTCTTTGCATTATCTTTTTCTTTAATTTCTTTCTTTACTTTAACTTCATAATTTTTAGCCTTAGCTAAAATAACTGTCTTCTGACTGTCAGTTAGATGAATCGTTTTACATAAATGATTTACCATATTATTCCCAAGGTTAATAGTAAAATCTTTTTGCTTTGGATTCACTCCATATACAAAATTTAAGCAGACGAAAGCAGTTACCACTGCCATAATTAATTTTAGTTTTTTCATACGATTTTATATTTTGAATGTTTGTTTTAATTCTATTTTATTGTCAATTATCAACTGTAAATTATCCATTGTCAATTAATTCTTAATTATCTTAAACTCCTTCACGTTTTCTCCTGCTATTACCCTGAGTATATAATAAGCCACTGGATAAGTGGACATATTAATAGGCGTAGTACCCTGTTCCACTTTTTTGTTTTGGAGTTGTTTACCTTCCGAATTATAAAGTATAATTCTGAGTTCATCTTTTTCATCACCACCCTTAATTTCCACGGCCAAAGTCCCTTTAGTCGGGTTCGGATAAATGGTGATCGTTCGTTCGCCCAGTTGGTCTTCAATTGGAGCAGAGTCTTCGCTCTTTTTTACATGAGTGGGATTTGGAGTAACAGTCAGATCTACTATTTTTCTTGAAATCCGGTTGCCCGCCTGATCGTAGGCGTAACTGACTATATCTTGAGCACAAAGCTCAAAGGGAATAGTGCCATAAAAGAGTAAAAGCAAATAAATGATTGCTGTTTTGTGTAAATGAATTTTCATAATGTTTTAATTTAAAAATTATTTATTTTAAGATTAATGCTATAAAAGGCGATGATGACAATTTTCCATTGTTTAAAATTCGAATATCGTATAATCCATGCTATCGTACAAATTCTATCGTGTAGCAAAAACTATAAATCAATACAATATCCAATAAGTCTTTTTTACTGGCAGAAAAAAAAACATTTAATTCGTTTTGTTCCGCAATAAATAGTAAAACTTCTATTGACCTGCCACACGATGCAATCGTGCGGCAGCGAGTGATGCAATCGTGCGACAGCGAGTATGCTGGGCTGTAACATTTTTTTAGTAATAACCCGATAACGGATAATATATGTTGCTTTTTGCGCAGCTAGGTTAAGCACTGTTTAAATTAACTTCCAAATTATTCTTTAAAATAAAGGTGACTACTCAGCACTTCAAGAAGTACTTCATTTGACGTTTTTAGGGAAATTGCAGAGTAAAAAAAATGTAATTTTCACAAAATAATAGCCAAATTAAAGCGCATAAATAATGAATATCGCTCCAGAACTCTCCCTTTAGGTGTTTACCTCCTGACGTAGGAGAGAGGGGTTGGGGGGCTGAGTAGTTACAAATAAAGTGAGACAAGCCATTTTTTAAACAGCTGATAATTAATTAAATAAAAAATAAAATTCAAAAAAAGTGAGACAAGCTATTTTTCTGCATAAAAAAACACATAAATAATACAGGTTTTAAGCAATCGATAATTAATAATTGTTTTAAAATCCGAATATCGTATAATCCACAAACATATTCCCGGTAGCATCTTTTATATCCGGTGCATAACGTTTGCTTTGGGGTAATTTTCTTGTCGTACAAACCCCAACCCGCTGGCCCCAGCTAGCGCAAGTTTGTAACTTGTGCTTTGCTTTAAAAAGCGAATATTTTCTTGTTCTAACGAACAACACACCAATTATACCATCTGTACATATAAAATAGCCCAAAGCTCTTTTATATGTCTACTGTGGTTAATGCCGATGCATATCGAGTATTTCGAGATTCCGTTTTTTCGGAACAAACAAATAGGGCAATGAGACAAAGTCGAAATTGGACTGTATTGTTTGTGCTATCGGTATAACTTTTTATTTTCAAATTCAGTTAATCAATTATCAGTTGTTGATTTCTCATTGTTAGCTGACTACTTTCATCACGGGCGATGTAAAATCGGTTTTCCCGGTGGGAGTTATGGCAGCCACCCTGAAAAAGTATTTACAGGCTACGTTAAGTCCCGTGAGTTCGTAATACGATTGAGTGCTAATCCCTGCATCCATCCAGTCAGCTTCATTTTCGGGCAAAGTATCCTTGGCATATTGCCAGAGATAAGCCCCTGCTTTGTCCACTGCTCTGGCCACTAACCACACGCTGCCCGAATTGTCGCCATCTTGTGCGTCAATATCCGGTTTTTGAATAGATGCCGGTTGTTTGGATATATGGAAGCCACTGCTTAAAATAGACGTTTCGTCACCTACAGCAATCCGGTCGACATAAGCCGCCAGATTGCGAAACACCCCATCGGCCGTATCCTCGGCATCGTGCATGGTCGATATAGCCGTGCGGCTTCCATCCTTTGTAGCCAAATAGGCTGCTTCCAGCGCATCAACCACTGTTTTTGCTGTTTCTAACGATTCATCTGGAGTTGGAAATAGCGGATTTTCAATTAATTTTAAAATTACATTCCGGTAAAATTCGATCTTTCCTATGATCGATAGTTGGATAAAATCCAACAGAACTTTTAATTTTTTCATACTGATTTGATTTTAATGTTTAAACTATTTTAATTCATCAACACTGATAATTGATTACTGAATTTTAGCAAAAACAGGTTGTAAATCTACTCGCAAATCATCTGTGTTACCTAAACAAACTCCTATAAGTACTATTAAAGCTTCTATTTTATCTGAAGAAGCTTCGAAAAGTATTATCGGAGCTTCTGTTTTATCTGAAGAAGCTTCGAAAAGTATTATCGGAGCTTCTGTTTTACCTCAAGGGACTTTAAAAAGTATTTTCGGAGCTTCTATTTTACCTCAAGAAGCTTTGTAAAGTATTATCGGAGCTTCAATTTTACCTCAAGAAGCTTTAAAAAGTATTTTCGGAGCTTCTATTTTGCCTCAAGGAGGTTTAAAAAGTATTTTCGGAGCTTCTTCAACGCCTGAGCAAACTCCGACAGACTAAATAGAACTTTTGATTTTCAATGACACAATTTGAATAGCTGTAATTATTTTACCGGAGGTAATAATATTACCGGCGGATTTTGTGCAAGGGAAGATTGATAACCGGCAACGGGATTTGTTGCAACCACTACGAACATCATTGCTAGGATAGCAAATTTTAATAAGGATAAAAGTCGTTTCATAATTTAGAATTATTAATTATTTATCCTACAAATTAAGATAAAAAAAATTCTGAAAACACCAAATTTTCAGAATTTTTTTTATATACATCATGTTTTTAATGTCGCCATAAGACGCTATTTCACAGTGCTTTAATCCCAGCCCAAAAGGAGGGGATATATACATGCCATTTTAGGCTAGAAGAAGAGATTAAAAATGATTAAAAATGACGAAGGTATTCTTCTAAATTCTGTGAATTTTCTAATTGAAGTTTTTTTCGCAGGCGCGAGCGGTGTACAGTAATAGAGTCGTTTTTTACATCCAAAATGGTGGCAATCATCCCCGTATTGAATTCGGCCAGCAGCAAACAACAAATCAGGATATCCCGTTCGCTCAGTGAGGGAAATCGGTCGATTAATCGTTTTGAAATATCGCAGTATTGAATGTCCATACAGGCAATGAGCTCTTCGTAAAACGTGGCATTCTGCATGAGGCTAATTTTGTTGCTATCCTTATCATGATAATGCGGCCTTTTAGTCTGGTCACGATACTGTCCTATATTGAGCAACAGAACATTGTATAGTTTTAATTGCTGTTCCAGTAAGGCATTGTTTTCCTTTTCCTTTTCTACCAGTAGTTTCTGTACATTCAACTGGTCTTTTTCGGCTTTTAATTTCCACAATAAAAACACTAAGGCAAAAAGGCTTAAACAGATTAAAGCGATGGATAGAAGTAAACGGTTCCGGTTGTTTTTGATAATCAGGTTTTGTTTGTCAATTTTGAGGTTCTGAAACCTGTATTTTGTCTCCAGTCCGGCAAAGCTATCATCGAGTTTGCGTAGGTTCATCGAGTCTTTCACTTCTGTAATCCGATTGGCATACCGCAAGGCTTCGATCATATTCCCTTGCTTTTGTTCAATAATTTGCATAAGCCGGTAATAATCGGGAGCCATATTCCCGAGTGCTTTTACTTTACTCAGGCATAATCTGGCTGAATCCATCTTCCCTGTTTCAACATATACATTGGCAATTAAATACCATTTATTATAATCGAAAAAGGCATCGTGAGTGATAGGAGTCTTAACAAAAAAATGCATCGCTTGCTTATAATCTTTTTTTTGAAAATAGACAGAGCCAATGCAACGATAAATGTTCGACATCATAGATGTGTCCTTCGAAAATCTCAATTGTTTTTCGGCTAATTTAAAATACTGTAATGCACTGTCCAGTTTAGAAATATATTCATAACCATAACCTATATTTAACAACGTAATGATGCTATTTCGGGTGTCATTGATCTGACGTGAAGCCTGATACGATAATTTAAAATAATGGATCAAACTGTCGAACTGTCGCTGCGAACCATACATATTGGCTTTATCTGCATATACCAAAGTGAGTAATTTGTGGTTTGCAGTTGTCTCCGCAAATTTCTGAGCTTTCAATAAATTTCTGGCTTGTTCATTGGCATCGCCTTTGTTGTTAGCTACCCGTGCGTGGTAAAACCAGGCATATCCGGCACGCTCGGGCTCGCTGTCGGTGTAATAATCGGTGGCAATAATGACAAGTGAATCGGATTCTACTTTTATATCGTTTTTATCGAGAGCCTGACTCATCAAGATTGCATACAAAGCCCGATTGGAAGATCCGGATAATTTGTTGGGGTGAAGCCGTTTAAGAATATGTAAGGCCGAATCGGGAGCGGTTTCCATCAATTGTTCTGCCATTTTCAATTCCGTGGGAACTGATGAACAGGAGCTCAGGAGTGTTCCGACAATAAATAATATACAGAAATAATGATACTTAAACATGAAGACAGTTTTTGTTTAATATGATTATCCCGCTGGCTCCCGCTGGCGCAGGTCTGTGACCTGTGCCAACTTCAACCGGCAAGAGTTCAGCCCTTTAGTTGCTTTTTGTATTGGCACGGATTACAAATCCGCGCCAGCGGGGGGATAATTATTTATTTTGTTTAAAATGCAAATGTAAAAATTAAATCTAATTTAACAAGATAATGGAGTATTATTTTTGATGTCAGAGTTATTAAGTAAATGGAACTATAAGTAATTGAAAACAAATAATGTCGTATTTTGCATGAAAATATTTAAGAATAGAACCTGCCTGCGACAGGCAGGCGCAAAGCCGCTAAGTTGCAAAGCCGCAAAGAAAAAACTGAAAGTTTTTGTCTTAGCGTTCTTTGCAGATATATTTGAAATACTGTATATTACAAAATTATTATGCTTAGCGTTCTTTGCGTTTAATTTTAAAAAGAATATTTGATATTTTAAAAAGGCTAATCGTTTTAATTACCTGAATACTAAACTAATAAATTATTTTATAACGAACTATTGTAAATAGTAAATGGTAAATTATAAAATAGTAAATACTTATATATCCCTTGAGAATAGATTTACAACTTTCCCCTCTAAAAAAGGATTTACTATCCACTTGTACTCAACATTTATATATTCATACATTTTATGTAATTAGAAGCTTATTTCCTACATAAATGTATGTTTTCGTACATATAAACTCCTGCAATTTCTGTTCAATAAATCATTTTACAAGCTATAACAAAAATGTATCTATTTGATATGATGCTGTTTATTTCAGTACGTTTGCAATTTTATGTTATAAAACATGTAATGGCATGATAAATGAATACTGCTTGCAACCCCCAACCCCTAAAGGGGAGGAAGAAAACCCCTAGCCCCTAAAGGCGAATTATATTAGTATTGTTCTTTAAAACCACTTGAAATGAAAGATATCGAAACAAATATAATAGATGAAAGTAACTTCAGTTCCCCTTTAGGGGCTAGGGGTGAATTAGGAGTCGGGGGTAGTATATTATTAGATGATAGACAAAAGCAAGTATCAATGGCCGGAGCAAATGAACGGACCATCGATTGCAACAAAGCCAGTCTGGCAGGCAGTGTAAGCCAACGGGCCTGTGTTTTTTGCGGGTCGCGTGTTGTTCTGTACCCTATTGTCGATGCTTTGCACGTAATTCACGGACCGATAGGTTGCGCCGCTTACACCTGGGACATCCGGGGTTCCTTATCTTCAGGACCTGAATTGCACCGGTTAAGCTATTGCACAGATTTGCAAGAGCGTGATGTGATCTTCGGGGGAGAAAAGAAACTATACACATCGATTATTGAACTGATCGATCTGCACCACCCAAAAGCAGCATTTATTTATACCACCTGTATAGTCGGAGTTATAGGCGACGATGTGGAACAAATTTGCCGTACGGTGGAAAAAGAAAAGGGAATACCAGTTATTCCTGTTCAAGCTCCCGGTTTTCAAGGATCAAAAAAAGACGGTTATAAAGTGGCTTGTGAAGCTATTTTCACCTTAGTTGGCACAAAAAGCAAGCCATTTACTCCGGCAAAAAGCATCAATATACTTGGTGATTTCAATTTGGCGGGTGAACTTTGGATATTATTAGAATACTATAAAAAAATGGGGGTACATGTCAATGCAACCATTACAGGCGACGGACGAGTGGATGATATTTGCAATGCACACAATGCCGCATTGAACGTGGTACAATGTTCAGGATCGATGAATTACCTAGCGAAAATGATGACGGATGAATATAACATTCCTTCAATGCGGGTATCGTATTTTGGAATTGAAGACATGAGTGATGCCCTGTATGATGTAGCCCGATTTTTCAAAGATAATGATATGATGGCAAAAGCCCGTGAGTTGGTCAAAGAAGAAATATCACGTATGATGCCTGCATTGGCATGGTACAAAGAACAACTTAGTGGTAAAAAAGCCGCCATTTATGTAGGTGGAGCATTCAAAGCCATTTCATTGGTTAAAGCACTAAGATTAATCGGTGTGCAATCGGTGATTGTTGGATCTCAAACAGGTACAACCGAGGACTACGAGCTAATAAAACAACTTTGTGATGAAGGAACCATCATTGTTGATGATTCTAATCCGGTAGAGCTTTCCCATTTTGTGAAACAAAAAAAGGCGGACATTTTTATTGGAGGTGTAAAAGAGAGACCCATTGCCCACAAAATCGGACTTGGGTTCTGCGATCACAATCACGAACGAAAAGAACCGTTGGCAGGATATGAAGGGATGATCAATTTTGCAAAAGAGATATATGCCACAGCCATGAGTCCTATTTGGAAATTTACCTCTCCCCAGCCCTCTCCAGAGGAGAGGGAGAATGCAAAAAAATAATATTGTGCGAAAAATTAAGATTTTCAAAGAAACTATTTAAATAAGAACTTCATGCTAAAGCCAAACGATATTAAAAGCTCGGTTCCCTCTCCTTTGGAGAGGGCTAGGGAGAGGTCGAGTTATACTTCCTCCCGAAATTCATGCAAGCTCTGTGCTCCGCTTGGTGCATCATTAGTTTTTAAAGGGATTGAAGGATGTGTACCGCTTATTCACGGGAGTCAAGGTTGTGCCACCTATATCAGACGATATATGATTAGTCATTATAAAGAACCGGTGGATATTGCATCAAGTAATTTTAGTGAAGAATCGACGATATTCGGAGGAAGCAGAAATTTTATCACAGGTATCACCAATATAATAAAACAATATAAACCAAGCGTCATTGGAATTGCGTCTACTTGTCTTTCGGAAACCATAGGCGAAGATATTCCGGGACATATTCGGAATTTTATCGAAAACTTTGAAGGCTCTGACAAATCAATTCCGATATTTATCAATGCTTCTACACCCAGTTATTGTGGAAGTCATGCCGAAGGATTTCACAACACGGTATTGGCAACCATTAAAACACTGGCTGAATTTGAAAAAATGGGGAAACATATCAGCATTTTACCCGGTATGGTCTCACCAGCCGACATCCGGTATTTAAAGGAATTGCTCACTGATTTTGGAATAAAATTCACTTTGTTTCCTGACTATAGCGAAACATTGGACAACGAATATACTTCCGAATATCAATTAATTCCTACCGGTGGAACAACCATACACGAAATTCGACGAATGGGTAATTCAAAGGCAGTCATCGAATTCGGAGAAAGATTCAACAAAGGCGTTTCTCGCATAAAAGAAAACGGATCGACACAAACAGGGGGTGAATGGATGGAATCAAATCTAGATATCAAAAATTATCAAATGCCTTTGCCAATTGGCATAGAAGCTTCCGATAAGTTGATGGAAACACTGAAAGAACTGAGTGGAAACGAAATTCCCGAGAAACATCGCAAAGAACGGGGACGCCTGGTTGATTCGTACGTGGATGCACATAAATACGTATTTGGCAAAAAAGCCTTATTGTATGGTGAAGATGATTTTGTAACTGCCATGGCAAATTGGTGTAAGGAAATAGGGGTTGAACCTTTTTATATAAAAGGGGCTGATTTCGAAACTTTACGTGAAAAATCCGAAGAGTTTAAACCTGATTTTTTATTGGGAAACAGCAAAGGATATTACATTTCCCGCGCATTAAAAATTCCGTTAATACGTGTTGGATTCCCAATACACGACCGTTTCGGAGCAAGTCGGATACATCATATAGGCTACCGTGGAACTCAGGAATTATTTGACCGGGTGGTAAACGCATTGATAGAATATAAACAGGAGAATTCTCCGATTGGGTATAAGTATTTATGACCTCACCCCAGCCCTCTCCAAAGGAGAGGGAGAAGATCAAAAATAAAACGTTTTATGCGTTTTGAAAAAAAAGATTATTGAAATGTAAAAAAACGAATACTCTCAAACAAACAAACAAACAAACAAACAAAGGATATTATAAGATCTTCTCTCTCACCTTCGAAAAACAAGAAGATTTAAAATGAAGCGTTTAATTCGCTTTGAAAAAATAAAAGGATTATTGAAATGAAAGGAACGAACATTATGAAACAAACAAAGAATATTATAAGCTCAGCTCCCTCTCCTTTGGAGAGGGTTGGGGAGAGGTCTGCACATCCTTGCTTCGATAAAGAAGCCAAACATACCAATGCACGTGTACATTTACCAGTTGCACCAAAATGTAATATTCAATGCGGATACTGCAACCGTAAATACGATTGCGTGAACGAAAGTCGGCCGGGTGTTACTTCTTCGGTACTTAAACCCTTTCAAGCTGTAGAATATCTCAAAGATTTAGATGGACGTATTGAAAACCTAGCAGTTATTGGAATTGCCGGTCCAGGTGATCCATTTGCAAATGCAGAAGAAACATTGGAAACAATGCGTCTTTCTAAAGCACAATTTCCTGAAAAAATATTCTGTCTTTCTACCAATGGTTTAGAACTCGAACCCTATATAGATGAAATAGCTGAACTTGGAGTTACACATGTAACCATAACCATCAATGCTGTTGATCCGGAGATTACGGCAAAAATTTATAAATGGGTTCGTTTCGAGAAACACATTTATCGTGGTTTGGAAGGAGCAACTATTTTGATGAACAGACAGTTGGCCTGCATTCCATTGTTGAAGGCGAAAGGCATTATTGTAAAAATAAACTCCATCATAGTTCCGGGAATCAACGAAGATCACATTCCTGAAGTAGCTAAAAAATGTGCTGAACTCGGAGCCGATATAATTAATTGTATCCCCTTGCTTCCAACGGCTGAAACAGACTTTGCCGATTATATTGAGCCGGACGCTAAAACGATATTCAGAGTACGGACTTTAGCTTCGGAGTATTTACCAATAATGAGTCATTGCGCTCGGTGTAGAGCTGATGCTGCCGGTTTACTTGGAAAAGATTTAAGCGAAACACATGTTTTATTGAAAAAATATTCTAACTCCAACGAGATTGAAACTGAAGGTCGTCCATATGTTGCAGTAGCAACTAACGAAGGTTTATTAGTCAATCAACATTTAGGTGAAGCCTTTTCACTCCATATTTTCCGCCAGACACCTAATGGGTTTAAGTTTGTTGAAATGCGGGATACACCTCCAAGTGGAGGAAGTGACAGCAGATGGATTGATTTAGCAAGTACATTGAAAGATTGTCGAGCAATCTTAGTAAGTGGAGTTGGTGACAATCCAAAAACTGTATTAAAAGATTGTGGAATTCAGGTAGTAGAAATGACAGGATTAATAGATGAAGGTCTCGAAGGCATTTATAACAACAAAGCTATCCGCTCCATTGCCAAACCCGATGCCTTTAAATGCGGCAGCGCTTGTAAAGGGAATGCACAGGGATGTGGATGACAAGACTACCCCTAACCCCTAAAGGGGAATAACAACTAAATAGAATAACAACTAAATATTAATTAATCAAATTTACAATCAAGATTATTCTTTTTCCCCTTTAGGGGTTAGGGGTTTTCTTTTAAAATCACCACCTCAAAACCCCCTTTAGGGGGCAGGGGGTCTTACTTTTATGAAAAAGCCAGATTATCACATTTTAGTATGCAACTCGTTTCGTGTTGCCGGAGATGCTCAAGGAGCATGTCACAAAAATGGAGCAAGTGCATTGCTTCAGTATATTTCGGAAGAAGCGTCTGACCGAGGTTTGGATGTTGCAGTCAGTGCCACCGCCTGTTTAAACGTTTGTTCTCAGGGACCGGTAATGGTTATTCACCCGAATAACTTTTGGTATGGTGGCGTAAATTCAGAAGCTGTAATCGATGAAATATTCGATGCATTAGAAAACGACGAATTGTGCGAAAAGTATTCTATTGCAGATTAAAATCTACCCCTAGCCCCTAAAGGGGAATAAGGCAGATAACCCCTAACCCCTGAAGGGGAACTATATTAGTGTTGATAATTACAATTCAATTTTTATGGAAACGAAACTAAACAATATAACGGTCGATACTAACTCAGTTCCCCTTCAGGGGTTAAGGGTAAGCTCCCCTTTAGGGGCTGGGGGTAGTCTGCCATACTTTATCGATACCACACTACGCGATGGCGAACAAGCTCCGGGAGTAGTTTTCAGACTGGCAGAAAAAATTCAAATAGCTGCTTTATTGGACAAAGCGGGCGTACCTGAGATTGAAATAGGGACACCGGCTATTAGTGATAATGATTTGCAAGATATACGTACACTTTGTAGTCAGGGATTTAAATTTAAAACTCTCTCGTGGTGTAGAGCAAACAAAAAAGATATTGTTGGCGCCCAAAAAGCCGGAACAAATGGCGTTCACATTTCATTTCCTGTTTCGCAGAAATTAATGCATCTAATGCATAAAGATGAGAAATGGATTATGACTGAAATGAAACAATTAATTGATTTCGCCACTTCAAAGTTCGAATATGTAACAATTGGAGCTCAGGATGCATCGCGTGCAGAACCTAATTTCCTGACTGAGTTTGTTTCAGCAGCTGCAAATTTTGGTGCTTCGCGGGTAAGACTGGCTGATACAGTAGGAATGATGAATCCACTTTCAACGTCGGAAATGATTAGCCGAATTAGAAAAGTGGAGACTAATTTAGCTCTTGAATTTCACGCTCATAACGATTTAGGAATGGCTACTGCCAATACAATAGCTGCTTATTTAGCAGGAGCAAACTGTTTGAGTACTACGGTAAACGGACTCGGTGAACGAGCTGGAAATGCAGCAATGGAAGAAGTTGCTCTGGCATTGGAAATGAGTACTGGAGTTAATACCGGACTAAAAACCGAACTATTTTATGACCTTTGTAACTATGTATCTGACATTTCGAAGCAACCGATTAGTTACAACAAACCCGTAACCGGCAAAATGGTATTGTCGCACGAAAGTGGAATTCACACGAATTGTATATTAAAAGACAGAAGCAGTTATCAGTTAATTAGTGCTGCTAAAATAGGTCGCAAAGAGGAAGACTTCGTAATTGGGAAACACAGTGGGAAAGCTACCATAATTCATTATTTAAAGGAATCTAATCTTTTGTTCGACGACGATTTCTGTTCGCAACTATTATACAATGTGAAAGAAAAGGCTGAAAAACTAAAAAGATCCATCACCAAAGAAGAATTTTTAGAGTTGTACACCGGTATTTATACAAATACTTTGCAATTTATTCTTCGGTAAATATAAATCAGTTTAAAAATGAAAATTATGCAAAACATAGATATTGATAAAGACATGCAAAAACTGGCTAACGAAAGTCTAGATTATGCCAATGGTTATTTTTCTACATTCTCAAAAAGTCTTGAAAGAGAAAACTCAAGATTCAATAATGATATGTTGTACCAGTTTGCTATACTAAGCGTTGAAAAATACTTTATAGGTTTATTGGCCTGCTACGATTGGATAGCAACCCATCATATGCCAATTGCACTCTATAAAGAGGCTAAAGAGTTTGAAACGGAACTGACTGAAACAATGAAAAATACAACAATTTTAGTCGGTAAGTTCGAAGGTATATGTTCGATTGAAGATTTTGGGTATCGGACACCTTCCTCCGAGGATTTGCTTTCGATGAAAGTTGGCATTCAAGAGATAAAAGAACTCGTAGAAAAAAGGATTGCAGAATTAAATTGAATTGTTGTAATTTAACCTGCCTGCAACAGGCAGGCACGAAGTCACAAAGACACAGGAGAAATAATTTATGATTCTTGTGAGTTGGTTTTTATTTAAATTTGAGACACAATAGGCATTATATAAGTTAAAATATTGAAATCAATAAATACACAAATAACAGTTAAACGCAAAGGACGCAAAGATAAATATGCAAATTTTTGTATCATCAAATATTCGCAAAGAACGCTAAGAGAAAAACTTAAAAGTTTTTCTTTGCAGCTTTGTAACTTAGCAACCTTTGCGCCTGCCTGCAGCAGGCAGGTTCAAAATAAGATATTTAAAAATATTCCCAAACTTATATAATCTCTAATGAATAAAACAGTTCTGTTTTATTTGGTGATTGATAATTTAACGGTAATTAAAAAAACACTTGTGTTTTTTGCTTAGTGTCTTTTCTTAATATTAAAGATATTAGTGTCTCCGTGCCTTTGTGTTTATCTGTATTTTATTGGATTTGAGCATTATAATCTCTTATTCAACATAAATTCTAAAAATCAAAAATTTAAATTAATGGAAAAGACGTTTATCATAATAAAACCATGTGCCATCCGACGCGATTTAATTGGTGAAATTATTCACCGATTTGAAATGAAAGGTTTACAACTTTGTGGAATAAAGATGATGCAACTAGATGATAAAATTCTGGACGAACATTATGCACATTTAGTTGAACGACCTTATTTCCAACAAATAAAAGATTCGATGATGAAAACTCCGGTAATTGTTTGCTGTTGGAAGGGCGTTAATGTGGTAGAAATTGCACATCGTATGGCCGGAGCAACAAACGGACGGGAAGCCGCTCTTGGCACAATTCGTGGTGATTATAGTGTCAGCATTCAGGAAAATATCATTCACACTTCGGACACCATCGAAAATGCGCTGGTTGAAATCAACCGGTTTTTCAAAGAAGAGGAACTTTTTGAGTTCGATCAATTGAGTTCAAGCGTGTTATATGCAAGTAATGAATATTAATATTTAAATTTTAAAAAAATGAATATACATAATGACGTAGAATTTTACGAACTGGAGAAAGTTCGTTTTATCACAAAAGATGCCTGTGGGTTAGATATAGCATACGCTTATGAAGATATGGTTTTTTCGGAACAAGGCATATTTATTGTTCAATTTCTGGATAAAAAAAGTACGCAGTTTGCGTGTTGGTTCAATGCCGATATTTCCGAAGACGACGAAATTAAAATGTTCGATTCGCTCGCAAAAACCGCTTCGCTTAACAACGCAAGCATTACTTACAAAGGTAGGTTTATCATGAATCAGAAAGAAGGTAAAGAAGAAATTGATATTCAGTTTGATAATTAAATACCAACACTTGTCTAAAAGTTCATTTTATACCATCTGTACGTATAAAATAGCCCAAAGCTATTTTATATGTCTACTGTGGTTAATGCCGATGTATATCGAGTATTTCGAGATTCCGTTTTTTCGGAACAAACAAATAGGGCAATGAGACGAAGTCGAAATTGGACTGTATTGTTTGTGCTATCGGTATTATTTATTGAATATCAACACTTTTCTTCCGAACTTTAAAAATCAAGCCTGAACCTCATACGGATTCCATACTTCGAGACATTTGGATTATCAAGGTAAGTAAACCGTCGAACTAAATCGACCCTGAAAACTTTAAAGATATTCCCAACACCAATGCTTCCTTCAATATAAGGCACTTGGCCAAACGTATATGTTATGGCAGTACCGTTTGATTCAACGGGGAATTGAAATAAATCGTTTTGTAGTTGAGGATTGTTTTCATTGCTTAAACTGCCATATAAAATTTTACAGCTAAGCATTTCTCTCAAATTCCAATGCTTTACAACAGGTATTTTATTGAAAAAGAAACCGTTAAAAGTATGGTCAATTAACAGCGAACTATATTGATCGCTGACAAATTCGAGGAAATTCATCATATTATACGATTCAATTTGATAAGAATAGGTCTGATTGGCTTGTGGGATATTCAACAATGGATAAGGGACCTTCCCGAAAATTTTTCCTGCCTCCCAGACTACATCCGAATATCCAAGTACCGAGAAGAAGAAACGCTTCTTAATATTCAACCGCAACGTTTGATAATTGTAATCATTCCCAAGCATTTTTAATCCGGCAGTATAGCGCAGTTCAAAAATCGGATAACGGTTGTAATAAGGAATTCTAAAGGTTTTTCCTTGATAAAAGCTTTCGTGTGGTGCATACCGTAAGTTCAGATACATTTCTGACACATCTAAGTCATTTACATCATTTTTAAGCAACGTATAATCTGTAAAATTAAAGTACATATTCCCTCCGGGAGCCATTTTTGTGTACTTATAGCCCACTTTATACGAAAAATGGTTCTCGAATTCATTCAAATGTTCAACATTGAATGTTTTATTATAAAACAACTTGTCGTTAACCCCTCTTTTAATCGATAACAAAAAATTGTCTTCCATTAAAAATTGCATTTGCTGACCCGGCAGTTGAGTTTCGTTTTGAATACTAACTTTCAGCGATTTTACGGGAAATTCTTGTAGGTTTCGATTCGTAAAAGAATAGGTCCCCCCTAAATAGTATTTCAAGCGTTCATCTGTAAACCCATAAGCAAGATAGGTATCCAGATTAATCTTCTTACTAAACAAATTTGTTGTTCTTCCCCCAAAACGAAATCGTAATCCTTCCACAGGATTATACATATAAAAAGTATTAACAGGACCAATTTCAAATTTCCCCATATCGTAATACCCAAACAATATGACGGAAGCATAATTCATAAAGCGCTTAAATACAGGAACATTCTGAACACTATCCATAGCTGTATACGTTGCAGCCTCCGACTCCGTTAAGTCTTCTGGACGGTGTGTTTCCCAAAATTCATCAGTTCGTAGCCTGGCACTATCTTTCACATTCTTTTTTTGATTATTATAAATGCTATCAATATTGGTAGGTGAAAAATGATAATCAGAATACCTTACAATCTTTTGACCATATAGTCCGCGTCCTTTTTTACTAATTCCAAAATTCATCGACAACTGATCCGTTGACAACATCCAGTAATTGTTTTCGGTCTTCTGAAATTCCTGAACAATTTTCACATCATCTATCCAGTTCATATTAATGTTTTTATTCACCGACATTTCTATTTTCCGAACGGCATAGGTACCATCCAACATTACATACAAATACCCTTGGAAAAGCAAGTCTTCTTTATTGCGGGTGCCGAAATACATTCTCACATATTTTTCGGCACCGGATTGTATTGTATCTAAAATGTAATACCTATAGAAGATGGGTGCTGAGCCCGCAATAGGACTTAAAAACTGATTAGAAAGAAACGTTATATTGTTGTCGTAAATATTAATATTCTGATAAAGATATTTAATATTATCCTCAATACCCTTATTGTCGAATCCGGCGAAAGAGACTACTTTATGTGCATCAACAATTTCTCTTTCTTTATGTGGTGAACTCTGATAGTAATTCTTCGAAATAGTTTCTTTTAAATATACCGGCAAAATTTTATCGCCATTGTTTTTCAGTGAGTCGATGTTTTCAAATACAAACTGAAAACGTTTAAACACTTTTTTATTTTGAAATTCAGAAGTTATATGGTTAATTGCAAACTGAACCTTTTCGTATTTTTTATTATCATAATAGTCCAGCGACTTTTTATTGTTATTTTCTTTGTTCTCAATTACCTTTTCGATTAAATCTATTGCCGGATTATCTTTCTTGTGATAACGGGTCTTTTTTACTTCACATTCCTGTAAATTTTGAACATCAGCATCTAATTTTATAACAATTTCTTTTTCATTATCAATTTCAACATATTCGGGTTTATAGCCCACACATGTTACTTTTGCAAGGGCATTTGCGTGCAAAAACTTACGTCTATCAATCGAAAACTCACCTTGAGGATTCGTTGCTGTTCCATATTTAAGGTCTTTAAAATAAATCGAAACGTATGGTAAAGGTTCCTTTGTTTCCTGATCTATAACTTTCCCCTTAATGATAGTATTACCTGTTTCCGCATAACAAAAAAACGGGATAACAGTGAAAATTATATATAAAATAATTTTATTCGTATTCATAAATACACTTTAGATCAAAATATTAAACACACACTAATGGCAGACGATCAAATACTTAACCGTCAGATGACTAATACAAATTTGTTGTGAAATTTCCAAAAAAAAGTGAAAGTAAATCGTGTGGATAGCTAAATTGCTTTTTTAAAAACCCACATTCGCTGTAAGTTATAATTGAATAATAAGGAAACAAATACATCAACAATAACCCGACTAATTATATAATCGAAACCACCGTAAGTAGTGATCAAATAAGTGAAAACTGATTTAAGCATGACACTATTGATTACAACTAAACAAAACTTCAACAGCTGAGTAGATGCGGAACTTTTATAAGGAATAGTCTGTGATTTAAACGTCCATTTTTTATTAAAACAGAAATTAATCACTGCACCCAAAATTCCCCCAATAACAATAGAGATGGTATAATGGATATCGAACACTTCGGTTACAAATACCATTATACAATAATCGGCTACTCCTCCTACAAAAGCAGATAATTGAGCTTTAGAAAAAGTCAGCACTCTGTCACGCAATTTCATACTTCTCTTAAGCAGAAACAACTACAGTTGCATTTTCAATTTCTTTTTTATCAGCAGCATCTAAATCGTTTGCCATTTTCAATAATTTTTTAGTATCTATTACATTCATTATAAACAATATAACAGTAATAAAAGAGGAAACATATAAAATTGAATCTTTATAAAACACTTCAAGAATCAGAATCAGAGAAATAACGATGCGAACTTCGGTTGGTCCAAACAATCCTGAATCGATAGAATACTTACCCGTAATTTTATACCGCAATAAAGTTGTGATCATTTCCCAACCATACAAAACTACAAAAGCAATTCCAACCATCTCCCATAGACCATTTACATAAACTACAAATCCAATTCCCATCAATACAATTCCTAACCAATCAGCTGTAATATCGAGCGAGAAACCATACCATTTTCGTGCCTTTTGTCGAAAGTATGCTACTCTGCCGTCCAACGAATCGCCAAACCAACTTACAGCATATCCCAAAACGCCTAAAAATAGGAAATTTACATTTATATAACTTGCCAAAACGAAACTCAGAAAAGTGATAACACTTCCCATTACTCCAATACCAGTTAGCATATTTGAACTCATCCACGAGGGAATTCGCTGTACCAAAAAAGCAATAGTCTTTTGTTCCGGTCCTCTTAGAATATTGGTACGTTCTCGGTCTTTTGAGATGATTTTAACAACATCTTTGTTGCTATAGAAAATATTTTTTTTCATTTGTTTTTATATTTTTAGAACCAAGAGTCAAGACAAAAAGACATTGTATCAAATCTTTGTGTGTGAACCTGCTTCTCATAGATGTTTCATTTATGTAAAATTGATGCTTATTCTTGATCCAACTTCTGCTTATTACTGCTTTTTTTTATCTGCCATCTATATGCCCAGGTTGCTGTAAGTAAATAAATTATCGTCTGAATCCACAAACTAACATATTCATACGATACCTGTCGAATAGTGGCTCCCATCGAATTTATTTTGATATAACCCTGAATTCCATGAATGGCCGGAAACACCCAACTAAACGTTTTCCAAAATCCATTAATATTGGATTGAGGCCATGATATTCCACTCAGAAACAATATTATCAGGGAAAAAAACAAAAAGATAATCATACCCGTTTCCCTGTTGGGAATAAAGACAGAAACGGTCATTGAGAAAAAAATGGTGGCCAGCAAAAACGGTATCATTAATTTGGCTATATCCAATGGATTCCCAATATGAGGTAAATTAAAAATATTGGGAATTACCGCAAGAATATAAAACGAGAAAATCACATACATAAGCAAATAGCAAAGCGATTTGCCAACAATTACTCTAAAAGTTCCTCCATGATGAATGCTGGAACTTACCAATTGATGAAATCTGTTTTCTTCGCGCGAAGTGCCTGCTAACATTCCAATTCCGAAAAAAAGTGTTTGGTGAATAATCAAAATAAGAATTGCCGGCATTAAAAAACTGGCAAAGCCCATTCCGGCATTGTAAAGCACATTATTTTCAAAAGTTAATGGTTCTGAAATTATTTCGGCATTTTCTCCGGTAATTCCCTGTGCATTGAGTCGTTGTATTTGCACTTCCTTGCCTTTATCGAGGACTACATAATTTGAAGCCTGCATCATAGCGCGGTAATACAAAAAGCTACTCATATCGCAATATATACTCACATTTACTTGCTGACCCGAAACCAGATTTTTATCAAAATCTTCTGGTATATAAAAAATACCGTGAACCTCTTTTGATTCAAAAGCTGTTTTGGCATCTCTCATCGAGCCATATTTCGCTGCGACTTCTACATCGGGAGTGGCATTCATTTTCCGTATTAAGTCTCTTGATTGAGAAGTATTTGATGCATCTACCACGGCTATAGGAACATTAACAAGGGTTTCGTTCATATAAAGTCCGCAATACAACAACGGATAAACAATGGATGCAATGATAAATACAATAACGACTCCCCTGTCCCTAAAAACAGTTTTAAATTCGTTTCGTAAAATTGCAAAAATGTCTTTTACAATTGAAGTCCATTTATCGTTTTTTTCTGAAAAATATTTTGACGAATTCATTCTTTTTATTTTATTGGAAAATTCTGTTTAATTGCAGCACTTTTAAGACGGTGATATACAAAAAAAGGCAGAATACAAAATGATAATAATGCAACATACGAAAGTATTGAATTCCGGGCATCCAACCCATTTAATGCCTGATTTACATAGATATTAAAGTAGTGACGGATAGGGAAAATATAGCTAAATATTCTTGACATGGCGGGCATTTGCTCTATTGGGAAGGTAAATCCGGCAAAAGTAAATCCAAGCAATCCATAAAATGCCACAATAGTAACTCCATCGCGTAATACAGGCATTAGTCCTATAATTAAAATGCCGATAGCCTGATATGACACTACGAATAAAAATGTATTCAGGAACATCCAACCAATATTTGAATGTAGTGGATATTGCATATAATGGTACAAGAGTAAATTACTAATCATACCCATAATGAAGAACAACAAAGTGTATGGTAATAATTTCCCTGTTACAGCAGCAAAAATGGAATTGTTTGCATTCTCCAGCCAGCGTGCAGATGTTCGTTCCTTAAATTCAATACCAATGGCAAAAATTGTCATCATAAGAATCATAAGTTGTAAAACACCCGGCAACAAAACATTGAGCAAGTAAACGCCATAATTGGCATGTTGATTCCCTATCAAGTGTGTATCAATGGCTATTGGTTGAATAATTCCCATAATTCTGGATTCCTCAATACCTTTTGCTCTTAATATTTGACGCTGCATAGCTCCGGTACTTAATGCACTCATGTACATTAAATCTTTTCCTACCAACGATCCGGCTATAAGATAAGCGTCATTCACGTACAGTTCTATTGCTGGTCGATGACTTGTTAAAGCATCTTTTGCAAAATTCTGTTTTATTTCAACAAAACCATAAATATTTCCTCGTTGCATTTCTTCGCGAGCTTCTTTATGACTGCTAAATTTCGTTATCACGCTTACTTGCTGGGTAGCATCAATGTTTCGAACCAACTGACGGGATAGCGACGATTGATCCAAATCAACTATACCAATTGGCATTTTATTGGGTTGACCTTCGTCGAAAAATGTCAGAAAAAACACAAAACAGAATGTCATAACCAATATAGTGGTGATAAAGTATATCGGACGACTCATCATTCGCTTCAGTTCACGTGTTGAACTATCGATGATTGCTTTAAATAATTGATATCGCATGTATAATTAATTTTTTGAAAGCAGAAAACAATATTTCAATTAAATAATTTACAAATTGAAAATGCACAATTTACAACTCACTATCAAAGAGCTATTTTCATCCAATCAGGACATTATCACACCTTCGTTTGCAAACAATATAAAAAAATAGTCAGCTTCAATTTATTTTATTGTTTCTTCTAACAAAGCAGTCATACCTGGGCGTAAATCAACTATTTTCTTAGAAGGTCTGGCACGTACTTCAAATGTTTTAACATCAAACTGACCACTTGTTTTGGTAGCTTTCCATGTTGCGTACGAAGCCAATGCTTTTATATAATCCACTTTCACATCAACGATCTGATTGTTTAAAGCAGGTATTTTAATTTTAAAAACGCTTCCCATTTTCATATTTCCCAACAAATCTTCACGTACATTGAAAGTGAACCAAATATCGTTCAAATCCACAATACTCATAATAGGAGCTCCTGTACCAACCAGCTCGCCACAATTTGGATAAATCTCTGTAACTTCACCATCGATAGGCGAAGTAAGTGTAATCTCTTTTAGATACGATTTCACCTCATTTACTGCACCTTGTGCTCTTGCAACTAAAGCCAAAGCAGCTTCTTTATCTTCACTTTCAGCTCCGTTCAAAGCCATGTCATATTGCGATTTTGCAGCTTTCGATGTGGTCAAGGCTGCATTATATTGTGCTTCTGCTTCGTCTCTTTTTTGAGCAGGAAGTACACCCTTATCAAACAAGCGTTGCACACGATCGAACGATTTTTTTGTTATGTCAACTCCCACCAAAGATTTTTGCCACATTTCGAAAGCACCTATAATTTGTTCTTTGCGAGCTCCCTTTATTGCTTTTTTATTTTGCGCCATAGCGGCACTTTCAGCAGCATTAGCCTGTTCAAGTTTTGCATTTAGCTCCGGACTATCAATTAATACTAATGTGTCACCAGCTTTTACCTGCGAACCTTCAATAGCTAAAAACTGCTTTATTCTTCCGGGCACTTTCCCTGAAATACGTATTTCTGAAGCATCAGCTTCACCCTGTATTATTATCGGTTCAGGTTTGTTTACAATTAAACCTACAATAAATATCAATATCATTACTATAATCAGGGAGAACAATCCGGTTCTTAAATCTCTATTTTTACTTTTCATCGTTGTAAAATTTTTAAAATCTATCTATTAATAATTCTTTTATTTATTGTTATTGTTTTGTGTTTCCGAAAGAGTGCCAAGTGATTTTGCAAGGTAAACATCACATAAACGCATATCAATATCGGCATCAATATTCTCTGATTTCGCTGATAACCATGCTGTTTGAGCTCCTAATAAATCAGTGGAAGGAATAACACCTGCGTCAAAACCTTCCGTTGCATAGCGTAAATTTTCATCGGCTTGTTCAACATTTCGTTCGGCTGTCGTTTTCTTTTTTATACTTTCCGACATTTTATAGGCACTTTGTTTTATCTGCAATTCCAACTTTTCTTTGATTTCGTCCAATTGCAAACCGGCAATTTTACTTTGCGACTTTGCGGCATTCAATGTGTGAACTCTATCACCAAAATGGAAAAGTGGTACATTGGCCACAACTCCTACCGAGAACATGCCTCCAAATTCATTCTTATATCCGTCGAAAGAATTTGGATTTGAAACAATATAATTGCCTGCCAATGCAATATTTGGTAAGAATCGAGAGAACATTATTTTTTCGTTCGATTTTGCTATATTTTCGAATTGTGTCAAAGCTTTGACCTCTGGCCTATTCTCAATAGCCTGTTTTACAGGGATTAACTTTGTTTGCGTAAACTCAGCTTTCAAATCAGCATCCGAAAGTTGATATTCTTTGTCCATGTCCAATCCGCAAAGTTGATTTAATGCCATTCTCGATAAATTTAAACCATCTTCGGCTTTCGACAACGACACCTCAGCTTCATTCAATTTTACTTTTACTTTTAGTAAATCAACTTTAGTGGCAACTCCTTCTTCAATCATTATTTCGATATCTGATTGAAGTTTTTCCAGTAACTTTTTATATTCTTTTGCTAATTCTACTTTGTTCTCAACAGAAATAATTCTCCAATAAGCTTCATCAACTTCAATCAACAATTCGGTCGTTTTATTATCGTGCTGCGCCTCTGCCAAATTTACCCCATATTTAGAAATTTTATAAAGCTCTTTTATTTTACCACCCATAAAAACTGGCTGTACAAAACCTATTGTACCTGCAAAAACATTATGAATGTCAAATTCCATGGCTTCTTTTGGTAAAAGAGCATACTCTTTCCACTGAATTTTTTCGGGGTTTGTTGTTGGGTTAAATGGATTTCCGTCGGCATCTTTTGGTAAAAATGTCCCGTTTACAGAGGTCCAGGTATTGGAAATCTGATCGGCTGTAAAACCAAATGATCCATCTGTCATTTTTGTCCCTACCGGCAACAATGCATCTTCGGAAAGCAATGATAGATTTTTTTCGTTCCAGGTGTAAGCTCCGGTTGCCGAAAAGTTAGGCAAAAACTGAGTAAATGCTGCTGCTTTTAGTTGTCGCGCAGCTTTTATACTTTCATTTGTCATTTCCAACCCTTTGTTCTTTGACAAAGCCATTTGTCTGCAATCTTCCAGACTTAATTCCTGCTGGGAGTACAACTGCAAGCTTATTATAATTGCAATTGCGAGAAATAATTGTTTCTTCATACAAAAAAAAATTAAACTAATATTTTAAAATTATAGTTGCACATGCAACCTTGCACACAAAAAAAATACACAATACCTATATAGTTGCATGTGCAACTATTATACTAAAAAAATTTATTGAAGATTTATCATGATTTTTTTCAACACATTCCGACTCGTGTCGAGTTCCTCAGTCGTAATATTACTTAGAGTTTTTTCAGCAATGCTCTGGACTAGATTTGTGGCTTTTTGTTCCAAACTCTTTCCACCTTCGGTGAGTTGAATCATATTTATACGTCTGTCCGATAAGCTAGATATGCGAGTAACCAAATTACTCCTTTCGAGTTTATCAATAAGGCGGGTCATACTTGGTTTATCTTTTAAAGTTAAATTGCATAAATCTTGTTGAGTAACTCCATCTTTTCTCCACAAACAAGTTAATACCGACCATTGCTCAGTGGTAATATCAATACCTTCGTTGGCAAATGCTCTCAGAAAAGTACGGTTAATTGCCGTAGAAATTTTACCAACAAGAATATTGAAAAGTTCGTCATTATGTAAGTGTAACATATCGTTGCGTATATAACAGTTGTTTAAACAACGATGCAAAATTACATCTAAATCTGTTACGTTATTCGCGATTAACTTTATTTAACCTTAAATTTTTATGGAATAAAAAGACTGCTATTCATTTTTTAATTAATGAACAAGGGAAATGAAATAGTATTACACTGACTATGTGAATCTTAGCTAAACAATCTAAACCAAGCTTTTACTTCTTTCACCCTTCCGGCTTGTTCGTAGGTCTGGCATTTTAACTCAAGTACATTGAAGGCATCTTCTATCTCATCTGCCGTAAATCCGATATTTTCAGATTTAAGGAATGAAAATAATTCTTCCTGCGACTTATAAATATAGCAAGATTTACGAAAATCTGCATTAGCATCAACCCGAGAAATAAAATTTATTGCGTTTTGTAAGCTCATAATATGACCCCCAACCCCTAAAGGGGCTTTAATTTATTTTACTAAGAACATGACAAAAGATTACATACAAATGATATACATTAAAAATAGAACCTACCTGCAGCAGGCAGGCGCTATTTATACAGATAAGACGGATTTGAAACGGATTAAAATATCGGTAAACCGATACGATCTTAGAGTTGCAACTAAATCTTATCTTGCTTGCAAGATTAAATCTGAAACAAATCCGCTTTTTAAAGTAAAATTATCAGCTAAAATAAGCTAAATCCGTTAAATCTGCGTTCGATTTTTTGTCATGTCCTAAAATATTTTTATTATAAATTCTTTTGAAACACCTGATTCTCCTATTCCCCTTTAGGGGTTAGGGGTGGTTTGCATTCCGTTTCGCAGCTGCTACAAGTACCTCCACATATGCTGGCAAAATCCATAGCAGTTTTATAATTGAACTTTTTCAGTTTTTTATCATTAAAAAAACGGATATTTTCGGCCAATGCAGTTCCATTCGCTTGAAACACATCAAATCCTTTATTTACAAGAACTTTTAATGCCATTGGATGAATTTGTTCAGTGATAATTGCCGTAATTGTTTTACGTTCCAATTCATGCAATAGTTCGCCCATGTCCGGAGCCAGTTCCATTGTTTTCATCCAGCGCCCAGCGTTTGATTCGCTGTCGTATAAACATAAATAACCATTTACATTCAGACTTGAAGCAATGGTGTATTTATTGGAGGATGAATCTATTATTGGTATTGCTATTTTCATTGTTATGTTATTTTTTTGATTATCCGTAAAAATGTAATACTTTAAAGTCGAAACAAGTAATGATAAAAATCATTGATTTAAACTGGAATATTTATAGTAAGAAAGAATTATGAACCACTGATTTTTAGTAAAATAAATATTTAAATTCGTGTGAATTCGTGTGATTCGTGGTTTAAAAGGGTTTATTTGATTTTATAATTAACAATGGTTCGTTATAAAAACAACTATTGTATTTAAATACAACAATTTAGTTATAAGATTTAATGACTTTAATGATTGCTCCAAATAAAAAAGTAAACGCAAAGTCGCAAATTTTTAAATACCTTATATTCAACAACAAGAGAAAGAACGCTAAGACAAAAACTTTCAGTTTTTCTTTGCGGCTTTGCAACTTAGCGGCTTTGCGCCTGCCTGCTGCAGGTAGGTTCAAAAAATCTTTTTTTATAACGAACTATTGAATTAAAGAATTAATGAGTAATATTTTAATAAGCTATTGGGAATAATCATTTAATTTTTTAGTCCAAAACAACATTTTGGGATCGCATTCATCGAATCCAATATCTTTATAAAGTGATTTGGCTACTTTATTATCCTCTCTTACTTCAAGTGTTTTTTTACAAAACTCTCTTTCAATGCACAAAACGGTTAAATATTCTATTAATGCCTTGCCTATCCCCTTTCCACGATAATTTTTGAATACAACTATATCATGAATATATAAGTAGGGTTTTACATAAAAAGTAGAAAAATTCACAAAACAAGTTGCCAAGCCTACAACAGTTGAATCTAATATTGCAAAGTGAACCTCAGCAGTAGGATGATTTGCTAATCCATTCACCAAGCGTAACTGATCAAGTTTATTTAATGGCGGAAAACCACCCATCGGATCCTCCATATAATGATTTGTCAATTCAGCCAGCGCTTTCAAATGTTGAGGGTTTTCGAAATCGCACAATTCAAAAAGAATACTACACCTGTCCCCTAAAGATGAATCTACCCCTAACTCCTGAAGGGGAACTGAATTACTTTCGGCTATTACATCGTTTGGTTTCGTTTCCATAAAAATTGAATTGTAATTATCAACACTAATATAGTTCCCCTTCAGGGGTTAGGGGTTCTTTTCTCTCCCCTTTAGGGGTTGGGGGCTATCTTCCTACCAACTATACCTTAAACCTTTTTGCTTCAATATCGTATTTTTTTATTCTTATGCCCATCATTCTTTCGGTAATTCCTAATTGTTCAGCTGCCTTTACAATATTACCTTTTGTTAATATCAATGCATCGATAATAATTTGTTGCTCCATTCTCCCAATAATCACTTCGAGTGTTCCCTTCTGCATTGTCTTGGAAGTTGAAGCTGTTTGCAAAGATGCTGGAAGATTATGCGCCCTGATCACCTGATCGGTACTTAAAATACTAGCACGTTCGATGCAATTTTCCAGTTCTCGGATATTTCCCGGCCAGTGATAAACCATCAATGTATCAATAGCCATTGAAGTAATTCGTTTTATGTTTTTTCCGTGACGTTTATTAAATTTATCAATAAAAAAATCGGTAAGAATAGGGATATCATTAATTCTCTCGCGAAGTGCCGGAATATAAATCGGAAAAACATTAATACGATAATACAAATCTTCACGAAACTGATCTTTACTGATTAAATCTTCAAGATTCCTGTTGGTGGCACAAAGAATACGCACATCTACCTTAATAGGTTTTGTACTTCCAATACGTTCGATTTCCCTTTCTTGCAATACGCGCAATAGTTTTACCTGAGTGGATGCCGGAATATCACCAAATTCGTCCAAAAATATTGTTCCGCCATTAGCGGCTTCAAATCGTCCAATGCGAGTTGTTGAAGCACCTGTAAAAGATCCTTTTTCGTGTCCGAACAATTCACTTTCTATCAAACTTTCTGGCAAAGCAGCACAGTTAACTTTAACAAATGGTTTATTTTTACGACCGCTGCTATAATGAATAGCATCCGCAACCAACTCCTTTCCTACCCCACTTTCGCCTCGAATCATTACTGTTGCATCCGTCATTGCAACACTTTCAATCAACGAAAATACTTCGCTCATTTTTCCGGAATTTCCTTTTATACGCTCCGGCATTATCCTACTTCGTAATTCAACTTTCAGATTACTATTTTCATTTTGAAGCTGTTCCAATTCCTCGGCATATTCCTGTCTACGACGCAAAGTGAGACCAATCATCGAACTTACAATTTTTATCAATCGCAAATCGTAATCGAACGAAACTATTGGATAATATACTTTATGTAAACTTATTGTGCCTATCACTTCATCTTTGTAACGAATTGGATAACAAATAAATGACACATCTTTCCCATCGATAACTGATGCAGCATCAGTCAAATTTAAGAATAGGTCGGAAGACGCAATTTTAGGTAATAAAACTTCTACTCCGGTTTCAATAACACGTCCTATTATTCCACGACCTATCTGATAAATAGATTTTTTCTTTTCTTCGTCAACTCCATAAGAACCTTCTATACTAATTTGAGAATTTTCGCGATTTAAAACTGTGAGAATAATCCGTTCGGCCTTTAAATGACTTGCTAAAATGCACACAACTTCATTTAAATCAATTTCTTTATTACTTAATAAAGAACTCAATTCAAGTAGAACTTCTAATTCTTTAGCTCCATAACAATCAGACCCGTTATACTTACATATTGTATCCATAATCAACACTTTTATTTACATTAAGATAGTTTAATGTAACTTCATATACCTTTTCGTTGCAAATATACGCTTTTATTTATCTATTTGACACGCGCGTACCAGATTCAAATATATTTATTTGAGTTATTTTATAATTGTACTTTATTTATTCATTTTAGTTCGAATTCGTTACTTTTTTTGTGTGATTAGCTACATTTTGTTACTTTCAAGGAAATTCGACAACAACAAAAAAAACATAAAATCAAACTCAACTTCAACAAACATTTTATAACTCAACTTCAATTTCTCATTAGAATCAACATATACATTTGTCCATAATTAACAAACAAAAACACACTCACATGAAAAGACTATTGTTGGCAGTGGCCGCCCTTGTATTTACATTTAGTAATGTAGCTGCAAAATCAGAAAAAAATGTTCCGGTAAAAGTTACTTCAGCGTTTAGTGCAAAATTCGAAAAAGCAACCAACGTGAAATGGGATATGGAAAACAAAAAAAGAATGGGAAGCCAATTTCAAATTAAACGGGTAGAACTATTCCGCAAATTATGATTTAAACGGTGTTTGGATCGAAACTGAATATATTGTAACAGAAACTCAAATCCAGGCAAACATTAAAACTAGCATTAAAAAAGTTTATCTGGGTTCTATTTTTCAAAGTGCAGAGGTTTCAGAGATAATGATACTTAATGGCAAAAAGAAAATGGAAGTTTTATTTGACGAAAATGGAAATGAAATTTTAACCCATTTTGCAGCAAAAACAGCTCAAAACCATTAAATACGTACATTTTTGGGCTTTAAATCAGCCATTAAAACATGCATGTTATTGAAATTCAGTTGTAGTATTTCTGAAGTTGCATTGTAGT
>JAQUWU010000047.1 GCA_028692715.1 Paludibacter sp. | reverse complement strand
GCTTCGCTAAAAGTTATTTCCCGTAATCAACAATGGTTGCATTATCATTATCATATTTTTTTATTTTTAAAAACAAACAAGTAAAAAATAAGTAACAAAACGGTCAACGTTATTCAGGCATCAACATCAAGTTACTAGTAACTGAATACTTGTAACTCATCACTGTTACTACACTTTAATTTCTACTTCTACTCCACTTGGCAATTCGAGTTTCATCAACGCATCAACTGTTTTAGCTGTAGAGCTGTAAATGTCGATAAGACGTTTATACGATGAAAGTTGGAACTGCTCACGTGACTTTTTATTTACGAAAGTAGCACGGTTTACTGTAAAGATACGTTTGTGAGTAGGAAGTGGAATTGGACCACTTACAACTGCGCCTGTAGCTTTTACTGTCTTTACGATTTTTTCAGCTGACTTATCAACCAAGTTGTGATCGTAAGATTTTAATTTAATTCTGATTTTTTGACTCATTGTCGTTTATATATTTATTAGTTTGTTATTGAAAATGCTTCCGGTTAAGAGTCATTCACTAACCCCGAATCAATTTTCAATTATTTAATTTCCAATTCCCAATTCCCGAAAATTTGGAATTGGAAATTGTATAATTAGTAATTCTTATAGTAATTCAACTTTACCTTTTGCTTCTTCTACTACTTCCTTAGCAATAGAGCTGGAAACTTCAGCATAATGATCGAATTCCATTGAAGAAGTTGCACGACCTGAACTGATAGTACGTAAAGCAGTTACATATCCGAATGTTTCTGATAGTGGAACTTTTGCTTTTACAATTCTAGCACCAGTACGGCTCGATTCCATTCCTTCAACCTGACCACGTCGTTTGTTCAAGTCACCAATTACATCACCCATATTTTCTTCCGGTGTTACCACTTCCATTTTCATGATTGGTTCCAACAGAACAGGTTTTGCTTTGGCACAAGCATTTTTATAGGCCATCTGGGCACAAATTTCAAAGGACAACTGATCCGAGTCAACAGCGTGGAACGATCCATCAATAACTGTTACCTTAAGCGTATCCAATGGGAAACCTGCTAAAACGCCATTTTTCATAGCAATTTGAAATCCCTTTTGTATAGAAGGAATATATTCCTTTGGAATATTACCACCTTTTACCTGATCTATAAACTGTAAAGTTCCTTCAAAATCTTTATCTGCGGGCTCTACTTTTACAATCATATCGGCAAACTTACCACGTCCACCCGATTGTTTTTTGTATGTTTCGCGAATCTGAACTTCTTTTGTAATAGCTTCTTTATATGAAACCTGAGGACGACCCTGATTACATTCAACTTTAAACTCACGTTTCAAACGATCGATAATGATTTCAAGGTGAAGTTCACCCATACCACTAATAATAGTCTGACCTGATTGTTCTTGTGTATGAACAGTAAAAGTTGGATCTTCTTCTGCAAGTTTTGAAAGTCCAAGACCTAATTTATCCAAATCCTTCTGAGTTTTAGGCTCAATAGAAATTCCGATAACCGGTGCAGGGAAATCCATAGATTCAAGCGTAATTGGATAATTTTCATCACACAAAGTATCACCTGTACGAATATCTTTAAATCCAACTCCGGCACCAATATCACCTGCTGAAATCAATTCAACGGCATTTTGTTTGTTAGAGTGCATTTGAAAAATACGTGAAATACGTTCTTTCTTGTCAGAACGAGTATTATATACGTAAGAACCTGCTGGTAATTTTCCTGAATAAACTCTGAAGAAACACAAACGACCAACATAAGGGTCAGTTGCAATCTTAAATGCTAGCGCACACAATGGTTCGTTTGCATCCGGATGACGAACAACTTGTTTTTCAGGGTCACGAGGATCGAAACCAATGGTTTCAGGTGTATCTAATGGACTTGGTAAATAAGCACAAACGGCATCAAGCATAGTTTGTACTCCTTTATTTTTAAATGCAGAACCACAAATTATTGGATTAATCTCCATAGAAAGTGTAGCCTTGCGAATAGCAACCTGAATTTCCTCAACAGTAATTGTTGAAGGATCATCAAAGTATTTTTCCATCAGAACGTCGTCATACTCAGCAACGATTTCGAGCATTTTATCTCTCCATTCCTGAGCTTCTTTCAATAAATCAGCAGGAATTTCTTCTACATCATATTGTGCGCCCATCGATTCGTCATGCCACAGAATGGCTTTCATTTTCACTAGATCGATTACACCTTTGAATTTTTCTTCTGCACCGATTGGAATTTGAATAGGACAAGGTTTTGCACCCAGAACTGCTTTGATTTGACGAACAACTTCGTAAAAATCGGCACCAGAACGGTCCATTTTATTTACGAAACCAATACGTGGCACATTATATTTGTCAGCCTGACGCCATACTGTTTCAGATTGTGGTTCAACACCACCAACTGCACAAAAAGTAGCCACTGCACCATCAAGAATACGAAGAGAACGCTCTACTTCAACAGTAAAGTCAACGTGTCCCGGAGTATCAATTAGGTTAATTTTATATTTTTCACCCAAATAATCCCAAGAAGTTGTTGTAGCAGCAGACGTGATAGTAATACCGCGTTCCTGCTCTTGTTCCATCCAGTCCATAGTAGCAGCACCGTCATGTACTTCACCAATTTTGTGAGTCAAACCGGTGTAAAACAGAATACGCTCGGAAGTAGTTGTCTTCCCAGCGTCGATATGCGCCATGATACCGATATTTCTATTATAAGTTAAATCTCCTTTAGCCATTTTAAATTTAATACCTTTTTGACTCCTAACTCCCAAAGAGGAATTTAGCAAGTCCTTTTTAATCTTTATAATTTCTTTATTATCTTTATTCTTTCAAATTTTCATCTCTTTAGTCTCCTTAGAGGATTCAGGGATTTTAAAATCTAAAATGTGCAAATGCACGGTTCGCTTCAGCCATACGGTGCATATCTTCCTTGCGTTTGAAAGCACCACCCTGATTGTTGAACGCATCAACGATTTCGGCAGCCAATTTATCGGCCATCGAACGTCCTCCACGTTTGCGTGAGTACAATATAAGATTTTTCATTGAAATTGATTCCTTGCGATCTGCACGGATTTCTGTAGGAACTTGGAATGTAGCACCACCCACACGACGAGATTTTACTTCTACTAGTGGAGTAATGTTTTCGAGGGCTTTTTTCCAAATTTCAAGTGGGGATTTCTCTTCGTTAGGAAGTTTATTCTTAACAGTTTCGAGAGATGTATAAAAGATGTCGAATGCTGTTGACTTCTTTCCATCATACATCAAATGATTCACAAATTTAGTGACCATTGATTCATTGAAAACCGGATCAGGTAATGCGACCCTCTTTTTTGGTTTCGATTTTCTCATTTTTTACTTAAAATTTCCGTTTTTTGTTTTTTTGGTTGCTTTTTTAGTCTTACTTCAACGACTCCTCTGAGCCATTTACTCAACCTTTCATCTGCTACCTTAAAACTCAAACAAGTGTTTAAACTTGATTTTTGTTAGTTTGTTTAGAAAGGGAATTTTCTCCTTTTAACCCATACGGGTCAGGATATTATTTCTTTTTACCTTTTGCTGGTGCACCTTTTGCTGCGGCTGCTCCTGCTTTTGGTCTTTTAGCACCGTATTTCGAACGACGCTGTGTACGACCGCTTACGCCGGCTGTATCGAGAGTTCCACGAACCACGTGATAACGTACGCCCGGAAGGTCCTTTACACGACCACCACGTACTAGTACGATAGAGTGTTCTTGTAAGTTGTGTCCTTCGCCCGGAATGTAAGCATTCACTTCTTTTTGGTTAGTCAAACGTACACGAGCCACTTTACGCATTGCCGAGTTCGGTTTTTTGGGAGTTGTAGTATACACACGAACACAAACACCACGACGCTGAGGACATGAATCCAATGCGCGAGATTTGCTTTTCTCGATGATTTCTACTCTTCCTTTTCTAACTAATTGCTGAATTGTAGGCATTTTACTTTGTTTTAAAACTTTAATTTCTTAATATTTTTCTCCTTCTGGTTTTATTCCAAAATGGGTTGCAAAGATAGACATAATATTTTATTTGACAATGGGACATGGATAAATATTTTTAAATAAACTCATTAGGACATTATATTACTGTAAACTAAGGATTAAGGGTTTTGATTTTCTTTGCAATTAACAATGAGATGCTAAATTTCATTTTTTAGAATAAAAAAAAACCGATTCTACTAAAATAGAACCGGTCACGAAATCTTTATATTTTCAGTCTGATCGAACAGTATAATTATTTATCTGTTTTTTACTCTTCCACCGCATACCCATGTTTTACGGTAATAATCTTCGTTCAAATCACTTACCATAACTCCTCTGGATGTTGATGTATGAATAAATTTATGATCTTTCAGATAAATGCCCACATGGTTTATGTTTTTCCTAATATTCAACCCTTTGCCACTATTAAAGAAAACCAAATCGCCTTCACGCAGAGCACCCTTCCTTTTCTTCCGGCAATTCTTTTTCATTATTTGTTCCGAGTTTCGTTCCAGTGTTTTAGCATAAACCTTTTTATATATAACATACACCAACCCCGAACAATCAATTCCGTTTCTCGACAGACCACCTCCCCGATGAGGAACGCGTAACCATGAAGCAGCCTCTTTATACAGTTCAACATTATCCTTTCGTTCTTGTTGCAATCCCAATGCTTTATAAGCGTTCTCGTTAAAGTTTTTTTCAATTTTCCTGGTGCTACTACAAGCTGTCATCAAAAAAAGCAACAAGTAAACAAGTAAATATTTGGGTTTTAAGCTCATTATTATTAATCGGTTTTTCTTCAAAATTTAAAGGTAGAAAATATTTAAGTATGAATTTTAAACTCAATCGTTCGTTATAAAATTTTATTTTTCAACCTACCTGCAGCAGGCAGGCGCAAAGGCGCTAAGATGCTAAACCGCCAAGAAAAACTTCAAGTTTTTCTCTTTGCGTTCTTTGCATATATATTTGAAGTACTGTATATTACAAAATTATTATGCTTAGCGTTCTTTGCGTTTAATTAAAAAAAATATATTTGATATTTTCAAAGGGTTAATCGTTTTAATTACCTGAATACTAAACTAATAAATTGTTTTATAACGAACCATTGAAACTAAAATGAATATACCCGAATCAATATTTTCACAGATATTATTATCAAGAAATTCAAATACATTTTGTTACTTTCTATAAGCTATTACGAAAGTACAATCATATACTTATGTCACTTAGAAGACACTTGCGAAAATTAAGGGCAGTGTTAAAATTATAGATTTTTCTTGTCAATGAGCTTCAAGCCAGTTTGCCCCCACTCCACAATCAGCAATTAATGGCACTTTAAGTTGCAGCGCATTTTCCATCTCGTCTTTCACTAATTTGGTAACAATTTCAATTTCTGCTTTTGGAACAGAGAAATTCAACTCATCGTGAACTTGAATGGTCATTTTCACATCAGGCCTTTCTAATTTCAGCCTTTTCAGAATTCTGATCATGGCAATTTTAATAATATCAGCCGCAGAACCCTGAATAGGTGCATTAATAGCATTTCGTTCTGCATAACCACGAACAATGCTGTTTTGGGAATTAATATCAGGCAAAAATCGTTTACGACCTAATAACGTTTCAACATAACCCATTTCCTTTGCTTTTTGAATAGCAGCATCCATGTATTTTTTTACATCCGGATACGTTTCGAAATAACCCTCAATTAATTCCTTTGCTTCGGCACGGGGAATTCCCAATCGTTCGGAAAGTCCGAATGTAGAAATCCCATAAATTATCCCAAAATTCGCCGTTTTTGCTTTTCGCCGCATATCGGAAGTAACTTCTGCCAATGGAATTTTAAAAATTTTAGCAGCTGTGGCAGTGTGAATATCAAGACCGTTATTAAATGCCTCGAGCATATTGGCATCAGCACTTAAATGAGCCATAATTCTCAATTCGATTTGAGAATAATCCACACTTAAAAACACATCACCATCATCTGGGATAAATGCTTTACGAATTTCTTTCCCCTGAGCATCACGGATAGGAATGTTTTGCAAATTCGGATTTGTGGAACTCAAACGACCGGTAGCTGCCACCGTTTGATTATAAGATGTGTGAACTTTGCCTGTAACCGGACTAATTAGCTGAGGAAGTGCATCAATATAAGTACTGAGCAATTTTTTTAATCCGCGATAATCCAGAATTTTTCCAATAATAGGATGTTTCGAACGTATTTTTTCCAACACATCTTCGGCTGTTGAATATTGTCCGGTTTTTGTTTTCTTGGCTTTTTTATCAAGTTCTAATTTGTCGAATAAAATCTCGCCCACCTGCATAGGCGAACTTACATTAAACTCCACACCGGCCATTTCGTGGATTTCTTTTTCAAGCAGCTCCATTTCTTTAGTCAAGATAATTGAACTTTGAGCCAATGCTTCGCTATCCAACCGAACTCCTGTATGTTCCATCGAAGCCAATACTTCAACCAAAGGCATTTCGATATCGTAAAACAACTTTTCCAGATCGTAATTGATTAATTCTTTTTCTAAAATTTGTTTTAAACGGAAAGTTATATCCGCATCTTCCGCAGCATAATCGCACAATTTATTAAGATCAACCGTACGAATGCTGGCCTGATTTTTACCTTTCCCACCCACCAAATCTTCGTAATGAATGGTTCGGTAATTCAGATAAATCTCTGCTAAATAATCCATCCCATGTCGCAATTCCGGTTGAACCAAATAATGCGCTATCATTGTATCGAAAAATTTTCCTTTTAGTTCAATGCCGTACTGTTTCAGCATTAATAAATCAAATTTTATATTCTGACCAATTTTTTCAATCTGGTTATTTTCAAAAACAGCTTTGAATTCGTGCAAAACTTCTGTAGCTTCGGTTTTATTCTCGGGTAACGAAACATAATAGGCTTCACCCTCAACAAAACTGAATGATAGTCCCACTAAATCGTCGGTAAACATGTCTAATCCGGTAGTTTCAGTGTCGAAGCAAAAAGTTTTTTGCATAAACAATTTCGAAATCAAATCGGAGCGTTTGATCTTATTGTCCACCAAAAAATAAGTGTGAAGGATATTTTCAATAGTCTGAAGTCCGTTTGGATTTTCAACATAAACAGTTTCAGTGACTTGAATTTTGGGCTTTACAACTTTTTCGGGTTGTTTCTCCGCTTCATCAAAAGCATCGAATAAATTCATCTGACCAGCGGGACTCGCTTTGGGTTTTGCAAAAGCAATGGTTGCAGTAGCTGTATCAGGAGGAAGCGACGAAAACACATTACCTATTTTTGACGACATGGTTCTGAACTCCAATTCATCAAATAAGGCTTTCAGTTCCGGTTCGTTACGAGATTCAATTTCAAGACTTTTTTCATCGAAAGTTAATGGAACATCTATTTTTATAGTGGCTAAAAATCTTGAAAAAATAATTTGTTCCCTGTTTTCCACAATTTTTGTTTTCAATGCACCTTTCAGCTCCTCAGTACGGGTAAGCAAGGTATCAATGCTTCCAAATTCTTTCAGGAGTTTCACCGCTGTTTTTTCTCCCACACCGGGACAACCCGGGATATTATCTGCGGAATCGCCCATTAATCCTAGCAGATCGATAACTTGTTCGTGACTGTCCAAATCATATTTTGCTTTAATTTCATTCGGTCCCATAATTTCGAAACCACCCGTATGCTTGGGTCGGTACATGTAAATATGATCCGAAACCAACTGTCCGTAATCTTTATCGGGAGTAAGCATGTACACTTCAAAACCTTCTTTCTCAGCCATTTTCGCCATTGTTCCAATCACATCATCGGCTTCAAATCCGGGAACTTCAATAGCAGGGATATTATAGGCCTTTATCAAATCCTTTATAATGGGAACAGCCAAACGAATATCTTCAGGTGTTGCTTCGCGTTGCGCTTTGTAAAGATCGTATGCTTCATGGCGGAACGTTTTTCCTTTTGGATCGAAAGCCACAGCAATGTGAGTAGGTTTCTCTCTTTTCAATACATCTTCTAAGGTATTTACAAATCCAAATATGGCAGAAGTATTTAACCCTTTTGAGTTAAATCGAGGATTGCGAATAAACGCATAATATGATCGATAGATGATGGCATAAGCATCAATAAGGAAGAGTTTTTTCATTGCATAAGTTATGATATTCAATAAAACCGATTTTTTTTATTTATTGAAACAAAGATACATTTTTAAATTGAACCATTGAATTGAACGAAAATTTATTGAGCTGAATTAACTGAAAAAAAATAATTTGGAGGATGTTTAATAATCATTTTTTTAGTTAACTTTGCGCAGTTTGTATCGAGTTTAAACCAACTTAAAAATAAAGAATATGAAAAATCTACATTTTATTATCTTATTCGTTCTAGCTGTAGGATTATCGTCCTGCGCATTAAATTACACCTATACCTATCAGCCAAATCCAACGGTAACGGGTAAAGCCGTTTTTTTGCCCACAATAGCTACCCAGAACACTTCCGTCACATTAAACGATTCTCTGATTCTGGAGCGGAAATATGTAAAATCTCTCACACTTGAGAACCTACCAGAAGGTGATTATTTCCTTCATTATTCCAGTTATGATCAATCTTATAAAGACAAACTAGACGAAAAATACTTTTTTAAAATTGAAAACGGGACAAAAAAAGTTCAAATAGTGGCTGTCCCTCCATCTAGTACAGGATTCTGGATTTGGGCAGGACTAATTACGTCTACCATATACATTGTATTGTATATGCCTCTACTTTTTACATATTGATACTTGAAGATTATCTATGAAAAAAGTTGTTACCATATTATCAATCTTTTTGTTGTTATTTACAGCTTGCACCGAAAAATACAACTACCCAACTGTAAGTGAAAATCTTTCTATAGTTAATCTTACAGACACATCATTTGTTGTTGAATTCGGATTTATGAATTTTGATACTATTATTGCAAAAGATACTGTAAACAGCATGATGAATGTTTGTCAGTATATTAACAAGCCAATAGCGAATGAAAATAATCTTTGGATGAACGAGGCTCAATTTAATGAATGTGTTCAAACACTTAAGATTTATAGAATTGAAAATAATGATTCTGTTTTGGTAAATCCAGTTTACTTTGACAATAGAAATTTGTGGAATTCAACGATGGATAAGTTTATTGACATGGGAGTTTATGTATCTATTAATCATGTTCTTGAAATTAAACCGGAGATGTTCCAACAATGAAAACAAATACAATAATTAAAGGAACGATTTTCACAATTACATTATTGTTGAGCGCTTGTAGTCCGACCTACTATTTACCAACGAAACAAAATGTAATACTTTTTGAGGAAAAAGGGGATGCCTTTATAACTGGCAATTTGGCAACAGATGGATTAATGGGTGTAGAGGGCGGGTATTCTTTTTCTGATAATATTGGTTTATATAGCAGTTTCAACAAATTTGATATTTCAATTTATGGCAATACCAATCGATTTATTAAAGATTTTTGCTGGGATAATGAGCTCGTTTTGTATAAACGTTATAAAAGTGGCATTTATACCGGATTAAATGCAGGAGTAGGATTTGGGGAATTTAATGTAAATAACCCCTATTTCGATTTAGGTTATAATCGTCAATTTATACAACCAAGTTTCGGTATGAAGATTTTTAATAGAATTGAGCATGTTGATCTGGCTATTTCATATCGACTAACAAGTTTGAATTACAATGCATTATTCTTTCAAAACAGAACTGATTATGATATAAATATGGCCAAAACCTATTTTAACCTAACGGATATTTTGAATGGTAAAAGTTTCTATTTCTTTGAACCGGCATTAACGCTTGGATTCACCTATGATTTCTTTAAAATTAGATTTCAATATGCTCGTGCATTTAAATTTGGAGAAGAAATGTATTTTTATCAACGGGAAAGCATATCAAGTTCATTAAGTCTAGATATCAATAAACTGTTCTTTAACAGAATGAATAAAACAAAAAAACTCCATTGGGCGTTTTAGGCATATTACTCATCAAAATAGCTTTCCCTTGAATATTTTTCACAAAAGTATTTAAAATATAAACTTAAGAAAGTTTAAGGTGTTCGTTGAAACAACAAAATTGTTTACTTTTGCATAATAAAAATAGTTAATTGTCTGTATGACCGTTATTGAAGAGATTAGAAAATCGATAGCACCTGAAATGCAATTGTTTACCGAAACATTTGCTGAAGCACTGCGTACAGATAATCCTATGCTGGAAAGCGTAAATGAGTATGTACTCCAGAAAAGTGGCAAGCAATTACGACCTATGTTAGTGCTATTAGCAGCCAAGCTGTGCAAAGAGATAAACAATACCACCATTTACGGAGCTCTTTCACTTGAATTACTTCATACTGCTAGTTTGATTCATGATGATGTGGTAGATGACACCCTTGAACGCAGAGGAAAACCGTCGGTTAATGCACGATGGACAAATAAGATCGCCATACTTTCCGGTGATTATATTTTATCAAAATCACTTGAAAGTTCTGCGAAAACCAATAATTTAGCAATTCTAAAAGCTATGGCAAATATCGGGATGCAATTGTCTGACGGAGAATTATTGCAATTAACCTGTACTCAACTCTCAAGCGATGCAGAAAAAAATTACTTCAACATGATTCGCAAAAAGACTGCTCTTTTATTCTCAACCTGTACCGAAGTGGGTGGAATTTCGGTAAATGCCACCAATGAACAATTGATTCATCTACGCAACTATGGAGAATACATTGGCATCAGCTTTCAGATTAAAGATGATATTTTCGACTACTCCGAAAATATAAATATAGGGAAACCAACAGGGAATGACATTCGTGATGGAAAATTCACATTGCCACTGATTTACGCTTTACAAAATACCAATAGCGAAGTAAAAGAAGACATTCTTCTTTTGTTGAAAAACAAAGAATTTACAACCGAAAATATTCATACTATTACACAATTTACCCATAATAATGGAGGAATTAATTATGCCGTTCAAAAAATGAACGAATATAAAGACAAAGCCATAGAAGAACTCAATGGGTTTCCTGACAGCGAAATAAAGAAATCGCTTATATTATGTGCCGAATATGTAGCATCGAGAAAATATTGAACTATTTAAACCCAAAAAAAAGCATACTAAAATTATTAGTATGCTTTTTTTGTTTAGGAAAGCCGTTATTATTTTCCTTTTTCTTTTGCCCAGCTGTCTTTCAATGATACTGTACGATTGAAAACTAATTTTTCGGATGTAGAATTATAATCTACATTAAAATAGCCAATACGTTGGAACTGAAAATGATCCAATGGTTTAGCATCTTTCAATGAAGTTTCAATTTTACAATTCGTCAACACTTTTAACGATTCAGCATTTAATAAATCGCGGAAGTCACGTTCATCAGCCGAAGGATTTTCAACACTGAAAAGTCGGTCGTATAAGCGAACTTCAGCATCTAAACAGTTAGTAGCAGAAACCCAGTGAAGTGTTCCTTTCACTTTTCGGTTGGCTTCCGGCATTCCACTTTTGGTGAGCGGATCGTATTCAGCATACACTTCAACGATATTTCCTTCATTATCTTTTTTACAGCCCGTACATTTTACAATAAAAGCACTTTTCAGTCGAACCTCTTGTCCGGGAGTCATACGGAAAAATTTCTTGGGAGCTTCTTCCATAAAGTCATCCCTTTCCATGAAAAGCTCTTTAGTAAAAGCAATTTCGCGTGTTCCAGCAGATTCATCTTCCGGATTATTAATTGTTTCCATCATTTCCACTTTTCCTTCAGGATAATTGGTAATGATTAATTTCACAGGATTAATAACTGCATTTACACGTGTAGCTGTTTTGTTGAGGTTTTCACGAACCGCATGTTCCAATAAACCAATATCATTCTGTGCTTCGAATTTTGTATAGCCAATTTTGTCGATGAAACTATGTATTGCTTCGGGAGTATAACCACGACGACGCAAACCGCAAATTGTCGGCATACGTGGATCATCCCAACCACTTACCAAACCTTCCTGAACGAGTTGTAACATTTTACGTTTACTCATTACGGTATATGTCAGGTTTAAACGATTGAATTCAATTTGTCGTGGACGGTAATCTGAATCTTTGAGCTGATCAAGAAACCAATCGTATAACGGACGATGAACTTCGAATTCCAATGTACACAATGAATGAGTAACTCCTTCAAAATAATCCGATTGTCCGTGTGCGAAATCGTACATTGGATATACTTTCCAAGTCCAACCAGTACGGTGATGAGGATGCGAATTGATAACACGATACATCAATGGATCACGAAAATGCATGTTTGATGAAGACATATCAATTTTTGCACGCAGCACCATGGCGCCCTCGGCAATTTCACCGGTGTTCATTTTTTTGAACAATTCCAAATTTTCTTCGATAGGGCGATTGCGATAGGGACTTTCAACTCCGGGAACTGTTGGTGTTCCTTTTTGTTTAGCAATGGTTTCAGCCGATTGTTCGTCGATATAGGCTTTACCTTGCTTAATAAGTTCGATTGTTAAATCCCATAATTGCTGAAAATAATCGGAAGCATAATAAATATTTGCCCAGTTATAACCAAGCCATTGAATATCTTCCTGAATGGAATCAACATATTCTACATCTTCTTTCACCGGGTTGGTATCATCAAATCGAAGATTGCAAATACCACCGTATTTTTTTGCAATACCGAAATCCAGACAAATAGCTTTGGCATGGCCAATGTGCAGATATCCATTCGGTTCAGGCGGAAAACGAGTTTGAATCCGTCCGTCGTTTTTTCCATCTTTCAGGTCTTGCTCAACAAAAGCTTCAATAAAATTTAAGCTTTTTTTTGGTGCTTCATCCATTTTTTCCATAATCTATTGATGATTAAAAAATCCCCTTCAGAGGTTTAAAGTCTTTATTCAAAGTATCCTTTAATAATTCCTCGTGGTGAATTTTTAATGAATAATAAAATTTCGTCACGTTCTTTAGTGGCAGGCAATTCAGCCTGAATACGCTCAATAGCATGAGTTGTATTCATTCCCGATTGAAAAATATAGCGATAAACATCTTGGATATCACGAATTTGCTCGTTAGTATATCCTCTACGACGAAGACCAATGGAATTGATTCCGGCGTATGACAGCGGTTCACGTCCGGCCGTTACAAATGGAGGTACATCCTTGTTGATTTTTGTTCCACCCTGTATCATTACGTGTGATCCAATGTGGCTAAACTGATGAACAAGAATTCCTGCACTCAAAATGGCAAAATCATCAACAACTACTTCACCGGCAAGTTGAGTAGCATTTGACATAATAACATTGTTGCCGATAACGCAATCGTGTGCAACATGACAATATGCCATCAGCAAACAATTATCTCCAATTACGGTTTTTCCTTTGGCCGCAGTACCTCTGTTTACGGTTACATATTCACGAATTGTTGTGTTATCTCCAATAATTACCAATGAATCTTCACCTTTAAATTTCAGATCCTGTGGAATTGCACCGATTACAGCACCCGGAAAAATTTTACAATTTTTTCCAATTCGTACTCCTTCAAAAATGGTCACATTAGACCCAATTTGAGTTCCTTCTCCAATCACTACATTTTTGTCAATCGTTACAAATGGCTCGATAACTACGGTAGCTGCAATTTTTGCATCAGGATGAATATATGCTAATGGTTGTTTCATGTGTAATTTTTTAAGTTTCTTAACCCCTTGAGGGAAAAGAAAAAACTATAGGTCAAAATATATATATTGTAACATTAATTATTTAAAAGTTTTGCTGTTGCTTCCTTGGGATTAGCCTAACGGCAAGCACGGAAAGTTGGGGAAAAGTATGTATTTACTTATTTCTAACGATTTGCGCCATAAATTCGGCTTCGCAAACAATTTTTCCGCCAACAAATGCAGTTCCTTTCATTATTGCACAGCCACGACGCATTGGTTCGGGCAATTCCAAATGGAAAATCAGTGTATCACCCGGTACAACTTTATGACGGAATTTCACATTGTCAATTTTCAAGAAATAAGTTGAATAACATTCGGGATCTTCTAATCCGTTAAGGACAAGAATACCTCCTGTTTGAGCCATTGCCTCTACCAACAAAACTCCGGGCATTACGGGTTCATCAGGAAAATGTCCCATAAAAAAAGTTTCATTTCCGGATACATTTTTTAATCCCACCACCACTTTATCGCGGATATCAATAATCTTATCTACCAATAAAAACGGCCAGCGATGTGGCAATAATTTACGGATAGCATTAATGTCCAAGAATGGTTCTACGCTATCATCGTATACAGGAGCTTGTATTTCCTGCTTTTTCAACTCTTTTCGAATTATTTTGGCAATATCTGTATTTACTTTATGTCCTGGATAAGTTGCAATTACCTTTCCTTTTATTGGCTTCCCGATTAATGATAAATCACCAATAATATCGAGTAATTTATGACGTGCCGGTTCGTTCGGGAATTTCACGCCTCCATTCAAATAGCCCAGCTTTTTAGCATCTTGATGTGGCTGTCCCATTAGGTCAGCAAGGTTATCAAATGTTTCCTGCGAAACTTCTCTATCATAAATAACTACTGCGTTTTTTAAATCACCACCTTTTATAAGATTTAATTTTGCTAAAAATTCAATTTCGTGAACGAAAACAAAAGTACGTGCTGATGCAATTTCAACTGCATAATTTTCTAACGAAGAAAGACTAGCAAACTGATTATTTAAAACCGTGGAATCGAAACCTATATGTACATCTACACTGAAAATATCATCGGGCAAAATCGTAATTTTGGCACCAGTTTCAGGAATACTATATTCTATTTTCTTACGAACAACATAATAATCTTTTTCATCTTGCTGTTCTTCAATTCCAATTTCCTGTATTTTCTCAACGTAGTATTTTGCACTTCCATCTAATATTGGAAATTCCGGAGCATCTACTTCAAGCAAACAATTATCAATTCCTAAAGCATAAAGAGCTGAAAGAGCATGTTCTACAGTGCTTACCTGCATTTCACCTTTTTTCAGAACTGTGCCACGGGTTGTTTCGCTTACATATTCAGCCAACGCTTGCATTTCAGGCATTTCAGGTAAATCAACACGTTTGATTTTTATACCATGATTTTCGGGAGCGGGAAGGAAATTCAGCTTAATTTCCAGTCCTGAATGTAATCCTTTTCCAACTGCTGTAAAGGACTGTTTAATCGTATTTTGTTTCGACATTCTAAAAATTTCATACTTGACTGAAAGTGAAGGTAATAATCAGGAAGTATATGAATTATATAATAATAATTAATTAATCTTTTTCTCTAATTCATCAATTCGTTTCAGCATGGCATAAATCATTTTCTGAAGTTCAGGTAAATTTTTATGTACAATAGCCGATTTGTGAAAATTCACTATAGAAATGGCAGGATAACCCTGTAAAATTTGATTAGGAATTTTTACTGATTTAGGAACACCTGTTTGAGCTCCAAAAATTGTTCCATCGGCAATTTGCAAATGTCCTGCTAAACCAACTTGTCCGGCAAGAACACATCTTTTACCCAGTTTTGTTGAACCAGATATCCCGGATTGAGCTGCAATAACCGTATTTTCACCCACTTCCACATTGTGTGCAATTTGAACCAAATTGTCAATTTTTACACCTATACGATTCTTTGTACTTCCCAGTGTAGCATGATCCACAATTGAGTTAGCACCAATTTATACATTATCTTCCAATACAACATTTCCCATTTGAGGGATTTTATCGTAAGAACCATCTTCTTTAGGTGCAAAGCCAAATCCATCCGATCCAATTACCGATCCGGAATGTAGGGTGCAACTGTTTCCTATAATGCAATCATTATAAATGGTTACACCTGAATATAGATTAACATTATTTCCTATTATCACTCCATCTTCAATACTGCAATTTGAATAAATGGAACAATTATCGCCAATAGTCACCTTATCACCAATATATACAAATGGTGCTATATAACTATTTTCGCCAATTTTTGCTGTTGACGAAATAAAAGCCAGTGATGAAATACCATGTTTTTTAGTTTTAGTCTGATCGACTATTGTCATTAGTTTTGCTAATGAGGTGTAAGCATCCTGAACACGAATAAGTGTTGCCGATATGTCTTTTTCGGCAATAAAATCGTTATTTACGAGAACTATACTTGCTTGACTATCATAAATATAATGAATATATTTTGGATTCGACAAGAAACTCAAAGTGCCCGGTTTACCTTCCTCTATTTTGGAGAAGTCACTTACTTTTACTAAAGGATTACCCTGTATTTCACCTCCTAAAAAATCTGCAATTTGTTGAGCTGTAAACTCCATATTAAAAAAATTTGGTTGCAAAAGTACTAAAGAATTTCCAATAAACGATAATAAAACACTATTCTATTAAGATTTCGATAGACGTTTTCGCATATTTTTCGGCTAGAGCCGAGTTCAAAAACGAAAAAATAAAATTACAACTTAAAATAACAAAAATAATTTTTCTCAACTTTTTTTGTTAATACACTTATATTCAACATATCAGAAGCGTCTGCTATATCTTTAATGCTCCCATCTTTAAATAAAATATTTATATTATCGTCTTTAGGACTATAAGTATCAGTACTAACGGTTTCTTCACCTAAAAAGTATTGAGCATCGTTAAAATTTATATTGAAATATTTTGAATACTGTTGCAGTAAAGTTTCTCTTTTTGATGAATCAATTTTATCTGAACCTATTTCTACCTTAAAAAGTCGTCTGTTAGTAAAAGCTTTACAAAGTTGAGACAAAACGATATCGGAATGCGACGACCATACTTTTATAGCACTTACTACATCCGAATCATCTAATAAGGCAAAATGTTCTAATGACTCATCATTCAGCATAAAATTTTGTTCGTTTATCTCATTGTATAGAAAAAATTGCAATGAGGGCGTTCCAAATAAATCAACTCCTTTACTTGCCAGTTCTTTTGCCCGTCTTAAAATATTCAACAACATCATTTCTGCTGCTACCGAAGTTTTATGCAAATAGACCTGCCAGTACATCAATCTACGTGCCACCAAAAATTTCTCAATTGAATAAATTCCTTTCGCTTCAACCACCAACTGGTCATTGTGGATATTCAACATTTTGATTATGCGTGCAGCTCCAATAATTCCCTCACTTACACCGGAAAAAAAACTGTCACGGCTTAAATAATCCAACCGATCCATATCCAACTGACTGGAAACAAGCTGGTGTAAAAATTTTTTCGGATACACATTGGTAAAAATTTCCAATGCCATATCCAATTTCCCATCCAATTCCGAATTAATATGTTGCATCATCCACAAAGAAATATCTTCATGACTGAGTCCTTCAACCAAACTATGTTCAAGCGTGTGCGAAAAAGGACCGTGACCAATATCGTGTAGTAGGATACAAGCTCGCACTGCTTCGGCTTCAGATACTGTAATATCATGACCTCCCTCTCGGAGCTGAGTGATGGCTTCGCCCATAAGATGCATTGCACCCAGTGAATGTTGCATACGCGTATGTTGAGCTCCGGGATAAACAAAGGATGAAAGCCCTAACTGCTTGATTCTGTTCAACCGTTGGAAATACGGATGCTGAATTATATCGTATAAAAAATCATTCGGGATATTGATAAATCCAAAAACAGGATCATTGATAATTTTTCGTTTGTTCGGTTTTTTCATTGCTCCACCAACCTCCCTGTGAGGAAGGATTTTTTGATTAGTTTTGTTTTAGAATAGTTGAGTCCACTCCGAAAAAGAGTCAAACCAACCTGTTGTAGACAGGCAGATTCAAAAATCACTTTTCGGAGTACACTTATCAGTTTAATTCTTAAAGTTCCTCTTGAGGATTAGAGAGCTGTAGATAAAATTTCCACCAACCATTTCCAGCATTTCTGCGTAGAGCTAATGCTTAGTCTTTCGTCAGGAGAATGAACACCGTACATTTGCGGTCCAATGGAAATCATATCGAGATGTGGATACTTTTCGAGAAAAAGGCCACATTCCAATCCGGCATGAATGGCACGCACTTTTGGCTCGCTTTTAAATAATTTTCGATGACTTTCCTGAGCTGTTTTCAGAATCTCAGAATTCAGATTTGGTTTCCAACCCGGATAACCATCGCCATGAGTAACTGTTGCACCGGCTAGCGTCAAAACAGCTTCCACCTGATTAGCAATATCGTATTTTTCAGAATCTACCGAACTGCGTTGACTGGTAGTAATCAATATTTTGTTGTTCGGCATCATTTTGATAGAAGCAAGATTGGTAGACGTTTCCACAAGACCTGGCATCTCTTTACTCATTGCTTTTACTCCGTGTGGACATGCATAAAGCACATTAAATAAAACGTCAGTTGTTTTTTTATCGATAGAGAATTCAGGCAATTCTTCGGACTCAAGGATTATCTGGATCTTTGGTTCAACAGAACCTAATTCGTTTTCCATTTCAGCAATGTAGTGATTGAGCAACACCCGCACAGGTTCTTTTTCCGACGATGGAACAGAAACTATTGCAGTTGCTTCACGAGGAATAGCATTTCGAAGGTTTCCACCATCAAATTTATGTAAACGCACATTCATAACTTGGTTCAGTTTCCACAAATAACGATTCAGAATTTTATTGGCATTTCCACGTCCTTTTTCAATATCATCACCAGAATGTCCTCCAGTCAACCCTTTTACAGTAACCGAAAATGCAAAATATCCTTCAATGGATTTTTCGGGAATATAGCTAAGTTCTGCAGTTGTATCAATACCTCCGGCACATCCTACAAAGATTTCTCCATCGTCTTCCGAGTCTAGATTTATTAACACTTCGCCTTTCAAAAATTTATTATCCAGTGCAAATGCACCTGTTAAACCCGTTTCTTCGTCAACAGTAAACAAACATTCCAATGCTGGATGTTTCAAATTCTCAGAAGCCAATACAGCCAACATCAAGGACATTCCTATTCCATTATCAGCCCCGAGTGTTGTACCTTTTGCTTTTACCCAATCGCCGTCAATATATGTTTGTATTGGATCTGTGTCAAAATTAAACTTGGTATCACTATTCTTCTCACACACCATATCCATGTGTGCCTGCAAAATAATCTTTTTACGATTTTCATATCCAGGAGTTGGTTTTTTGCATATCAGCACATTACCGGCAGCATCTACTTTCGTTTCTAATTGAAATTTTTCACTAAATGATTTTAAATACGCAATTATTTTTTCTTCCTTTTTCGAAGGACGTGGAATTTGATTTATATCATGAAAAAAATTCCATACTAATGTGGGTTCAAGCTTTTTCATACTCTTCTTTTTTATGATTGATGTGAATTACAAAGATAGAAAAAGTATGCTAACAAAGAAACATAATACGAGAAAGAGATTTAGGAATAACGCAAACCCTTTGTGCAATATTTTTTATGTAAAAAAAAAGCGATAACCCAAAATCAGGCTACCGCTTAAAACAAACAGATTAATCATTTAGAAAAGTGAGCCTTTTGTTTAATTATAATTAAACTAATTACATTATTCTATACTACTATTTCACTCAAAAATAATTATTAATTTAAAAAATACTTTTCACCATTTAAAATTGCACGAAAAGCCTTTTCTAATTCTTTTTTACCGGCTGATTTCATAATTGAACCTGAAGCACCAGCAATTCTAATATCAGCTAAATTCACATATTCACTCATCATACGAAGCACCAAAACTTTTAAATCAGGTTGAGATTTTACAGCTATACTTGTTGCTTCCAATCCATTCATATAGGGCATTTCAATATCCATAATCACCAAATCAGGCTTAAGTGTTTTTAGCAAAACCAAAAAATCAAGTCCATTTTCAGCTTCTCCAATCACTTGTCCAAAACCTTCATTTTCGATCAAGAGTTTTATTCCTTCACGAAATAATAAATGATCATCTACAATGATAATTTTATTCATAGCTAAGGTATTTTTAAAGAAAATATATAAACAAAAGTAACGGATTAAAACCAGAATAATGTGAGTGTAAATCCTGATTATTATAAGTGTAAACCCTGAAAATGATAAGGGAAAATCATAGAAAATGCCGTTTTAATAAAAGATATTCCCTTTTATCGAGTTAAAATCTACGCTGAATCTTCAAATATTATTTACAATGTGCTCTAGGTTTTCTTTCATTTTATTCTCCTAAATGTACTTCTGTGATAAAACTTATCATTAAATATTTGAGACTACTTATTGTTGTTTCTAGAGCAACAATTTAAACAATATAATACGACGTTTGTGTTTAGAGGACAACTAGAAATAACAGTTTCAGTAGCATTTAACTAACTATTTAGCTATCACATAGCAGACTTATAAGTGGCTTTTAATTTAATGCCAAGCCTCAAAATAAGTCTGCTTATAGGAACCAATGAATTGTTATGGAGATAAATATTATTTCAATTTTCCTAACCTACCTGTTACTTTCACTGTTGTAATTTTATAAATACCAAGTAGAATCGGTTTTACAACTTTTTTCTCGTAGCTTGGATAAAAAATAACGTCATAACCGGCGTTTTTACTAACCATTTCATACAAAGCATAGTTTGCGGTTCTGTCACCCAACACTTCGCCTACAACAGGAACTTTTGCCACACTAATAATTGGCTCAGCACCATCAACAGTTGCTGTTTTTTTAGTGAACAAACGTTCAAAATCAATTCCAAAATAGGTAGTTGAAGTGGCTTCGGCACTAACCTGACCTGAAAGAACAAAGTCGCTTTTGTTTAATTCTACTCTTACATTTGGCTCTCTCAGACTTGTGTTCAATGTGGTGCAACTTGAAAATGCAACAACAAAAGCTACAATCAACAGGATTTTTGAAAAATTAAGTTTCATATTTTATATATATTATTTTTTCCTACTCATGTGGCTTTTCAGAATTCGCCCCGTTTGCATATGTGGTTTCTGGACTCCACTTTTATAACTTTGGTGATTCCCCAATTTAATTTTACTTATTGAACCGTTTTATTGATTGTATATTTCCCAAGTGTATGTAGAATTATAATAAAAGCTTTGGGTTGTTTTATAATAGCAGATAATATAGAAATAAATGACAATTATCATTAACATATTTCTGAACAATAACAAATCAAATTACTTTTAAACTTCCTGATTAACAGCCATTAAAATATCAGCTACCGGAATTCCAAATGTAGCAGCATTTCCAATGGTAAAAAGTTTCATTCTACCAAAAGCAAGGGTTGAAACATACATTGTCCAAGAGTGATAAAAGCATATTACCAACAACTCCACTATATTTTTTGCAAAGTTATATTTTAAGTAAATATATTTTTTAAGTGTAAACACTGATTTTAATGAGAGTAAATCCTTATTTTTTTTCAGTGTAAACCATTACAAAAAAAAGCCTGCATCCAATTTCTCGAACACAGGCTTGTTGTTTATTAATCAACATACGTTATTTATATTTCTACCATTTTATTTTTTATTGCAAGTAGAACTAAGTTTAATGTGTTTTTTGCTTTTGTCTTTCTTAACAATGTTGAACGATGAGTTTCAATGGTTTTTGGACTAAGAAACAGCTTGTCTGCAATTTCACTGACAGTTAATCCCTGACAAAAATACATGAGAACTTCTTTTTCCCTCAAAGTAAATTTTATTTTTGAAGCTTTTTTGTCGATATTAACTGAATTTGAAGCTTTTGGATCAATATTAAAAATAATCTGACGTAACAGATCATTAGAAAAATAACTTTCACCTGACATCACCGTTTGAATAGCTTTTTCAAATTCTTTCTTACCAGATGTCTTCAGAACAAACCCAATTGCCCCTGCTTGAATCATTTCCTGATAATTTTCTTTGTCGCTTAGCATTGTCAAAACCAACACTTTTAAATCAGGATATATTTCTAAAGCCTTTTTTGTTGCATCCAATCCATTCATAACAGGCATTTCAATGTCCATAATGACTAAATCGGGTTTAAACAAATTCAATTTCTCGAGAAAAACCTTACCATTGTCGGCTTCAGCAATTACTTCGCCCATGCCGTTATTTTCAATCAATAGTTTTATTCCTTCTCTAAATAATGAATGATCATCAACAAGAATAATTTTATTCATTTTTATATTTTAAAAAAAGTAAATGTAATTATCAGTCTATTAGTTCGTCTATTGGAAAATGTATATTTGCCTTCATTCCATCATTAGTGCTCGATTCTATCTTAATTGTCCCCTTGAGAATCTGCACCCGATGTTGAATATTCATTAATCCTAGTCCAGTATTTCTACTCTTTATTGTTTCATAATCGAAACCAATTCCATTATCAGAATAGGTCAAAATCACTTTATTGTAATCTTTATTGAATTCAAAATCAATTTCTATTAAACTTGCATTTGCATAGGTAATTGTATTTTTCAACAACTCAGTAGTAATACGATATAAAGTTATTTCCAGAAACTGATGAAAAATTTTATTCGTATTAGTCTTGAAAACAACCTTAATTTTGCCTGTATCGTTAATTCGATTGCAGAAATCCTTTATTGCTACAACATATCCTGATTTTGCAAGAAGTTGTGAACTCAATCCACGCGAAAGCTCTCGGGCCGTTTGAATAGCTGCTTCAATGCATTGATTACCTTTCTCGGTTATCAGTATATTTTTCTGTTTATCTTCATTCTCCGATAACCACTGAAAATAGAGTTTTATGGTCGATAACAATGGACCCATGCCATCGTGCAATTCGGAAGAGAATCTATTTCTCTCTTTTTCTTCTACATTAATAGTAACAGCGAGCAGTTCTTTTTCAGCATTCATTTTGTCTGTAATATCCCTATTCGAGACTCTTATACCCAGACACATACCATTGACATATATTGACCGACACACATGTCCAATCGAACGAATTTCCCCTTTTTTAGTTACTATCCTGAAAGTTAGTTCTACACTGTCTCCTTCTTTTGTGTCTTCTGTGCGTTTTGTTATATGATTTTTCCAAATATCCTGGTCGCTTATATAAACTATCTCATCCAATAAACCGGGATTATTTTCAAATTCACTGATTGAATAACCCGTAATCCTTACAACAGAAGGAGACATGAAAATAATCTTATTTTCAGGGCTTTTCCAATATTCCCAGTCATAGGTAAAATCACTGATTGTCCTAAATTTTTGTTCAGACAGCAATAACTCAGTATTAAGTGTTTCAAGTTCAAGGGTACGTTTTTGGACCCGTTTTTCTAATTCATTATTGATATTGCTTAATTCAATTTCAGATCTTTTTCTGTCGTCAATATTGGTATGTATTCCGTACATCAACAGAGGTTTTCCATCTTGTGTCCAGGTTTTAACCTTTCCCATCTGCCTCATCCAAACCCAGTGTCCCTTTTTATGTCGCATCCTCACCTCAATAATATAATTGGGCATTTCTCCAGAAAAATGTCGAAGTAGCATTTCGTCGGCGTAAGCAATATCATCAGGATGAGTGAGTTTTTTCCAGCCCTTTGACCCAAATAAAACTGATCCTATTTTGAGTTCTGTAACAGAATAACCAAGATTTTTTGCCCAAATGTCATTGAACTTTATTTTACCGGTTTGAATATTCCACTCCAACGTTCCAATATTAGCACCACTTAAAACATCTTCTAATTGAACTCTGGTTTTATTTAATTCTTCTTCATTATTTATTCTTTCCGTTAAATCGTATAAAATACCGGTCCATTGAACATCATTATTATTAAGTTTTTGTGGGATAGACTCTAATCGAATCCATTTTATTTTTTTATTAACTACTATACGACCTTCCCAACGAAATGGAATGATCTTTTTATTCGCAATTTTATTTTCTTTCACAAAAGATCCTTTATCGTCAGCAAATATCAAATCGCTTATAATAAAGAAATTTTGTTCAAACTCCTTACGTGATATTTCTAAGATTTCAGAGAAACGGTCACTCATAAATTCTACTGTATAGGGTGGATTGTCAGAATTTGCCCAACTTTTGTTTCCCCATTTCTCAAGTGATAAAACACAGATACGATATAAACCGGCAGGATGATTATTTAAAATATCCTGATAGAATTCACGTTCCTTTTGAAATCGTTCCTGAGAATTTTGTAGTTCAATATTCTGGGTTTCTGTTTCCGATTGAAGGGATAGAAGATTTTGAATAATTTCGATAGCACCCGACAATGATTCATTTATTTCAGTCTCATTTGAATGAGATGATAGAAATTCTTCAGCATTTTTGAGGATGTTATTTGCGATATTATTGTAAATTTTTTCCATTATTGACTAATTATTCGAAAGAGATATTGAAAAGAATCACCTTTATGTAACGGTTGATAAGAATGAAAAAATATATTTATTTAACAAAACACAAAGGTAATGATTAAATGTCAAATTAATAATCAATCAATGTAATTAGCAAAATCAAAAATCAAAAAAGTCCGTTCAAAAAGATATGACCGGACTTTCCTGCAAAATTAAATCAAAAACTATATTATTCTAATTTATCAGATGTTTTTTTTAATGTCATTTTTTGTGAACTGAGCCACATTAGGGGATTCGGTTTGTAAGTAAGTTCGTAGGTTTCATCTTTTGTAAATTCTTTTGTATGTACAACGATATTTATTGAGTCAACAAAATTGGTCAACTTCAGATAACTCAAGTCGAACGAAGCCATTCCCCATTTAGAATTAGTAGGATCATCATTGTTGGCATTGTGACGGAATTCATAATGCAATTTAGCATCATCGTAGGTTTTTGAAGAGTCCCATATAAGATTTATAAAATGGATTTTATTATATCCGGGATAATTAAATTCCACGTTCAGATAATCGCTACCTATCCACATATTTCGGATGCTAATCACATCATTTCCTATGCTATCCTGCTGTTCCGGTTGAATATTTAAAACATCTTTCGTGAGGACTTCATACACATCAATCAACTGAATATCATACTGGTAATAACTTGTATCACTTTTACTTGTAAGAATTCTGTAATTTGCAATTATACGCTGTCCATCTTTTGGACGATAATTCATTAATTCTGAATCGGAGCAGTACAACCTGATATTATTATCCAATCTGAGATAAAACTGTGTAGCGCTATCGGGATTTTCAACTGTGGCAATACTCACTTCGGTGTTATCGTTATAAGTATCATCATTGTCCATACAAGATGTCACCAATACAATAATAAACATAAATAAAAACAATTTTTTCATATCACAAATCAATTTTTAAACCTGTATTTTATAATCTATTTGATTGATGATATTTTGAGAGAAAATGTTGCATGAAAAATCGACATAAGTAATTGAAAACAAATAATGTCGTATTTTGCATGAAAATATTTAAGAATAGAACGCTGATTTTCACTGATAGAGTGGATTTGAAAAAACGGATTTGAATTTCGATAAATCGGAATGATTTACAGATAGTTGTGTCTTAATCATCTTGCCGAAGGCAAGAAAAATCCGTTTTGTTTTATCCTTCATTTTCCGATAAATCAGCGAAAATCAGCGTTCTATTAATGTTTCTAAATGGTACATTAATTTGTTCCATTTACTTACTATAATTTTAGAAAAAAAAACACACCTAAGAAGTTATAAAAAACCATTAGAAATATTAGTTAACAATTTAAAAGTCTAGCCTGAAATAATAATTTAGATAAATACTACTCAAAGTCGATTTTTTTTATTAATTGAAAATTTTTTTCAAACTTTTATTGCTTACAAACACATAGAACTTTTTTTGTATATTTGCACATCGTACCAAATTGGGCGAAAAATAGATAATTGCACTGAATGTTATTCTCCGAAATTATAGGTCAACACGATATAAAAAAACGACTGATACGTACCGTCACAGAGCAACGTATACCGCACGCTCAGCTTTTTCGTGGACCCGAAGGTGTAGGAAAATTAGGCCTTGCAATTGCCTACGCTCAATATATATGTTGCGAAAACCGCACCGAGAAAGATTCTTGCGGCGTTTGTCCTTCGTGTATAAAGTACAAAAAACTGGCTCACCCCGATCTACATTTTGTGTTTCCGGTCATTAAACCTTCTAACAAAAGTTCTGTGGTTTGCGACGATTTTATTGCCGAATTCAGAGCTCAAATACTGAAAAGTCCATATTTCGGACAAAATGAATGGTATGCCGAAATTTCGGGAGATGCAAAACAGGGAATGATTTATGGAAATGAGAGTGAAGAAATTCTACGAAAGTTGAGTTTGAAAACATACGAGTCAGAATATAAAGTCATGATTATCTGGCTGCCAGAGAAAATGAATAGTACCTGCTCCAATAAATTGTTGAAAATTTTGGAAGAACCACCTGAAAAAACGGTTTTCTTAATGGTTTCGAACGAACCGGACAAAATTATTACAACCATTCTTTCGAGAACTCAACATATTCACATTCCTAAATTAAACGACAGTGAAATCATTGACAAATTATTGAAAAATGATGAATTGGATGTAACTGAGATAGGTGCTGAAAATATTGCCCGAATTGCAAACGGTAGTTATTTAGCCGCTTTGGCGGTATTGAATGATGGTGATGAGAACAAAGTGAATTTTGAACGCTTTGTAATGATAATGCGTTTAGCATGGCAAGTTGGGAACAAAAAAGATCATGCTTCGCTTAAAACATTAAGAAAATGGTCAGATGAAATGGCTTCGAGTACAATTGGAAGGGAACGACAGAAAAACTTTCTGAATTATGCGCAACACATGACACGTGAAAATTTTATCCGAAACCTGCAACAAAGAGATTTAAATTATCTCACAAGTTATGAAGCTGATTTCTCGCAGCGATTTTCACCTTTTATCAACGAGCGCAATGTGGAAGATTTAATGAATGAATTCGCATTAGCCGAAAAACAAATAGAACAAAATGTAAATGCAAAAATGATTTTCTTCGATTTAACCTTGAAAGTCATTATGCTACTTAAAAAATAGGACTCAGTTGGTAAGGTTTATAAAATTAAAAGTTCATAAGGCTCTCACCTTTAAACTTTATAAACTTTATAAACTTTCAAACTAAAAAACTTTACAAACTAAAAAAAATGGATTACACACTCAATAAAGGCGGTTGCCGCATGAATAAAAAAGGCTGTAATGGTAACTCTAATCAAAAACTCGCTACTTTTGATTGGTTATGCGACCTGCCTGAAACACAAAAAGAAACTGATTTCGTTGAAATTCAGTTTAAAAACACACGTAAAGGTTATTTCCTGAACAGCACAAAAATTCCTCTTGAGAAAGGCGATATGGTTGCGGTTGAGTCTTCGCCGGGTCACGATATTGGTCAGGTTTCACTTGTTGGAAAACTGGTTTTACTTCAAATGCAAAAAAACAATGTGAATTCTGAGAAGATAGAGATTCGTAGGGTTTACCGCAAAGCCAAGGAAAACGATATGGAAAAATATCAGGAAGCTAAAGCACGGGAACAAGAAACGATGATAAAATCGCGTCAGATTGCCGATAGCCTTAAACTGAATATGAAAATTGGCGATGTAGAATTTCAGGGTGATGGGAACAAAGCTATCTTCTATTATATTGCTGATGAACGTGTTGACTTCAGACAATTGATCAAAGTTTTTGCAGAGACTTTCCGTATTCGAATTGAGATGAAACAAATTGGTGCCCGTCAGGAAGCGGGTCGGATTGGCGGAATTGGTCCATGCGGACGGGAGTTGTGTTGCTCGGGCTGGATGACGAATTTTAATTCTGTTTCAACTAGTGCTGCGCGCTATCAGGATATTTCGCTAAATCCTCAAAAACTCGCCGGACAATGCGCAAAACTGAAATGTTGTATGAACTACGAACTTGATTCGTATATGGATGCAATCAAAGATTTTCCTTCAAAAGAAATTCAACTGGAAACAATTGACAATACCTATTATCATTTTAAAACGGATGTTTTCAAAGGACTGATTTCATATTCTACCTCCCAGAATTTTGGGGCTAATATTGTAACCATTTCGGCGAAACGTGCCAAAGAAGTAATTGCACTAAATCGGAAAGGAGAGAAACCTGATTTGCTAGATGATCATTCGGAAGATGCTCCAAAAGCAGTTGTTGTTGACTATGAAAACGGTGTTGGTCAGGATAGTTTAACCCGTTTTGATACGACCAAAAAACGTACAAACAAAAACAAACGATCGAACAATAATAACCGACCTCAATTGAATAACCCAAATCAACCAACGGAAAATAGCGAAAAAAAGCCGCGATTCCAAAAACCAATAAAGAAAAAAGATGCCGGAGAAAATAAAACGGAATAAAATTCATTTTTTGCTAATTGCAGGAATATTCTTTTTTGTATCCTGTGTCAATAACGATGCCTATTTTCAGTATCAATCCGTATCGCCTCAGGGTTGGTGCAAAGACAGTGTTTTGATATTTGACATTCCAATAACAGATACAATTTCTACCTATAACTTGTATGTAAACATTAGAAACAGAGGCGAGTATCCATATCAAAACTTGTGGTTATTCCTACAGAAAATGACACCGGATAGTATCATTACAAAAGATTCAATAGAACTATATCTTGCCGATCAACGAGGAAAATGGTTAGGTTCGGGACTTGGTTCAATACTCGAAATGCCCGTGTTGTATAATCAGAATATCCAATTCCTTTTGAAAGGGAATTATGAATATAAAATACAACATGGAATGCGTGATTCAGTTTTAATTGGCATTAATGATATTGGAATGAGACTTGAGAAGGTAAACTGAATTTTTGGTGGATTTTTTAACATAATACTGGTTACAAAATGAGTTCTGATACCAATCGCAAAATAGTAATTCATAAATTCGTAAATAAATAAGTGGGTAAAAATAAATTGGCGAAATTTGCAGATATGGAGGAATTCCCTCATGTGTTTCAGGTTTCATCGCACTTGGTGAGAGAAGGTAATTGCTTCGAAATGAAGGGAAAGTGGAATGAACTGTTTTTTAAAAACGATCATCCTATTGTATTAGAACTTGGTTGCGGAAAAGGAGAATACACCGTTGGTTTAGGTCAACTTTATCCTGAAAAGAATTTTATTGGCATTGATATAAAAGGTGCTCGTATGTGGACTGGTGCTAAAGATTCTTTTCAGAAAGAGATGAAAAATGTAGCCTTTCTTCGCACCAACATTGAAATGATTCATCATTTTTTTGAGAAAAATGAAGTAAGTGAAATTTGGTTGACCTTCCCTGATCCTCAAATGAAAAAGACAACCAAACGCTTGACTGCTACCAATTTTATGAAAAACTACCAACAGTTTTTAAAGCAGGATGGTAAAATTCATCTCAAAACAGACAGCAACTTCATGTTTACTTATACCTGTGAAATGGTGAACATTAATCAACTCCCGGTTGTTTTCTCAACCGACAATCTTTACGAATCGGACTTACAGGATGAAATCTTAAATATCAAAACTTACTATGAGCAACAATGGCTCAGCAGAGGTTTAAGTATAAAATATATTCAGTTTTTGTTAACAAACAAGCAAGAATTTATAGAACCGGATATTGAAATTGAACACGATAGTTACAGAAGTTTCGGTCGAAATGCCGTGATTCCAGAATAATATAAAACTTTAAGAACTTTACAAACTTTACAAACTAAAATGAACATTACTCCTCAGAACATACTCGATGCATTGGTACATGTACGCTATCCGGGAACAGGGAAAGATATTGTTTCCACCGGAATGGTACAAAATAACATACAAATTGAAGGCAATAAGATTTCCTTTTCCATTTTATTTGAAAAATTAAATGATCCTTTTGCAAAATCTGTAGTAAAAGCTGCCGAACAAGCGATACTTACCTATGTCAGTGAAAATGCAGAAATTAAAGGAAATATAGAAATAATTTCACATGAAGCTCCAAAACCTAAAGCAACTCCAATTCTTGAAAAAGTAAAAAATATAATTGCTGTATCTTCAGGAAAAGGAGGTGTTGGAAAATCAACTATATCATCAAATTTAGCGATAGCATTAGCCTCGTTGGGATATAAAGTTGGGTTATTGGATGCAGATATTCACGGACCATCTCTTCCAAAAATGTTTGGATTGGAAGATGCACATCCCGAAGTGGTCGAAAATGAGGGACGACACATCATTAAACCAATAGAAAAATATGGAATTAAACTGTTGTCAATTGGATTTTTTGTTGATCCAAATCAGGCATTAGTATGGCGTGGAAGTGTTTCAAGTAATGCCTTAAAACAATTGATAACCGATGCTGATTGGGGTGAACTTGATTTCTTTGTTCTAGACTTGCCGCCAGGTACCGGTGATATTCATCTTACATTGGTTCAAACGCTTGGGATTACAGGTGTTGTTGTGGTTACAACTCCACAAGATGTAGCATTAGCTGATGCCCGCAAAGGAATAAATATGTTTACCGGTGAAAAAGTAAATGTACCTGTTCTCGGATTGGTTGAAAACATGTCCTGGTTTACACCGGCAGAATTGCCTGAAAATAAATATTATATTTTCGGAAAAGATGGCGGAAAAAAATTAGCTGAAGAATTAAATGTAAAACTTCTAGGTCAAATTCCTTTAGTTCAGAGCATTCGTGAAGGTGGAGACGCCGGTCGTCCGATTGCGTTAAATGATGAAAGTATACTTTCACAAGCTTTCCTGAGTTTAGCACAAAATGTTGTTTATCAGGTTGAAACAAGAAATAAGACAAAAGATCCTACAAAAAAAGTAGAAATGATAAAATAATTGTTGATAACTTTTCCAAATAAAACAATCAAATGACGAAAAAGAATATGGTCATTTGATTTTTTTTGTTTAATTTTGTAAGAATTTACTTTATAAGAATACTCATTTAGAAAACTTTATTGGTATACGATACAAATAAAATCAATAGATTATTTTTTATTTGCATAGAATACAGCACCTTACAAATACCTAAAATAAATTTAATTGTTATTTTAGATATTTTACTCTATTTGTTTTGTAAATTTATTTTTTTCTCATAACTTTGACCTAAATATTAAAAATTCAGTGATGTTAACTGACTAATATTATTTGAGTTTTAATCTTTCCTGACAAATGAAAAGATTTTTACTAGTATTTATTTTTACATCTATTTTTGTTTATGGTTTTTCGAAAAATGATGGTTTTTCGAGATGGTCAATCACCGCTGAATATGGATACAATTTCTTTGATGGTGACATCAATCAAACTCTTCTAAATATCTTCCCAACTTCTATTCGCGACGTTACTTATGGCGGAACTATTGAGTATGCACTGACTCCGGTTTGGGGACTTGCTCTTGATGGTTATTTTTTCCCGCTTAGAGCAGTAAATAATAGTCCCTGCGCAATAAAAATTTATACCGACCTTATTACAAGCGACATTAATGCAACCATCAATTTCACCCGTTGGATTTTCCCTAATACAAAATCAAAAATATATTTCAATGGGTCTATTGGCTTAGGTTATGCGTACTATACATATGACTTACGATATTTTAACGATGTTTCTGTGCCCGCAACCGACACTTATATAGACAGAAAATATGATGGTACCACACAATATATACACAAATATGAAAACGGAGCACCAATGACATTCGGGGTTGCCGTTTCAGTTCCAGTCACTTTTTCGGTAGAATATAATTTTTCGAAACCATTGGCAATTGGGGCAAAAGTTCATTACCGTGCATACACTAAGGATAATCTAGAAGGAGCTACATATCTAAACTGGGACGGTGTTACCAATGATTATATAGGTGCTGGAACTCTGTTTTTACGGTTTAAGTTTAATTCACTGAGCAAAAATCATTTAAGAAATATAATTTGGGATGACTTCGAACCAGATAAAGGATTGGAGTTAGCAAAAAAGATAGAAAAAAAGTTAGACGATTTGGCAGGAAGAGTCGACACATTGGAAACCAAAGTGGACAGTATAATGCCACGCATTGCTAAGCTTGAAAAGATCTTATCAAACGATGGTCCGGATAGTGATGGAGATGGAGTTCCAGATGTGAGAGACCTGTCGCCAAACACTGCAAACAACACAGCGGTGGATTTTTGGGGGAAACCTCTTCCAATTCCTGTCGCTACAAAAGGACGAGCTTTAGCAATCAACGAACTTCCCGAAGACATTCCGGCAGTATATTTTGATTTTGATCAGATAGATTTGGACAATGACGCATTAGTAACCATCCAAAGAATTGCTAAGAAAATGAAAGCTGATACTACGCTTACTGTTGAAGTAAGAGGTTATTGCGATTATATGGGCAATAATCCGTACAACAACTTATTAAGTCAACGAAGATCAGACCGCGTAAAAGCTGAATTAGTAAAGGTTTGGGGCATTCCATTTGATCACATCATTTCTAACGGAAAAGGCAAAATAATTGAACCACGTATAAAATACCGTCCAAACAGGCGATGCGACTTCTTTTTTGGAAGGCTGTAAAACTATGACATACAACACATTTAATAAGCAGGCAAAAACAGCAGGCTTATTTTTTTTTGCAGTTAAATGCCAGCTAAAAAACTTTTACAAATAAAAAAAGGCTTATCTTTACCAACGTTTTTTATAAAAATTTTCAAATTCAAAAAACTGATCCATGAAATCAACAATCATTGACTTGCTAAACGATAGCGTAAAAAAATTCGCAAACAATCCTTTCCTTTGGGAAAAAACTTCAAATAAATTTACTCCTACTACTTATTCCGAAACAAAAAAACAGGTGCAACTTTTGGCTGCCGGTTTATTAGAACTCGGCTTGAAAAAAGGGGATAAAGTTGCATTATTATCTGAAGGCAGAAACGCATGGATTATTGGTGAATTAGGCATATTACATACCGGAGCAATAAATGTTCCTTTATCAATTAAACTCGAGGAAAGCAATGACTTAATTTTCAGATTAAAACATTCTGAAGCAAAATACATATTGGTGTCTGGTGGACAATTAAAAAAAATCAGAGCTATTTCAAAAGAATTGCCAGAAATTAAAAAAATAATTGTTTTTGACATACCTACTGAGTTTGAACCAAAAGAAATCAGCATGGTTGAAGTCCTTTTGAAAGGTACGGAGTTATTGAACAAACAACCCGACATTATCGAAAAAATTTCTTCCGAAATTAAACCCGATGATTTAGCAAATATAAGCTATACTTCAGGCACCACCGCTGACCCAAAAGGGATTATGCTCACTCATCGCAATTATACAGCCAACGTTGAGCAAGCACTCACGTTAATGACTATTCCTACTTATTATCGAACACTGTTAATTTTACCTTTAGATCATTGCTTTGCACATGTAGCAGGATTTTATAGCTTTATGGCTAGTGGAGCAAGTGTGGGAACGGTTCAGACTGGAAAAACAGGTATGGAGACATTGAAAAATATACCTATTAATATAAATGAGTTAAAACCTAACTTATTGTTAAGTGTTCCAGCTTTAGCAAAAAATTTCAAAAAAAGTATTGAAACAAATATTAAAGCAAAAGGGTCTGTGGCAAGTTGGTTATTTGATACTGCCATCAATATGTCATACTCTTATAATAAAGAAGGTTACAATAAAGGAAAAGGACTTCAAATACTGAAAAAGCCATTATTGAACTTATTTGATAAAATATTATTTTCTAAAATAAGAGAGGGATTTGGCGGTAAAATAGATTTTTTTATTGGTGGCGGTGCTTTGTTGGATATTGATTTGCAACGATTTTTTTATGCAATTGGAATGCCCATGTTTCAGGGTTATGGGCTTTCTGAAGCCACGCCAATTATTTCTTCTAATGGTATGAAACATCACAAACTCGGTTCTTCGGGTTATTTAGTAAAACCAATGGATTTAAAAATTTGTGATTACGATGACAATATACTCCCAAATTATGAAAAAGGTGAAATTGTTATCAAAGGAGAAAATGTAATGGCTGGATATTATAAAAATGAAAAAACAACTGCCGAAACGATTAAAGATGGTTGGTTACATACCGGCGATATGGGCTACATGGATAATGATGGTTATCTTTACGTGGTGGGACGTTTTAAATGTCTTTTGATTTCAAATGATGGGGAAAAATATAGTCCTGAAGGAATAGAAGAATCATTAGCTGACAATTCAAAATTGATCGAACAAGTAATCCTATACAACAACCAAAAACCATACACCTCAGCTTTGATCGTTCCGAACAAAGAAGCACTAAAAAGGCATGTTCAACACAGAAAGAATCATATTTCATGGGATTCTATTGAAGCCAAAGAAACTGCCTTATTAATACTTCAGGAAGAAATTAATGAATATAAAAAAGGAGGTAAGTTCGAAGGGATTTTCCCTGAACGCTGGCTACCCACAGCAATAGCCGTAATTGGAGAACCGTTTTCCGAACAAAATGGGTTGGTGAATACTACTATGAAAATTATGCGTGGCAAAGTAGAAGAACGTTATGCATCAAGAATTGAAGGTTTATATTCAAACGGAGCAAAAGATATCGTAAACAAAATTAATATCGAAGCACTATCTTAAGTTTTTTTCATTCTAAATAAATTTTGGAATAATGAAAAAACACTTTTCTCAATATTCATTCTAGCATTTTCAATAACAGAAATATCTGCACAAAATGTAACATTCTATGATCTGGAAATTGTTTTATGTTTCAGAAAACCGATTTACGTTACTGGGAAAATGGTGTAGCTGCTGATTTTTTGCTAAAAAAAAAAGGTGAAACAAACTTGCTCCACCCCTTTCCCAAAAATCTAAATTAAAAAAGAATTATTCTAAATGACTATCGGCTTTTGCACCCAATAGAAAATTATTAACTTTGCAAGTAAAAAAATCATGAATTTACTTGACTTTAGTAATTATTTTCCAAATGAGGAATCCTGTATTGAACACTTTAAAACAC
>JAQUWU010000009.1 GCA_028692715.1 Paludibacter sp. | reverse complement strand
AGCAAAAAAAGTCAAGACTACGCCCGCTTTGCTCGAAAAATTAATCGTTCGTAAGCTGAAAACTTTTAAACTCGCCTCGACGAAATATGTCGAGACTCAAACAGAAAAGTTTTCTACGCCTACTTCACTCAATTTTTCGGCTCACCGGACGAGGTCGGTCGTTAGAACAACCTTATGTGAAAATTTGCATAATTTGGGTTCTAACTATTTTGAGAATTCAACATTAGGTACAACACCCGATACTCATAAATAAAATTTTGCACGCACCGAGAACAAATTCAGTTATTTATTGTTTTAGCATGGAAACTTAGAAACTTTTAAAATTATATAGTTTCCACACAACGACATATATAATACTGATATTCAGTTTGTTTTAAAATATAATCAAAAACAATACAAATTATTTATCTATTTTATTACATTCTATCAGATAATTTTTTATACTTTTGCAGTTCATTTCAAATTTCACTAATATCATGGAAAATCAATTCGAAATTATTGTAATCACAGCTGGTCGTTTATTCGATCAATTTGGCATTAGAGCTGTTTCAATTGACACCGTATGTAATGAATTACGCATATCGAAAAAGACGTTTTATACTCACTTTCCACAAAAGGAAGATTTGGTAGATGCTGTTTTAACTTATCAGAAACAATCTAATCAAGAAAAGTACGAAAAGCTATTAAAAAATAAAAATGCTGTTGATTCATTAATCCAAATTATAAAAGAAATAAAAAAATCAATTGAGAATGAATCGCTATTAATGTGTCATGATCTGGAAAAATACTATCCAAGAGTATACGAAAAACATGAACTTATAAAGAAAAATATAATTCGACAGGGTTTTGAAATGAATTTAAAGATGGGAATAGAAGAAGGTTATTACCGCGATGATTTAGATGTGGAACTAATCTCGTTATTTCATTCCGTTCAGATAAAAAACACCTTTGAAATGATGCAACAAGCAAATAAGAAATATACAAAAAAACGGCTGGTAGACTTTTTCATTGATTTAATGATCCATTTAATAGCTAACGAAAAAGGGTTAAAATATATGGAAGAACAATCAATGCAGGACTTATAATAACTATAATTCAACATTCGTCCCCTAAAAATTGCTTTTCATCGATTTTTATAAAATTCATATAAAAGAAGAACAGTAATTTTGTCAAGAGTTTAAACAAAAAAAATTCAACATACAAACAATAATTAAATTAGTATAAAATTGTGAGACAAATTAACAAAAAGAATGTGTTGGTAGCGGCAATAATTGTGTTGCTACCATTGGGCATAACAAAAGCGCAGGATACATTAACAGTATCACTTTCGAAAGCGTTGGAAATTGCCATGAGTGAAAGTCCAACTATTAAAGTGGCAGATAAAGAAATTCAGCGTGTAGATTATTCGAAAAAAGAAAAATTGTCTGGTTTACTTCCTACTATCAATGCTTCCGGTCAGTATTCCCGCAATCTGGCAAAATCTAAAAGTGTTGTTTCATTTGGTGGAACACCAACTGTGTTAGAATTTGGAGTTGATAACAATTATACTGCCGGTTTATCTGCATCATTACCAATTATTGCTCCCACCCTATGGGCTACCTTGAAATTGAGTGAATATGATATGCAACTTGCGGTTGAATCCAGTCGTTCATCAAAACTATCATTAATAAATCAGGTAAATAAAGCTTATTATGCCATTTTATTAACACAAGATTCTTATGATGTTTTTTTAAAAAGCTATAATAACAGTTTTGAAAACGCAAATGTAATTTCTAGTAAGTTTAAACAAGGCGTCGTTTCCGAATACGAATGGATTAGAGCAGATGTACAGGTAAGGAACGCTCAATCAAATCTTACATCGGCAGAAAGTGCCGTACGTTTGAGTAAATTACAGCTTAAGATTTTGATGGGTTTAGATATGTATACGGAAATAAAAGTGGAAGGAAAACTATCTGACTTTGAAAGTAAAATGTATTCTGAAGTATTAAATATCGATACAGCTGCCTTGAAAAAAAATACAGATTTAGTACAATTTGATATTAAATCGAAACAGTTGGATCAAACATTAGAAATTCAAAAATCTGCATGGCTTCCAACTTTAGCTGCAAGTGCAAATTATTCATACAGTATGATTGGAAACGATATAAATCCATATTCTGAATATACTAAATATCCATCCAGTAGTGTGGGCTTAACATTATCAATACCAATCTTTCAAGGGGGATCAAAGTATTTTAAATATAAACAAATTAAAATACAGATGGATGAGCTTCAATATCAACGCCAGAATTTAAAAAGAAATATCGATTTACAGGCAATTTCTTTTCTCGAAAACATAAAAAAATCGCTTAAAAAAATCGAATCAAATAATGAGGGTTTGAAACAAGCAGAAAAAGCGTTATCAATTTCTCAAAAAATGTACGATGTAGGGATGGCAACTTATCTGGACTTAAACAATGCTGAACTAGCTTACATTAATGCCGGTCTGTCTTATAATCAATCCATTTACGATTATCTTTCTGCAAAAGCTGATTTAGAAAAAATGCTAGGAAAAGAATCAAAATAATACAAATATCATTCATTATAAAATCAATAAAAACAAATATACAAATGAAACGATTTAAATTAGTTGGCATAGCAGTTTGTGCACTTGCAATCGGACTTAGCTCATGCGGAAAATCAACCAAAACTGATTCGGCAGCATTAACCGTAACGCCAAATGTTCGGGTTCAAAAGGTAGTAGCACGCGATGTGGATCAAACCATAGAAATTACAGCTACGGTTCAACCCGTTGTAAAAAACAGTATTGCTCCATCAACTCCGGGTCGTATCCGTCAAATACTCGTTGAAGTAGGAAACAGAGTAGAAAAAGGACAAAAACTGGTACAAATGGATGTTGCCAATTTATCGAATTCCGAAACTCAAATTGAAAATGTAAAAAGAGTGTATAAGCGTACTCAGGAATTGTTTAGTGTGGGAGGAGCTTCACAGCAAGAATTGGATAATGCTAAACTTCAATTGGATGTGGCTCAAACAAATCTGAAAAATCTAACGGAAAACACTTTTTTATTGAGTCCTATAAGCGGAATTGTAACTGCTCGTAACTATGACAATGGTGATATGTATTCAGCCCAACAACCAGTATTAACCATTATGCAGATAAACCCTGTAAAATTGCTTATAAATGTTTCCGAAACATCTTATCCTAATGTAATAAAAGGGATGCCTGTTACGGTTCAATTTGATATTTTCCCGGGTGAAAAATTTAAAGGGGAGGTAAGCTTGATTTACCCAACCATTGATGAACGTTCTCGTACATTTGGAGTTGAAATAAAGATGAACAATGCAAATTCTAAAATTCGTCCGGGTATGTTCGGACGAGTAAAAATGGAATTTGGCCAGATTAAACACGTAGTTGTCCCTGATCAATCAGTTATAAAACAAACTGGCTCCGGAGCACGCTTTGTTTTTGTTTACAATAATGGGAAGGTGGCATACAAACAGGTTCAACTGGGTCAACGTTTAGGAAATGAATATGAATTGATTTCTGGTGTTACCGATGGAGAAGAAGTTGTCGTTTCAGGTCAATCAGCTTTGGTTGATGGCAGTGAGGTAAAAGTGGTGAAATAGTGGAGAGTGTGTTGATTTGAAAATGAGGAATGATGAAATGTAAAATGATGAATGAAAAATGATGAATGAAAAATGAAAAATGAAAAATGAAAAATGAAGAATGATGAATGTATTAATACAAAAAATCGTAACTAATCGTTAATCACTAATCACTAATCACTGATCACTAATCACTAATCACTAATCGTTAATCACTAATCACTAATCGTTAATCACTAAACATTGTGCTGTTTTTTCTCAAATAGTAAATAGTAAATATTTAAATAGTAAATATAAGATTATGAGCATATATCAAAGTTCAGTAAGAAAACCAATTATGACTGCCCTTATTTTTATGGGGGTGGTAATTTTAGGGTTGTTTTCTTTAAAGTCATTACCTATTGATTTGCTGCCAAAAATTGAAACAAATACCGTTATGGTTATGACAACCTACGATGGTGCGAGTGCAGCAGATATTGAAACGAATGTTACACGCCCGTTGGAAAGTTCGCTTAATACGGTAGCAAACCTGAAAAGCATTAAATCCAAATCAACGGAAAACCGCTCGATTATAACACTCGAATTTGATTACGGAAACGATATCGATGTTATCACTAATGACATTCGTGACAAACTCGATTTGGTAAGTTCTTATTTGCCGGATGGTGCAGGTAAGCCCATTATTTTCAAATTCAGTACGGATATGATTCCGGTAATTATGCTATCGGCAACAGCAAACCAAAGCTTGCCTGCATTGTATCGAATTTTGGATGATAATGTATCAAATCCGTTAGCACGTATTGCCGGTGTAGGTTCTGTTTCTATTTCAGGAGCACCTCAGCGCGAGATTCATGTTTATATAGATCCTGTAAAACTGGAAGCATATCGACTAACGGTTGAATCAATTGGACAAAACATCCGCATGGAGAATGTGAATACACCTGCAGGATCAATGGATGTTGGTAGTGAGACTTATTCTATGCGTGTACAGGGCGAGTTTAAGGACGCATCGGAACTGAATAATATTGTTGTTGGTAGTTACAATGGCAAAACAGTATTTTTGTCCGACGTTGCAGTTGTTCAGGACGGTTTGGAAGAACGCGGACAACAAAGTTTTACTAATGGAATTCAGGGAGCAACCATCGTTGTTCAGAAACAATCCGGATCAAATACAGTTCAAATTGCCGATGCAATTCAAAAAGAATTACCCCAAATTCAGAAGAATCTTCCTTCCGATGTGAAGTTAAATGTCATTATGGATACTTCAGACAATATCAAACACACAATAAATGGGTTAACCGAAACTGTACTTTATGCGTTTTTGTTTGTTATGTTGGTCGTTCTATTTTTTCTGGGACGCTGGCGTGCAACCGTTATTATTATTCTGACTATTCCAATCTCATTAATCTCGGCATTTATATTTTTAGGAGCTACTGGTGGTTCGCTAAATATTATTACCTTAAGTGCTCTTTCGCTGGCCATAGGTATGGTAGTGGATGATGCTATTGTAGTACTCGAGAATATAACTACTCATATAGAGAAAGGAAGTAGACCGAAAAGTGCAGCTGTACATGGGACGAATGAGGTGGCAGTATCCATTATAGCATCAACATTGACAATTATTGCCGTATTCTTCCCTATGACAATGATTTCCGGAATGGCTGGCGTAATGTTTGGTCAATTAGGTTGGATGGTAACGATAATCATTACAGTTTCAATGATTTGTGCTTTAACGCTTACCCCGATGTTAGCCTCTCAATTGTTGCGATTAAACCCAACACGTACCAAAACCTATGAAACGCTTTACGGTCCGATTGAACGTTTTCTAGACAAGATGGACAGCGGTTATGGGAAAATGGTGAATTGGGCGGTTCGTCATAAATTAGCGGTTGTAGGGATGGTTACCATATTTTTCGTATTAAGTATGATTCCTGCCTTTTTTATTGGAACGGAGTTCTTCCCGGCACAAGATAACGGAAGAATTACACTGACCATTGAAATGCCAATTGGAACACGTTCGGAAATTACGCGCGATGTTGCCAAAGAACTCAACAATAAATGGAAACAAAAATATCCGGAACTTGAGATGATAAATTACTCTGTAGGTCAAGCGAGTAGTTCAAATGTCTGGGGTTCATTACAGACAAATGGAAGTAATATCGCAACATTCTCCATGCGTTTATCAGATTTGAATAGCCGAGATCGATCCATGTTCCAAATTGCCGACAGTATCAGACACGATATTAGTCTGATGCCTGAAATTCGCAAATCGAACGTAACTGCCGGTGGAGGTATGAGCATGATGGGAGGCCAATCGACTCTTGATGTGGAAATATACGGATATGATTTTGCTGAAACAGATAAAATTGCAAAAGAAATTTCAACAGGCATCAAAAAGATTCCCGGGTTGGTAAATACCCTGGTAAGTAGGGAAGAATATACTCCGGAGTTTCAAGTTGACTTTGATCGCGAAAAATTAGCTTCTAACGGATTGAACATTGCTACCGCTTCCAATTATTTGCGGAATCGTATCAACGGACTTACCGCCTCACTTTTCCGTGAAGATGGTGAAGAATATAATATTAAGGTTGTATATGATCCTAAATACCGTCAATCAATTGAAGACATAGAAAATATTTTGATTTATAACAGTCAGGGGCAGGCTGTCAGACTAAAGGAGTTAGGAAAGGTAGTGGAACGTTTTACACCTCCTTCTATTGAACGTAAAAGCCGTCAACGTGTAATTACCGTTTCTTCAACTGTTTCGGGAACGACACTTGATAAAGCCGTAGCCGGAATCAATGATCAAATTGCAAAAGTAGATGTTCCATCGGATGTTTATATAACCATTGCCGGTTCATATAAAGACCAACAAGAATCGTTTGGTGATTTGGGGACATTGATGTTAATCATTATTATGTTGGTATTTATTGTAATGGCTTCGCAGTTTGAATCGTTGACTTATCCGTTTATTATCATGTTTTCCATTCCATTTGCAATTTCAGGGGTTGTACTGGCTCTTGGAATAAGTGGCAGTACGTTGAATATGATGTCATTTGTCGGACTGATTATGTTAGTTGGTATTGTGGTAAAAAATGGTATTGTGTTGGTGGATTATATCAATTTGAACAGAGAACGGGGTATGGGAGTTATCCGGGCGGTAGTAAATGGTGGACAATCTCGTTTACGTCCGGTTATAATGACCACTTTGACTACTATTCTTGGTATGATGCCCTTGGCATTAAGTCATTCGCAAGGTTCAGAGATGTGGCGTCCTATGGCAATAACCGTTATTGGAGGTTTAACCGTTTCAACGATTTTGACACTGGTTATTATTCCTACTATTTATACAATTTTTGCTGCCAGTGGCGTTAAACGTCAACATCGTAAAAATAAGAAACTAGCTGCTTTAAAAAATATGGAAAATTAATTCAGGGAGTTTTAGAATTAATCATTAAAAATCATACAACAATGAAATCAATATTTATAACATTCGATCAGGCATACCTGGAGCAAATATTACCCATTTTGAGTATAAATCACGTTAGAGGATATACAGAGTGGGAAACTGTAAAGGGAAAGGGAAGTAAAACCGGCGAACCACATTTGGGAAGTCATGCCTGGCCTTCTCAGAATTCATCCATTCTTACGGTGGTTGAAGATGAAAAGGTAAAACCTATTCTTGCCAATTTACGGACGCTTGATGCTACTTCCCAACAGATGGGGCTACGTGCCTTTGTGTGGAACATAGAGGATGGAATGTGAAAACAGTGAGTAGTAATTAGTCGGTAGTAAAGACCTCAAAGCACTAGTTAGACCGTTGAACGTTTTACAAAAAAATGCACTTCTCCTAAAATAGGAAAAGTGCATTTATTTTTTCACGAACACGTTTAATCTTCTTCTTTTGCTCTGAATGATTCCCAAACGAAATACCCTAGCAAAGCTACAAAAGCAACCAATGCTGCAACCTGTGCTCCTGTTCCTTCAGGATCTTTCCATACATTTAAATTCATCACTTCACCATCACCGGTAAAGAATATAATAAATGCTCCAAGTACTCCAAACAAAGCTGCACCTGCAATAAATCCAGATGAAATAAGAATTCCTCTTTGAAGTCGTGCGTTGTTTAGCTTCTCATTTTTTGTACTTTTTGAGAACCAATGATTTAACAAACCACCCACAACAAGTGGAGTATTTAATGGAAGAGGAATAAACATTCCCAAAGCAAAAGCTAATGGGGAGATATTTAGCCAGTTCATAAGTATGGATATAACTGCACCAATTCCCAACAAAACCCAACTAACACCTGAACCCGACATTAAAGGTTCAATAATAGCTGCCATAGCGTTTGCTTGCGGAGCAGTCATGGGTTGTGGATGTTCAGGAGTCTGTACAAAACCATATGCCTGATTTAAAATGAATATTACAATTCCTACTGTAGCTGCAGAGACAAGTGTCCCAAGGAATTTATAGGTCTGTTGTTTCGCAGGAGTTGTTCCAAGCCAATAACCAACTTTTAAATCAGTAATAAAACCACCCGCCATTGACAAGGCCGTACAAACGATTCCGCCAATTATCAATGCACTTACCATTCCCTGCCAGCCTTTGAGTCCTACTGATACTAATATTACAGACGAGAGGATAAGAGTCATTAACGTCATACCCGAAACAGGATTAGAGCCTACAATAGCAATGGCATTTGCCGCAACAGTAGTAAATAAAAATGAAATAATAAGTATGGTAACCAATGCTACCACAGCTTGCAACATAGTGATTTTAACCCCGATTAATAAGAAAATAAATACGGCCACTAACGTAAGAAAAATCAACAACATCACAAATGACATTTTCAAATCTTTCTGTGTACGTTCCACTTTTACTTCGGTTTGAGCTTTACCACCAACACCCATAGCTAGTTTAAATGCGCTGCCAATTACACCGGAAGATTTGACAATTCCAATAATTCCAGCCATAGCAATAGCACCAATACCTATTGGTCGTACATAAAGTTTGAAAAGTTCTTCGGGCGACATAGCTGCAAATGGATTAATACCACCTCCTAATGTTGCGGAAAGAGTTCCGATTTCATTCACCAAAGGAATTAACACAAGCCATGATAACAATGAGCCTACAGTAATAATCACGGCATAACGAAGTCCAACCAAATAACCAAAACTAAAAATCAGCGCACTTACATTAAATTTCAACACCATTTTCACTTTATCGGCAAGCATCTCTCCTATCGGAACAATGCGTGTGCTTATTTCTTCACTCCACAACCTGAAGGCTGAAAAGCAGAAATCAAACAATCCACCGATAAGTCCACTAACTATTAATAATTTAGCCTGACTACCCCCTTTTTCACCCGTCATTAATATTTCCGCAGTAGCAGTCGCCTCCGGAAAGGGGAGTTTTCCGTGCATATCCTTTACAAAATATTTCCGAAAAGGGATTAAAAATAAAATTCCAAGGAAACCACCTAACAACGATGAAAAAAATATCTGCCAAAAATCAACTTCAATTTCTGGATATTTGGCCTGAAGGATATAGAGTCCGGGAATAGTAAAAACAGCTCCGGCAACAATAACTCCTGAAGATGCACCAATCGATTGTATAATTACGTTTTGACCCAACGAATTTTTCTTCCTTGCTGCAGCCGATGCTCCAACGGCAATAATCGAAATTGGTATTGCCGCTTCAAAAACCTGACCTATTTTTAACCCGGAATAAGCTGCAGCTGCCGAGAAAATTACGGCCATCAAAAGTCCCATACCAATAGACCATGCATTTACTTCCGGAAACTTACTATTAGCAGGCATGACAGGTTTATACTCTTCGCCTTCTTTTAATTCGCGATAAGCGTTTTCAGGTATTCCTGTGATTTTTTTTTCTTCCATATAACTATTTGATTTTTGTAGTTTTTTAAATATATCTGTCAAAGCGAAACGATTATTAATTGTCAATTGTTAATTATAAATTATTAATTATCAACTATCAATTTTCAATTTTTGTGACTACTCAGCACTTCAAGAAGTACTTCATTTGACGTTTTTAGGAAAATTGCAGAGAAAAAAAATGTAATTTTCACAAAAAAAGAGCCAAATTAAAACGCATAAATGATGAATGTCGCTCCAGAACTCCCCCTTTAGGTATTTACCTCCTGACGTAGGAGGGAGGGATTGGGGGGCTGAGTAGTTATCAATTTTTAAATTAACCTTAGCTGCTTCTGGCTTTTCTGAATAGTATATTTTTTAAAATTTTAAAGAAGTATTGGACATCGGTACTAATTAAACCCTTCGATTTGCATTCTCTTAGATATTTCATTTCCGATTGTTGAATTTCATCAAGTGTTTGTGGCATATCAGCATAAAATGGTGGCAGTAAACCGGGTTTGAATTGTATTCGTAGCTCCTGCAACTCTTTAGAATACAGACTAAAATAATGCGTACTCAAAGGCCTGACACCCACTAACTTCATATCTCCTTTTAATAAATTAAAAATCATTGGTAGTTCATCTAACCAGTACTTGCGCATAAAATAACCAATACTTGTAATACGAATATCTTTGTTGAATTTACCTCCTTTTTTCAGGCTGTTATGCTCATGAATATAAGCCTGTAAAAATTCAGAATAGGGATGCATCGTGCGGAATTTATATACTTCAAACAATTTTGCGTTTTTACCATATCTTCGTAATCGAATCAGAGGACCGTATATCCGTTTATAAGTAGTTTCAGGCTGTTTTACTCTTTTTGCAAACACATAGGTCAAATTATCAACCTTTCTTTCTTTAACAACTTCAAAACCTAAACAATAAAGTCTACCAAAGACTTCTGTTTTTGAAAATATTCTGTTTTTTCCCTTGGACAAAAAATAATACATCTTCCTTAAAACGAATATTTTGGGCATAATTCTCTTATATATAAAGTCAAAAGAATAAATAATATAATTTATTCCAGCCGGGTATGCTTTCAACAGCCTTATTTTCCTGGTACTCTTAGATTCGAAACAACACACAAAGAGACCATTATCAGGCAGTTTCTCGTTTATTATTGATAATTTGTGATTTACCCCCCTCATATTATTCAGTCTCTCCAGTTGCACAATAGTAGAGTACTGATATTTAGGAGACATCATTAAGTTATCGGGCGTTGTCTCTACAAATACCAATGTATTTCCACTTCGTAAATCAATATTTTTTTGAAGAAAACGTAAGACACAATTTCTAGAATTATTTTGTATGGTTGTACACAATTGATTGTAACTTTCATCATTAAGCGGTTCAGCTGTTTTTAGCTTTGCATTAATTCTTTCTGGTTGTTGATCTATAGTGATTTCGTTATATTCAACGGCAAACCTAAAGGCAAAATATATTGAATGAAAAATATATTGGACAATAAAAATACCTAATGAAACCGATAATAAAACAAAACCGGAATAAGGTTTAAAAAAATTGTGAAGTAAAAACAAAAAAAACAAGAATAAAATCAGGGTGGTATAAAACAGCTTTAAAGTAGTTCGCTTATAACTTTGTCGGCGAAGTGGTTTATATCTTTTCAGGGAATAAGACACCAACAACCATGTGACTGTATATAAAATAGTTGCAATACTATATTTATGAAATGGAGTATTTGTTGTAAGTGGAAACCAATCCAATACTACATAAAAACTTAGCAGTAAAATCAGTAAGTCAATAAACAAGTAATACAACGCAGGACGATAAAAAATCTTCATGAATAGCTTCTTTTTGCAAATATAATACGAAAAAAATCGAATAACATAAAATTATACGATTTTAGTAAAATTATTAAGAAAAAAAAACGTTTTGAGATTGTTCAACGAAGTTTCAATAGCAATTGCTTGATTTTATTTTTCAGGTTTTGGAAAACAAGTTCAACGAACCACTCGAAACCATTATTTGTCCATCGCTGAGGATGTGAGGTTATCATTATAGAATTTGATGTTTCAAGAGTTTCAAACCAGTTAATCAGGTCAAAAGTAGTATGAATTTTATTTGATTTAGCAAGCGTATAATTGTTCAATGTTTTATCTCTGATATTAAATTTATCGCCATCCCACATACGGGCAGTATCCGTAAAATACTGCACAGTATCCCCTACCCTAGCCATCCTCTCCACCTGAAGAGTGGTTAGGAGTGAGGTGTGGGAAATAAGAAAATCAAGATATGGTTCGCCAATAATCCCGTAATCCCGGTAATTATATTTTTTCCATAAATCACGATTGTCGTATTTCGAGGTAGGGCTTCCATGCATACAAATTGTTCGAACGGGATAAAACTGACGAAGATATTCTAATTGCGTTTCAAAATGATTTATTGATTTTTCAGTATTACCATTAAATGTTGAAAGTTCATTGTAATGATAACCAATTTCATGTCCTAATCCTACAATTGTCTGAATAATTTCTTCTTGATTTGAATTCGAATTTGCCCTAAAATAATAGGATGTTTTTATACCAAATTCAGCTTCTAATTGAGCAATTCTCAACGAATTATTTGGTTTTAAATCAACATCATGCCGCAATATCACAAATTTCCCGACAGCTTTCCCATCGCACCACTCTTCAAAGGTTACAAAAGAATAGCCAGCCTCTTTTATTGCCTTTAATAGTTTACAGTAGGTATGTAGGGTGAAATCCATCTTGATAGTGATTAGTGATTAGTGATTAGTGATTAGTGGTTAGTGATTAGTGGTTAGTGATTAGTGGTTAGTGATTAGTGATTAGTGGATAGTAGTTAAATACTCAGTCATTATTCTCAGGTGGTTTTCTTTTGCTGTTAATTGATCTTTTAGCAGTCAATATACTTGCAGTAATCATTTTTATTAATTCTGTTGCATCATCTGAAAGACTCTCAAATTCTTTTTGATTGATAAAATCCGTAGCATTTAATAATCTGAGCCAATAAATTGTTTCATTACATTCTTTTTGGGCAATACCATATTTATGTACAAAATCCGCTTTACTTTCGGCAAAAACACCCTCACTTATTAAAGCACCGATAGCTGTACCGCTTCTTTCCAGCTGTTTTGATAAAACATATTCATTTTTTTCAATACATAAATACCGGTAAACTTTCACAATACGGACTGCAAAATCAAAACTCTTATCTGCTAATATTGATTTTTTCATAATTCATACAAATCGTTAATCCCTACAAAGATATAAGTACTACATTCCATTAAATCAATTAAATACTACCGACTAATCGTTAATCACTAACAACTAATCTTTTATCAATAATCATTAATATAGAAATCAGCGCTACGCGCCTCCGTTGGGTGTTGGTTACTTTTTCTACCAAGATATCAGGACTACGTCCCTCAATTGTCAATTCTGAACTTTTTACTCATAACTCTTCACTCAAAACTAATCACTTATCGTTAATCATTAACCACTAATCTTTTATCACTAATCGTTAATCATTAATCGTTAATCACTAATCGTTAATCACTAATCGTTAATCACTAATCGTTAATCACTAATCGTTAATCACTAATCACTGAAATTAATTCCACTATCCTCACCGCCGTTTTTCCATCCCAGAATTGAGGTGTTTTTCCGGTTTTACCTTTGCCCTCTACAATCAAATTTACTTCTGAAACTATTTCATTTGTTTTTATCAACTTATTACTTCCTTCCCACACTGTTATCGGTCTTTCGGTATTTGGACGCACAGTGAGACAAGGAATATTCAAGTAAGTGGTTTCCTCTTGGATGCCCCCCGAATCAGTCAATGCAAATGCTGACTTACTCACTAAATGAATAAATTGAAGGTAACCCAAGGGTTCAATAAAATAAAGATGTGGAAAACGATCAATCAACTTTTGTAATCCGAAATGTTCTATATTTTTATACGTTCGAGGGTGAACAGGGAAAACCAGTGGAATTTTATTGGATATTTCGCCCCATAATTTCACAAGGTTCTCAAGACTTTCTTTTTCATCAACATTTCCCGGACGATGGAAAGTTAACACACCATACTTTTTCGCAATAAAGTCTTCACCAAAACGAATTTGTTTTTCTTTATTCAGTAAAGTAAAGTTCAGTTGCGTCGATTGTGCTTTTGGTAATTGTTCCACCAACGAATCAATCATCAAATTTCCTAACATAAAAATTTTCTCTTTAGGGATATTTTCTTTTATGAGGTTTTCATCGGCATCTACACTGGTAGTAATAAAAATATCGCTTATGGCATCCGTCACCAGTCGGTTAATTTCTTCAGGCATAGTCCGATCGTTACTGCGCAATCCGGCTTCGTAATGAATGGTTTTTATGCCCATTTTCGAAGCCACCAGCGTACAAGCAGCTGTTGAGTTTACATCGCCAACTACAAGCACATAATCAGGCTTTTCATCCAAACAGACTTTTTCGAAACCTTCCATAATACGGGCTGTTTGCACAGCATGACTAGCAGATCCAACTTCGAGATTTATATCCGGAGCAGGGATATTCAGTTCATCAAAAAACTGACCTGACATTTTAACATCGTAATGCTGACCGGTATGTACTAAAATAGCTTGTATTGTGGGATGGTTTTTTAATGCATGCATCAACGGTCCTATTTTCATAAAGTTCGGACGAGCACCTGCTACGAGAATAAGTTTGGACATAGTTTATAGTTATTTTTAGTTTCGAGTTGAGAGTTAGTTGAGAGTTGAAAATTAAAAATTGAAAATTGAAAGTTGAAAATTCATACTCTTCAATTAGGACTCTTCACTCAACAGCTCTCACACCAAATTTTTCAGAATTATTATACAAATATTTTTAAGAACTAGTAATTTCTTCATTGAGTGTATTCCGAAATGTAATTTCTGAATCTACCTGATGGCAGACAGGCGGAAATTACGCAAATAGCGCAAATTTACACAAAAATAAATATAGATATTCGAAAGTTGAATTATCGAATTTTTAATTTCAATTCTAAATTCCTAACTGTCAATTACTATCTACTAATTACGAATCACAATCACCAACTTCTAACTGTCAACTACCAACTGTCAACTACCAATGGAGCTTGCGACATCCCGTTTTATCCGGACTACCAACTATTTAATTTAATGATTAACCGCAATTTGACCTAATTTAAATTTGAGACAAGGATTAATATTGTTTTTTGATTCAAAAAAAATGATTACTATAAATAAAAAAAATATAACCACGAATTACACAAATTTACACAAATTAAAAATATGCATTTTTAGTGAAAATTCGTGTAATTCGTGGTTGAAAATGAATTCTATATTTTATTATACAAAATAATTATGTTTAATATTTATAGGAACTTTTGCAGATAATCATTATTTTTCTACATTATTCTCCAAATATATCAGATCTATAGTCCTTATTAAATTGACGATATTTTTTTGAAAAACTTAAATATTCCTCTGCATGAATTACGGATAATCATTTAAGTAATTGAAAACAAATAATGTCGTATTTTGCATGAAAATATTTAAGAATAGAACGCTGATTTTCACTGATAGAGTGGATTTGAAAAAACGGATTTGAATTCCGATAAATCGGAATGATTTACAGATAGTTGTGTCTTAATTATCTTGCCGAAGGCAAGAAAAATCCGTTTTGTTTTATCCTTCATTTTCCGATAAATCAGCGAAAATCAGCGTTCTATTAATGTTTCTAAATGGTACATTAATTTGTTCCATTTACTTAATATATTTTCAAGGAAACTGCAAATCTCCCTAAATTGTATAATAAAGGGCTGCAAATATACAAAAAACGACCGTGTTCAACCAACTCTCCACCGAATTTACTCTTAAATTCACGTACGCCGTATTCTTTATCGGGTTTGCCGGCACCCATGAAATCAAATTTCTTAATATTATGTTTAATAGCATAATTAATTCCTGCCATTGTTGCCACAACCGATGGGTATAACTTCTGTGTATCTGACTCTTCGCCACAAACAAACCATTCGTACATACAATTTTGTGGCATAAAAACGGATGTCATGCCACCAATTATTATATTGTTCTGTTTTACCACAAATATCCTTGCCGAAGGAAGTTGAGCTATATTAAGAAAAAATTCTAATGGAAACAAGGGTTTTCGAATTCGTTCATACAAACTATTTAAACAGTTATAGAATGAAATAATATCGTCCACATTAGTTGTTTGCTCATAACTTACACCTCTATTTTCAGCTAATTTAAATTGTCGGAGTTTACTTTCACTGATACGCTTTTTGGCCTGAACTTCATTGCTTGTATCAACATGAAAATTTAAATGGGACTGATATGAAAAACCTGCTGATTCAAAGGATGATTTATAAGTGCTATAATCATTATAATTCCTTAATTCCAAATAAATTGCCTGTTTCTTTAATTGATTTATAACAAATCTCAAAAACTCAACCAGAGTATTTTGAGTAATATTTTCAGCCAACAATGCTCCTCCGGGAGCAATGGCTCTTCTGCTAAAATACTGTTTCAAGCTATTGCCATCAAAAATAATATATCCACAGATCAATCCGACCAATTTATTATTTTCAGAAACACCATAAATAAAGGGTTTCATAAAAGACAAAGTATTATAAAAATCAAAACACTCACGCGTCTGAAAAAACGTTGCAGTGGGTGATTGCTTAACCAACGTATCCCACTGTTCCTGATATATTTCTGATATATGAGTATGTAAAATCATTAGTAGTTGTTAGTTTTGAGTTGGAAACAAGTTTCGAGTAATGAGTTAGTTATGAGTTCGAAATTAGTTTTGAATTAGGAGTTTTGAGTTTTGAGTTTTAAGTTTGTTATTAGTAAAAAGTTAGTTTTTAGTAGGAAGTAAAGAATATTTTTACTCAACACTCTTCACTCAGAACTCAGAACTCAGAACTCTTTACTCTTCATTTACTATAAAAATAGCGAAGTCTCCCCAGTTTTCGAATAATATTTTCCAAAATAAATTTGCCTGTAATGTATAGAAGAGGACGACAAACACATCTGTAACGGCCCATTTCAACTGTTTGACCACCAAATTTTCGCTTATAATCACGTATTTTCAAATCGTCAATCGGCTTACCGATATTCATAAACTCCAACCGTTGAATCTTATTTTTAGCAGCATATTCAATGCCCGACCAATAAATCATGGTATCAATATATACCGCTTTCCCGGTGGAACGATTTTCTTCATTGCAAATAAACCAGTTATAAATGGTATTGCCGGGTAAAATTACACAAGCCATACCACCCACCACTTTTTTTCTGTATTTCACCACTAACAGTTTTCCATTTGGAATATTCACCAATTTCTCGAAAAATTCCTGCGGATACATAATTGTATTAGGACTTCTTTTGTGTTGTCGTTTCAGTTTAGCATAAAATGCGGCAATATCATCCTTATTCTTTGTTTCTTCCCAGTACACACCGGCTTCTTTTGATAGAGTTAGTTGTTTTTGTAAATTATCATTTAGCCGTCCAAATGATGTTTCTTCATCAAAAGTAGGAATATTAAAGTTCAGATAGGGTAGATATTCAAATTTCTCAGCTTTAAAGGTTAAGCGGTATTCGTTATAATCTTTATAATTATGCAATTCCACATAAATTACTTCTTTCCGAAGAATGGATTTAGCTGTATTCAAAAGCAACTTAAAATCATCGTTACTAATGTTCGGATCAAGCAATAAACCTCCGGGAACAATAGCTCTTCTTGAAAAATATTTTTGCAAGGGATTTCCGGAAGAAATAATATATCCGCACATAATGCCCATCAATTTATCATTTTCCGACACCCCAAAAACGAATGGTTTTAAAAATGACAGACCTGAATAAAAATGAAAACATTCGGGCGTTTGAAAAAAAGTAGCTGTTGACGATTTTTTTAAAAGTCGCAACCACTGATTTTCATTTATTTCCGATATATTGGTATGAATTGTCATGGGAAGTTGATGGTTTATAGTAAGATAGTTATGAGTTTTGAGTTATGAGTTAAGCGTCTACAAGACCTTTGAGCGTTTTGCTGATTCAATATGCAGTTCACCATCTTTTCAAATGCGTTTGAAAATTTTTAAGGGTTTTCTTCTTCTTGCACAAAGCTACAGATTTTTTAGTGTCTTTCGTGTCTCCTATGTTTTTTTTTGTGTAATAACTATTAAAAACTATTCCACTAAGTTCAGCAAAGTTCTTTCACAAAGTCTCACAAAGTTTTTTACTACTCTTCACTCAAAACTCGTAACTCAAAACTCGTAACTCTCAACTCTTTATTTTTAGTGTCTTTCGTGTCTCCTATGTTTTTTTTTGTGTAATAACTATTAAAAACTATTCCACTAAGTTCAGCAAAGTTCTTTCACAAAGTCTCACAAAGTTTGTTACTACTCTTCACTCAAAACTCGTAACTCAATACTCGTAACTCTCAACTCTTTATTCTTAGTGTCTTTCGTGTCTCCTATGTTTTTTTTTGTGTAATAACTATTAAAAACTATTCCACTAAGTTTAGCAAAGTTCTTTCACAAAGTCTCACAAAGTTTGTTACTACTCTTCACTCAAAACTCGTAACTCAATACTCTTAACTCCCCACTCAGAACTCAAAACTCGTCACTATCAATTACCAACTAGCCACTATTTAAAACGGTATTGATAGTCCGGATTTTCTCTCATGATTTTTACGCTTCCGGGGTAATTTTCGATAAACCATGTAAGAAACTGTGCAAAATCTATTTTTTCTGTTAGCATCTTCATTCTCCGTTTCTGAAAAATTTCTTTGCGTTGAGGCATTTTCATTATCATTTCTATAGTTTCGTACAATTGATCAACATCTTTTGTTTTCAAACCGTAACCTAATTGATACACATCTTCCAACTCACGCAAATAGCCTATGCGACCAACAAAATCATTGAACCGCACAAATGGAACGCCAAGTACGCCTGCCTCCGCAGCCATAGTCTGACTATCGCCTATATACAACTGAGCAAATGCCATCACATGATGCATGTGAAGCGGATTAATATTTATCCTATAGGGTTCAAACTGTGGTTCGAGTTCCCGCTCCGAAGTTATAAAAACCCTACCGTAAGGTTTCAGGATGGCTAGTATACGTTCTGCAATTTCAGCACTAATTCCTTTAATACCAGTATCGTGATGAGCATTTAGTTTTGCAAACCGAATAACAAAATAAGGCTCATCAACACTAAAATACTTTTCTACTAAGCTTTTATCCGGCACAAAATGATTTGGATGAAGATAGGCCAACTCATGATAGGAATTATATTTAATCGACTTTTCATCCCATTTTTCATTGTTGCAGACTTGTGGTGTAAGAATCTGAGAGGCACAAGGATAACTTAACTTTGCATACAGGGGTACAACCGCAGCATCATCTTCATTGATATTTACTACCGGTAAGTGAAGCAACTTTCCAACATAAGAATTTTCAACACTAGTTCCAGTAAGTATAGTTGGCCTATGCTTAATGCAAAACATAAACAATCGAACACTACGTTTCAACAACCCAATAAAAATACCCAGTTTCGAATCTTTTCGACCTTCCTCCAAAATATTGTAATAAGGCAAGTCAGCAGCACGCAGCAAATCCTCTAAAATATCCTTTTTCTTAATCAGGATAACAACATCATGTCCATTTTTTTTCCAATTTGAGATTGAATTTTTATAATTGTAAAAATGGGCCGGATGCCCAAGATAAACTAATATTTTCATTACTTCATTTTTTTCTTAATCTCTTAACTCTTTACTCAAAACACTTTACTTATAACTCCCCTTTAGGAGAGGGGGTCCTGTATTTAATTACTCTTGCCGGATTTCCCCCCACAATGGCATAATCGGGAATATCTTTAGTTACTACTGATCCAGCTCCGATAATCACTCCTTTGCCAATATGCTTACAACCAGGCAATATCATCGCCCTCGCTCCTATCCACACATCATCCTCTATTTGCAATGGTGTTTTTCCTCCACCGCCCTGATGACCCATAGGTATTTCAATATTTTCAAAATTATGATTTCCACCCAAAAACAATACATCCTCAGCCATCATCAAGTAATTGCCTACAGTAACGATGCGGTTAGTGGATTTAAAATTGGCACCTAACGCTGCCTCATTACCCACCCGAAAGTCCTTTCCGTTGCCAAAATATGCTTTATTCTCCACAACAAGTTTATTCCCAGCGGATGAAAATAATCGTTCACAAAGAAAACGACGAAACCTCATGGAGCATTTTCCAAAAGGTAAAGTTGACTTCGGCAAATATTGGGCAAAACCATAATAAAGAAAAAGGTAGATAGTTTTCATTGCATTGTTTTTATATTGTTTCCCGTTTTAGCATTTCTTCTTTTCAATTGCCTCCTACTTTAGCATTGTCTTTCTTTCTTTTCAATTGCCTCCTGTTTTAGCATTCTTCTTCTCAATTGCCTCATCTTTTCAATTGCCTCCTGTTTTAACAGGAGGGGGAAATAATTGATATATCTTATTGGCTTTAGCCAAATTATTATATTAGGAATGGGCTAAAACCCAATCCTATTGAACCTAATCCTATTGAAACAGGTTTATTTGAATACTCCCAATTGAACTATTAATCTTTGAATTTGTGGAATCCATATTTGATAATTAAATTATCAATTTCAACACCATAAGAATGTATATCATGATGAACCTCCTGATTTTTAATGTAGTTTCGAACCCTTTCAATCAATGATTCGGAAACAGAAACACCATAATATTCATCCTGCCATTCAAATTTTTCTTTTGTCAATCCTTCCTTATTTATCCAATATGAAGATTCACCTTTGATCAATTGCATGATGTTGGATATTGTCTGATCTACACCCAACGATACCAAGCAATGACAATGTTGCGAATATCCATTTACGAAATCAACAAAAATACCTTTTTTCTTGGCATTTTCCTTTATATGAAACCATACTTTGTCTCTAATTTCTTTTGTCTCAAGAAAGGGCTCCCTGTTTTTTGTGCTCCAAACAAAATGTATGTAAACATTTACAAATGGCATGGCATTATATTTTAATTGTTTTGAATGAGCTTTTAATGTTTTGGCTAAAGCCAATATATATTTTCTACATTTTAAAGAATGGGCTAAAGCCCAATTCTATTGAACCAAGTCTATTTTCATCAAATTCCAATCCTATTGAACCAAGTTTATTTTCATCAATTTCCAATCCTATTGAATTTTTCAATTGCCTCCTACTTTAGCATTGTCTTTCTTTCTTTTCAATTGCCTCCTGTTTTAGCATTCTTCTTCTCAATTGCCTCATCTTTTCAATTGCCTCCTGTTTTAACAGGAGGGGGAAATAATTGATATATCTTATTGGCTTTAGCCAAATTATTATATTAGGAATGGGCTAAAACCCAATCCTATTGAACCAAGTCTATTTTCATCAAAATCCAATCCTATTGAACCAGATTAATCATTTACCATTAATCATTTACCATTAATCATTTAGCATTAATCATTTAGCATTAATCATTTACCATTAATCATTTAGCATTAATCATTTACCATTAATCATTTAGCATTAATCATTTAGCATTAATCACCTTCTCATACACTCCTATTATTTTTTTTGCCACCGTTTCTGAATCTAGCCCCGATTCAACAATTCGGTTTCTTCCTTCAGTACGTTTTCCAAATTCTAATGCCAGTTTTAATCTCACGGCTACATCTGTAGGTTCGTATGTTGAAATAAAACATCCTTCTATGTTCTCAATAACATCCGGCACATCTCCTACAGGAACTGAAACAACAGGACAATTACAGGCCATAGCTTCCTTTATAAACTGTGGTGAACCTTCAGTAAAGCTAGTCATTAAAACACAATCAACAGCATTCATCAACAAAGCAACCTGCTCACGTGAATATCCTTTTAATTCCAGCAATTCAACATTTTCAATCAGATTTACAGATTGTTTGGCCAATTCTGGATTTTTTACCTCATTTGTAAACGAACCGGCAAACAAAACATACTTTTTATCTTTATCCAATTTCAGTTGAATTCTTGCTTCCAGTTTATCAATTGGTTTAAAAGGCTCAATGTCAACGCCACAAGGAATTAAATCACAGTTCCCCTCTCCTTTAGGAGAGGGGCCAGGGGTGAGGTTAGCCTTTTTTCTATTCTTTCCCGATACAAATATATTATATGCCGACAACATCATGCACAACTTCGAAAATAGAAACACTTTGTGATTATTAATATCACTGCCATGATAAGTTGTTACAACCGGAATCTGACGTTGTAGGTTAGCTAGTAAACCCGACAAGCCATAATGGGCATGAATAAGGTCGGGTTGAAAACTTTTAATTTTTGATAATAGTTTTTTTTTTTCTTTCAAATAGCCCAATATTCCTTTTTGTTGCACCAGAAAATAATCCGTCTCTACTCCCTTTGATTGCAATGCAACAACCTGCTCCACTATAAAAGGAACAATACGACCGGAATTTCCACTGCAAACAATTAGAACTTTCATGTGCATATAATTAATGAGAACCATTTTGGCTAAAGCCAATATATATTTTCTTCTTTTTAAAGAATGGGTTAAAACCCATTCCTATTGAAACTACTGACTATAAACTATAAACTACCGACTAAACAAGTCCTCTTCCTGCCAGTTTAAACCAACTCCATGCAACAATAGCCACAAATATAAGAGCCATCCACCATGTAAAGTATTTTTTTTCTTTATTGCTAATTAAGCTTATCCCAAAAGCCGACATTATCAATATAAATGGTAAAATAGGTTGATGGAAACGCTCTGATTGTGCAAAGGCACTCATAGCCAAAACAATTAAATATCCTACTGTAAAAGATCCTATTAACAGATAATCTCTCCATTTTTTGTTCTTTATTACCCAATAAAAAGCAAAGATTACAAAAAATGCCATAATATTTTTTACGTAATTCCCGCCATTAATCATCTTCATATTCTGTTGATTGGGTGTTTCAACGATAGTGGGAAAAGGAATGACAAAAATCATGGGTGCAAATACTGCTGCACCTGCATATTTTGATAATTTATTACCACCTATACGGTTTTCACGAAAATCCAAAGACGTTTCTTGATTTGCTTTTCTTGATTGCCAAACACTCTCAATTTCATTTGCGACTGTACCCCCCATAAAATAAGCCACTGCCACTACTACCCACATTACTAACACAATACGTTTTCCCACTCCCAAAACTTTAGTACTGGTAAACATTAAAGTTGTAAACAAGGCAAACAAAGCAGTAGCTCCCAATACTGTGCGAAAGAAAAACAATGAACCCGCTAACAATAAAGTAGGCCAAAGTGTATTCAATGAAAACTTCTTGCCTCGTATTAAGGCATCAGCACGTTCCACAAACCAAACGGTAAGCAGTACCATTTCTACTTCTTTGGTATGCAAACCAGTATATAAAATAAGGTTAGGCATTAACATACAAAATATGGCAGCCATGCGGGCCACATCTTCACCAAAACTACGGCCGGCCAACCGATAGACTAATACACAAGTAAATGCTCCATATAGCGCTTTCAATAAGCGAGCAATAAAGATGGAATTCCCAGTTATCCAATACTGCCATCCTAAATAAAAAGAATATCCCATATCAGAATATCGACCCCTAATATAATCAAAATAAGGTTGAAGCCCCCCTCCGTTTATCATTTGTACTATCCAGACAGCCTCTTCATGATAGCCTTTAGCATCGCCAGCATCAAATTCAAAAGGCGAACCCGTCATTATCTGATAAAAAAAATAGCTAAAAATCACCCAACAGATGCGGATAATCAAAGCTGTCTGAAATAATTTCTTTCCAAATTTTTTAGGAGAATAGTTTGACCAGTTGCGAGTAAGTTGATTCGAAAAATAGAAAAACCCAATTACTTCAACTATTCCAAACGCCCACCACAAAGGAGATAAAAAACTATTAAGGAATAGAATATTACAGAGTACCAAAACCACTAAATATAGCGTTATGGCTTTTGATGTGAAGTATTTAGGAAAAAAATTGAGCACGGTTAATAATGGTTAGTATGAGCAGTAAAAATTAAATAATAGATTTATAAATATCCATTACCTTAATTTCTATCGTTTCCCACTTATAAGTATTTGATTTTTGTTTGTTATTTTTTTGCATTTTTAATCGAAGATTTTTGTCTTCGATTAGTTTTATAATATTTTTAGCAAATGTATCAATATCAGCATAGTCACACAATAAACCATTAACACCGTCATTTACAACCCACGGTACACCTCCAACATTCGTTGCAACAATAGGTTTTCCTGCTGCCATAGCTTCACAAAAAACGATTCCCTGCGACTCTTCTTCTGTATGTAATACAAATAATTCTGCATTAGAATACATTCGTAAAATTTCATCAAAAGTTGCATTGGGAAATAATTTAACAGCATCTTCCAAGCCGTATTCCTTGATCTTAGATTGCATTGCCTTAAAATACTTCAAATCAGACTGAACACCAACGATTGACAATGTATACTCCGGATACTTCTCAACTATCTGTTTCATTACTTCAATTAACAACAAATGCCCCTTACGTTTATTTAATGCCCCTACCGCTAATAATTCATTTTCTTGAGAAATACTTTTAATATCAAAAAAAACTTTATTTACACCCTGAGGTATTACTTGGCAGTTTGGCAACTTTAAGACTTTATGTTGTCTTTTATATAAAAGTATTGCATCTAAAACATAACCAGTATCAACAATGCAATTTTTACAAATACTTAAATATAAAAATTCAGTTAAACTTTGAGAAATATATTTCAATCTATTTTTAACTGAAGGAATCTTCTTGAAATCATTTTTCTTTTCTATATGTGCCAATCCATGTACTGTAACAATTGTTGGATACTTTTTCAAACTCAAAAGCACATAACAAATAAGTGAAAACAAACTAGTAGTATGTATATGACAGACCTCAGGATTGAATTGTTTTATTTCTTTTATTATACGAGAGATTCGAAATAATGAATTAACATTTAAATTTCCTTTATTGACATACCGATGAATTTTAAGCCCATTCTGGGTCAATATTTCATCATTTCTTATTTCTTTACGTGGTACATCAATGACAACGACCTCATGTTTCTTTGCCTGTTCTATTGCTAAACCATAAACTGAAGCTTCTACACCTCCTTTTATACAAGATGCATCTAATGGAAAAGAACCTATTTGAACAATTTTCATAAAATATTATTTTAGTGTATGCATCGATATAAAACTATCAAAAGAGCAACTCATTAATGTCTGTTTTTAAAATCATACATATAATGTGAAAATTCGAAGTAAAATTTCACAATTACTTTTGGCAAAAGAGTATAAAACAATTTATACTTGAAACTATGTTTTTTCCAATGAATTTTAGAAATAATCGTTTTTACTCCCACCTTGTTTTTTCCACTAATATAATAAGGTAATAAACCATATACTGCCAACACCTCAAACAAATGTAAGAAATCTGAATTATTTTTCATGTCTCCATAATCAGTAAAAAGCATATGCTCATGAGGTTCATACAATTTGGAACCTATGGCTCTGTTTACGAATTCCACATCCTGATTGTAATAAGCCAAGGGTTTATTCAAAAAGGCTACTGGATATTTCATCGCTACCCGTACCCATAAATCAAAATCTTCTCCCAGTTTTAATGTTGATTTGAAACCATTTTCAGATTCGAAAACACTTTTCTTAATTACACTTGTAATAGATGTCAAAGGCATATACATGGTTTTGGCATATACCTGACAATAATTAATTAATCCTTTTGTAAAACCCGGTTCAACTCCTATGTTCGCAGGGATATTTTTTCCATCCTTTACTTTATAATAACTACTGCCATAAATGCCAGCTTCAGGAAAATCTTCTATCAATCCCTTCATTTCCTCCAAATAAGTAGGTCCCCACCAATCATCAGCATCCAAAAAAGCGATATAATCGTATTTCGCAAGTTTAACACCCTTATTGCGAGTCACACTTACACCAGAATTTTTCTGCTTAATAAGCCTTCCTTTCCCATCTATTAATTGCTCAATATCTGAATAAGTCAGACCTACTCCCCCTTTAGGGGGTTGGGGGGCCTCTATATCTGTAGAGCCATCATCAATCACTATCAACTCAAACTCCTGAAAAGTTTGTGCTGTCACCGATCGAATTGCTTTTTCGATATAAGGTGCTTTATTATATAAGGGAATTATTATTGAGAACATATTCGACTAAACTGGTTTAAATAAGCCCAATAAATTAAGGGCCTTTTCTGGTGTACCATATTCGTTCCAGTATTTTTGAGCATTAAACTCTAATGACTTTCTATATTCAGGATTTTCTAAAATAAAAATAATAGCTTCACGAATTGATTCTTTTGAAGCATCGGAGATTATATGAATATGTTTAGCATGAATTAAGGGCTCCGGCAAATCATTTGATAATGGAGTAGATATTATAGCTTTTCCTAGTGCAAGATATTCACCAAGTTTCCATCCATGACAATCCCAAAAAGCTGGAGTATTAAAAACCAATACTGATTCTTTAGTTTTAATTATCCAATCTGACAATTCCAATCTAATATTTGTTCTGCTTTTTTCAAATCCAGTACTTGATGAACTATCTGCAAACAGCCCCCCTTCAAAATTACAAATATCAATTTCTTTACATACTTCTATAAAATTAGCCCTTCTTAAATTCACTGTTTCGTCATTTTTATTATATGCATCGCTATACCACAAAGTGCTTAGAAAAAAAATATAATTTTTATTAATTGAGTTTTTATTTATATACGACTCAATAGGAAGACGATTTAAATAATTCTTTAAATAATTCAAAAAGTGACGTCTAAAATTCTTATATGTGTTTTTCTCATATTGTTCTGAAAATTTATTATAGATTTCCCAATTTTTAATATCTTGAATTGTTCTGAAAAAATTATTAATTGAAAAACATAATGTTTCAAACAAATTAAAATTTCGAATACCAAAAGACGGAACCAGCGACACTTGCTTGGGATAATTATCAATTGGATAAAATTTAAAATTTGCATTTACATTTCCATATACATCACACCAATTATAATGGTCTAAATTTATTTTATAAGAATCATTGGTGTGAATAAAATATTTTTTTACTTCATCTCCTTCCTTAACAATAAATCTAATATCGCGACCCAAGGCAGCTAATCCAGCAAAACGCTTACTATCAAATATCACATTCATCCTCCCAAACATATCCACAAGTCCTTTTAAGTAAAAAGAACCATAAGGTATATTAGTTCTTGCATCGACATATACTTTTTTTTTCATATAAGTTTTAATATTTCAATAATAAGTTTTTAAGATACTATACACATAATTGCTACAATTATTCTAACTATACTATATTCAATCCCTCCCCTTGTTCTCGAGCGAGAGACTTATGGATTTTTTTTATAACAAGATATTATCTACTCCTTCTTAAAAAGCATTTTTTTTGCATAACATATGCTTTTCAAACGAACCTTCCTCAATAAATGAGGTGGAGTGTGAAATAATAACATAAAATTTTATTTTTTTAACTGAGCATTAAAACCTTACAACCTACATTAAAAGCCACTTTACAAATACTTAGAAAAACTCAAATGTATTTTTTCAAAAAATTTTATCTAAAAATATTGCAAATTTAAACAAAAAATAATAACTTGCGCCTCGATTTAACAATTTACCATAAACTGTTTTGAGTATTTAATTGACTTTTAATTATTGTTTAATTTTACTTTTAAAATTGCTGTTTATGTTTACAATTATCCGCCACATCAAACATCCCTACCGGGCAGTTTGCCTTTTACCTATAGCTTTTGTTTCGTTTATAAATCTGGTATTGCTCTGTCACAGTTTGGCCCGTTGTGGTTGATTGCGTAAAGTAAAACAAATGCAACGGGCTTTACAAATTCAGACTCATTAATTAACTATATACCAAAACAAAAAAATTAAAATCTAAATAATATGGCAAATATTCATAGCCAGTCAATACCACAAACCGTATTAGACGAAATTAAAACCAAGTTGAACGAAGCCATTGAGCTTATGAAACCTTATGCAATCACTATAGGTGCTGCCGAACGCAGCGAACTGGCCAAATTGGGCGACAAGACTCTTGCCTTTGTTGAAAAAACTAAAACTCATTCGGCCGACAATCCACTATTGCGCCCTGCTTATTTTGATTACGATGAATTTAGCATCGATTTCAGTGACTATCAGAACCTACGCCCGCTGTCCAAATTAATAGAACAATTGCTCAATTATACAGACGACACCATGATGGTTTCGGGTAGTGAAGCATATATTGCTGCACTTTCGTTTTACAATTCAGTAAAAGATGCTAGCAAGCGTGACATCCCTGGAGCAAAAGCCGTGTACGATGATTTGAAAGCTCGTTTTCCTCAAAATAGAAAAAAAGCTGAATAGAACAACTTGACTTTCCTAATCTAAACTCCCATTGGTACTTACTTATGGGAGTTTATTGTTTATTTATATAAGCTCTCGCACCCAAGCTATTTTCATTCAAATAAGTTCGATTTTTTATAGAACGTTTTCGGTTTCAAACCAAATGAATTCTACTCTTTATAGATCGTTTTCTATTTTTACCTAAATGAATTCCCTTTTTATAGAACGAGTTCTATTTTGACTCAAACGATTTTTGCTTTTTATAGAACGTTTACTATTTCAACCCGAATGAGTTCTACTTTTTTTAGAACGAGTTCTATTTTGACCCAAACGATTTCTGTTTTTTATAGAACGCTTTCTATTTCAATCCGAATGAGTTCAATTTTCTATAGAACGAATTTACTTCCTTAGCCAATAGCACACTAATTATTACCCGTTGAACATAGAAATCAAAACAAGTGTCAAGCTTTTTTCTTCCATCCCCAATATTTCATATGCCATTTGTCGAACTTAAACAAGATACGCTCTATTAAATAAAAGAATTTATAAATTAGTGGATACCGCTGCAGCCGTTCAAATTGATCAATGGCCAAATGATGGCGATCATAGTCGGCCAACACAACAGGGGCTAACATCTGCTCCAATATTTGGCGACGCTCGGCTTTGTCAAGCTCCAAATTGGTACTACTAATACCCGAATTATCAAAATAAGACACATAAATATCGGTAAAAGCCACTTGAGCATGGTGGTTTAAAACGGCATCGAAATACCATTTCCAATCGGACACAATGCGCAGATTTTCATCGTACATGCCCACCACATCAAATAATGAACGACGGATATAAGCCGAAGTATGTTCGATAGTACCACGATAAAAGGTCAAGGCAGTGACTGGCCTTTTGTCATTCTTTCCATAACGCACTTTTCCATCGGGGCGCACCATGATTTTGTTACCAACAAATATATCCACCCCCTCTAGCTCCCCCAAAGGGGGAGAACTGAGCGCAAATAACATATTTTCAACTACATGCTCATCCACCAACCAATCGCCCGAATTGAGAAAATGAATAAACTCCCCTTTTGCCATGCGAATACCTTTGTTCATGGCATTGTAAATACCGGTGTCAGGTTCGGAATAAAAGCCCCCTCCAACTCCCCCAAAAGGGGAGTGCCAGTTACAAGCTGTAAAACCATTTACTGTTTTAGCTTTTTCTTTAATAAATCCATCAATTACTTCAAGGTCTCTCAAAACTCCCCCTTTAGGGGGTTGGGGGGCATCCCCATCCACCACGATATATTCAAAATCACGTGAACTTTGACTCAGCACGCTTTCCACGGTTTTTTGTAAACCCGCAGCGTTGTTGTAGTTTATGGTGATAATGGTGATGAGCATTGTGTGTTTTTAAATTTTTGTTTTTATTGATATTTCACGATAATTGCGTTTATATATTCAAATATATTTTCTGCCTGCGATTTATCTAATCCGGCTTTTACTGCTACTGCAATAATATCGCTGCTTGTTGGTTCTATTTTGTCGTTGATGGTTGTGGTATGATATCCATTTATCCCTTCACTTGGCAATATATCGAATGCTGGTGTAAGTTTCCATTCTTCGTTGTAATACATAAATGCAAAGTTTTTAGTATGGTCATCTTTGTTGCCAATCAAGAAATTGAAAACCATCAATCGGTATAATTTCCACATTTCCTGAGTGTTATGTGAAAGAATGCTACATAATTGAAAAATTGCAAAATAGTCGATGCAAGGTGTTCGGTAATCGGCATTTAAGAGACCTGCAACACTTACTATATGAATTTTCTCGGATGCTATCCGGTCGAAACGTTCTACGCCAAAGTATTTACCTTCAAAAAGACGCGTTTCAGGCATATAAATACCACATTTTTTGGCGAGTATCGAATATTGATACTCTGTTTTTCCAATATCCTGAGGGTCGTATGTTGCACGGAACTTAACTAACCATTCCTTTTGGTTGGCAGTTATAAAAACTTTTGGACGGGCACCACCAGGCGATCCTCCTTGATGGTAAAGTTCCTCAACTCCGCTACCTGTATAGGCATTTGAACTTAAAATTTGCTGTGCCTCCATTGCTAATTTATCAAAATCAGAATGGTTATTTGAACTCAAAACACTTTGATCGGGTCGGAATTCCAATGCTCCTCGCCCTGATGAACCTACGAGTGATAGTTTATCTAAAATATTAATTGATCGTGGTTTAATTCCTTGTTTTTGCAAATACCGTTCGAGAATTATCATACCCCAACCATCGGGTAAGCAATCGTCGAAAACGCCAAAAATACCGTTAAACGGATGTGGTTTTGCAATAAATACACCCGACCGTAGGGGTAGTTCAAATGGCGAAATTGAAAACCCATTTAGTAAAAAATGGGAACTATATTCAAAGGCGCACAATCGCTCCTTGCTAAGTGCTATTTTCCCAACAAGCTGATTGTGCCAATAAACTTCAACTGCATTTACAGACATCATATCCTTTTTCCTCTTTTTCGGGTTATTGTTTTGCTTTGAATAACATCTTCGATACTAGTATATTTTTTTTGAGAAAACAGCTGATCAAAATCATTTAAAGCATCCAGAGCGAAAGCAATTTTTGCCAGATTCAAAAACGCAATTTCGCCAGTACGTTCGAACTTGCGATATGTTTCAATATTAACATCAGCCCGCATAGCCAAACCCAGCTGTGTCAGATTCAGTTCTAACCGTCGATGCTTAACACGTATTGCTACGGACAAACATACATCCGACGATGATGGTGCGTTAAGTTGTATTATATTGCTATTAATAGTCATTTTAGCTATTTAGTGGTATTATTTTACTATTTGCAAAGATAGTGAATTCATCTTAAGATAAAAAAATATTTAGTGTATATGCCATTTTTCTAAACCACATGTTCGCCTTTAGCCATCCGTATGCCTTTGTTCATAGCATTGTAAATGCCCGGAATAAAAGCCTCCTCCAACTCCCCCAAAGGGGGAGAGCCAGCTACAAGCAGTAAAACCATTTACTGTTTTAGCTTTTTCTTTAACAAATCCCTCAATTACTTCAAGGTCTCTCAAAACTCCCCCTTTAGGGGGTTGGGGGGCATCCCCATCCACCACGATATACTCAAAATCCTGTGAAGTTTGACTCAGCACGCTATCCACGGTTTTTTGCAAACCCGCAGCGTTGTTGTAGTTTATGGTGATGATGGTGAGTGTTTTCATGGCTTGGTAAGTTTTGACCTTCTACAATATAATATTCGAGTTGTTGAATAAGATGTTTTGATAACTTCTGGTGTACCCACAAAAAACGTATCAAATTGCTCTGGGAACCCCCAGTTTTGCATTTTTAAATTTTCAGAGATTAGTTTCAAATCAAATTCCGTCAAAAGCAAATAATCAGGTTTTGGAAGTGACAGTTTATTTCCATCTGCATTATAGTCCATAGGTTGAAAAAATAGACCAGCTGGAATAGCATCAAATGCAACAATTGTCATATGATCGAGCTGTGTAGAGAAGATAACATCTCCTTTCTTATAATCATATACTGACATTATATCGTACACCTTATCAAAATACTCCTTTTGTTTTGATGTTATTATCATATTAGAAATTGGTTTTTGTTTATCAAAAACTAATTTCTCTGTTTTCAAATGAGAAACAGATGAATAGATACTTCTAAACGGTAAAAAAGCAATAATGACAATTAAATATATTTTGATATATGAAGTATATTCATGATATTCATCTTTGATTTTTAATTTATTCATCATTATAAATAATAGCAGACTCCATGGTAAAATAAATTTGCTCATTTTACCAGCTAATGACACATTTGTTCCAATAGAAGAAATTAAAGGATAGAAAAATAAAAATATAAGCAGTAATGTTTCGAAATTAAATATCTCTTTTATTTTAAATGATTTGTTTTTTACATTTAATAGAAAAAACAGCACAATAAAAGAGAAAGACAATAAAGTAGTAGTCTCAATTAAAGGTTTTCGTAAATATAAAACGACTAACACTAAAGATAGAAGAAAAAACATAAAACCAACTATTTTTTTAGTGTAGTGCATTACAAAATAGCTAATAACTGATAGGCCAATCAAAACGCTAATATGAATATAGTAATCTCTAAAGTAAAAAATAATTTTAAGAAGAAAAGAAAGCGGATCGTAACCTCTATTTAGTTTAGTTATATTATTTGCAGTATGCTTCATGGCAACAAAAACATCTCCAATATCAGCTATAAAAAAATGAAAAAGTACAGTTGCAGTCAAAAAACCAATGAAAACAAATATCAAATTTGATATTATCATTTTGATGTCTTTAATATAATATTGCAACATAAGTAATATCAAGCAACATAAAACTAAAATACCCGAAGGTAAGATTGTCATAATCGCAAAAAAGGATAAGAAACCAATAAGATAATATTCTGCAAAAATATTTTTTTTATTTTTACTGATTGTCGAATCTAAAAAACTCAATAACATGCTAATTAAAAAAAACTCTTGTAAGGCATTATAAGAAATTACAATTCCACCTAATGCGAGAGTTCCAAACAACATTACAAATAACAAATACTCTATTTTTTCATTAATTTCCAATGCAAAATCACATTTTCTTTTTAAATAGCGAAGCGATATAAACGCAAACAAAAGTATGCTTGTTAAGTGAACAAAATATCCAGCAATTCGTAAATATAATATATTTCCACTTATCCTACTTCCAAAAAAAGTATCAACAAACATAGCCCATTGACTTCCACCTTCTATAATCCCTTGTGAAGCAGCTTGAATTTTTAAAAATAAAAATCCTTCATCATATATAGAATCAAGATTTTTATTAAACTGTGTAAGTTTAAAGGCGTAAATTATCAAAACAACAATCGACAACAAATATATTAAATGTGCTTTTTTCATTGAAATATATTTTTTATTACCATTACTATTTTGTTTACACTCTCTACCTCCAACTCATAAAACATTGGCAACCGTACCAAACAATCAGCAAACATATCACAGTTAGCTAATTCACGGCCATCGTATTTGGGAGCATAATACTCACTGATATGCAAACTCAAATAATGAAAAACAGCCAATATGCCATTGGCCTTTAAATGGTTAATTAGTTTAGTTCTATCCTCCAGCGAATTGCAAACCAAGTAGAACATATGCGCATTATTGGTTGCAAATATGGGCATCTCAGGCAATTTGAGATATCCTTTATCTGCTAAAGGCTTTAATCCTTCGTAATATCTATTCCAAATTTGTTTGCGTTTGCTTTGGATATCATCTAAGTTTTCTATCTGAGCCCAAAGAAAAGCTGCAATAATTTCGGAAGGCAAAAAAGAACTTCCAGTATCAACCCAACCATATTTATTTACTTCTCCCCTAAAAAAGCTGGCACGATTGGTTCCCTTTTCCCATATAATCTCAGCCCGTTGAATAAAACGCTCGTCGTTGATTGCCAACATACCACCTTCACCAGAAATAATGTTTTTTGTTTCGTGAAAGGAAAAGGCAGAAAAATGACCGATGCTTCCGAGAGCTGCCCCCCGACCCCCTAAAGCAGCCCTGCCCCCTAACCCCCTAAAGGGGGAATATTTGGAGGGTACTTCAGTTGCATTTCCGTTTATTAAGTGCGCTGAGACTCCCCCTTTAGGGGGTTGGGGGGCAGGCAGATAATACGAATCCACCGCTTGTGCCGCATCTTCTACCACCAACAAATTATATTTTTCGGCCAATTGCATAATTTTATCCATATCGCAAGCCATACCGGCATAATGTACGGGGACTATCACTTTGGTACGTTCTGTGATTAGAGCTTCTATCTTATCGGCATCGATATTGGGATGATTTTCCTGACTGTCAGCAAATACAATTTTTGCTCCTTGACGCACAAAAGCCAAGGCTGAGGACACAAAAGTATAACTAGGGATGATCACTTCATCACCTGGCTGAATATTACACAATATAGCTGCCATTTCCAACGCATCAGTGCATGAAGTGGTCAACAAACATTTTTTAAAACCGTATTTATCTTCAAAAAATTGTTGGCACTTCTGCGTAAACATACCGTTGCCTGATATTTTACCCGATTTAACGGCTTGTTCGATATAAATTGTTTCTTTACCTGTGAGGTAGGGTTTGTTGAAGGGAATCATTGTTTAGTTTATAGTTTACAGTAAATAAAAGCTATGAAGAATTGATTCAGTATTTATTGATTAAATCTGGAAATCAATTGATTTTGTAGTTTATATATTCCACATTTTGTTTTCACGAACTCAAGTGTAGTGCTAATTATCAAACAAACAAACAATAGCACGAGAAACTGAACAACTGGATGCTGAAATGAAGAGATAAAACCTTTAAACCAATAATAAAAAATAAAGGTATGCACCATGTAAATATTTATAGAATGTTTACCAAAATAAGTCAATATCATATTGAGATACTTTGTATTTCGAATGTAAGTTATCACAAATAACGCAATACTCAAAGTTAAAAATCCATCTATCCTGGTAGCTGACCAATGAGGAATAATATTGTGCGTCCGTATCCAAACAAATCCCAACAAAAAAACAACAGATATTGATAAAAAAAGATATTTATTCAGCTTTTGTGATAACACATTCAAAATATCAGTTTTACTTGCCCAAAACATACCTAAAGCGAATGGAAATAGCCATACGCTTAGTTCAATATTGGCATTTAATAAATCAAAATGATTTCCAAAGCGTAAGACGACCAACAAACCGAGTAGTGTCATCCAAGGCAATCGTTTTATCAAAAAAAACAGCAAAGGGAATAGCAAATAGAGCAAAATAATTAACTTGTTAAACCACCATGTTATGTTATAAGAATGGAAACCTTGTACACCCAAAACATCAAATATAAAATGTTTGAAAAGATTTACACTTTCACCATAAGGTTGATTGAGTGTCCTACCGAACACAAAAACACCTATGGGTACAAATATTATAAATACTACCCAATAGTTCACATAGAATTTCACAAAACGCTTTACTAAAAATATAACACCAACTTTGACGCCCTCTTTTGTGGGGCTTAAATTCAATTTATTATATTGCACATATAAACCATAGCCACTCGCAAATAAAAATATAGCGACACATACTTTTCCTAATCCTCCCAAAAACAAAACAAAATTCCCATATTCAGCAGTTGTAAACAGATGATGCCACAACATTGCACAAATAGCTATTCCTTTAAGCATAAGGGAGTCCTGTGGTGAGAGCGAAAAGTTGATTACTAAATTAGTCTTTTGAATAGCGTTCACAACCAAAAATGATAAATATTAGTCTTCGATTTTATTTTAAATCCACAAGCTTCGTAAAACTTGCAGGCATGTTTATTTTCGAATTGGGTGGGAACTTCAATTTTATTCATCCCCAGTTCTAAAGCTGTTTGAATGGTGCGGTTGATTAATTGTTTGCCATAGCCTTTTCCCTGGAAATCAGGAAAAGTGGCTATTAAACCAATGTGTAAAGTATCCATTTTAGTTTTTAGTGTAACCATAGCCACTATCTGTTGAGCTTCTTCAACTACAAAAACTTTATCTGCAAACTTAGCATTTATAGAGTTTTTTATCCACAAATTATACATTTTCGAAAAAACTTCTTCTGAAAAATTATCATCCAATTTAAAACGTGAATACTGCCCACTTACGAGTGCTAATTGTAATAAATCATCGGTCAGTTCTTGCTTATAATAAGGTTTTGTTTGTTCTACATTAGCTATCAAAGCATTAGGAACTTGCATCTCGTAAAGTACTTTTCTGTCCACCAGCTTTCCATTATATTCTTGTAAAATGCTTGTTGGCAATAAAATAGTCTCTTCGTCAAACACATAAATCAATTTGTATTTTTCAATTCGACACTTCTCAAGTTCATCCTTCAACTGAATATCTTTATTTGTTTGTAGCAATCCTGTCTTAAAGCCCAAAAAATCACTATCCCATTTCAAATATTCTATCATAAATTTTTACTTTCTGCCACAATAAAGGTGGGACGTTCTTTTACCTTTTCAAAAACTTTCCCGATATATAATCCCAACATTCCTAAAATCATCATTATAATGCCTGATAGAAACCACATAGAAAGAATCATACTGGTAAAACCAATTACTTTTATATGTCCTGTAAAATAAAGAACAAGATATACCAAACTTATAAAAAAAGAAAACAAAGCAATAAAAAAACCAGCTTTTGCAGTAATTCGTAAAGGCTTATCCGAAAATGCCAATATAGTATTCATTGCCAGACGTAACAATGATTTGAAATTATAGCTTGTTTTACCTTCAAATCTTTCTGCGTGTTGTACGGGTAAATAATACTTTCTGAAACCTACCCATTGCACCATTGTTGGAAAGAACCTAATTTGATCCTTCATACTTAGAATAGCATCTACTACACAACGACGGTAAATGCCAAAGTTTGCAACCGTTGGATCTTGAGGCGTCTCGGTAAGATAACTGAATAATTTATAAAAACTTTTGGATAATGATTTCTTCAAAAAGCCATCAGTCCTATCTGTTCTTTGTGCAAAAACAGAATCAAAACCTTCTTGCGCCTTACTGTACAAATTAGGTATTTCATCAGGTCTGTCTTGTAAGTCACAATCCATAACCACTACCCATTCACCCTTGGCATAATTAAGTCCTGCAGTGATAGCATAATGTTGTCCGAAATTACGACTTAAATTAATCCCTTTTATCCGATTGTCTTTAGCACATTCATCCGTTATTTTCTGCCAAGAATTATCAGGTGAAGAATCATTCACTAATATGATTTCAAAATCATCTGTTATTGTTGAAACAGCAACTTTAATTTGGTTTACTAATTCTGAAACAATATTCTCGGCTCTATAAACAGGCGATACAACTGAAATATGTATTTTATTTTCCATATTTAATTTTTAATAACACGATATTATCTAATCGTTTAAGCTAAGTTTAAAAACTTTAACCAATTCAATATTTTACAGTAACTATCGTCCCTACAATTATCAAAACTAGCCCAACAACCTTACCAATTGTAAACGTTTCATTCAATAGCCAAACTCCTAATATAAACACAATAGCTGGTGCCAAACTCATAAATGGATAAGCTTCTGTAATTTCGAACTTAGTCATGGCCGCCATCCAAAATAGCGAAGCCACAAAAGCAGAAATAAAACCAGAAAAAATAAAGGGATCGAATATCAATCTTATTAAAGCAAAAAACTTATCAATTATTCCCGTTTCGGGTAAACCGAAACTTAATTTGCCTATTCTCCATTTAAGAATAAGTTGTCCGTATATAGTAAAAAAAAGGGTTGCAAAAATGTAAAGGTAGCGCATAGGATCAAAATAGCTAATAAATATGTTTAGTAAAATGAATTATTTATAGAGTACGACTTCATTAGTTATATTGATTTTTCTTCTTTTATCTAAAAGTTTTTTAACTTCAACAGTATTGAAGTTAAATTCATAATCTTTCCTGAACTTCAGCACATAGTTTGCATCATTAATTTGAGAAATATGTGATTTTTCATCTAGTGCTATGCCAAAGGTATAGCCTACATTTTGGAAATTTGGTGGTATCATATTTGTCAAATAGTATTGCTGAATTAATCCTATATCTCCAATGTATAACGTTTTGGTTGAATCTACAGTGTTTAAAATCTTTCGGGCTAACGTGTATTGATTTTCTTTGATCTCTGGCAACTTATAGTATATTTTATACAATCTATTATAATATGTAGAATATAAAGACAATGAAACTGTCACAAAAACTGTAAAATAGAAAATATACTTATATTTATTAATCTTTGAAAGTATAAGAAACAACAATATAGATGAAAAAGGTATAATATATAAATAGTAGTGAGCAAAAGATGCAAAATAAAATTGTAACATAAAGCCTAAAATTCCTAAAATAAGCATTGATATATATTTAATTTCATTTTTTTTCTTCAAAATACTGGGTAAATAAAAAAAAACAAGAATTAAGGCAGGGAAAATTCTAACAAAGAGATATAACAATCTATCTGAAATAGAATATAATCCTTGAATAACTGTATTATGATTTCCATAATTTCCACCTATAACAACAAAAAAAGATTTACCCCATATAATATAGCATAAAATCAAAGGGACTAAAAATCCGACAATCAAATTTGAAAATTGCTTCCACCTAGCTTCATCAAAAAAAACAAGAAATACGAGTAACCCTAAAAAACCAAGTCCATATTGCTTACACAAAAAAGAAAGTGATGATAAAACTCCTACTCCAATATATACCCCTATTTTATGAGGATTCTTAATTGCAATAAATAGAGACATTAAACCAAATAATAAACTAGGAGTTTCTAATAAAAAAGAATTTCCACCATTCCAATGCGACGCCAAAATGAATAATAGGGCGGCATAAAATGAATAATCCTTTCTTTGAACAAAAAAAAGCGTTATTTTATAAACTAATAATGCACTAAAAAATTGAAGAATAAAATGGATTGTCAAAAAAAATTCATAGTTAATACCAATAGAAAATATACTTTTCAAAAACAACATTATATAAAAAACTACTGGCGTATAGCCTATTGGAAAATCAGAATAAGGAACTAATCCTTCATTCATACGCTCAACTACAGAAAGATAATAGGAAGAATCTGGATCAATAGGTGCATGCAATACTGCAAATACAGAAGGTATTATTGCTAAAATTGCCAAACTATAAAACCAAATGAGTCTTAGAGTTTTATTTTCAAAAAGTCTATTTTTAAAATCTATCACTTTATTCATATTTACTTTTGCGTTCACTTATCTATAAATAGATAACAATCAATGATTATTTAAAATACTTTTATACAATTCTACATATTGTTTACTTACTCTTTCCATGGTAAAATTATCAAGCACTTTATTTCTTGCTTTACCAGACAATTCGTCGTTTATATTATTTTTTAAACACCATACTATACCATTTGCCATATCTTCAGGATTATGAGGCTGTGCCAGATATCCATTCTGTTTGTGGTCTATCATGTCGGCATTACCTCCTATATTGAAGCCAACTACCGGAGTGCCACAAGCCATACTTTCCATTATAATGTTCGATAGATTTTCGGAAAGTGAAGGAACCACCATCACATCGGCTGTGCGATAGGCTGCGAGGATTTTTTGGTCGTGCAACATACCGAGATGTTTTACGGATAGGCTTTTTATTCCCATTTCGGGTTCGTCTGTACTGCCAAAAACCAAGACTTCGGTATGTTCCACATCAAAATTCAACTCAAAATACTGCATCGCTGCGCAAAATTCAGCGAAACCTTTGTTACGGTCGTTTACTGCATTCATAGCACCAAAAAGAATGTACTTTTTGTCGGGCAAAATGCCCAAGGTTTTACAAGCATCGGTTTTACTACCTGGTGTAAAACATGAGGTATCGATGGGATTGGGAATGACTGTAACTGGAAATTGCGCAAACAAACTACTTTCGCGGGCAGCATTTGCCAGCCAATTACTAGGTGCAACAATATGCAGGTTCAAGCCTTTGTAATAGTTGGTTTTTTTCTTCCAAACTTGCGCGCTCAGATCGTTGGGATTGTTAGACAGCAAATGTGGACAATTCCCACAACTTTGCTTATAGCGTTCGCAGTCATAAAAATAGTGACAAATGCCAGTAAATGGCCAACAGTCATGCAGCGTCCACACGATTGGTTTGTTAAGTTTACGCAATTCGCGCAAATCGAGAAAGCGTAAGTTTATCCAGTGCAAATGCAGTATATCGAAATCAATTTTCTGCAAAGCACCGTGTATCGACGACGAACGCAAATCGGACAAAAATACCTCCTCGTTTTTGCGATAAGGTCGCCAGCGAGCTTGTTGTATTTTGTTTTTTATTTTATTTTGTACATAACTGCTTATGCCTGAAAACAAATACTTGGTTTCAAAGCTATCCACTGCAATCACCGCCTCGTCAGCCAATGATTTGTTTTTCACTAAAAACAAATCCTCAACTCCCGCTTCATTCACAGCTTGATGTATGCGATAGGCAGCACGAGCAGCTCCGCCCGAACTATCTGATACATTTATTGTAAGTATTTTTAATTTCTTATTCTGCATTAAGCGTATATTTTCTTTTTAATCACAAACACATTCTTACCTCCTAGCATACGACTTATGCGATTAATTATTTTTTGCCAAAGGGGGCGTTTTTTAGTAGTATAGAATGAATAAAATTCATTTATAATTCGATCATCCTCGTAAATACAATCTAAAAATTTAAACGATCTAGAATCTGGTATTTCAAAATTAGTATTTGAAGGTATAATATTTGTAGCTTTACAATGCATACCACTACCATCCATACCAATATTCTGCACATACGATTTGCATGGCATAATTGAAACAGAATGCTGTATAAAATGGGCAAATGTAAAACGGATTGACCAGGAATCGATTTGCTTATTTTGTTGCATTTGTAACATTACTGATAAATCATCACCACCCCTGTTAAAAGCATTTTTCATTGCATTATTTTCTAATAAAGCTGGAAGTAACTTCATTTCCCAATCTACTTTTTCCCATCTATTAATCCAAGTACCCCAACCGTAAGAGTAATTACGAATGCTTGCAAAAACATCGTAAGTATAATTAGCCGGTATTTGTAATTTGTTAATAGGGGGTCTATCAGCTGAAACAGAAAAAACTGAATTATAATTCATATAAAAATCCAATGATTCATTCATATAATTGAGAAAAAAAGGACTTGTTATCAAATCATCTTCCAATACAATAACTTTCTCGTGTTTCTGTATAACTTCAGATACACCCATAATTACAGAATTAGCAAGTCCCTTGTTTTCATGCCGTTCAATAACATACACCTCTTTACACCATTTATCTCTCTTTATTACAGACCTTACCTCGTTAATTAATTGTACTGTTTCTGCTGTAGCTTCTTTTTTGGGACCATCACAATAAATATAAAGCACACTTTCAGAAGCTAAATTATTGTTTTTTAAAGCATTTAATGTTTTCTCAGTATGTAGTGGTCGATTATATACAAACAATATTATTGGTGCTAAATTTTTCATTGCTGTCATCTGCGTTTTATGTTTAAATCTAACAATCTATCAGCAAGTACAGAATTAAAGAACTTTGAATCGGCATTGATAAACTTATAGTCATATTGTTCAACTAATTTTTCTATAAAAGACATAGGTGGTGTGAATCCACGTTTTGGAGCATGAAGAATATAATCTGGTACTATATCCTTTAAAATTTCTTTAAGATAAAATTTGGGTTGATTTTTATTATATTTCATTTCCAAGGGTAATGAAGAAACAAATTCGACAATTTTATAGTCAATTAAAGGAGATCTAATTTCAACTGAATTACCCATCCCTTGCCTGTCAGCCAGATACAGACATAAAGTAGTCATAAAGGTTTCGAATGTCAACTGATAAATCTGATCAATTTCAACCTTTCCATCCTCAAAAGATTTATGGACATCTATATCTTTAAATTCAATAATTTCATTATTATAGTTTAATTTTGCATTTAATGCAAATTCGATATAGTCATCATAAGTCCAGTTAACTATAGTTTTATCATTAATTTGTGCAGGATAACCTGCAAATAATATGTTTTTCCAGTTACCTGCTAAAAATTTTAAAAATTGCATTTTTTTATCAAAACCTTTCCATGGAAAAAAACTCTCGTGTTGCGTTTTAAGCTTTAATGCTTCCGCTGTATTGTTCCAATACGGATATCCATAAAACAATTCATCTCCACCTAAACCTCCTAATAAAACAGTAAAACCCATTTTCTTAGCTTTTTTGTACAATGCCCATTGAGCCATAGACGATAAATCACATACTGGTTCATCAATATACTGTGAATATTCCCAAAATAAATCTTTAAAATCATCAGCATCTAGTTCTATTTCATGATATATCAACCCTTTTTCCAAAGCAAATCGTTTCGCAGTTTCACGCTCATCGCAATAGTGCAGACCTTTATAACCGGCAGTAATAACATGTACTTCACGCCCTGTTTCTTTTGCCAGAGCAGCTATAGCACTTGAATCAATCCCCCCACTTAACAACACTGCAACAGGAACATCACTTCGCAAACATATATCAACAGATTCTCGCATCAAACGAAGAGTTTCCCGTTTAGACTCTTCAAATGTACCGGTAAAAGTTGGATTCATGTTTCGTTTCCAATAGGTATGTAGCTCCAACCCTTTATCATCTACTAAAGCATATTCACCAGCTTGTAAACGTTTTATTTGTTCAATATAGGTATTTTTTAAATCGATAGGATAATTGTATCGAATAGATTCAGCTAATGCATGACTATTAATCTGTAACTTATCCAAACAATACTTTTGAATAGATTTCAATTCGGTCGAAAACACAATACCTGTTTGAAGTTGAGAGTAATACAGAGTCTTTTCACCAATTCGATCACGGGCTGCAAAAAATTGTTTTGTTTTAGAATTCCATAAACAAAAAGCAAACATACCACGTAAATGTTCCAAACAATTCACACCATACTCTTCATATAAATGCAGTATAGTTTCAGAATCAGAATCGGAATTAAATGTATGACCTTTTGCAGTTAAATCTTGTTTTATCTCAATATAATTATATATTTCGCCATTACAAATTAACACCAATGATTTATCTTCATTAAAAAGAGGTTGTTTTCCATTATCAAGACCAATAATAGACAAGCGTGTATGAGCCAAGGCGCATGTATCATCGTTCCAAATACCTTTTTCGTTTGGTCCCCGATAATGCATTTCTTCATTCATCAAAGAAAGTTTCTCTTTATCTAATTCAGAAATTTGAGTATATCTATATATTGCAGAAATTCCACACATAATTATTATTAACTTTAAATTAATATCTACTTTAAACAATCAACATTTAAGTTCAGCAAAAAAAAAGTATATTTAAGTTTTTTTATTTCTAAGTTTATTAAGATTTATCAGTTGAAAATAGACTCAACACAATCAATTAACTTGTAACTTTATTCTATCGTTTCAATCTTTTAGCAAATCTATATAATTTTTCAACCAAAATGAAAATAATTTTCTTTGATTTCAACCAATACAGAGCTTCCATTGATTTTTTTTCATCATTCCATCTTTTATAATCTGGTAAAAATTTATCAAAATTTGCTTGAGATAAAATTTTATTAATTTCACTTTGATACTTCTCAGTTTGATGCTCTTTACTCGAAATCCCATCCAAATTATAATCAGCTATTATAACATCTACTTTCTCAGTTGATGCTCCATTTACTATAATAGAACGATACCAAAAATCTATATCAGAATTGTATTTAAAATCTTCGCGATACATGCCCAACTTTTCAAACAAATAACGTTTAATAAAGGTAGATTGATGCGCTAAGCCAACTGAATATAAGGTTCCAAAAGTTACATCTTCAGGTGGATTGGATGTCCAAACCACTTTGCCATTTTCAGATACATTACAACCACCACACAATATATCAGCCAACTTAGTTTCTAAAAAAACAGTTTTGAATACATTATCATGTACCAAAAAGTCACCCGAATTTAAAAACAATAAATAGTCACCCGTTGCCATTTTAATTCCTTTATTCATGGCCTGATAAACTCCCGTATCGGGCTCACTGAGCCATTTAACAGTTATTCCTTTTACTACAGTCTCGCCAAATTTCAACATCCTTTCATTATCTAACATTAACAAATCAGACAACAACGGCATGGAATTATCAGTACTAGCACCATCAATCACAATATATTCAAATGCACTAAAAGTTTGCGAAAGAACACTATCAATAGTTCTTTGTAAACCTTCTGCATTATTCCTATTGATAGTTATAATTGATAATTTATTTGTCATATTTTTTTATAAAGTCATCAATATCGAAAAACATACATTCCACATCCTGCAATTGATCTTCGGGGAAATTCCACCATTTAATACGCAACAAAGCTTCAATCTGATCTTCATTAAATCTATATTTTATTACTTTTATAGGACTACCTACAGCAATAGCATAAGGAGGAATATCTTTACTTACTACAGCACCTGCTCCAATCACAGCACCATCGCCAATAGTTACACCATCGAGTATTGTAACGTTTGCGCCAACAAATACATCATTGCCTATTATTATTTCTTTACGCTCTTCAATTTTATCTTCTTTTGAATATGAAAAACCTACTTGTGTTTTTGTAGAATAAAACATAGGGGCTGTACTTAAACCATTTGTAGGATGTATACCCCAACCACATAAAAAATTAGGTCCAATAGAACAATATTTTCCTATAGTTGTATTAGAAACAATTGAGTTCTCTCCAATATATGTCTCATTACCCACTTCAACATTTCTCAACCTATAAGTTGGTGAAAAATTCACGTTTTTTCCCCTTTTCACATTTGAAGCATAAGACATTATACTTTCAAAATTAAATAGTGGATTTTTTAATTTATAAAGCTCTGGATATAATAAAACCAAAAACTTACGGGTTATTTTCAATAATTTTTCTTTCATAAATAGAAGAAAATTGTTTTTTATCTCTTAATTAATCCACACAGGATTTATATTCAAAACGCCTAATTCAGGTCTATTGTAAAAAGAATGTTCACTACCTGTATCTTCTATTCTAAAAGCGAGTAAAGTTTCACAATTATCAATAAAACGCAAATTTGGTACATGTAAAATTGGTTTTATAAAATAATTACCTGGTAAAAGAAACTCCTTAGGTAAAACTGCAGTAACAGAAACTTCATCGTATTTTAAAAGATGATGCGATGTAAAAATGGCATTTAATTTTGAATCAAATAATGTAAAACTCAATGTAGCATTTAAGATATTTCGATTATATCCTAATTCAAATTTCAAACGAACTGAATCATCAAAAGCAATACTATCTATAATCTGATTAGCATTATTTAAAATTGATACACTCTTATAATAAATATCATTTTTAAAATTACTTCCAACCCAAACTGATTCTCTCGAACCTTCAGTAATATACTTTGAAACACATTCTTCAATTTTCCCAGTAAAGGATAATTCACCTTTTGATAAAATTATTCCTTTATTGCATAACATAGATATACTTCCCATATTATGACTCACAAACAGGACAGTTCTCCCCTCCCCTTTACTCACATCCTGCATTTTGCCAATCGCTTTCTTTTGAAATTCAGCATCACCTACGGCTAGCACTTCATCCACCACGAGGATTTCTGGTTCGAGATGGGCTGCAATAGCAAAGCCAAGTCGTACTGTCATACCACTAGAATAACGTTTGGCTGGCGTATCGAGATAACGCTCTACGCCCGAGAAATCAACTATCTCGTCGAGTTTCGAAGCAATTTCTCGTTTGGTCATGCCCATAATGGCACCGTTCATAAAGATATTCTCTCGCCCTGTCATTTCGGGGTGAAAACCAGTTCCTACTTCCAATAATGAGGCTATACGTCCGGCAGCTTTAATAGTTCCGGTGGTTGGGGTTGTTACTTTGGAAAGTATCTTCAGCAAGGTAGATTTCCCAGCACCGTTTTTTCCAATAATACCCAGTACATCGCCCTGCTCTACTTTAAAGTCAATGTCCTTCAATGCCCATACATAGTCACTTTCGCCTTTATGCGCACGGTCGTTCACCTCACCAATTTTCAAATAAGGATCTTCTTTCCCTCGTATATTGGTTGTCCACCATCGGTTAAGGTCGTGGCTCAAGGTTTTGGTCGATACAAGACCAAGGCGGTATTGTTTGGAGATATTTTCGAATTTTATGGATGTAGACATTTATTAGTGATAAACGATGAGTGATAAATGATTAATTTTCTTTTTCTTAATTTTTTTTCAAGCACAAATATACAAAAATACTTCGCAGCAATTCTGTTCTTAGTGCAATTTAGTTGTGATATCATCACAAAATTTGAGAGCTGTAATAGAATATACTACAAATGTCACTATATAATCTATAACAACTATTACAAGCGGGTCAATATATTTCTGTTTTATTGATTTTATAGTAGGGAATACACCCTATTCAGATTAACCATCTGTACATATAAAATAGCCCAAAGCTATTTTATATGTCTACTGTGGTTAATGCCGATGTATATCGAGTATTTCGAGATTCCGTTTTTTCGGAACAAACAAATAGGGGAATGAGACAAAGTCGAAATTGGACTGTATTGTTTGTGCTATCGGTATTAATATTAAAACACTCAAAGGCCTTACAGAAAACATTTAATAGTTTGTAAAACATTAAAGAGTTTTGTTGTTAGGTGTGTGCGTTGCTTGAGAAAACTCTCAAAGGTCTTACAGACGCTTTGAGGTTTAGTTGGGTTAAAGATCTAATCACATTGAGGTTACGGTACGCTAAAACCTTTTGACGTCTGAAAGACTCAAAAGCGTTTGAAAAAATGGAGTACAGATCGTTGAATGAGCAAAACGCTCAAAGGTCATTCTGACGCTTTGAGGTTTAATCGGGTTAAAACTAATCGTTAATCATTAATCACTAATATAGAAATCAGCGCTCCCGAAAAAACGGGATGTTCCATATGCGCCTCTGATGGTTGGTGCATAACGTATTTTTCTACAAAGATATCAGGACTACGTCCCTCAAAGTCAATTACAAACTATTTAGTCAGAACTCGAAATTCTTTAATCAAAACTCAGGACCCAAAACTAATCACTAATCGTTAATAACTAACCACTTAAACAGTGTCCATAAAGCTGCGTTGCACTTTATTAAACACCACTATCCCGATGCTCATTAGCACCACCATAAATACAAAGCTATAGCCCAGCATTCCCCAGCTAAAAGTACCCACTCCCATGGTTCCGTATTTAAAAGTTTCCACAATAGAAGTAACCGGATTAAGAGACATAATCATCTGCTTTTTGGGTGACATAGTACTTAATGGGTAGATAATAGGCGTGGCATACATCCAAAGTTGTACAACGAAAGTAAATAATAATGTCAAATCACGATATTTAGTCGTCATGGAAGAAATAATAATTCCGAAACCAAGTGCCAAACCCGCCAACATAATAATTAGCAGTGGAATAAGTAAAATATAAATATTAGGTGCAACTGATACACCAGTTAATACAAAATATATATAAACGGCAATAAACATAAGAAACTGAATTCCCATTCGCACCAGATTGGACGAAACTGTTGCCAGTGGTACAATTAGTCGTGGGAAATACACTTTACCGAAAATGCCCTGATTGGTGGTAAACGTACTAGAAGTTTTATTTAAACAATCGGCAAAATATTGCCAGCAAACAATCCCTGCCAGATAAAACAGAGGTTGTGGCAGTCCGTCGGTTGGTATTTTAGCAATTCCACCGAAAACTACCATATACATGATAGTCGTAATAGCTGGTTGAATAAAAAACCAGGCAGGACCAAGAATTGTTTGTTTATACTGAGTGATAATATCACGTTTTACAAACATTGAAAACAAATCCTTGTAATGCCACAATTCTTTAAAATCGACATCAAAAAGTTTGTTTTTAGGTTTTATGACGGTAGTAAATTCCATATTTTATTATTCTTAATTTATAGTTAAGTTTCAAACAAAGATATTTTTCGCAGTAAATTTATTAACCTTATAGTACTGAATAATATGTTTATATCATTTCTGATAGTTTGTTCTTAGTAAAACAGACCTAACAGGTTTTCAAAACCTGTTAGGTCTTAAACTGCTTATAAATATATTCCATCTGTGAAAAAATGCGTTCTATTTCTTTGTTTTAAATTTAATTTCATATTAAACTCCCGACGGACTTAATAGAATTTTTTTTAAACGCAAATGTACAAAAAAGCTTTTTAATAACTGATAAATTTAATAATTGAATCTTGTTGATTTGCTATTGAATCCTTTTAACCAAAGATCTTTCAGATATTTTGAGGATCGGCACCTATAAACCTTTTGACTTCATCCTAGTGATAGTACGACTTAAAGTCGTGCTATCACTAAGAAGTAATTGAAAACAAATAATGTCGTATTTTGCATGAAAATATTTAAGAATAGAACCTGCCTGCAGCAGGCAGGTTCTATTAATGTTTCTAAATGGTACATTAATTTGTTCCATTTACTTAGATATAGAAACTAATATATAAAATCGTAAATCGTCTCGCACACCACTCTTCACATTCCTTTAGGATTTCCTCCTGAAGAATGAGGGAGGGTCTTGGGACGGTATTATAATTGTCATTTTGAATATAGATATCAGCACTACGTGCCTCTGTTGGTTGGGTGTTACATTTTTTCTACAAAGATATCAGGACTACGTCCCTTAACTCCCAACTCAGAACTCTTAACTTCCTACTCAAAACTCAAAACTAATCAGAACTCTTTACTCCTCACTCAAAACTTCCTACTCAGAACTTCTCATTCAAAACTCAGAACTCAGAACTCAAAACTAATCACTAATCACTAATCACTAATAACCAGAGATGAAATCATCATTCCTGCCGCCTTTTCAGCAGCTCCTTTTTCTCCCAAGATATTCCTAATTCTACCATATTCTGCAATCATTTTTTTTCTATACGAATCATCTTTCAGTATTTTGGCTAGTTCATCGGTCATGTTTTTCACGGTGAATAAATGAGCAATCAATTCCTTTACCACTTCTTTTTCGGCAATCAAATTGACCAGTGAAATATACTTAACTTTTATCACCAGATTTTTCATTAAGTAAGCTAGTCGACCAAGAGATTGATAATATACAACCACCTGAGGAGTCCCTATAAGGGCTGTTTCGAGCGTTGCTGTACCGGAATTTACAATTGCGGCATCGGAATGTTGAAGCAAATCGTAGGTCTGATCAAATACTAATCTGACATTGGGATTCTTTAAGGTTGTTTGATAATACTCCTTGTCAATTCCCGGGGCACCACTAATTACAACCTGATATTCCGAATAATTTTCAGCAGCCTCTATCATGCGAGGCAAACAGGCTGAGATTTCCTGCTTCCGGCTTCCGGCTAAAAGTGCTATGATGGGTTTATTTAATAAGTCATTTTTCTTGCAGAACTCATGAAAGCTTTGTTCTTGATTTGGCCGATTTGAAATTGAATCAACCGTGGGGTTTCCAACATAATCCACTTTATAATTATGCTTAGCATAAAATTCAGTTTCGAAAGGAAAAATCGTAAACATTTTATCGATGTATTTTTTTATTTCCTTTATCCGGTATTCTTTCCAAGCCCATATTTTTGGTGAAATATAATAATACACCGGTGTCTTAAAATTTTCCTTTACAAATCTGGCAATGCGTAAATTAAAACTTGGATAGTCTACTAAAATTACCACATCAGGTTTAAATGCTGAAATGGCACTTTTGCAATCGTCCATATTTTTAAGGATGGTTTTTGCATTCAATAGCACCGCAACAAATCCCATAAAAGCCATTTGACGATAATGTTTTATCAGTTGACCACCTTGTGCAGCCATAAGGTCACCTCCCAAAAAACAAAAGTCGGCATTAGAATCTTGCTTTTTAAGTTCCTGCATTAGGTTTGAAGCATGTAAATCGCCCGAAGCTTCACCGGCAATGATAAAATAACGCATGACTTGGTTGATTGGTTGATTGATTGGAGTTAGGATATTTGTTTATTGCATAAAAATACTGGCAATAAAAAAAATCATTCCACTTAATAAAACGCCGGTAGCTATTTTGAAACTATCGGATTTATAAAAAACAAATACAAAAACCATATTTGGTATCGACGATAGCATTAGTATTTTTCCAAATAATGGACTGGGATATAAATCTTTCAGAATTTCAAAAAAGGATAAATCACCGGGATAAAAACGAGCCAAATAAACCCACATAAACAATACCGGCAGAAATAATCCCGGAATAAACCCGTATAGAAATTTATCGAACTTTGTCATTGGATAATTAGTGATTTATCAATTATTAATTGTCAATTATTAATTATTAGTTAAATTTCAAATTTCCATTCACTTACGGCATTCATTGCTTCATAAGCTGTTAAATCAATTTTGGTTGGAACGATAGAAATAAATCCGTTCGCCAATGCCCATTCATCGGTATCTTTCGATTCCGGTTCATGATTTTCAAACTGACCTGTCAACCAAAAATAATCTCTTCCCACTGGATCAGTTCGTCTGGCATATTCTTTCGACCATTTACCATCACATTGTCGGGCAACTTTTACGCCCAAAATTTGATTAACAGGTGAATTTACGTTCAGACAAGTTCCATGAGCTAAACCGTTTTTCAATGTTTCACGAACAATTTGTAAAATATAAGGTTCAAAGGTAGTGAAATCGGCATTTAATGAATGGTCACAAATTGAAAAACCAATAGATAAAATCCCATTTTCACAACCTTCCAAAACTGCTCCCATTGTTCCGGAATAAATTACATTTATCGCAGCATTGGAACCATGGTTTATTCCTGAAACAAGCAAATCGGGTTTGCGTTCAACAATTTCGTTCAATGCCAGTTTCACGCAGTCGGTTGGTGTACCGGTACAGGTATAAAGTTTCAAACCATCACTAAGTTCAATCGTTTTAAAACGAATGGGTTGAGTTACAGTGAGTGCATTTGATTGAGCCGAACGTGGTCCATCAGGTGCAACCACTACCACATCACCTATTTCACACATTAATCTTGTCAACACCTGAATGCCTTTTGCATCCGCACCATCATCATTTGTAATTAATATTAATGGTCTTTTTATTTTATCTATCATATTTCTTTATCTTTATTCTTAACTCATTTTAACGGCTTTGCTACAAGCTTTCAAACGCTTTTGAGTTCTTCTGACATCAAAAGGTTTTTGCGTACCATTATTTTTTGCAAAGTGAATTAGTAACTACTCAGCCCCCCAACCCCCTAAAGGGGGAGCTCTGGAGCGACATTTATCATTTATGCGCTTTAATTTGGCTGTTTTTTTGTGAAAAATATATTTTTTTTACTCTGCAATTTCCCTAAAAACGTCAAATGAAGTACTTCTTGAAGTGCTGAGTAGTCACGAAAATTAATTAAGGGGTAAATTGGTCGATTTTATATAATTATAATCACACACCTACTACCTACTGTTTACTGTTTACTGTTTACTGTTTACTGTTTACTGTTTTCTACTCACTTTAAAAACTGTTCCCCACAAAAAGATGCCACTCACTAATATGAAATACAGCAAGTCGCGTGAATCAATCACCCCGCGGCTCATAGATTTATAATGAGCATGAACTCCCAGTGTTTCTATAAATTGTATTGACCGTCCTGTGTTAAATAAATCGGATAAGAGGTCAAAGCCATAATAAAAAAAGAAGCTTAAAACAACAGCCATCACAAAGGAAACAATCTGGTTATTAGATAGCGACGATGAAAATATTCCTATTGCAACATATACAGCTGCCAGAAAGAACAGTCCGATAAATGAGCCCCAAAAAGCTCCGGAATCAACATTCCCAATTGGTTCGGCAAGGTATGAAACACTGAAATAATATAATAATGATGGTAAAAGTGCTATGACAACTAGCAACCAACCGGCAAGGTATTTTCCAAAAACAATTGCAGATTTTGTGATAGGTTTTGTTTGAATTAATTCCCATGTTCCTGTTTGCTTTTCTTCGGCAAAAAAACGCATCGTCACTGCCGGACAAAGAAACAAAAAAAGCCATGGAGCTAAATAAAACAATCCATCCACATTGGCATATCCACTGTCTAAAATATTATAATCTCCTGGAACAATCCAGAGAAACAAGCTGGTAAGCAACAAAAAAATGCCGATAACGATATAACCGGTTGCACTACTAAAAAACGATCGAAGTTCTTTTTTTAAAATTGAAAACATAAAATGAATTAGATTATCATTCGCATTTGCTTTTATAAATATATAATTGAATAACAGGGGCTTTGCCCCTAAACCCCACTTCATTTTTTGGCTTGAACAAAAAAACGAAGCAAAAAAGTTCAAGACTGCGCCCGCTTCACTCGAAAAATTAGTCGTTTGTAGTCTGAAAACTTTTAAACTCGCCTCGACGGAATACGTCGAGACTCAAACAGAAAAGTTTTCTACGCCTACTTCACTCCATTTTTCGGTTCACCGAACGAGGTCAGTCGTTTAATAGTGTTGCAAGAAATAATTAGAAAACAAAACGTATACTCATAAAATTGAATATCTTACTTACAACTGAATGCCTGTCTTGTTTTTTTATTACATTTGCGATGTCAAAGGTAACCAAAATAATTGAATCGGTATAAAATCATTTTCTGCTTAACAATGAGAAAAACGCTGAATATTTTTATCATTTTATTCCTCACAACACTTTCACAAGCACAAACAAATACTGCTTATCAATTTAAAGCGGAGTATATTTATGGAAGTATTCTGAAACATACCGTTCATTTGGAAAACCTTGTTAAAGATCCTGTTCAGGGTGCCGAGTTAGCCATTGAATGGAAAACAATGGGTGAAAAGCCCTGGCATCAGTATTATAACTTTCCCACGCTTGGTATTGGATTAGTAGGACTGGATCTCGGGAATCCCGAAATGCTCGGTCAATTATTGGCGATTTATCCCTATATGAATTTAAAACTGATAAATACCGGTTTCTTCAAACTAAATCTGAAAGCCGGTGTCGGAGCGAGTTTTCTAAATAAACGTTACAACAATACTCCACATCTCGAAAACACATTGAGTTCCCCGAACGGTGAACTAAATCAGGCAAATGCGGCTATTGGTTCTATCCTGAATATTTATTTTGCCGGTGGAGGAAATATGGAAGTACCTTTATTCTCGGGATTATCGTTAGTAGCAGCATACAATTGGAATCACGCCTCTAACGGTAGTTTTTTTCAACCAAACTCAGGGATTAATATGCTCAATGCGAGTGTTGGATTTACCTATTTTCCTAGTTTCAAGACTTATATAGCACCTCAAAAAAAAGGAACTTCTTCACTTCCGCAAAAATTTTCTTTTGATGTTATTGTTTCAGGTGGCGCTCGTGAGCTATACTACAAAGATGACAAAATGTATCCGATAGCTTCACTGGCCTTTGGAGCGTACAGACAATTAGGGAATAATCTGAGATTAGGAATGGGAATTGATGGGTTTTATGATGGAGTCTACAATGGCAATACGATGTTTAAAAGAACATTTCTTACAACCGATGAATTGAAAAACAAAATCAGAGTAGGTTTAAGTTTGCGACCTGAATTGGTTTTTGGAAAACTGAGTGCAGGAATGCACTTTGGTTTGTATCTGTATAATCCCCTTAAAAATTTGGAGCCATGTGATTCTCAAGGAGAATTAATAAACTCAACTCAAAAAAAACCATTAATTTACTCTTACAACATTGATAATGAAGATGGTTGGTTTTACACCCGTGCTTCGTTAAAATATGCTTTTTCGAAACATTATTTTATTTCACTTGGTCTGAAAACACATTTGCAAAAAGCCGAGTTTATTGAATGGGGATTGGGGTATCGACTTTAGTCGGGAGTTGGTAGTTGATAATTGATAACTCAACACGACAACGTACAAATTAAGTCTTTATGAACTTTATAAACTTGACACCCACTCTCTTCTCTCAGTTTACTTTCAAAGCATCCAACATCAATGGGATCTCATCGTCATCAACTCCATTTGAGAGTAACCACGGTTTATCTTCATGAAATCTTTCTTTGAATATTTCCCAGTTATTATTTTGTAAATCAATGCTTTTACGATAGTTCTCAACTGTTTCTTTATAATTGTTCTGACACCAGGCAATATGTCCGGCATTCAGATAATCTTGCGATGTTGGTGCAAGTTCAAGAATTTTTTTTGAATAATAATCGGCCTGAGCCATATTTTTGGAAATAAATGCACACCAAACAATGGCACGACAAACTTTAATATTATCTTCATTTTCGGCATCCAGTTTGAAGTAGATATTCAATGCCTCTTTATATTTCCCCAATTCGAGCAAGCAATGTCCAATTTGCAACATTACAGAAAACTGTTTAGGTTTCAGAAAATCAACATGTTGATAAAATTCCAGCGCTTTTTCAAAATTACCTGACAAGCGATAACATAAAGCCAATTTTCGTACAGTCCACAAGTCATCCGGTTGTATCAAATCAGCTTTTATATACGCTTCAATTGCATTCTCAAGTTGAGATACTTGTTGATACGAATACCCTATTTTTTGGTACAATGCAGCAGTTGGAATCGATTCAGACTGAATTTCTTCAAACAATTCGAGGGCTTGTAAAAAATGATTTTTCTTAAAATAATATTCTGCTACGCTCATTTTGAAATTTTTGGTAGATGACAGAATATCGAACAGATACGAACGATGCATCAACAGTGAATAGTCGAACATATCTTTAAAGTCGGAATGTTGAGGATAAAGTTTAAAGAATCGGAATAAATCCTGTATATATTGTTTCGATACATTTTTTGCAACAAAATCCGGCGTCAAAATTGATTCTTCGCGTGCCTGCTCTTCAATTTGTTCAGCCTCCATCCGGAATGACTGCTTCAACAATCCCCGCTGGGTTTCGGGCATCTGAAGAACGCTAAGGCAAAACGAATATTTATCCGAATTGCACATAACCATACTATTTACAAAAAAAGACAATAGTGTTTTTTCTTCAGACTTAAACAGCTCATTTACAGAACTAAATTTTGGATCGAAAGGCATAAACCAATGAGTGAACTCTGAAAAAAATGGAAAGCTTTTTAACATTGAAAAAGTGCTCATGTACACGTCGGCACCTTCCATTTGTAATTCACTCAACTCTTTCAGTTTGTCCGAAACCCCACTTTTATCAAGTATTTCCTGCCATTCAGGATTTTCTTCCTCCCATTCATCAGCATTTAACAAACTGTCAGTATCCATTTTATCTTTTAGCAATGGACTAATTTTCATCATTTCCGGCAAAATCTCTTCCCGCATTTTTTTTGAGATTTTTTCGGTTTCCGCTGTTCCAATAATTAATATAAGTATGTTCAAAAAATTTTCAGCTACATGGTTATTATCAGCTAATAATACTAAACGATTTCTTACCGCAGGAAAATAAGGCAAGAATCGATTATATTTTGCCAAAACAAAACACACACCTACCAAACCTCTTTGTTGTATTTTCATATCGGGGTACTGACAATAATCGAGTAATATCATCAATTTGCTTTCGTCGAATTTCCGCCACAAATTAAGTGTTAATGCTGATATTATAAGACACTTTTCAAAAGTTCCGGGATAATCAGCTTCCATTATTTTCTGAAGAACGCTCTTATCATCAGTTGTAAAATCACCTGTAAGCCAGTACAAACTGAACATCTCAGGTAAAATTAATTCATAATTTGCACGAAGTCTTTTCAATTCCAGCTCATGTACTTCTTCTATTTCATTAAAGAGTGAAGACTGTGAATGATAATATTGTAATGCATTAAATAATTCAGGTGAGGAATTATACCGTTTCTTATGGGGAAAATATCGTTTCTGACTAAATTCAAAATTACTCGAATTTCGAAATAACAACTCTTCCCGAAGGTCGCAACTCAGTACAAATATTTTTGCTATAAGTTTAGAATAAACTGTTTTTCGCTGTGGGTCTTCGGCTCCTGAAATATAATATTGAAGCAAATAACGATAATTTTGTTCAAGATTTTCGAGGCGATCTGAATATTCTCCTTGCTGAAGTTCAAGAATTAACAATTTAATCTTATCAAAACTATTTTTCAACTGTCCTTGCGAAAGGAAGTGTAAAGCTGACTTATAAGTTGTGTGAATTTGAGCTGCATTCATTGTTTCAGTTATCAATAATAAAAATATTTTGGCGTTAATATCCGAAACAATTAGCCCATCTTACTTATTTTTCGCAATCGGTCTTCGTCAATAATTTTCAATTTACGACCATCCATAGCTATTATCTGTTCGTTAACAAAATTCGACAATGTTCTGATAGCATTCGAAGTAGTCATATTCGACAAATTGGCTAAGTCCTCGCGAGATAAATAAATACTGATGGTTGCTCCATCTTCTTCCAAACCGTAATTTTTTCTAAGTATCAACAAAGCCTCTGCCAAACGACCACGAATGTGTTTTTGTGTCAAATTGACAGTTCGGGCATCGGATGCTGCTAAATCAGTAGCCATTTCTTCCAAAAACCGATAACAAAATGCATTATTATGACGAAGTATCGAAATAAAAATATCAGCTTTTATCATATAAACTGTTGAAGCTTCAAAAGCCATAACATTTGTATTATAGCCTTCATTTGCAACAATAGCACGATAACCAAAATGCTCTCCCGGCTTTAACATTCTAATAATTTGAGAACGACTTCCTACACCCTCTTTATATACTTTTACTTTCCCATCGGCCAAAATCATCATATGGGTAGGTATATCTCCTTCACAATGAATAATTTCGTTCTTTTTGAAATAATGGACAGTATAGTTATTATTTACAAATTGTTTTTCGTCCGGAGTAAGAACATCCCAAACTGAAAGAACATCCTCTAGAGGTTTGAGTTCAAAAACATTCTTTTTTGCCATAATTAAAAGGGTAGAAATATGTTTGACAACAATGTTATAAAGCACAAATTTAGTAATTTTTCGACATAAATTGTTGAAATAGGGTAAAAACCTCATAAAAAAAGACAAGAAAGCCATTTCAATTCTTAAGAATGAACATCACAAATAAATTATATTTAGTCTATTCGAGATATTTAACGTTCAAAAAGAATAAATTCAATCAATAATTTTTAAAAAATATTATTACTTTTGTAACATTCAATGTAAAATTGTATTATGAGAAAATTTCTTCTGATTACTCTTGTATCATTTATTGTTTTAAGTATTAAGGCACAAAATCTTTCAATCAGCGACTCGGCTATATATAGCTTAATAACCTGTTCGCCCGGAGAAGAAGTTTATGCAAAATTCGGTCACACGGCTATCAGAGTAAATGATTCCATATCAGGGATAGATGTTGTTTTCAATTATGGTATATTTAGTTTCGAGACAGAAAACTTTTATTATAAATTTATAAAAGGAGAAACAGATTATCAATTAGGCGTTTATGACACAAAGTTTTTTTTACCGGAATATGCGGCGCGAAACTCTGTGGTTTGGGAACAAATTTTAAATCTTTCTGTAACTGAAAAGAGGGCATTAATGAACCTTCTTCTTAGCAATTATGAACCACAAAACCGAGTGTACCGCTACAATTTTGTTTTTGATAATTGCGCAACCCGTCCACGCGATAAAATATTAGCATCATTAAATGGATATGTAAAATTTAAACAAAACTCAGACTCAAAAACTTTCCGTCAATGGGTTGGAACTTTTGTGGGGACTGACACATGGTTAAAATTTGGAATAGATTTGGTATTTGGCCGGGATGCGGATCGTTATGCAACAACTGCTGAAAGTGAATTTCTTCCGGAAAATTTGATGGAAGAATTTCATACTGCAGATATATTGACAAAAAACAATGAAAATAAAAGGCTTGTAAAAGAGAGAAAAATACTTGTCGAAAAGAATGTAATTGCTGAAAACAATGATTTTTGGTTATTTAAACCATTATCAATAAGCATTTTGATTTTGATTATTGGCATAATTATAACTATTATTGACATTATCAAAAAGAATCATCATGTGCTTTTTGATACCATATTACAATTCATCACGGGATTAGGAGGGTTTGTTGTTCTCTACTTGATGCTTATTTCAATTCACCCTTTAGTAAAAAACAATTTAAATATTCTATGGCTCAATCCTTTAAATTTTTTCGTTGCTATTTTAATATGGATTCGTCCCTTACGTATTGCACTGTTTTTTTATCAAATTGCAAATATAATTTTATTGATTTCTGCTTTAATTGTATTTGCCCTTTCTATTCAGGAAATAAATATCGCGGTTTTCCCAATAATTGTATTATTATTAATGCGTTCAGCAAGCTGGTTTGCAATAACTAAAAGGAAAGTATTAAAACATCGAAACTCTAAATAATACCGTTTCAAAAACAATGTAGTCGAATTCCCTCACTGCTGCAGGCAAGTGTAATATTATTATATTTTCACAAGTCAAAATAGTACAGTCAGAATTTAATTTCAGAAATCCCTAATCCCAGGTCATTTTTCCAAAATATTGGGTAGGATTGACTAAATATTAGCTTGTTTTTACCAAATTGATTCTTATTAAAACTTCAATCTTTAAGCCATTGAGGAGGGTACAACTAAACATATCATTAAATATTTGAAACTACTTTCAACGATTATTTAATTTTCACCGTTATTCGCTTAGCAATTTTCAATGCAGTAGTCATGGTTGTCAAATCTTCGTATAATTTTCCATCTTCACCTGAATAATGACTTCGCCCTATCACATTCATAACATACTCATCCTGCGGTTTATCCGTATCAATATCTACTGAATAAACTAATGCGGGTTGACTTGATGTTTTAAATTCTTTATCTTCAGGGTAACGATTGTTGTACCAAAACTCATTCCAGTCCCACGATTGATTTAATTCAAGCATAACTTTGTATTTCCCATTTAATGGTTTTTCAGTTATGGAATTTAATATAAATGAGCCATTAGGAGTAGCTCCTGTATACGCATCGACTTCTGGCTTTTGAGGTGTGGGATTATAAGTTCCTAACTCATTCAAAATTCCACGTTGATGTACCCAATAAGGTAATGCAGCAGGTCGTTGAATTTCGCCCGCCTGCCAACGCCCTGCTTTACGACTGGCTCGTTTAAAAACGCCATTCCCAATGCTTTCAGAAACATACAAAGGTTGAATATATCCTCCTTTTTCATCGGCTAACCAAATGGCAAAAAGTGGATGATTAAATTCACTGCCCTTTTCAAACTTTACAGTAATAGTTGTTCCAGTATAATTTAATCCATAATTTTCATTAGAATAAACATCTTTTTTCCCTTTAGCAGAAACTATTGTTGAAATTGCAATAACAAGAAATGCTGCAATTATATTTTTTGTCTTCATATTATTTTAAATCAAGTTGTAATTAAATCAGATATTAAATTTTAATTATTATCCCAATAGTTGGCAAAATGGTACCTCCAAAACTTTCAATGGTTCTCAATCCTTGTTTAGTGTCGTCACCATTTGGATCTGGAATCACATTTTCAGGTCCCCCGTTTTCAATCAGATTAGTATAAATTGGTGCAGATTGTGTTTTGAAATTATACACATTCTGGATATCAGTGTACAAATTTAGCACCCATTTTTTGAAATAAAATTCTTTATCAATACGCATATCTAATTGATGAGAATTAGGCAAACTTAAGGTATTAAACTTTTTATAATCCGAATACGGTTGATTTGTCACATTCCAGGCCGCTCGTATATAAGAAATGGAATCGATAGGAGTATATGGAGCACCGCCTACAAACCTCCAACGTATGGCCACATTCCAGTTTTTGGGTAGTTTATAACTTGCAATTAAATTAACTAAATGACGTGTATCCCATGACGAACGAAAATAATTCACGCCGGTCGAATCGGTAAATTCGCTTCTAAAATAGGTATAGGTGGCGGTCACGTTCAAATTTCTCATTTCCATCACTTTTGCCAAAAACTCAACTCCATAAGCACGACCTTTACCTATGGATACAATTTCTTCATCGCCCACCTGACCAAAATTAGTTCCTTTGCTTGCAATACTTAAACCATCGGCCACCGAAACGGGATAATTTTCATACTGTTTGTAAAATCCTTCTATTGTCATTTTTACTTTGTTCATGGGTCGGTATTCAAATCCTACAATGGCCTGATTTGAAATTGTATATCGTAAATTTTCGTTTTTATTTACAAAATCTCCTGCGGAATTTTTAAAACCAAGTGTTGTATAAGCCGGTTGTAACGAATATCGACCAATATTCCCATTTAAGTCTAACTTTTCGGACAACGAATACGAAGCTGATAAACGTGGTGAAAATTGATTTAAGGGATTTCGCATATTGTTGTTATAATCAAGTCCGGCAAAATTTATACCCAAAGACACTCTCAATCTATCTTCCAGATATTCATCAGATGCCTGAACAAAAGCCTGATAACCAAACAAATTTATTTTAGTCTTGTAATTTAAACTATCTACCATATTATTGATAAAAAGTTGACGGTAAGTCGTATTGGTATAATGCGAATACTTCAGCCCAGCTCCATACGATAACTTGATAGGTAAATCGGGATATGTTCTTTCAAATCGCAGTTTATTTTCGGCTTCGTCAGAAGAATAATCCTGTGTTTTGGGCTTTGACTCGTCATCGTCCTGATATTTAAAATTTGTATTACGTAACATATTACGGCTCAATACCCAGGTATCATAATGTGTTCCTGCAAAATGTTTATAAACGGTTCCCACGGTGTAATTCCACTGCTTGTAAACGGGTAAATAAGACAATAAATACTTTTGAGCTTCGGATCCGCTCGATTTCAATTCAGTATTTAGTACTAAATCATCAATGGCACCAATACCAATAAATGAAATTTCGTTTTTAGCATCAATTTTATATTTGTATTTAAGTTGAAAGTCATTGTAGGTAGGCAAAAAAGGTAATCCAATAGCTTTAAATAGAAATTGCAAATAAGATTGACGTGCCGAGACAATAAAAGTTGATTTTTTCCCAATTGGTCCATCAAGAGTCAAAGCAGCATCCGAAGCACCTACCGAAAGTTTTGTATGAATCCTGTCTTTACTTCCATCTTTTTGCTTTATATCCATTACAGAACTCAAAGCATTCCCTCTGTTTGCAGGAAATGCTCCGGTATAAAAACCAATTTCACGAACAAAATCGGGATTAATAATCCCCACAGAACCTCCCGAGGATCCTTGTGTAGCGAAGTGATTGATGACTGGAATTTCAATACCATCAAGATAAAACACATTCTCAGATGGACCACCACCACGAACGATTAAATCGTTTCTATTTGGGTCAGTTACACCCACTCCGGGAAGTGACTGTACAACTTTTGAAACATCTCTGTTGGCACCTGCACTTTTCTCTATTTCCTGAACACCAATATTCAAAACGGATAAAGGACTTTCAATTCGTTTCAGATTCAAGTTCTGACGCACCGTAACTTCCTGAAGTGCAACTGCTGATTCCTTCAGCGATATATCAATAAAAGCCGTCTGGTTTCCCTGCACCTGTATCTCTGCTGAAACATTTGTTTCGAAACCTAATGTACTAACTACCAATCTTACAAAGCCGGGATCTATTCCTGCAAAAATAAAATTTCCATCAAGATCGGATGTAGAACCTATAAGAGTTCCCTGAATTAATATATTGGCAAACTCCAAAGGTTGATTCGTTTTTTCATTAAAAACACGCCCTTTAATTGTTCCTTTTTGAGCAAATGCCGGAATCTGTAATACAATAAATAACAACAACAAATATAGTTTCTCCTTCATATAAATATTTAATTTCCTATTATTAAGTTTAAATTTATAAAGGAAACAATTAAATGCTTAAAAATGTTTGGCGAAAAATTAAATATCTTAATAATATTTTCCAATAAAAGAGTGTCCTCCGAAAAGTCTTTTTTGAATCTACCTGATGGAAGACAGGCGTAAACAGAGTATTTCGACGTTCCGTACTTACGAAATACACAAATAGCGCAAATTCCCACAAAATTCAGTTTAGATACCATGTTGAACTATGGGTATTTACAAGTTTGCGTTTATACCGATAGCACAAACAATACAGTCCAATTTCGACTTTGTCTCATTGCCCTATTTGTTTGTATACATCGGCATTAACCACAGTAGACATATAAAATAGCTTTGGGCTATTTTATATGTACAGATGGTATTATTTGCGTTTTTCGGCACAGGAAAAAATTGTAACTCAGCACTAATACAGTTGTTTTTGAGTAGCAATTTTGTCACAAACATGCAAGGTAAATTCACCATGAAAGTAAAAAAAAATTACGAATTAACTTTAATTGACTCCCCAGAACTCCCCCTTTAGGGGGGTTGAGGGGCTGAGTAGTAACATAAAAATTACAGATTTTGGGATTGGATACAGAATAGAATAGTTCGTTATAAAAAAAGATTTTTTGAACCTACCTGCAGCAGGCAGGCGCAAAGCCGCTAAGTTGCAAAGCCGCAAAGAAAAACTGAAAGTTTTTGTCTTAGCGTTCTTTCTCTTGTTGTTGAATATAAGGTATTTAAAACTTTGCGACCTTTGCGTTTACTTTTTTATTTGGAGCAATCATTAAAGTCATTAAATCTTATAACTAAATTGTTGTATTTAAATACAATAGTTGTTTTTATAACGAACCATTGAGAATAGAAAAGCATAGAAAATCAAAAAGAAACATTAACGACTTAACTTTTTTATTGCATCATACAAAGGAACCAAAAAGCCATTTTCACATCTACACAATAGGCAAATATTTCCCACCGGCTTACCACTTTTCCATTCATTATTAAGTACTTTGTCATCATAAATAACTTTTGACAGAAATGAATTTCCAACTTTAAAAAGCAAATCATAATCCTGAGTTTCGAAAAACAATTTCATTTTATCAAAATTTTCTACCTCAAATACAGTCTGATAAACTGCCCGTTCAGCACACTCTGTTCGAAGATATAATGAATTCTCCTGTAGAACAGGAATAAAACTTTTTTGTTGTCGCAACTGAAGTGCAGGAATACTTCCGGAAAAAATTAATTGCTCATTTTCCATTATTTGAATATTTGATATATATTCCACCAACAATTGAGATTCATGAATGACATCGTTGTAGTGGAAAAAGTCTTCCCAATTATTAAAAATTGTGCTGTCTTTGGGCATATAATTGCCTAATACCAGCTCCGCAGCCACGCCGGTTAATTGTATTTGTATTTTTGATATCATTCGATTCATTATAATGGTGCAAAATTACAATAAATAATGAAAACCCCTAGAATAATGACGAACTCTTATTGGTTTAAAAAAAAATAGCCCTTTTAACAGTTGTTCTAAGGTTATTGCTTGTGTTTAAAGTAATTTTGCAATTACAAATTTAAATACAAAATATATGATTTATTTAGCTGACACGGCAAACGTTGCCGAACTGAAAGAACTTTTTTATTATTTCCCAATTGCAGGGGTAACAACTAATCCGACTATTATTGCCGCCGAAAAAAAAACATTGTCTGAGATATTACCTGGAATAATTGATATAGTAGGAGACAAAATGCTGCATATTCAAATGATTAGTCGCAATGCTGTAGATATGGTACGTGAGGCAAAAGCATACAAAGCAAAATATAGTCTAGGTGACAATTATTATGTAAAAATACCGGTATCCCTTGAGGGTTACAAAGCAATGCCAATGCTAAAAGATGCCGGATTCAATGTTACAGCTACGGCTATCTTCACACAACAACAAGCATTAGTTGCAGCTCGTGCCGGAGCCGATTGGGTAGCACCCTATGTAAATCGTCTGGATAATATTTCTTCACACGGAATTGAAGTTGTAAAACATATTGTGGATAATATCGAACAATTCAAACTTAGCACTAAAGTATTGGCTGCAAGTTTTAAGACTGTCGATCAAGTACATAGGGTAAGTATGGCGGGTAGTCATGCAGCGACAATCAATTTTGAAATTTTGGAACGACTTAGAAGTCATCCTATGACTGATATGAGTCTCGATTGGTTCGAAAAAGATGCTGAAGGCTTATATGATATAGAATTTTAAATTACACAAAAGGGCAGAAAATCAAATTCTGCCTTTTTTTACTTTCTATCGACAAATTCTTTCAATCTGCTTTCAAGAATTTCCATTTGCTCCATACGAACAAATGAAACACATGCCCGCAAGCCACTTCTATTTTCACTTCCGGTGATTACTAATGATATAGCACTTATACCATAATACAGAAACTCTTTCATTAGTTCTGCGCTTGTCATTTCTGGATACTCAATTGTGAAATAAAAACCATCGGCTAATTCTCTATCTTCATCATTGTAAACAATGTGAAATCCGTATTTCAGAAACAATGCTTTCATGATATTGGCTTTCTCTCCATAAAAATGTAAAGCATCTGTGAATCGTAACTGATTATCGTTTACGGCTTTTAATGTTGCAGCAAGTGCAAACTGAGCTGAATGTGAAGTGCCTGCTGTGGTTGCATATAATACTCCGTAAGAAATAAAATTCCCCAGCACATCGGAGCTAAAATATTTTTTTAAGTTTGGATAATGGCGTGTTCGAAGTTTCTCAGAGCTTATCATCATACCGATACGCTGACCTGCATAACTAAAAATTTTCGAAGCAGACATCAATAAAATATAATTATCGGTATATCGGGCAACAGTAGGTTGAAAAGGAGGCAAACCGGGAACACCGTAATTTTCTCTGAGATCCATTCCAAAATAGGCTAAATCTTCAATTACAATTACATCGTATTTGGTTGCTAATTCGCCAATAATTTGAAGTTCAGATTCCGAAAAACAAATCCAGGAAGGATTATTGGGCGAAGAATAACAAATAGAACAAATATCACCTTGAATTAAAAACTCTTCTAATTTATCTTTCAGCTTCTCTCCTCTAAAGTTCAGAATATCAAATGATTTATAAGGAACACCTATTATTTGCAATTGCGATTTCTGAACCGGAAATCCCGGATCAATAAACAAAGTGTAGGGTTTTTCAGAGTTTGTTCGTGCAGCAGCCAACAAAGCGGCAAAACTTGCTTGCATGGCACCAACCGTTGGAACACAGTTTAATGAAGTCACCTCAATATTTAAAAAGAGTTTTGCAAAACGGGCTATTTCTGTTTTTGCAAAAGGTATTCCTTCTATATTGGGATATGCATTTGCAACACCTGCATTCAAGGCTTCTTTTTCAGCTTCAACGGCAATGGAAGTCGCCGGCAAACCGGGAACACCCATCTCCATATGGATAAATTCCTGTCCGCTTTCAGTCTCAATTTGTGCTACTAATTTTCCTACTTGACGAATGGACAAACGTGTTATATCGGCTTCGCCAAACTGCGAAAAAAGAGAGTCAACTAATTCTTTTTGTATCATACAAACCCAACCTCTGATAGAGGAAAATTCAAAATTTATTTCTTTCTATTATCAATAACCCTTACAGCTTTTCCTTCACTTCTAACTATCGCTTTTGGTTCTACTAAAGTAACCTTTACGCTCAGACCAATAGCACTATTCAAAGCATGTTCAATTTTATGGGAAAGATTTTGTAAATCTTTTATTGTATCAATCAATTTTGATTCATCCAATTCAACTTTTAATTCCAGAGTGTCTAGATTATTTGCGCGGTCGACATAAAGCATATAATGTGCGCTCGTTTCACCCATTTCAAGCAATACATGTTCTATCTGAGAAGGGAATAAGTTCACACCTCTGATAATCAACATATCGTCGCTACGTCCGGTTATTTTTTTCATTCGTACCGAAGTTCTTCCACAAGCACAGGTTTCACGATTCAAAGTTGATAAATCTCTGGTATTATAACGAAGCAAAGGAATCCCTTCTTTGGTAAGCGTAGTAAAAACCAATTCACCTTCTGTTCCATCAGGGAGCGGCTCTTTTGTATCAGCATGAACAATTTCAGGATAAAAATGATCTTCGTGAACATGTAAACCAGTATGATAAATACAATCATTTGCAACACCCGGTCCCATTATTTCACTCAGTCCATAAATATCGTGAGCATGAATTCCCCATTTTTTTTCCAGTTCCTTACGCATCTGTTCAGTCCATGGTTCTGCCCCAAAAACACCAATTTTTAATTTCATGTCATTCAGAGAATAACCAAATTCTGAGAGTGCATCTGCTAGATGGAGCGCATAAGAAGGCGTACAAGCCAATACCGTAGAGCCAAAATCAGACATTAATTGTAACTGACGGCGGGTATTTCCTCCGGAAATCGGGACAACAGTACAACCAACCGTTTCGGCGCCGTAATGCACACCTAAACCGCCCGTAAATAAACCGTAACCATACGAAATTTGCATAATATCGTCGTTTGAAACACCAGCCATGGTTAAACAACGAGCTACTATTTCGCGCCAGTTTTCAATATCTTTTTTAGTATATCCTACTGTGGTTGGCTTCCCGGTTGTTCCACTCGATGCATGAACACGTACAATATTCTTCAAAGGCACTGCAAACAAACCATACGGATAATTATCGCGTAAATCAGTTTTATATGTGAATGGCAATTTTATAATATCATCTATTGAATGTATATCAGAGGGTTTCACTCCCTTTTCATCCATTCGTTGGCGATAAAAAGCCACATTTTCATATACATGTTGAACCAATTGTATTAGTCTCTTGCTTTGTAAGTCCCGCATATTATCGCGGCTCATACATTCTATTTCTTTATTCCAGATCATAAAAATTCTATTATTTGCTCTTCGGGTAATATTATTCTCTTTGAATGCGACAAAAATCAACTGCTAACTGTTAACTGCTAACTGTCATTTGTCATTTAAGGTCATCTTCGGTAATAAATTTGAGTTTATTTTTCTCAATAATTTTCTTCGCTTTTCCCGGATCATCTGTTCGTATTATAAGAATGGACTTGCTTCCAAAACTAAAAGCGTAAACGTATTCAATAGCAATATCAGCGGCACTAAACAAGTCCAATATCTGTGACATTGACCCTGGCGCAGCAGCCATTTCGATAGAAAGAATATCATGAATACGTACTATAAAATTTGCTTCGCGCAAAACCTCAGAGGCTTTTTGAGGGTCAGAAACAATAGCCCTGAGCAAACCATAATCGCTACTGTCGGCTACTGTGAGAGCAATAATATTAATATTGTTTTTTGCGAGAACAGTTAATATTTGGTTTAAATGTCCTGTTTTGTTTTCCAAAAAAACGGATAGTTGGCGGATAGTCATAATATTAATAGATTGTGTTATTTTTTTGATTCGCAAATTTAAACAAATTAATGGGTTCAGTTACATTAAATTTGATTTTTTATTTTTAAAATATTTAATAGAATCGTAACAAATACTAAAGCCCAAAAGGAGTATGTTTAACAGGAATTTCGTACATTTGCAATTTGGACAGACAACATCAAAGCAATATTAAAAAATTGTTAAGTATGTACCATTAAACAATGTACCATTTACTATTTAATATAAAGATGATAAACAGCATATTACGAGTTTATTAATGAGACATTATATTATTTTCATTCCTTATTACAATAGTTCGTTATAAAATTTTATTTTTCAACCTATCTGCAGCAGGCAGGCTCAAAGGCGCTAAGATGCTAAGCCGCCAAGAAAAACTTCAAGTTTTTCTCTTTGCGTTCTTTGCATATATATTTGAAGTACTGTATATTACAAAATTATTATGCTTAGCGTTCTTTGCGTTTAATTAAAAAAAATATATTTGATATTTTCAAAGGGTTAATCGTTTTAATTACCTGAATACTAAACTAACAAATTGTGTTATAACGAACCATTGTTATTAAATAATGAGAATATAAATTCGTCTAAAATTTATTGCAGCTCTTTTTTAACAATAGGGTGTGTCAGATATTTTTCACAGCGCAAAGAGTTAAGAGTTAACACATTGAAAATTTATCTCTTTAATTAAATTTAAAATTTCCGTAATAACATTTTATTGGCATTCAGTTTGTATTGAAAAAAATTAAGGTAAAAAAAATAATGGTTACAACAATCTTTTCCTGTTAAAATGGAATTCTCTACCTAAACCAAAATATACAATTGCTATGAAAGTTCATATAATCATCATTGGAATTTTGTTGCTGACAAGTTGCAATTTATCACAAAAGAATAACGCTGAACAAGCAAACAAACCATCACACATTTTGTCATTCAAGCAATCGGAGGATAAAAATTTCAATTCTTTTTTGTTAAATTTCAAACAATCCAAATTACCTATTAAAATTAGTCCAAACAATTTAAACTCAAAAAATCTAATTGAGTTCAATTGTAAAAATTCCACTTTCACAGATGAATACTCATTAGCATTCACTCAAATCCCCACTAACGGAAACTACATTGCTACTATAACCCTAAAACAATTGGAATCGTACGTTCCCGTGCTGACGACCTATGATTTAACGGGGCAAATTATCGATAGCAAATTATTATCACTTGTAAACTTAGAATATCAATATAAAGACAACTTCAAGGAAATGGTTTCAATTGACACATCTTTTAATATTTGTATTACCGACTCAGTATTCAATATCGAAAATGAAGGATCATCATCTATTGCACTTTTAAATGAAGAAGATAGTATTGTTCAAAGAAAAGGGAAAATATTAAGTACCGGGATTATTGAATTAAATTGAAAAAAAATGAAGATAGCACTCCCCTTTCTGTTAATTTTCTCTGCAATAGTAATGTGTAGCTGCAAAGTAAAAAGTGAAAATGACAACGCAAATAATATAAAAAACGACGAATCAGTTTCGGAAACAATAAATGCTAAAATCCTTGAAAATCCAATTTTAACGGATTACAAATTATATATTTCTCAGCTTGACAGTACTAACATCAAGACAGTAACTATTGGGGCAAAAAGGTATAAAGAGATATTTATACGACAGTCTTATTCTACCTGTGATTCAGCCTTTGACATTTTCAACAAATATTATGAACGAATGGAAGATTTATTAAATCAGGCATATGCTGACGATTCGACCAATTTTGATGCTTTTGCAATTGAACAAGCGAATCCACTCCCTCAAACACTCAAAAATTATCGTAAAATTCTTCTAAATAATGGCTTTGATATTGATACTGAAGAAGGAATAACCTATATAAAACAAGACCGAAATTTTATTGCAAAATATTTTTACAATATCATTTCCCCTACAATGAAAGCATATCAAATACAATTAAACATCGAAAATGCGGAAGGATTTGTTCGGGATGCTTCAATTGTAATCTCACCGGCAAAACTGATTGACAGACTTATATGGTATGATAAGTTTATATACGAAAATCCTGAATTTCAATATAGAAACGAATGCAACCAAAGCAAAAAAAAATATTTATCTATACTGTTTTATGGTGTTGACAACACCCCACTTAACAGTTCCGACAATCCAACAAAAGTATCTGACTATTTCGAAAAAGCATATCAGTATTTAATTAGTAAATACCCCGGAGCAAGAATTACTGCATTGCTAAAACCCTATTATGATGCGCTTGAGAAAAATCAGACTGATATTTCAAAAAATTTAGTACTAAAATATACAAACGAAGGAATTATAGACAATCAAACCGAACAATGATATAAAGTTTCAACAACTTGTACCTTTTTTAAATCAAAATCAACGTACATCAATTTAACACAGATCAAATATTGAACAATATAGTGCATAAGTACATTTCGAAATTCCGAAATTTCATAAGAAGCAAAAGAGCCTACATATAGTTAAATATGTCGGCTCTTTCGTTTATATTCCTTTTATTTTAATTCAAGTTCCAGTTTCAAAAACTTACCTGTTTCGCTTTCAGGATGGCTGGCAACTTCCTGAGGTGTTCCGGTACAAATCACTTTTCCACCTGCGGCTCCACCTTCAGGTCCAATATCGATAATATAATCAGCCACTTTAATTACGTCCATATTATGTTCGATAATAATTACGGTATTTCCCTTATTCACCAATCGATTTAAAACACCCAATAACACACGAATATCTTCGAAATGTAATCCGGTAGTTGGTTCATCCAATACATAAAGCGTTTTTCCGGTATCACGTTTCGAGAGTTCGGTAGCAAGTTTTACCCGCTGACTTTCACCACCTGATAATGTAGTGCTCGATTGTCCGAGCTTAATATAGCCCAATCCAACATCTTGCAGCGTTTTAATTTTGTTTAAAATAGAAGGCTGATTTTCAAAGAATTCTACCGCCTGATCAATTGTCATACCTAATACATCGGCAATCGACTTCCCTTTAAACCTAACTTCCAGCGTTTCTTTATTGTAACGTTTGCCGTCGCAACTTTCGCAAGGGACATGCACATCGGGTAGGAAATTCATTTCAATGGTTTTATAACCATTTCCGCCACATACATCGCAACGTCCACCGGCTGTATTAAACGAAAAACGTCCCGCTTTATAACCTCGAATTTTAGCCTCGGGTAAAGTAGCAAAAACATTACGAATATCTGAAAATACACCAGTATAGGTAGCAGGGTTTGAGCGTGGAGTTCTACCAATTGGTGATTGATCCACTTCTACAATTTTATCAATATAATCCAGTCCATCAATACTTTTATATTCTAATGGATCTTGCAGTGAACGGTAAAAATATTGACTGAGTATTGGTTGTAAAGTTTCGTTTATCAAAGTAGATTTACCACTTCCCGAAACCCCGGTAACACAAATCATTTTTCCTAAAGGAAAAGTGACATCAATGTTTTTTAGGTTATTTCCTTTTGCTCCACGAATAGTTATAGAATTTCCATTTCCCGGACGAATTTCGGAAGGAATTTCAATACGCTTTTGCCCATTTAAATACTCAGATGTCAAAGTATTGGCAAGCAACATTTCTTCCGGAGTTCCGGAAAAAACGACCTCGCCTCCATACCGCCCGGCATGTGGACCTAAATCAACCACATAATCGGCGGCCATCATCATATCCTTATCGTGTTCCACTACAATAACTGAATTTCCAGAATCACGCAATTGTTTTAGCGAACGAATCAATCGTTGATTGTCGCGTTGGTGTAATCCAATACTTGGCTCATCGAGAATATACAATACATTTACTAATTGCGAACCGATTTGTGTGGCCAAACGAATTCGCTGACTTTCACCTCCTGAAAGTGATTGTGAACTGCGACTCAACGACAGATAATTCAATCCTACATCTAATAAAAACTGTAAGCGAGTCCTGATTTCTTTGAGAATCTCAACAGCAATCGCTTTCTGTTTTTCCGAGAGATATTGTTCTACAGTTTCAAGCCACTTGGACAGTTCGGAAATATCCATTGCCGAAAGTTGAGCAATATTCTTATCGTGTATACGAAAATGCAATGATTCTTTTCGGAGTTTAGCTCCTCCACACTCGGGACAATCTACGGTTTTAGAATATTGATTTGCCCATTTTTGCTCAGTTGCCGAGGCTGAGTTTTCCGATTGCATTTCAATATACTTCAAAATTCCATCGTAACTCAGAAAATAATTCGTGCCAATAGCCTGATTTTTAATTTGTAATCGTTCTTCGGTTCCGTTCATTATTTCATCAATGGCTTCTTCCGAAATTTCTTCCAGCGGAGTTTTCAAGGTGTAACCGAATTTTTCAAGTATTGCCTCAATTTGCCAGAAAATGGTAGTGTTTTTATGCTTTCCCAGTGGTGCTATTCCGCCATTATAGATGGTTAGTTTTTTATCAGGAATAATTTTAGACATATCAATCTGATTCACATAACCAAGCCCTTTGCATTTATGACAGGCTCCGTGAGGAGAATTGAACGAGAAATTATGCGGGGCAGGTTCATCATACGAGATTCCACTGGTAGGACACATAAGCATTTTACTGAAATAACGTGCCTCATCATTATCCTTTTCGAGCAACATAACAATTCCACTACCTTGTTGCATCGCTTTCTGCATGGATTGTTTCAGACGCTGACGATCTTTCTCAGCCACCATTAACTTATCAATCACTACTTCGATATCATGATTTTTGTAACGATCTAATTTCAGGCCATAAGTTGCTTCCCGTATTTCACCATCAATACGAACATGAAGATAACCTTTTTTACGAATTTGTTCAAATAGTTCTTTATAATGTCCTTTACGACCTCGCACTAATGGAGCAAGAAGATAAGTTTTCTTTCCTTCATAATCCTTCAAAATAAGGTCAACTATTTGATCTTCGGAATATTTCACCATTTTCTCTCCAGTTACATACGAGAACGCCTCTCCTGCCCTAGCAAAAAGAAGACGAAGGAAGTCGTAAATTTCAGTAGTTGTACCTACCGTTGAACGTGGATTTTTGTTGGTTGTTTTTTGTTCGATAGAAATAACAGGACTCAAACCCGTAATTTTATCAACATCCGGACGCTCCATATTTCCGAGGAAACTACGAGCGTAAGCAGAAAATGTTTCAATATAACGGCGTTGACCTTCGGCAAAAATAGTGTCGAAAGCCAAGGATGATTTTCCACTTCCACTCAATCCGGTAATCACGGTCAAAGCATTGCGGGGAATAGAAACATCGATATTTTTGAGATTGTGAACCCTTGCTCCTATCACTTCTACCTGCTCTGAAGCTTCAATGGGTTGTATGTCGGAATTTATTGTCAAAACTGTCTTTTTTAGAACTCGCAAAGATACGAAAATGAAAACTCACAGGCAAGTAAGCCGATAAGCTTAATACGGTTTATAAACATAAATTACAGTAAAATGATTTTATTATAAAAGTTCCATACCATAAACAGGGTATGGAAAATACCCTATCATTGCGATTGTGAAGATGTAAAAACTGCTGTATATTTGCATTATAAAAAAAGCAAACACATAAATAATTTATCATTATGGCAAAAATTGCAAAAAATCTTACGGAATTAATAGGAAATACACCCCTTGTGTATTTATCGAATTACAGTTCAAAAAAAAGACTTGGAACCACAGTTATCGCAAAACTCGAATCGTTCAATCCTGCAGGTTGTGTGAAAGAACGAATTGCCTTATCAATGATTGAAGATGCTGAGAAAGCGGGGATATTGAAACCCGGAGTTGAAATCATAGAACCTACAAGCGGAAACACAGGAATTGGTCTTGCCATGGTTTCAGCCATAAAGGGTTATAAACTCACCCTTACCATGCCCGAAACGATGAGTATGGAACGCCGAAATTTATTAAAAGCATTCGGCGCAAATCTGGTTTTAACCCCCGGAGCAACAGGAATGAAAGGGGCAATAGCACGTGCAATAGAATTACACGAAGAAAATCCGCATTCATTTATTCCACAGCAATTCGAAAATCCATCGAATCCAAACGTGCACAGATTGACTACAGGCGAAGAAATTTGGCGAGATACTGATGGAAAAGTTGATATTTTCGTTGCGGGAGTAGGAACCGGTGGAACAGTAAGTGGTGTGGGTGAAGCATTAAAAAAACACAATCCATCCATTAAAATAGTTGCTGTAGAACCTGCTGATTCACCCGTTATTTCTGGAGGAAACCCCGGTCCGCATAAAATACAAGGTATTGGAGCCGGATTTATTCCAAAAAATTACAATGCTAATGTAGTTGATGAAGTACTTCAGGTTAGTAACGATAATGCAATTTTAACTTCACGACAATTGGCACAAGAAGAAGGTTTATTGGTTGGAATCTCATCTGGAGCAGCAGCCTACGCAGCTTCAGTATTGGCTCAACGTCCTGAGAATAAAGGAAAAGTGATTGTTGCATTATTGCCCGACACTGGTGAACGATATCTCTCAACATTACTTTATGCTTTTGAAGAATATCCTCTGTAATTTACGATTAATTCATTTACAATTTACAATTGAAAACACCAACTTTGCCAGTAACTTAGGTATTGGCTAGTATAAAATTATAAAAAAATATGTCAGATAACAATTTCAAATTTGAGACCCTACAGGTTCATGCAGGACAAGTAGTAGATGAAACAACAAAATCACGTGCAGTACCTATTTATCAAACCAGTTCATACGTTTTTGATGATGCTGCCGATGGGGCAGATCTTTTCGCACTACGAAAATTCGGGAATATCTACACCCGACTTCAAAACCCGACAACTGATGTTTTTGAAAAACGAATTGCTGCTCTCGAAGGCGGAGTAACAGCATTAGCAACTTCTTCGGGACAATCGGCACAATTTCTTGCTCTCAACAATATTATACAGGCGGGTGATAATTTTGTATCAACCTCGCATTTGTATGGCGGAACTTATAATCAGTTTAAGAATCAGTTTAAACGCCTTGGTGTTATTGTGAGATTTACAACGGATGATAATCCGGAAACTTTCGAAAAACTAATAGACGATAATACTAAAGCCCTGTATATTGAAACCATCGGAAACCCTGATTTAAACATCCCTGATTTTGAAGCTATTGCTGCAGTTGCCGACAAACATGGCATTCCATTAATTGTGGACAATACATTTGGTGCAGGCGGTGCCATTTTTCGTCCGATTGAACACGGTGCCAGCATTGTAGTAGAATCCGCAACAAAATGGATCGGCGGACACGGAACCTCACTTGGTGGTGTAATTGTTGACAGTGGAAAATTCAATTGGGGAAATGGAAAATTTCCAGCATTTACCGAACCATCCGACAGCTATCACGGTCTTGTTTTCTGGGATGTTTTCGGCACAAACGGACCATTCGGAAATATAGCTTTTAATGTCAGAGCCCGTGTAGAAGGGCTACGCGATTGGGGTAGCGCTATTAGCCCATTCAATTCTTTTCTTCTACTACAGGGACTCGAAACGTTATCATTACGTGTTGAACGTCATGTTCAAAATACGTTGGAATTGGCAATTTGGTTAGAGAATCATCCGGCAGTGGAATATGTCAATTACCCGGGATTAAAAAGTAGTCCGTATCATACGCTTGCAAATAAATATCTGAAACGTGGATTTGGTGGAGTACTTTCATTCAAACTGAAAGGAGATGCAGAAAAAGCGGACAAATTGATTAATAGTCTAAAGCTTATCAGCCATTTAGCCAATGTTGGCGATGCAAAATCACTAATAATTCATCCGGCAACTACTACACACGAACAACTTTCACCCGAAGCTAAAATATCATCCGGCGTTTTTCCCGGTTTATTACGAGTATCAGTTGGAATTGAAAACATTATTGATATTAAAGCAGATCTGGAACAGGGATTTGCAAATTTATAAAAGACCTCACCCCTTCCCTCTCCTTTTGGAGAGGGCGAGTGGGGAATTAAAATTACTTACAAGACATAAATTTCATTATGCTTGAGAAAACGAGTTTGTTTTCTGTGACTAATACCGATATTTTTTAAACGCTATTTTGTTTAGTTTATAAGTCAACATTAATTCATGTGTGCCAACTGAACTGCGACTAATTCCACTAACATTAAAATCATAACTATAACTTAACTGAATAGATTCACTCAAACTGCAACCCAACAATACTCCCATTTCGTTCCACAAATTGTTTTTATCGATGTTATTTCGGGTAAACAATCCTGCGTGAAACATGTCTGATTCTTGACTAAATTTAAAAAAAGTTGTAATATTTAGCTCCATTTGATATAAATCATTGTAGCGAATAACACAAGCTCCATATTGTAAGTCAATGGGGTGTAGTGTTTTTTTTCTATACATAGCATAGGCATAACTGGAATTTACCTGTTGCGTATCATCATTGTAAAATAAAGTCAGCAAGTTCATACTTGACAAACCGAACTTCCATGAATTTCCTATTAATTCAGCACCTGCATCTGCATTAAAATCATTTTGTTGCAATAAATTATCATACAAAGCCGGATCATCGGGTGTCATAACATTTACCTCAGATCTATCGTATGATAAACATTGAAAACTGGCTGCAACCCCCATATTTAGCTGCCATTCTCTATTTAATATTACTCCATAAGAATAGGACAATGAAAGATTAGTAATGGTATTATATCCCAGTTTATCGGCAAAAACTTTTAATCCAAATTGCGTCTGAATTTTATCGGAATAAAGTGTTCCTGCAGCAAACAATGTGTTTGGTGATCCAGGGAAACCAAGCCATTGCTTACGGGCTGCCAAACTAAAAACCGCATCATATTCGTCATTTATACTTCCGGGATTGATATAATAAGTATTATCCCGAAAATTATTCAATCGAATATTCGATTGAGAAAAAGTCGGAGTGATAGTAAAAAGGGCAAATAATATGGCAGCAATATACTTCATTCTTTTTATCTTATAATTCTTACATATCCGGGTTTTGTCTTTGTTCCGGAAGGAGTTTGATAATACACAACATAAAAATAAATGTCATTTGTTACCTGCTTTCCATTGTGGTTTCCATCCCAACCATCTTTCCCTTCATACAGTACGGCTCCATTTCGGTTATACACTTTAACGTCCCAGTTTTGAAGGAAATAATCATTAATTCCATCACCGTTTGGACTAAAGGTATTTGGCAACTCAGGGATTGAAATCCACATACGTTTTGTTGCCTTTTCTGTACATCCATTAGGATTTATAACCATCAGTTTGACATCGAAATAGCCCTCTTTATTAATATTATAAACATGATATATATTATTTCCTTCGGCAACAGAGCCATCACCTAAATCCCAGAAATACTGTGTATAAGGGATATTATCACTCCAAATATGAGTTTCTGTACCATCAAGAATAATTTCATCGTTTTCGGTGTAAATTGAAAATCCTAAAACATCGTAACTAGAAGCACTAAAATACATTGTGTCTTTACATCCTTCGAGAGTTGTTCCAATAACACTATAATTTTCTGGTTTTGAAAGGATAATACTGTCACCTGTTGCTCCTGTATTCCATTTGTAGGTATGTGCACCATTCACATAAACGATTGTAGAATCTCCCTGACAATATTTTGGTTCACGATCAAGTGTCAGTTTTGTAAGAATATTAACATCCAGTGTTTTTTCAATCACACATTCTCCCGCCTCACCTTTCACCGTTAATGTTACCTTAAAAATACCGGACGTTTTATAATTATGCTGAGGGTTAATTGTCGTTGACGTTTCACCATCTCCAAAATCCCATAAATAAGTATAATTAAAAATCTGATCGTTGGTTTCAAATGCGGAGAATTGATACAAGAACTTATTACATTCAACTAAGCTATATACGATTCCAAGACTTGGAACAATAGCATTAAAACTTAAAGTTGCTGCACAACCAACACTGTCAGTCACTGTTAAAGAAACAACCGTATTTTTATTTATTTCCATTGATTCGTTTCTCTGGCCAAAGGGTTTTCCATTGTCCCATTGTATTTGATAAGGAGCAAACCCTCCTGATACATGTGCAGTATTCATCAATTTATAATTTTTCGTATCAAAGTCAATGACTATCTTGGATTCAACACTTAATTCCAAAGGCATTTGTCTGATAATCTCAAACTTATACTTTTTTGAACTACCTATAGCATCAGTTACCGTAACAAGATAAATTCCTGCAGGGACATCCGACAAATCTTCTGTTTCACAACCGGTTGACCATTTGTAACTATAAGGAGCAAGTCCACCAATAACAAACAAATCAATTGCACCACTATTCAAATTATCACATGCTAATGCATTTTTTATTTTTGAAGTTATCTGCATTTGCTGAGGTTCAGTGATAACAAAAGTTTCGGTAATATGGCAAGGTGCGCCATCCATTAACATCAAAGTATATGTGCCCGGACCGAGGTTATTTCTCTGGCTACCAGCATTTGGATCATCATCCCATGTCAAATTAATTGGATTAATCCCACCATTCACATTCAAGGTGATACTTCCGTCGTGTGCTCCATAAGAACTTACATTTTTCACAATAGGATCAATAGAAAAATCAGTATCGGGAATAACTGCAACTACCGTTTTCTGACAATTATTAGCATCTGTCACTATTGCAATATATTCTCCGGGTGCTAAATTTTTCTGAATTTCACTTTTTCCAAAGTTATTCCATTGGATAGAATAAGGTGCAGTACCTCCGGATATATTTAATTTAATGGACGCATCGTTTGCTTTGAAGCAGGTAACAGGAGAGATTTCAACATCTACAATTAGTTCGGGTGATTCCGTCAGTTCAATCTGTTTAAATGCAGTACAAGAATTTTTGTCCGTAACGGTAAGTTGATAAATACCTGCATTAAGATTAAGCAAATCTTTACTTACACTTGTAAAACCATTGGGTCCTTGCCATGAATAAATATAATAGGTCGATTCATCATAATTTTTAAATGGTGTTCCACCTGAAATAGTTACCGAAATAGCACCAGAATTATCGCCATTACATTTAATATTTTCTTGTTTCCCCAAATCAATCGTTAGCTTTTCAGGTTTTGGAATATTGAAATTTAAAGATTTCACATTACAACTCTTCGAATCTGAAACAGTCAATATATAATTTCCTGAGGATAAATTATCAATATCTTCAGTGCTTGCAAATGAGTCTCCATCTTTTGTCCAGTTATAACTATATGGAGGAATTCCGCCTTTTACAGAAACAAATATATGGCCATTACTACTATCGAAGCAACTTAACTGTTGAACTTCATCAGCTATAATTTCAATTGCCGTTGGTTCAGAAATATTATAGGTAAATACTGAAGAGCAGTCGCTACTATCCGAAATAGCTACGATATATTCACCTGCAATAAGATTTTCAATATCTTTAGAGTTCGATTTAAAACCATTAGGTCCTGTCCATGAAATAGTATAAGAATTCAACGATTCAAAAGGTAAACCACCTGTTATACTGAGATGAATTGAGCCATTACCCACACCAAAACAACTTACATTTATAATTTTTTCGTTTACTTTAATTGTAGGAACAACCAAAACAGATACTTCAAAACTTTCACCAATACACGACCCGGAGATAGCTGAAATAGTGTAAACAGCTGTAGCCGGAGAATTAGTTTTATTAAATAACCGTTGAGTTATTTCAGATACCGGAGTTGTCTGAGCGGTTGTTCCATTTATTGATCCTGCAGGAGTAATAACGGGTTCCGACCACTTATAAACAACACCTTCAGGAACAACATCACCTTTAGAATTATCAGGAATTACAGAAAATATTTCATCATTGCAAATGATAATTTGCTTAGAACTAATAGCCGGTACAGGTAAAATAGTCAATGCAGCAACATTAGAAATAATTTTTGAAAAACCACCAGTTGAGAATGAAATCACACAGTAATAATAACTTGTTCCAACAGTAGAGCTAACGGGTAAATATGTATTTTGCGTCGCCCCCTGAATTGTAGAACCTTTTGTATTTGAATTAACAGCATTGATATACCATTGATACTGTGGATTCCCAACACCATATTGGTAGCCAACAGACAAAAGATTTGGAACATTTCCAAAACAAATGGTAGCTGAAACCGGTTGTTGTGTAAAAACCGGAATCGGATTTACTGTTACTATTGAAGTTTCACTAGTTACAGCACAATTCAAACCATTAGGTTGGGTTACTTCGCAATAATAAAATGCGGTTCCGGTTAATTCGGATGAAGGCAAATAGGAGACACTATTTGCTCCAACAATAACAGATCCGGATGTATTATCATCGACCGAATTTACATACCACTGATATTTATATGTACCTAAACCACCCGAAACATTGAGGGTTAATGCTTTGGCAGCAGTTCCCTGACAAATAATCTGTGAATCAATCGGTTGTTTGTTAATTAACGGATCCGAAACGACATGCACATTTGCTAAATCGGTTTGAACAGTTCCACAGCCATCACCTGTCATAGTTAGTTCTGCAAAATAATAATAATCTCCAGGTTGGGTAAATACAGGCGGTGTATAAACAGAATCAATGGCAGCAGGTATTAATTTAGCAGCTTGAATTGAATTGTTTTCACTGTAAAACCATTGATAAGTAGCAATTCCGGAACCACCCGTAAAACTGAAATTCAACGGCTTATTTATGGTACCACCCAGACAAATATTCTGTAATTTTGTTGGTTGATTTTGGATTATTGCACCATCATTTATGGATACTGTTGCTACCTCGGATGTAACACTTGAACAAATACCAGAAGGTAAGCTTATGGTGCAATAATAATAAATTGTACCAGGGGCATTTGTAGGCGGATTATAAGTGTCTGATGTTGCATTCGGGATGATTATTCCACCAGAATTTAATTTTATTTTTGTCCAATACCATTGATAAACAGGAGTTCCAGCACCCGCTTCATATTCAATTTTTAAAGGTTCAATTTTCCCACCGGGACAAACATAGCTGGAAACAGGTTGACTAATAATTACAGGTCCGGGATTTACTTTTATTGTAAACTGAATCGGTTCGCCAACATTCTTTACACCTTCAAATTCATATGTAGGGATAACCGAAATTGTAGCCATGATAGAGACAGAATTTGTATTCTTGACAATTAGATTTTCAATATCGCCTTCTCCTTCGAAACCTATTCCAATTGCCGGATTATCGTTTGTCCATTTATATGAAGTTGTTCCCGTAGTTCTGTTGGTACTAAAATTAATTTCAGAAAGATGAATTCCATTACAAACTTCAATATTTTCAATTGGATTTACCTGAGCAGTAGGCAACACAGTAATGCTAAATGATTTTGTAACACCATCACTTATTTTTCCTCCATTTTTAAAATATGGAGTTACAGAAACAGTATCTATTATTGGCTCATTGGTATTATTTATTGCTTTAAAAGGTTTAATACTTCCTTCGCCACTTAAACCTAAACCAATCGAAGAATTGTTATTTTTCCATGAATAATCTGTTTCGCCTCCAATTTTGTCTGTTGTAAATACAATTTCAGTGGTTGTTTCATTATTTGAAACAATTATATTTTCGGGTTGATTCAAATCACCCGATGGATTTACGCTTATTTTAAATGACATTGATACTCCTTCACAACCTGTTAAAGCTGCTATTGGTCTTATGCTTATCGTTGCAATTTGAACAGTATTCGTATTGTTTATTGCCGTAAACAATTCAATATCTCCTTCACCACTATCTGCTAGCCCTATAGACGGATTATCATTTACCCACAAATACGTTGAATTATCAAGTCCTTCAAATACTATTTTGTCTAACACCTGACCATTATTTATCAATTTGTCTTCAATGATATTTACATAAGGTATTTGGTTTACTGAAAATATATTACTTGTCGATAATGTTGCCCCACACTCGTTTGAGACAGTCAAAGTAACTTCATATTTTCCCACTGCATTGTAAGTTATAATACCGGGATTGAGAGAAGTTGAACTTTCAGGACTACCACCAGGGAAACTCCAGGAATAAGAAATATGTTCGGTTAAAGGAGTACAAGTATTAACTGCTGCTACAGGATGAATAGATGCAGTTCCACAAAAGTCAGGGATACTATCAATACTAACTATTGGTGGTTGAGTAACTACAATTGTTTGTTCTGTATATTTGGTACCGGCTGAATTGGTTACAGATAATCTCAATTTATAGGTACCCGGAGTTACAAATTTGAAACTTGGATTTTTTGACGTCTTAGTTGTACCGGTGTTAAATGACCATTGAGCAGGCAATTTACCACCATATCCTGCAACATAAGCAACAGTCCAGCTATACGCAGAATTACAGGTATTTGTAAGATCTGTTTTATCAGTAGCCGAAACTTCCAATGGTGAACAACCAATTTTATTATCCAAATAAAATTCAGGAATAATAGGGGCTTCTACACAAATTGTTTTTACGATCTGATCATTTCCACAGCGTTTTGTATCTACACGCAAACTAATTGTATAAACGCCGGGAACAGTAAATACAGGACAAATTACATCCGTTCCTCTTACCCATAAATTTGAGTTATCCTGGTTAAAATCACTTCCTAGCACACCGCTTATTAGTGAAAAACCAGTTGAAGGAGAAATACTCCAAACCATTTTAGGAACAACCAGACAGTTTGCTCCCTCATTTACATAACCGGTTGTACTATTTGTAAAACAAATAGAATTATTTATAGCAATTGGTTTTGATGGCAAATCGAAATCAACTACGGGTGCTGTTGAGACATAAATTGGTACAACATTTACGGCTGAAACACCACACATATTTGAAGCTACAATACTAGCTGAAAATGAATTTGGATAAGGTGAAGTACCATTATAACTTGTTACACCACAGGATGTACTTGCGAATTCATGGGTTATGGACGCAGGTGGTGGATGATTAAAAACTTGTGAAGCTGTTCCGTCATTAAAACTTACAGTATAAGTTGTTCCGGGAGGATTATTTTCAGTTCCAGTAATCGGAAATGTCAATGGAGTATTACTACAATTATCTGTATTACCAGGACTTCCCAACGAAACAGCCGGATTTGATCCAACATAAATATTTATTGTTTTTGAATTGGTAAAGCCAAATTTAGAAACTATGGTATAGGTAAGTTTCCACAATCCAATTGAGTATAAATGATTCAATGAACTCCATGCATTCGCGGTAAATATGGAGCTACCATCTCCCCAATCAATTGTATAACTGACGTTATTGGCAATAGTAGAAGAAGTATTCGTGAAAGTAAGCTCAGCCAGCGTGTTACTGCACACTTTATAAAACGTTACTCCATCAACTACACTTAAAACCGCACTTGAATTCATTGTTAAATCTGGCAAAGAATCTATTTTCGCAATTTTAGAGAAAGTAGTATAAACTGAATTTTCAATTGATGAATCGCTTGTAGTATCAGAGAAATTAACTCTCATTAAATCCTGAGTGCTGAATACAAATATATCGGCACCATTAACATTTTGAATGATTCCAACCATCAAAATGAGAAAGGAAATATTTATGATTGCTGTTTTCATATATAGGATTTATTAAAAAATCATTTCGACATACATCAATTTATAAGAAAATTGTTTAGTATGATATTCCGAAAGACAAATATAATAAATTCTTTTATATGTCTGATATATAAGTGCTTGTAGTATTCAGTACAGACTAAATCGAATTAATACTACAAGAGATACGGGTATCAAAGGGGGAAGATTTGTTAATCAAAGAGGCTGGTGTTTTTATTCCGAAACAAAGATGCTAAATGTGATTAAATTAGGGTGTTTTTGGAATTAAATTAAAAAAAACATCCAATTCTACTAAAATAAAATGTAATGTTTAATTTTTTTTTATGTCAAATATTTTTTAAATAAAAAGTATATTTTTTTACACGAAAATTGTTGAGAAAGTATTTTTCAGCGTAAAATAGGTCAATCCCAGATCGAAACTTTAACTATTTTTATAAAATCACGAATAAAAATAGAGCAAAGCATTAGCCATGGTTTTAAATTATCTCCCCACTACCGATACAAATTTGCGATGAGTCATCGTATACTACTCCAAACTGACCGGGTGCAATACCTTGTAGCCGTTGTTCTGAAATCAATTGATAATTATCATTGTACTTAATAATTTTCCCTTTTGTAAATTCAGGTGTGTGTCGGATTTTAAAAGTTACATCTATTTCGTTAGATGTGTATTGCCATGGATTATCGGTAATAAAATGAAAATCTCTCATTGAAAATTTATTTCCGTACTGTGCCTCCACATCGTAACCTTTTGAGGCATAAACAATATTTCCGGGGACATCTTTTTTAATTACGTACCAAGGACCACCCGACAAACCTAAACCTTTACGTTGACCAACTGTATGAAACCAATAGCCTTTATGTTTTCCAAGAATTTTACCCGTTTCAAATTCAACAATTGGGCCTTCCTTTTCGCCTAAATAACGACGAATAAAATCATTATAATTAACTTTCCCAAGAAAACAAATGCCCTGACTATCTTGTCGTTTAGCACTCGGAAGATTTGCACGCAAAGCGATTTCACGAACTTCATTTTTCATCAAATTACCGACCGGAAACATGAGTTTTGAAACTTGAATAGAATTTATTTGTGCCAAAAAATCTGTCTGATCTTTAATAGGGTCTTTTGCTGTAGAAAGATAAGTTTTATTATTTATATGTGTTGTGGTTGCATAATGACCTGTAGCAGTTTTATCAAAATACTTTCCTACACGTTGTTCAAACACACCAAATTTAATCAGTTTATTACACATGACATCTGGATTTGGAGTCAACCCTAGTTTTACTTTTTCAATCGTATAAGCCACTACATTATCCCAATAATCCTGATGTAAATCAACAATTTCTAATTTACAACCGTATTTACGGGCAATGAGGGTTGCCATTTCTATATCTTCTTCAGAACTACAGTGCAATAGTTCATCGTCATCCATACCTATTTTAATATAAAAAAGAGTAGGTGTATAACCAGACTCTTTCAACAAGTGTACAACGACAGAACTATCAACTCCTCCCGATAATAACGCAGCAATATTCATTATAAATTATAAATTTAATATTAAATGTAGTACTCAGCCAAATCAACTATGCCAGCACGCATAGCATATTTTGTAGCTTCATGGACATTATTGACTTCAATTTTTCTAAATATATTCTTTCTGTGTGTCATTACAGTATGAACGCTCACATGCCTTTTAGCGGCAATTTCTTTTGTCGATTTTCCCAAAGCCATTTCTTTTAGAATCTCTTGCTCTGTGATTGTCAACTTTTGCTTTATCGGTTTATTTGAGTTGGCTTTCGAACTATCTAATAGCATATTGCTTACATGATTACAAATAAACCGACCACCCTTCGATGCTTCTTTAAATGCAGTCAAAATTTCTTCAGTAGAACTATCCTTTAATAAAACGCTAAACGTAGTTGTATTGAAAAGTAATGTTCGTAAAAATTCATCACTTAATTCATCTGAAAATAATATCCAGTCGGCTTGTTCAAACCTTATTTGAAGAATAATCAAATCGTTTACACTTTCAAAGTCAAAAAGAGTATAATCAAGAATAATCAATGAATCGGGGTTTTCAATGAGCATTTTCAATAATTCAGCTTTTCCTGAAGCCTCCACTGTATTTGAAAAATCAAATTGATGTTCAAGAATATATCGCCATCCAAATTTAGATATATCCTGATTGTCAGCTAAAATAATATTTCTCATACTTCCATTGATACTTTGAGATTAAAATTTCCGCACAAAGTTACTGAATTTTAAAACTAAACCATTCAAAGAATAAAAAAAGACGACAATATGTCGTCTTTTTTTATTCTTTGAAATTAAAATCAGTACACTTATTTGCCTAATACTCCCAAATATCTTGTTCTACATTCATTAATTCGGTATCAATGCGTTTTTGTTCTTTACGAATTTTATCAGGATTCACAACATATTCCAACAACATTCGGTTAAACATATTACTATCTCCCAGAAGATAAGTAGAATATATTTTTTGTGAAAAGAACTCATCATATGTCAGACGTTGAGTCTCATTACCATTTGGAATAACATACTGTTTGGCCAAATATGGACGTAACTCGTCAAATGCAAACCAACATAAAACAGAACCCCGGAAATATGCCATTGACTCTTTTGACTCAATATTATCGGGTTGTAAAGCATATAATGGAGCAATTGACATTATTTTAGAGTACATACGTGAAGTATGTTTGTCAAAAAAGATAATTTCCTGAATTAAAAACTTTAATTGGTTTTTAACGTAATTTCTATATTGAGTATTCTCGAGTGTTATTTGTTGAGTGATAGGATTTACGAGTAATAAATTATAATCTGAATTATCATTATAAGCAAATGTTTTTGATAATTCAGTACCCTTTAATTGTAAAGAATCTACAAATGAAGGTTTTATTTCACGACTATTCTTTTTATATACAGGGACACCATCAGCAATTGCTTCAAGCATGACACGAAATAAACTTTTATACTCATCGTTGGGACGAAGTGGAAAATATAATTGATAATTTTGTTTTTCACGCATATCAATAATACGATAAACAACCCTTGACCAAACTACGTCATCAGCTCTGTGATTTACAACAGCAATAGTATCTGCTAATGCATCTAATTCTGTCGTTTGCAATCGTATCATACCCTTACTATCAAAAAAAGGAACTTGTTTTACCTGAGCAAAAAGTAAATTTGGCACAACAGTCAATAAAATGACTAAACTTGCAATCCAATATTTTTTCATATTATTTTCGATTAAAAATTCGTTGAAAATTCTGTTGTTAAATTTGAATCTGAATAGGGCTTAAACTTCTGGTTTTTCCATCAGGACCCACTGCTTTAATATTTTTAATAATCAAATAATCCCCTCCTTCAAGGTTATTGATAAATGACTTCATCTTACTACTAAATTTTGAACCTCTTGTATCATCTATTCCATTAGGTGCAACCATAGAGAATGATGTCACATTAAAATTAGCTTTTATAAGTTCATCTTGTCCATAACTTGCAATGATTGAAATATTATCAGAAAGCAAAGTTCTCTTAGTCAATGTTTCATCCTGTGTTTGACGTACAACTCCACCTCCATCAGTATATTGCAAATACGACTTTGGATCGGGTATGTATTTAACTCTATATACCCCTCCACCCATTCTCTGCTTTCTACCTTCGATTGTAGCATACACATTAATATTTATTTCGCCATCTTGTGTTGGTTTAATAATATATCTTCCTCCAACTTTCTGTGAAGTTCCACCATGAACATCTACAGATACATTCTCAGCTGGGATGCCCGGTACTGATATATTGAATTTGTTTTCGATACCTCTGTAAACAACATTCAAATCTTCATTAGAAATTGTAGCAGAAGGCTCACCTACTACATATTCACTTTTAAAAGGATATGAATTTACATTACCATCATTGCCACGTATTTTTATTTCGCCATTATATGGAAAAGTTCCGGCAGTATTACATATTATTTCATAAAGTCCTTTTTCATTAATTTTTACACCCCTTATATAATAATCGGGTTTTTTGGTTGAGTCTACAGCCGACAATACAATCTGAGCACTATATTTTCCACCTTTTATTACGTAAGGTGTATTTGGCACTACAAGCGCAGTAATTTTGTTTACACGAAAATCTTTCACATCTGTTTGTCCTTTTAAAAACTCAACCACTTCAGCTTCAGAAGTTCTTATATCACTTTGATATTTAGTTAAAACTGTTATAACTGCTGATAAAGGCATCGATTCGAAAGTAGCATCAACCCATGGTATAGTTTTATTACCATCTGTTGCAAAAATGGTTTGATACATTTTTTGTTTGTCGGGATTATCTTTGAAAAAACTTATTAAAAAGTTTTTATATTCATTTATTCTAGATTGTAAAATCTTCCCATTTCCTTTTGTAATTGCGTATTCTCCGGTTTTATTAGTATCATCTTTGGCATTTATTTGTTTTACATAAGCACTATCATTTGCTTTATCTTTATCAGCCATTCTAACCAACTGAACCTTAAAATCTTCAATATAACTATATAGGCTATTTGATTTAGTTCTAACTTCGTTCGCCTTATCAAGCCATTCCTTAACTTTATTATGATTTAACTCATCCAAGTAGTTAAATTCATCGTATAAAGATTGATTTCTTAATTCAGCCGATTTTATTGTTGTGTGTAAACTATTATCCACCAATGTGAACCCATTTAATATTGCGCTAGAAACGTTCAGTGCCAACATTGCTGTCAGAACTAAATACATCATTCCAATCATGCGTTGTCTGGGCGTTTCGGGACAATTTTTTGCTCCACTCATTCGAAAATATATTTAAATTAGTTGTTTTAATTCTTAACCTAGCTCAGCGCATTTAACATATTGCCGTAAACTTGATTCAAATCAGCAATCTGTTTTGATAACTTTGTTGTATTTGCTTTTAGACTTTCTGTTTCTTCAGCAGCCACTAGTGTAGCAGTTTTCATTTTTACAACATCGTTTACAATAACTCCGAGTTCATCATTAACTATACGGACTTTTTCGGTTTGCTGGGTAAGTCCTTCTGATTGAGCTTGAATATTTTTTAACTGAATTTCATATATCGAATTGATAGAAGACAAATTCTTATTAACATCATCGATTTTTCCTGCATAAAGTTTTGTGTTTTTTTCCACAGAACTCATGCTATCAGCAATTCCCTGATAGGAATCGGATAATTGATTTGTAGCATTACTTAAAAGATCCTGACTAGTTACATATTTCTTTGCAGCTTCAGAAGCTCCATCAATATTTTTCACAAATTGATTTGTAGATCCTACAACAGACGTTAATTCGGCAAACTGTTCCGCCGTTGTGGTAAGATTTTTGATTCCTTCAGAAAGCTTCTTAACATCATCATCATTTATGGTTTCGGAATAATTCAAACCTACAGCTCTTGAAGGTACTGCTGTTGCTGCTGCTACAACAGATTTTTCAGCTTTTACTTCAGCAATACTTTCACCTGTTCCTTCAAAATCGTAAATTTTATCCCATTCATATTCTTTATGCGGTGAGTCAAAAACACCTAATGCAAAAAGCATAGCTTCGGTGGTCATACCTATTCCTAATACAAGTTCAGCACCAGGCAGGTGAAGAATCTTAAACATTGCACCAATAATTACAACAGAAGCACCTAAACTGTACACTGCTCCAACTTTTTGTTTTACCTCTGGCTTACTCCACCAAATATCAAATTTCGATTGCTTTTCAGACATATTTTTTATTCTTTTATTTCAGATCTATTTATTCACCATTATAAGAACGAACACAACGGAATCCAATATAAGGACGACTTTCGTTTTGATATTCATAAGTTTTAACACCGCATTGCAGATAATAGGCTATATCCTTCCACGATCCACCTTTTATGATTTTTCTTTTTAAAACATCCGAGTCACTATTCTTAGCGTTATACTGGAATGTAGGATTCATATCAGAAACCAAAGTACTACTAGAAGAATTGTATGCTGATGAAGTCCATTCAGCAACATTCCCAGCCATATCAAACAATCCATAATCGTTTGGAGGGAACATAGCAACTTTCATTGTGGTTGCACCTTCATCATCGGTATAACTACCTCGCATCGGTTTAAAGTTAGCCAAATAACAGCCCTTACTATCGCGAACATAGTTTCCACCCCATGGATATAAAGCCATACGTCTACCACCACGTGCAGCATATTCCCATTCTGCTTCAGTAGGCAATCTATAATCCTGACCGCCAATACGATTAGCATTGTTAAATAGCTGAGTTCTCCACTGACAAAATGCCTCTGCTTGTTCCCAGGTTACACCGACAACAGGATAGTTAGCAAATCCGGGATGGGAAAAATACATTCTCATTTTAGGATCATTATATGAATACTGGAAATCTCGAAGCCACATAATGGTATCGGGATATACATTTACAATGCGGGTAGAAATCAAATCCTTTCTTGTAACCAAAGGTCGATTAATGGTTATATTTTTAATTACACCATTCTCAACATATGAAGTATCAACTCTCGCAACTGCATTCTTTGGATAAGCACCTGTATTTACATCGTACTTATTCTGAGGTAAAGCTGCCTGATCATAATTAATCCATGAATATGAGTACCGTAATTTAGTCGGATCAATTTGTTTTTTAAAACCCATTGAATTATTATCCTGATAATAAAGAGTATTTAAAATATCTCTAATTTCTTCATCCTTAGAATTATAAGGCATCTTTGCTTTCCAGTTTAATCGAGCATATTGAGGATCAACTTCTTCTGTTTCATTTTTAAATTTCATAGCAAACTCATCTCTCCCGTTTACAATTAGTGTACGAAGAACTATTGAGTCACGAACCCAGAATACAAATTGTTTGTATTTGTCGTTAGTAATTTCAGTTTCGTCCATCCAATAAGCATCAACAGAGACATTAATGGATTTGTCATTTATTGCACCTAAAGCAGATTGATCATTTGCTCCCATCATAAATGAACCACGTTTTATGAAAACCATCCCATAGGGTTGAGCCTCCGTAAATGTATCCTTTTGTCCAATACCTACTAATTCACCTGCAGGTTTATTACATGCAAGAAAAAGGAAAATTAGTGCAACGATTGTTAGATATTTTTTCATTCTACTTCTATTTTTAATTTTAAGAATTACAACTAAATCTATTTCAAATTATTTTGTAATTCACTTAAATTAATGTGATTAATTATAAATTTGTTTCTCTATAACTTCAATTTGAAATTTAGTTAGAAACTATTTTGATACATTTATGTTTTAATAATACATCCTTTAATTCTGGTAGAAATTACTTGTAATTATTTTATTTAAAAAAAATTCCAAAACAAGATCTGATTTTGAAAAAATGTTTTACATATTTAATTATTCTATAAATTAATCTGCATAAACATCGACAAAGATACTTATTTTAGGTGAAATGCAAGGGCTTTATCATATAATTTAGCTGTTTTAAAATTTAACTTTTCCAATTATTTTTTTGTCAACAAAATTTTAATGAATAAAAAAAAACAGCTTAAAAAAAAACGATATATTCTGCGAATAAAAAATATAATAAATTAAATTTTGAGTTTTCAACTCTTGAAGAGCTCACATTCTCATGCTTAAATATATATACAAATTCTTTTAAATAATAACAAACAACAATACACTAACGCTTCACTTTTAAAATTATTGAAAGAGACCATTTAAAAAATCGCTATTCAACTACTACAGTTCAAATAAAATATAGTAAATTAATCAACATTTCTAATTCACTAAAGGATTCTTATACTTTTATATTTATTGGTTCGTTTTGCAAAAACATATTCGAAATTATAAAGGAAAAGAACTTCAAGTGAACCAGGACTTACTGAAAGAATTCTTGAAGTTGGTAAATCATACGAGCATCCAATTGTGACTCCACTCGAAATATTTATACCGGCTAGAAACACGACTGCATCTTGCAAGCGATAGGATAGACCTCCCCAGTATTTATTATCGTACTCTACACGTCCTGTTAAGTCGAATTGTAATGAGCTAAAATCTGTTTTTATCAGTGTACTGGGTTTAAGCACCAATTTTGAATCTGGTAACGCCCAATTATAAGCACCTGTAAAAAAAAGTGAACTATACAATTTGAATTCTGAGAAGTCGCCCCAATTTACTGTGGGATTATTTAAATGTAAATACGATAATCCGACATAATAACTGGGTGTAGAATAAAACACTCCTAAATTCATATCAAAACTCATTCCAACAACACTTGATTGTGGAATTTCCGGATCACCGGATATGTTATGATATTCACCTATTGAAATCTCAGAAACACTGTCTCCATTAAACCCAAGACTAGTATACCCTAAATCAGTTCCAACACTTAAAACTCCATCATTTAGTTTTTTCTTATATGCATATTGTAAATGCAAAGTTTGATTTGTAAATAGACCAACTTTATCATCAATAAACCGAATACCAATTCCGTGCTTTGAATTTTGAATTTTAAAAGGGCTATTTATACTAAATATTAAAGTTTGACCGGCATTTGGAATTCCTAACCATTGCGAGCGCAGTTGACCAGTCACCTGAATCATATCATCTTCACCAACCGCTGCCGGATTAAATGATGAATTGTGAAACATATATTGACTTAACTGAGCATCAAATTGAGAATAGACCGAACCTACGCAAATAAGTAATGACAGGAAACTTAAAACTACTTTTCTCATAGGATAATATCAGTGATTTTACACTTTCGAATTCATTACATTAACTTTAAGTGCTAATCATGGTTTTATTCAAACTGAAAAACAGCACAAAAATTGTTTTGGTAAACACATTTTTGTACTATTTAAGCATAAAATACCTTCGTTTCGTATACTAATTAAAGTATTTTTACAAATGATTAATACTCTTCTTCATTAAAGAAAAAGTCTTCTTTACTTGGATAATCAGGCCAAATATCTTCAATACACTCATATATTTCTCCTTCATCCTCAATTTCTTGCAGATTTTCAATAACTTCCAGCGGAGATCCGGATCGCATAGCATAATCGATTAATTCATCCTTCGTAGCCGGCCAAGGGGCATCCTCTATTCTAGAAGCTAATTCCAACGTCCAATACATAATCAGCTCAATTTTTTAGTAAATAAGTTTAGAATTCATTTTTTTTAATTTCGTGCAAAAATAGGAATTTTTTTTATTAATCCTTACTTTTCCAGCAAATTTCTTCACCCCCATTTTTAAGAGTGTATAATCTCGATAATGCAAAAAAATAATCGGACAACCGATTAACAAATATAATTATTTGATTATCTACATCATACACTTGTTTTACATCAAACAGTCTCCTTTCGGCTCTTCTGGTTATTGCACGACAAATATGACACATAGAGCCTGTCTGCGAGCCTCCTGGAAGGATAAAAGAGCTTAATTTAGGTAATATTTCATCAATCCTGTCAATTTCCGATTCAAGCCTAACAATAACTTCATCTTTTAGTATAGAAGCTGTGGAAAGTTCTACTTTAGACCTATCGGTTGCTAAATAAGACCCAATTGAGAACAATTGATGTTGAATTGATCTTAAAAATATCAAATCCTGATTCGTTATTGGTTGACAAGTCAATAAACCAATAAACGAATTCAACTCATCCACTGTTCCATAAGCCTCAATACGAACATCATTTTTCATTACTCTACTCCCACCTATTAAGCCGGTTTGTCCTTTGTCTCCTGTTTTTGTATATAATTTCATGTTTAAATATTTTTTTAATAAGTAACTTGTAACCTAGCTGAAAACAGGTAGGCTCGCAGAACATATTTTCATCAATTTTTGTGAATATCCGTATTCATGCTCGGCTCAAAAATTGAATTTATTTATAAAAAACTTTATAGCGTTTTTTACTTAAATCTTTATTAAAAAAAACGATTCCCATTTCAAACAGATCAATACTACTGGAAATCTCATCATATCCCAATATTTTATTCCATGCTTGTTCCATATCCTCTGACCAATGTATATCGTCGAAAATAATTATTGATTCGTTATGTATTTTTGGTAAGCATTTTTCAAAATAACGAATTACCGCCTCTTGTTTATGATTAGCATCAATGTAAATTAAATCCAACGTTTGATATTTATCAAGCACCTGATTTAATACAACATCGATATTTCCTTCTACTAATTCTATATTTTGTAAATTTAATTTTTTAAATACTTTTCGCGCCTGCGATGCCGTTTGCGGACATCCCTCTATTGTAGTACATTTTATCTGAGACGATGAAGAGGCGAGATATGCTGTTGAAATTCCTAACGAAGTGCCTAATTCCAAGACATTTTTAAATTTAAAATAATGAACTATCCTAAATAAAAGTTGCCCAAATCTAGGTGATTTAGCAGATTTTTTTGCTATTTCTTTAACGGTACTTTGTCTGTTTTTTCCAGTTCCGTAATCAGTAATATATATCTTTTCATTATTTTTTAACACATCTTTCCTCATTAATTCAATACTGGAAAATACATAAAAAAAATGTTTCTCTCCCAGAACATTCTGTATAAATTGAAACATAAACGGCGAGTGAACCCCAAAACCATTGGTGTTTCTTGCTGTAAAATAGTGATATATCTTTTTGTAAATAATCTTAAATACGTTCATCTCTTAAAAAAAAATATGAGATCAAAATTATAAAAAATAACTGATAATCGATTACAATTTGGTATGAATTATTTCAAACAATTAATGAACAAAAAAAAGGAGCCGAAAAAACTCCTTTTCACAAATAACAATATGAATTTTAATTCAGTAAATATGCCGCATTTATCGCATTTGGAAACATATAAATATAAGTTAGAATTAAAATTATAATATGTATTGTATGATCAGCACCGACGACAGATAAATAAGCAGATTCGTTCGTATCGTGATATTTCAGTTTTAATTTACCTATTATAAAGTCAACAACAAAATGCGCAGCTCCGTTGATCAAACTAAAGATTACACCCTCAACTATTGTTAAACCAAGTAAAAGCGGACTAAAAACAATAAATATTCCGGTGTATATTGCAACATGCTCAAACAAGTAGGATAACTTTAAAGCTTTTAATTTACTTAACTTACTTCCCTGAAGAAAATAATCTGCAATCACATGCAGTAATATCAAAATAATTATTCTTGACATAAAACTTTATTTAAATTAACAATATGGTGTTTAATACATTCTTAAATTTTTAAACGTTTTAATCAGGATAATTGTTTATTAAAAAAAATAGAAGCTTTTATTTATATAGTTAATCATTATTCGAGTCAAAAACAATTGAATTCGGGTTTAAACCTACACTTTCCAACTTGTAAATCAATTTCCCGGCTGAATTAAAACAAAACAAATCACCTTTTACCGTGTAATTATGTGCATCAGTGATATACACATATCCGTTTGTGGGGTTTACTGAAATAGCAAATGGGCGGTCAAGTTGTGTTCCATCAGTTATAAAATTTTCAGAAATGAGTTGTTCTGTTTTACAATCAAAAGTTTGAATTGCATAGGTATTTTTCACATAATCGAAATTGTATAAATAAGCTGTATCTTTCATAATACAAAAATTTATGGCAGGAATTTCGACAAAAACCTGTTCCAATTTATCAGTTTCGCTATTAATCCGGCAAAACTTCGCCTTAATATCTGAATTATTTCCTCTGGTAACAACATAAACATCTCCGGCACTATCTGTTGCCAGTCTGTACGGATTTAAACCAGTATCTATTTTCTTTATTTCCTTGAAAGTTGGAATATCTATTACTGATACAGTGCTGTCAAAATCAGGATTATCAAGGCCACCGGAATTAGAAACAAATAATTTATTATTTGCCACCGTAATTCCATCGGGATTTCTACCACATGTAGTAACGCCATCAATCCTCAGTGTTGGAATGTCAATACGAGTTACTGTTCCATCGAAAGAACAAACATAGGCTTTGTCGTTTTGAAAGGTAATAAAACGGGGTTGACGTGCTTTTAGATTTTCATCTAAAATAGAAATTTGCCGAATTGAGATTCCTGTATTCAAGTCCAACACTTCAACCTGCGATGATACATTTACTACTATCCAAAGCTTATTATTATAAACCTGTAAATCGTTTGCGGTATCTCCTAATCCACGTCCATTTGTTGCACTGAAAAAATCCTGTACTAGCGTTTTATTTTCAAAATTAATCCGACATAACGTACTGTTATTCATATTAAAAAGTCCCTCCGAAAGCAGATAAAGATTACCTGATTCTCCAAGGGTTTCGGGCAAATTAGACAGTGTTGGAATATCTTTCATATCATCACATGAAGACATGAAAAACAGAAAGGTAAACACTGAAATATAAATCAAAAAAAATCGTATTTTCATAAATCGCTTAAAAAAGGGAATACAAAAATACAACTTTTGAACGGAGGAAGTACTCTAATACAAAAAAATGATTTTGTAAAAATCAGATCTTTTTTGCCACGAGAATAAATTGTTCGTAATCTGTAAAAACGCCTGGAGTTCTTTCACGTGTAAGCGTATTGTAGGAATGAGCTGTAAGTATCTCAAAACCGGCATCAATAAACTGATGCATTAACTTACTCAAATCGAAGCCTTTGTGATGTATGGGTTCAAAACGGTGAAAAGATCCATCTTCGGTAAGTATATCACCTACCACTATTATGGCATCTTTTGTAATAATTTTATTGATATGCTTAAGCGCTTTATCAATGTCGGGCAAATGATGAAATGCCATACATGAAAAAACAAAATCAATATCTTGCTTTGTATATTCAAAGATTTCAGCATGAAGAATTTCGTGTGGAGAATCTTTTCCCAGTTTACTTTTTAGTACTTCGAGCATTGCTTCAGAAGTATCTTCGAACACAATATTTTTTAAATATGGAGCAATTTGCAAACCTACCAAACCGGTGCCTGCACCTATCTCCAACCCCTTCCATTGTGGATGAATGGTAATTTGGAGCATCATTTCTTTGACAAATTTATCTGTCATTCCTTTTTTAGAGGGTGTGTCCCATTCTGCTGCTTTATGGGCAAAATTATCTTTTTGCATTTTATTTTTTTAAAATTTTTATATACAAAGTTATAACTATTTTCTATATCGTTTTGTTTTGATCATAGAAAATGATTTCTCCAGATTTACATTTCAATTGTATAATGATACAAAAAGCTTTATATTTGCATATTCAACTAAAATCGTTACTACTCAACACACGGTAAGAAACGGAAATTATGAATTAAACTATCACTTTGCATTAATGAGTCCACTCCGAAAAAAAGTAGAACCTACCTGCTGCAGACAGGTTTAGGATGATTTTCTTATCCAAAAATAAACTTATATAAACTCTAATAAAAATGAAAACATTATTAAAAACTACGCTTATGTCAATAGCCATACTGGCGGTGTCGTGTACGCCAAAAGACGAATCAACAATCATAGGGAAACAACATCCGAAAATTGAAAACGGACGCATGACACCAGAAGTGCTTTGGTCATTTGGACGAATTGGAAGTTTACAGGTTTCGCCCGACAACTCAAAAATTCTTTACAGCGTTTCGTATTACAGCATTCCAGAAAATAAAGGTAATTCGGAACTTTTTGTTATGAATATTAATGGTTCAAATAAAAAACAAATTACGGAAACAGCTACCAAAGAAGTAGCAGCCAAATGGATGAAAGATGGAGAAAAAATTGCATTTCTATCTTCTGAAAGTGGCAGTATGCAACTTTGGATAATGAAAGCAGATGGTTCAGAACGGAAACAAATAACTGAGCGCGAAGGTGGAATTACAGATTTCATATTTTCACCCGATGAAACAAAAATACTTTTTGTTGCCGATGTTAAATACGGCGAACGTACTATTGACAAATATCCTGACCTTCCGAAAGCGAGTGGAATTATTGTAAACGATTTAATGTACAAACACTGGGACGAATGGGTTACAACTATACCTCATCCATTCGTTGCCGATTTTAATGAAAATAAAATTTCAAATGAAACAGATATTCTGAAAGATGAACCCTACGAAAGTCCTATGAAACCTTTTGGAGGCATTGAACAATTAGCCTGGAGCCCTGATGGAAAAACAGTAGCATATACTTGTCGCAAAAAAACAGGAAAGGAATATGCCATTTCCACCAATTCGGACATTTATTTTTACAATTTAGAAAGCGGAAAAACCGTAAATAAAACTGAAGGAATGATGGGATATGATCAGAACCCGGTTTTTTCACCCGATGGAAAATGGTTGGCATGGGAAAGTCAGGAACGTGATGGTTGCGAATCGGACAAAGTTCGTTTGTTTGCAATGAATCTTGAAACAGGAATAAAATTAAATATCTCGGCAAATTTCGATCAAAACTCAGAAGGACTAAGCTGGACGGCCGACAGCAAATCTATTTATTTTATTAGTTGCTGGCATGCGGTGACTCAAATTTATCGTGCAGATATAGCTGACAGTCTTATTGTACCAATAACTGTTGGAACTCACGATTACGAAGCTGTAGTCCCTGCCGGAGAAAAACTCATAGCGCTAAAACATTCGATGAGTAAGCCAAATGAAGTGTATGTGGTTAACCCAAAAACGGGAATTGACACTGAACTATCGTTTGAGAATAAAGAAATTCTTGCCCAATTAAAAATGGGGAAAGTGGAAGAACGTTGGATTACTACTACTGACAACAAACAAATGCTAACTTGGGTTATTTATCCACCGGATTTTGATTCAACAAAAACCTATCCTACATTATTATACTGTCAGGGCGGACCACAATCGGCTGTTAGTCAGTTCTGGTCGTACCGCTGGAACTTCCAAATGATGGCAGCCAATGATTATATTATTGTGGCTCCCAACCGTCGTGGATTGCCGGGATTTGGCAACGAATGGCTCGAACAAATCAGTGGAGATTATGGTGGACAAAACATGAAAGATTATCTATCGGCTATCGATGAACTGACAATGGAACCCTATGTAAATAAAGACAAATTAGGTTGCGTGGGAGCAAGTTATGGAGGCTTTTCAGTTTACTGGTTAGCCGGTCATCACGAAAAACGTTTTAAAGCATTTATAGCTCACGATGGAATGTTTAATTTACCTCAACAATACCTTGAAACAGAAGAAATGTGGTTTGTAAACTGGGATTTAGGTGGTGTCTATTGGGACAAAAACAATGCAACAGTTCAGAAATCCTATGCTAATTCTCCTCATTTATTTATCGACAAATGGGATGCCCCTATTTTAGTTATTCATGGAGAAAAAGATTACCGCATTTTAGCTTCGCAAGGAATGGCGGCCTTCAATGCAGCTATATTACGTGGAGTTCCGGCAGAAATGTTGATTTTTCCTGATGAAAATCATTGGGTACTGCAACCACAAAATGGGATTTTATGGCAACGAACTTTCTTTGAATGGCTGGATAAATGGTTGAAATAGAATATTTCATTTGAATTATGAAACAATTTTTCAAGTTCCTTGGACTTTTCTACACCGTTTTTTTACTATCGAATTGTTCTTCTTTACCCGAACCACTTTCAGAACAAAACCTCCAAAACAAGTATTCTGAAACGGCCAATTGGTTAATATTAGAATCGAAAACAGAAACACCTACCACCGGAATAATTTTCTATCCCGGTGGTTTGGTCGATCCGCATGCTTATCTTGACTGGCTAGATAAATTGATATCTTCAAACCAAAAATTGCTGATTGTTACAGTAAGAATGCCTGCAAACCTAGCAGTATTAAATGCAGAAGGTGGAATAAAAGTGATTAATAACTATCCAAATATTTCGCGTTGGATAATTGCAGGTCACTCATTGGGAGGAACAATGGCTGCACAACTTATCAGTAATCACGAGAATGATTTATATGGATTAATTCTTCTGGCTTCATATCCTGCAAATGACGCATTAAAAAGCTGGGAAGGTGCCGTTTTAAGTGTTCACGCAAGCAACGATGGTCTTTCTACTGCTTCTGATATTGAGCTCCACAAAACGGATTTACCCACCGCCACTACAATGAATGCCATTACCGATTTTCATTTGCCCTTACAACGTAAAACACATTATTTCAAAATTATGGGTGGTAATCACGCACAGTTTGGAAATTATGGTGTTCAGAAAAATGATTCGGTAGCATCAATCAGCAGAGAAGAACAACAAAATCAGGTAATCGGAGTAATATCACATTTTATCGAAAATTTATGAATCGAATTTACTCACTCATTTTTGCTTTAATTCTTATTTTTTCAGTTGAAACAAATGCACAGGAGATTTCAGTAAATATTCAGTCGAGATATGGAATTTTGACAGATTACTCCATTGGAGGAAGAGGCGGTTCGTTCGGGATTGATTATTTATATACATTGAAACCAAAGTTGCAAACTATCATTGGAACTGAAATGAGTTTTGTACCGTGGGGTATGGACTTAACAGCGAACTTAGGAATAAAATACACAAAAGAGACAAGTCCAAAATGGAATTGGACATTAAAAGCCATGACTCAACAAGGCGTAGCTGCTTTCAGACAGAAAAATTTATATGTTTGGGGATTAAGCGGAACCGGTGGTATTGAATTTAACCTAAATACAAAATCCACTTTTTCGATATATTCCGGACTTTGTTATTCAAATTGCACTGCATATTCCGTTTATGGACAGATATACAGCTATTTGAATCTTCCCATTGAAATTTCATATCGTATAAAAATTGGGAGATAAATTAAAACATTCATCTCCCGATTTTTATTTTTTTAATCCTTTCCATTTATTTTATAATTCTTTCTTCCACCAATATTTCCTTTTTCATCATATAGTGAGTTGCAACTACTGAAACAGCATCACCTGTTTTTTCAACATACATTTGTACTAACTCCCAACCAGTTTCACCCATATAATTTAACGCATCGACCGACGTTTCGAATTTTAAAGGACGTCCATTGATATCAGATAAGTAATTCGCTCCCCAGCCTTTTTTTCTGACACCATTGTCATATTCCATATATCTTCCGTTTGTGTATTTTAGTTCACAATATTGGAACTTTTTAGTGAGCAGTTTCTGATTTGATTGAGCAAAAACAAACGTTGAAAATACAACCGAAATCGTTAAATAAAAAAATAGTTTTTTCATTTTTTAGTCCTTTGTGCTTAAAATAATTGTTGGGTTATTTCCTTGAACAAGTATTAATATTAAAAAAATGACTAGTTGACAAGAATAATAAATTTAGAATTCTCTCTGCAAATATAAATATTTATTTTCACAATTTTATCGGTTAAGATAATTTGTTAAGCAGACAAATTGAAAAACAAGTGACAAGTCAGCACTTCAAGAAGTACTTCAATTGACGTTTTTAGGAAAATTGCAAAGTAAAAAAAAATGAAATTTTCACAAAAAAATAGCCAAATTAAAGCGCATAAATGATGAATGTCGCTCCAGAACTCCCCCTTTAGGTGTTTACCTCCTAACGTAGGAGGGAGGGGTTGGGGGGCTGAGTAGTTACAAAAACAACCAACAATTTATAAATACACATATTTACATTATTTTGTTTTATTTAAAACATATTTGTATATTTGTTCAGAAAAGCATCTAATCCTTTCACTTCTAAAATTTATTATCATGAAAAAACTTAATCTCTTGTGTTTTCTTCTGTTTTCATTTGTGCTACAAGCAACTGATATTATTCCTAACGGAAACTTCGAAAACTGGAGTTCTACGACTTACAGTTTACCCGAAAACTACCCTTATTCATCTAACCTTCAATCACATTACGATGAAACACCATTTAATTTAACAAAGACAACTGATTTTTATCATGGACAATTTGCTGTAAAGCTTTCTACAATTTCAACAGAGTATGGATCTTCGATGTGTTATTTTATAAATTCCGATCCTGGTGAAGGTGATATGAGTACTTGGAAAAATGGATTCGAATACAATCAAATGCCAACAGGAATAAGAGGTTATTACAAATACAATGTAGCTTCTGCCGATTCAGCTTTGATTATGATTGTTTTTAGGAAGTCTGGAAGTAGTATTGGTAATTACGTTTTTAAAATTGGAGGTGTAAAAAACGAATACAGTTTATTTGATTTTACATTGAATCCTGCTCTTTCACAAACACCTGATTCGGTAATTTTTGGGGCAGTATCGAGCGATTTTTCAGCTAATGATGGTGGAGTTGTAGGTAGTACTCTTTATTTAGACAGTGTTTCATTCACTGGAGTTGTTAGTCAACCAACTTTGATGAATGGAGATTTTGAGAACTGGACGGATTATACTACTCCGATAACTCTAGATGCATGGAATCCTAATGATAAAAGAATGGATGGTATTACTAGAACAACAGCAGCAAAAGATGGTGATTTCGCCATAGAATTAACATCCTATTTGGGACAAGAAAAAGATATAAACAACAATATTATAGAAAGAACTCAACCGGGGTATATCACAACAGGATATTGGAGTAATAGTTGTAATTGTAACCTTGGAGGAACTCCGTTTAGCAATAGGATTGACACTTTAACGTTTTGGTATAAATATATTCCATCCTCAACCGATCTTGCTGAAGTAAGTATTGATTTCAAGAAAAACGGAACGAACTTCGACTGGAGAATGGTTTCGCTTGATGCCGCAACCGAATATCGATACATAGAATTACCTTTTGAAGTGGGGCAAGCACCTGACAGTGTAATTCTAAATATTATATCTTCGTCCTGGAATAATACAAACTTAGCATTTATAGGTTCTAAATTAGTTATAGATAAAATGATGTTTAAATCTGGAATTGTATATACCGGTTTGAATGAAACAACTGATAAGAACTTTGTTGATATTTATCCTTCCGCATCAAATGGGATATTTACAATTAAAAATCCCGAAAATACTCCACTAATGATAGAAATATATAATTCTGCTGGAATTAAAATATCCGATATTTCGGGAGTTAATCTTAATATAAATTTACTGAATAAACCGGGAGGTATTTATTTTGCTAAAATCAATTTATTGCAAAAAACTATCATCAAAAAGCTAATTAAATTATAAATTTAATAGAAGAGTCCACTCCGAAAAAGAGTAGAACCTGCCTACAGCAGGTAGGCACAAATAACACTGAAAATCGCAAATATATATAAACCTATAGAATATGTGATTTATCTTTTGTGTAAACTTGCATAATTTGCGTAATTTGCGCCTGTCTGCCATCAGGTAGATTCAAAAATTACTTTTCGAAGTTCAGTCATAGAATAAAAAATATCCGTTACAATAAATCAATTGACTAATTGTAGCGGATATTTTTATTTTTATCTAAACTCAATTTTTAGTTTCTGAAATAATGGACCAAATCAATATAACTCTTAATATTCAGTTTTTTAAAGATTTTTCTTTTTATAGCTACTGCATTGGCATGATCAATTCCGAGGTCAGAAGCTATATTCTTCACATCATGCCCTTCGTTAAGCATCATTGCAAATTTTAGTTCATTGTAAGTCAATTGATGATTTTTACTGTCAACACTCGTTAAACTATCGAAAGCAATTTGTTCGGCAAAAGCCGGACTCAAATATCTTCCGGTTTCATAAACAGTGTGAATGGCAGTTACCAAATCGTCAACTGCCGAACTTTTATCGATAAAACCGGAAGCACCAGCTTTAAATGATTTTAGAGCAAATCGTTGTTCGGGATTTATTGTCAACACTAACACTTTCGATTTAATTTTTTTCTTCTTAAGTTCCATTATTAGTTCATTGCCATTTTTCCCTGGTAGATTTAAATCCATTAAAATGATATCAGAATTTAGATTTCTAATTTTTTTAAATAATTCAACACCATCTCTCGCCTCTCCAACAACATCAAATTCCGTGTCATCCAATAGAATTTGTTTTAGTCCCTCACGTACAATTTCATGATCGTCGACTATAAATATTTTAATCATAGCTTTTAATTTAAATAATTAAATAATGTTAATTCCTATTGACTCTTTATTAATTGTTACAATAGAAGTAATAATTAATTCGGGCTTACTAATACAGAATACTACACACCTATCTATTTGTTGTAGAATAGCTTATAAAATTTAATCTATACTGCAAATATATATATATTTTTATATTTCGAGCTATAATATCGATATTATAAATTTTATTTTTTAAAAATATTATCAGTATAGGACAGTTTGTGTTTTTATTAAAATACAAACTCAGTCATTAATTTTGTAGTAAAAATGAATTCCAAATAAATAATTCAGCCATAATAAATAAAAAAAGCCTTACAAAATTAATCGTAAGACTTTTCTATAGTATTTATATAATTCTTATTCCTGATTCAAGGTAACACGTTTGAAAGCAACACAGGTATAGTGTTTTTTTGCAAGCAATTCTTTTACAGTAATTTTTCCTGCTTCTTCACTGCCTCCTTCATATTTTTGATCTAAAAGGGTATATTCTTTGAAGAATTTCGCCATACGTCCAGCAGCAATACTGTTTACTTTCTGTTCAGGTAGACTCGCTGATTTTTCTGCAATAACCGTTGTTTTAATTTCGCGGGCTTTTGCTGCATCTTCTGCTGTAATCCAGCCTTTTGACATATTTGATTCATTGTGAGCTTCGCTATCAACGTGAGTAGGATTAATTCCCGCTTTTTTCAACGCTACTTCAACTTCTTTTGCAACAAGTTCTATTTTGGTTTTTTCGATAGCTACAGCCAGCTCGTTATCTTTAATCTTTTGAGGTACAGCTGATTCATCAATAGCTATCGGCGACATTGCTGCAATGTGCATTGCCAAGCCACGAATCGTTTCGTATTCTGCATCTTTTTCAGCAAATGCAACTACAGTAGCTAATTTATTTCCCGGGTGAATATAGGCTGTTGTTGTTCCACCTTCAACAAATTCGTAATAATCCAATTCCATTTTTTCACCGGTAACGCCTGTCTTTTCAATAATCAAGTCAGAGATTAAACGACCATCAATTTGCAATGCATTTAATTCATCTAAAGATTTTTGTTTTGAAGCTATAATATCGATATTTTTAATTTTCTTTCTTTTATCAAGTTAATAATTTAAGCAATTGTATTTTTATTTTTTGACAATTTGTACAAAAAATATAGCCATTTCAACCTTAACTGTGGAAGGTAGGGGCAAGTTAGTCTAATTGATACTATTTGTTTGTAGCAACGGCAATAACCATAGTATAATTAGTAATTGATGCGAAGAAGTTATTATTATATGTTAACCAACATATTTACACGATATACAAGAAAATGATAAAAAGGCCTTTCAGTTTAAATGCTCATTTATCTGATTGATTTGCGTTCGCAGATTTAACAATTTGCATTTCTTTCAGCATTCTTGCTAATTCCAAAGTAAATATTTCATCTCCTTTTTTATTCAAATGACTAGCATTGTAGAAGTATTTTTTATCATTAGAAATCGAATCTGTTGAAAAATCTAAAAAATCAACTTTAAATTCTTTTGCTATATTTCTATAGTAAGTTTTTAATCCGGTCATGTCTATAATTATATTGTCAAGTTCATGGTAATAAGGTGCAAAAACCAAAACGACTTTTATGTTTTTACTTTGACAATCCTGTAAGAATTCAATAAAAAGTTTCTCCACTTCAGGATCCTTTACCCAATGAACTTTACCTCCATTCTTTCTCTTTTTAAAATTACTTTCATTCCAGTTTTCTTCAACACTCATAAATCCTTTATGCTTAGGAGATGCATAGTGCTTAATGCCAAAATACTCGGCAATTCCAACCTGAATAGCTTTTGGTTCTCCTGTATATTTTAAAAACGGTAAATAAACATCTTTGTAAGGTATTATATTGTTGTTCAACAGTTGTTCGCCAAAATAATGGTTGTTCAAAAACGGTAGCAATTGATATTTTTGGAATACTGGTATATTTTTATCCATTGTATCCCAGTCAACGTTTTGGAGAATTAGTTCAGGATATTTGTTGCTCTCTACATAGGACTTGTACTTTACATATTGCAGGTCAAAAGGAGTGCCATCCATCCCCATATTATAGGCATCTGCATTTAAAACAGAATCAAGAATATAGGTATTGAACTGCACCCACGCACGCGAACTTCCCTGAATGACAATATTCGAATGAATCTTTTTATCAAAAATATCACTCCATTCTTTCAAATTGCCATATTCCGACTTCTCCAGTCCTTTATCAGTAATAAAAGTGATAAGTGAAAATAGTAAAATGATTACTATTGATAAGCCGAGAATATAGATTAAGAATTTCTTCATGTACTAAAATTGAAAATAGATAAATGCTGATGAACCGCCCTGACAGATATAAATTGACAGGCACAAGGCGATATACATTGGCCATCTGAATTTTTTATTTGATACATCAAATCCATGCATTTTATCCCGGTTATTCCACTCCACTAAAATTAACACTAAAACCGAGAGCACTGAAAATAAAAGTGTAAAACCAGATAAGCTTCCACTTAAATCAGTAAATGCTGATGTGTCGAAATAGTTTGTGTCAAAACTAAACATCCTTTTGATATAAGCTGCTGCTTTTTCGATTGTTTCCGCCCGAAAAAATATCCAGCCGACAGTAACCAAAAAGAAAGTAGAAAGTATTTGAAATGAATCTTTAAAACTTGGAAGCCTCTTTCCTTCCGCAACAATATTGATGTTTTTTCGATTGGATTTCCACAGGATTAAAGGTAAAAAAAATAAGGCATGAAATCCCCCCCATGCGATAAATGTCCAGTTAGCCCCGTGCCAAAAACCACTAACTAAAAAAATCACGAGTGTATTCCGTATTACTTTGGCTTTCGTTCCTCTACTACCGCCCAGAGGGATGTATAGATAATCTTTTAGCCATGATGTGAGTGAAATATGCCATCGTCTCCAAAATTCTGCAATATCTCTTGAAAAATAGGGATAGGCAAAATTTCGCAGAAGATCAATCCCAAAAAGTTTGGCAGTCCCAATAGCAATATCTGAGTAACCCGAAAAGTCACCATATATTTGAAAAGCAAAGGCAACGGCTCCCAAAAAAAGCATACTTCCACTTTGGGCTTGGTAGGTCCCAAAAATATGGTTGCTAATTTCTGCACAATTATCAGCCACTACCATTTTTTTGAACAAACCCCAGAGAATCTGACGCATGCCGTCCACCGCTTTTAAGTAGTCGAATTCTCTTTTTTTTATAATCTGGGGTAATAAATGAGTGGCTCTTTCAATGGGACCTGCTACAAGCAAAGGAAAGAATGAAACAAAAACAGCGTAATTTATGAAGTTTCTTTCGGGTTTAATCTTGTCATTGTAAGTATCAATCACATAAGATAATCCATGAAAAGTGTAGAAGGAAATACCGACAGGCAAAATAATATTTAATGTCCAAAAATCTGCATAAACACCCACCGAAGAGAGTCCTTCGGCAAAAGAAGTTGCAAAGAAATTATAGTATTTAAAAACACCTAAGAATCCTAGATTCACACAAATACTCAACCAAAACCAGATTTTTTTTGTGCTTTTATTTTCAGCATCGTGAATTTTTAAACCTGTCACAAAATCAAGTGAAGTGGAGAAGAGGAGTAAAAACAAAAAGCGCCAGTCCCAGCAACCGTAAAAAAAATAGCTTGAAACAAGTAATAGGATATTCTGGAATTTAAAATTTCCTTTTGTTGCAAACCAATAGAGTAGAAAAACTACAGGTAAAAATATTGCAAATCCTATTGAAGTGAAAATCATGGTATTTAGTGATCAAGTATAATTGATTTTTGCAAGATAATTTTCCCACAAAAAAAAGAACAAAGTTACTGATAATTTTCGTTTTTTTTGTATCTTTTCGTGAGGATTTGTAGAATGTAGTTGTAGTTGATTACATGTGTGAACAACTGAATAACCACATGCGTACCGACGAAATAATAGAAACAAAAAAAAACAGAATGACGAATTAACGTGCACAGCCGAAAAAATCATAAATAAAAATGAATCTGAGATATATTCAACATACAAAGTGCCTAAAATCAGTAATGGTTTTGTCAAGCACCTTTTTCATATTAAAAGAATTACTTATGAAAACGACATAGAGAACCACCCAAACATACATTCTTCATACCATCACCCGTCTTGCGGTTATAGAATGAGATGTTTCGCTCTTACTTGAATGTAGTTTGCTGATATTATGCGTTGCATTTGTGCCACATAAAGGGGATAACTAAGGATGCATACGGTATTACAAATTCAGTCATAAATTTTTATTATTGTCCAGTAAAAAAAAATCAGATTCTTCGCTTCGCTCTGAATGACAGATTACTATAACGTTTTTTGTGTTGGAGGGGGTTGGTAGGCGACTTCGCCGCCTACCAACCCCCTCCAAAAATATAAAATGCAGACTGTCATTTCGACCTACCTACTGGAGGCAGGACAAAGTGAGAAATCTAAAATAAGAACCACCACTGCAAAGTTTACCGAACAACAGTCATTAATTTTGTAGTAAAAATGAATTTCAAATAAATAACTCAGCCATAATAAATAAAAAAAAGCCTTACAAAATTAATCGTAAGACTTTTCTATAGTATTTATATAATTCTTATTCCTGATTCAACGTAACACGTTTAAAAGCAACACAGGTATAGTGTTTTTTTGCAAGCAATTCTTTTACAGTAATTTTTCCTGCTTCTTCACTGCCTCCTTCATATTTTTGATCTAAAAGGGTATATTCTTTGAAGAATTTCGCCATACGTCCAGCAGCAATACTGTTTACTTTCTGTTCAGGTAGACTCGCTGATTTTTCTGCAATAACCGTTGTTTTAATTTCGCGGGCTTTTGCTGCATCTTCTGCTGTAATCCAGCCTTTTGACATATTTGATTCATTGTGAGCTTCGCTATCAACGTGAGTAGGATTAATTCCCGCTTTTTTCAACGCTACTTCAACTTCTTTTGCAACAAGTTCTATTTTGGTTTTTTCGATAGCTACAGCCAGCTCGTTATCTTTAATCTTTTGAGGTACAGCTGATTCATCAATAGCTATCGGCGACATTGCTGCAATGTGCATTGCCAAGCCACGAATCGTTTCGTATTCTGCATCTTTTTCAGCAAATGCAACTACAGTAGCTAATTTATTTCCCGGGTGAATATAGGCTGTTGTTGTTCCACCTTCAACAAATTCGTAATAATCCAATTCCATTTTTTCACCGGTAACGCCTGTCTTTTCAATAATCAAGTCAGAGATTAAACGACCATCAATTTGCAATGCATTTAATTCATCTAAAGATTTTGGTTTTGAAACCATAGCAACATCAAGTATAGATTGAGTCAATGCTATGAAGTCAGCATTTTTTGCAACGAAGTCAGTTTCACATTTCAATGCTAAAACTGCTGCAAAACCGTTATTTGAAGCAGCCAAAACACATCCTTCAGATGCTTCACGATCACTGCGTTTTGCAGCTACTGCCTTTCCTTTTTTACGTATAATTTCAATTGCTTTTTCTAAATCGCTTCCGGTTTCAGTAAGTGCATTTTTGCAATCCATCATACCAGCACCAGTCATGGTGCGCAATTTTGAAATTTCTGCCATTGTTACTGCCATAATATTGTAATTTTATTTAGACTCATACCCCAAAAAGTAGAGTTTAAAAGAGTCAATGTTATTATTATATTTACTAGTTTTAATTATAAATAAACAGGTTACAAGCTACAAATAAATCATAACGCGTAACCTTGTTTATGGTAACCAAAATCCCCTTTAGGGGTTAGGGGTCATTCTTAATCCTCGTCTTTATCTGTGATGAATTTTTTAACTACGTTAGCGTTCAAAGCGTCATCATCTTCTTTATGAGTTCTAGGTCTTTTTGTAATGCGCGATTTCTTTTCCTTAGCAACAGGAGCTTCTGCAGCTTCTGTGTCAATTTTTTCAACCTTGCGTTCTTCTAAGCCTTCCTGAATTGCAGCAATCATTGCAGTTAGAATTACATCAACCGATTTTGTTGCGTCATCATTTGCTGGAATTACAAAATCAATTCCATTAGGGTTTGAATTAGTATCAACGATAGCAAAAACTGGGATATTCAAACGTTGAGCTTCTTTAACCGCTATGTTTTCTTTCATTACATCAACTACAAAAATAGCTGAAGGTAAACGGGTAAGATCAGAAATTGAACCTAAGTTCTTTTCCAATTTTTCACGTTGACGGGTAATTTGAAGTTTCTCACGTTTTGATATATTTTCAAATGTACCATCAGTCGCCATTTTATCAATAGTAGACATTTTCTTTACAGCTTTACGAATGGTTGGAAAGTTTGTTAACATTCCACCAGCCCAACGTTCTGTAATATATGGCATTCCGATTAAAGTTGCCTTCTCGGAAACTACATCTTTAGCTTGTTTTTTAGTGGCAACAAATAAGATCTTACGACCTGATTTTGCAATTTGTTTCAAAGCTGTAGCTGCTTCGTCAACTTTTACCACTGTTTTGTGTAAATCAATAATGTGGATGCCGTTACGCTCCATAAAAATATAAGGAGCCATAGCAGGATTCCATTTCCGCTTCAAGTGACCGAAGTGGCAACCTGCTTCTAATAATTCTTCGAAATTTGTTCTTGACATTTTTGTTTTTTTAATTTGTTTACTTTCCTTTTGAAAATCAATTATCGGGTAGCCATCCAGTGTACTATGAGTCCCGGCAATTTAGATACTAAACCAAATTCAATTTTCAATTTGCTAATTTCCAATTTCCAATGAAAAATAATTGAAAATTGAAAATTGAATAATTGGGAATTGATATTAACGTTTTGAGAACTGGAATCTTTTACGTGCTTTTGGTTGTCCCGGTTTCTTACGTTCCACTTCGCGTGGGTCACGTGTCATGAAACCTTCTGATTTCAATGCAGATTTGTCATCTACATTAATTTTCACCAATGCGCGGGAAATAGCCAAACGTAAAGCTTCTGCTTGTCCTTTGAAACCACCACCGTCAAGATTTACTTTGATATCATATTTTTCAACAACACCTAATTTGTTTAAAGGTTGTTTTACAACGTATTGTAAAATAGGAGAAGGGAAATATACTGAGAGATCGCGTTTGTTAATTGTAATTTGTCCGCTTCCTTCGCTCACGAAAACACGGGCAACTGCCGCTTTTCTTCTTCCTAAGGCATTAATTACTTCCATACTGTTTATTTAAGTGAGTTTAAATCGATTTGTTTTGGTTGTTGAGCTTGCATGTTGTGTTCTGCACCTGCAAATACATACATATTACCCAATAGTACTGCACCTAAACGATTTTTAGGTAACATACCTTTTACTACCTTTTTAATAAGTTTTTCAGGACTTTTTTCCATCAATTTAGCAGGGTTGATTTCACGTTGTCCACCAGGATAGCCGGTATGGCTAAGGTAAATGCGATCGTTCCATTTGTTACCTGTTAACTGAACTTTGTCTGCATTGATAATAATCACATTATCGCCACAATCAACGTGAGGAGTAAAATTTGGTTTGTATTTTCCGCGCAAAAGCTTTGCAACTTTTGTGCCCATACGTCCCAATACCAAATCGGTAGCATCCACAACTACCCATTCTTTCTGCACAGTAGCTTTATTGGCAGAAATGGTTTTATAACTTAACGTATCCACTTTTTAAAATGTTTTTTTAATTAATAATTCAGTCTTTTCATTTGATCGTCGTCGAAATTTTGAGGAGGCTAATCGGCACAAAATAGGACATTTACAGCAAATAAAACAGACTATTACACTGGAATAATAAACGGACTGCAAAAATACTCTTTTTCTTTGGATTACCAAACTATTAAACATCTTTTTTTTCACTGTCATTTTTTGTTGAAAATCAAGTACTTTATCGACAGAAAAAAAATGATTATATTTGCACCATGAACCGAATGACCGAAACCTTTTATAAGCAGGATGCCATTATCGTTGCCGAAAAATTACTCGGGAAAATTTTGTTCAGAATATTCGACGATGGATCTGTTTCAAAATACATAATTACAGAAACAGAAGCTTATCTGGGAGAAGAAGATGAAGCCTGTCATGCACACAAAGGAAGGACCGCGCGAACAGAAATCATGTATTCTGAAGGAGGCAAAGTATATGTCTACCTGATTTATGGCATGTATTGGATGCTGAATGTGGTTACCGGCGAAGTGAACAACCCACAAGCAGTACTGATAAGGGGTGTTGACAACATTATTGGCTCTGGGAAAGTGGGTCGCGAATTAAAAATTGATAAAACTTTTTATGGCGAAGACTTATTGACCTCGAAAAGAATTTTTATTGAAAATGCCCCGAGTACAAAAGAATTTTATACCGCTCCACGCGTTGGGATTGACTATGCATCACCCAAATGGCGAGACAAAAACTGGCGATTTACTCTAAAAATAAATCCCCTTTTTGAGCAAACAATTAAATGAATAAAAACAAAGTTCTAAAAATCACATTGATTATTCCAATATTAATATTATTCGGAACTTTATTGTTGACTTCCTGTTTAGACCAATTATTCACACCTCATGCAAATTTTCCGAACGCAAAAGAATTATTAAACCAACATGAAATTGATGCTACCCACTTTTTTGTATTAAGCGACTGGGGATTTAACGGAGACTTCGGGCAACAAATTGTTGCTAATCAAATGGCTCAGATTTCGAAACTTGTAGGATTAAATTTTATACTTACCTGCGGCGATAATTTTCAATACAATGGCGTTGAGAGTTCAACCGATAATTTATGGAAATTAAATTACGAAAACATCTATAATGATAGCGCATTACAAGTGCCATGGTATCCGGCACTCGGAAATCACGATTATTATGGAAATCCCGATGCCGAAATTGAATATTCAACTATAAATAGTTTATGGAATTTTCCATCACGATACTACAGCTTTACCAAAATATTGAATTCGAGGGACAAAGCATTGTTTATAGTTTTGGATACGCAGGGATTAATAAATGATTATCATAATTTAACGGATTCAACTCAATCAGACTCAATTCCTGAAATAAAATGGCTGAATAAGGTTTTATCAAACTCAACTGCAAAATGGATTTTTGTCACCGGACATCATCCCGTTTATTCTGCCAGCACCTATCATGGTGACACTTACGAAATGAAGGAACTCATAAAACCGATTTTTGATCAATACAGTGTAGATTTTTATATCTGTGGACATGATCATCATTTTGAACAGGCAAAAGACACAGCATTTTCAACGAATTATATAGTTACTGGTACTGGTGCATATCCCCGCCCTGTGGAAGGTAATTCTCACACAATTTTTGCTTTAGCAGAATTGGGATTTTCTTATTTTAGCATTTATAATCAAACCGTATCGTTATACTTTGTTACTGCTGAGGGAAAAATTGCTTATACATATTCATTAAAAAAATAATTTTCTATTTATACTAACTTTATTATCAATTATTTATGGCTAGACGTATCATTGGGATTCATGAAAAATTACCATTATTAGAAAGCTTACCTCTTAGCTTTCAGCATTTAACAGCAATGTTTGGAGCCACTATTCTGGTTCCAATTCTGCTTGGAGTCGATCCTTCAATTGCATTATTAATGAACGGAGTAGGGACTCTTATTTATTCCTGGGTAACCAAGGGCGGAATTCCCGCATACCTAGGTTCAAGCTTTGCATTTATTGCACCGGTCATGCTTATAATATCGACATCCGGAGGGTTTTCGCATGCACAATCGGGCTTTATCTTTTTTGGACTATTTTTCGTTTTGATTTCATTTATTGTAAAAAAATGGGGAATTGGTTGGATTGATGTAGTAATGCCTCCTGCAGTCATGGGTGCAGTAGTAGCCATTATCGGTTTGGAACTTGCTCCGGTTGCGGCGCAACAAGCAGGACTTGCTCCATGGCCAACAGCAGTAGGTCAGGTAGTTCAACCATTTATAGTTTCACCCGATGTTGTAATGGTCTCCATGTTTACTTTATTTATTGGAATTATCGGTTCAGTACTATTTAAAGGTTTTTTACAGGTTTTACCAATATTAATTGCAACCGTTGCCGGATATCTACTCGCTTTAAGTATAGGAATGGTGGACACTACTACGATTGCAAATGCTCACTGGTTTGCTTTACCAAAATTTCAGGCTCCTGTTTTTGATTTGAATGCCATCGTGATTATTGCTCCGGCATGTATAGTTGTTTTGGCCGAACATATCAGTCATTTAATTGTAACCGGAAAAATTACGGGAACTGATTTAATGAAAGATCCCGGTCTTCACCGATCATTACTTGGAGATGGTATAAGTAACATATTATCCGGATTTGCAGGTTCACCACCAAATACAACATACGGTGAAAATATTGGAGTTATGGCTATCACACGGGTTTATTCTGTTTGGATCATTCGTGGTGCTGCTCTGTTTGCTATTGCCTTCTCATTAATCGGGAAAGTATCAGCAGCCATCTCCACCATACCTTCTGCTGTAATGGGTGGAATTACCATGTTGCTTTATGGAGTAATTGCCGTTCAGGGGTTCAGAATGTTTGTTGAACAAAAAGTTGATTTTAGTAAAAACAGTAATATGGTACTGGGAGCAATAACTTTTGTTGTTGGTGTAAGTGGTGCTGCCATAAATATTGGAACCGTTCAACTCAAAGGGATGGCATTTGCAGCCATAGTAGGAGTTATTTTATCACTCAGTTTCTGGTTATTAACTAAATTTGGAGTTATGAGTAAGGAAAATTAAATACATTCTTTTACGTTTACAATGCTAAAACTTTTTTCAAAGAGAGGCGAACACTGGTTCGTCTCTCTTTTTTAGTACTTCACTGGTATATGTTTATTTAAAAAATATTTTTAAGTTACTGTATGTTAAGCATTTGCGCCTATTTAGAATAGAGCAATGAGTTAACATGTTTAATTCACGCTCCAATTAATATAACAAAATGTAATTAACAATTATTATAACAACTTATACAACATGCACTATGTTTAATGGTTCTAAATAAGACATCAATAATCTTTTCAAATCACTAGTACTAATTAAAATTTTTATTATCATGAAGAAAGTATTATTCTTAACAGTTGTAGTATTTGTAGCATTGACACAAATATGGTCACAAAGTGCTAACGTTTCAAGTAAAAACACAGAAAACAATCAGAACAGATTTTTCAGGATTCCCTTAATCGGGGAAAAAGCGCCAACATTTACGGCCGAATCTACCAATGGGATAATTACATTCCCTTCTGATTATGGCAAGAAATGGAAACTTTTGTTCAGTCATCCTCAGGACTTCACAGCTGTTTGTTCAACAGAAATTATGGAACTTGCAAATTTGCAGGATGATTTTGATAAATTGGGTGTAAAGGTTGTCGTCGTTTCAGCCGATCCACTGGATGTTCACAAGCAATGGAAAAAAGCCATGGAGAACCTTACCCTCGACAATAACAAAAAAATTAAAATAAACTTTCCAATTGTTGACGACGAAAACATTAGTATTTCGAAAGAGTACGGAATGATTAATGCAAAAAATAATTCCACCAAAAGTGTTAGAGGTGTATTTATTATTGATCCGGATAATATTATACAGGCATTATATTTTTATCCGATGAATGTTGGTAGAAGTACCGACGAACTTCTAAGAGTCGTGAGTGCATTACAAACCACTTCGAGAGAACAGGTTATGACACCTGTAAATTGGAAAGTAGGTAATGATGTGCTTTTATTAAGTCCGCCTAAAATTGATGAAGAAAATTCATCCGACATAGCCGACAACTATTCTAATCCGGCTTGGTTCTTATGGTATAAAAAATACAACCCAAAATAATAATCCTCCAAAAAACCATTTTTGAATCAACCTGATGGCAGACAGGCGCAAATTACGCAAATAGCACAAATTTACACAAAAAGAAATTTGGACATTATAGTGATTTATATGTATTTATATATTTGCGTTTATTCGTAGTTTTCAGCGTTATTTGCACCTACCTGCTGTAGGCAAGTTCTACTCTTTTTCGGACTGGTCTCAATAATTGATGATATTACAAAGAAAAGGTCAGGATAATTCTCCTGACCTTTTCTTTGTAATTATAAAATAAACTTAAGCCTCTCCTCCTCCAAATGCCATTGGAACAGGTGGAACGAAACCATTATCAGGAATTTTAATTTTCCCGCTTTGAGCTTCATACTTTGATATATTTTCCTGCAAAGCAAATAGTAACCGTTTTGCATGCTCAGGAGTAAGAATAATGCGCGATTTTACATTTGCTTTCGGTGTCCCCGGCATAATGCGGATAAAATCAACAACAAATTCTGACGTAGAATGCGAAATAATGGCTAAATTTGAATAAATACCTTCTGCCACTTCGGGCGAAAGTTCGATGTTTAATTGATTTTCCTGGTTTTCCATGAATTATATGTTTATGTTTATTTGATATTTTACGGTAGTAATTGAAACACAAAGGTACATTTTTTTTACTTACTTCGGCTAAGAATCGATTGTTTTGATTGTAATTACCAATTACAACTAAAACAGATTATTAAACAGAAAACTTATTAAAAAAATTAGACTATTTTTGTAATACTATTTATAAAAAGGTATCGAAGAAAAACTGATGAGAAAAACACTTTTATTAATTTTAATATTACTATATTTTACAACAATTCATTCTCAAAGTAAAATGGATGATGTGTATATACTTACGAACAAGCAAAACACATTAGGACTTTCGTCAACAAATATAACTGATCCTTATCTTTCTCCTATACAATACAGCGGATTAAATCTTCAATTCGATACTGAAAACTATCGTTTTCTTAAAGCAGATAATTTAAATCTTTCAAGACAAAACAAACTGAGCATCAATGGAGGATTAGCATTAAATCCGGCATCTACTTCTATGATGATGATGACAGGAATAAATTACATATATGGCCTACATTATCATCTTCGTCCAATAAATAACCTGACAATTATGGCAGGTGGCAGTTGGGACGCCGATATTGCACTAAAATATGTTGCCCGTAACAGCAATAATCCCGTTAGTACTGACATTTCAACAAATTTGAATATCTCAGGAATTGCTTTCTATAAATTCAATATACTGAGAAGAAATGCTTTAGTTCAACTCTCTGTTCAAAGTCCCTTGCTGGGCTATATGTTTGTTCCCCGAATAGGATCGTCTTATTACGAACTGTTTTTGCTAGGTAATATGGATGATGCTTTTCATTTTAGCTCTCTTCATAACAAACGAGGAATTGATAGTAAATTAATCATCCAATTTCCCTTTAAAAGAAGTAAATGGCATATTGGTATAGGCTACAAAGAAATAAAGTATTCTGCAAATGAAACCGTTTATAAAAATGAGAATTTCAGTTTTCTAATAGGTACAAGCTTGGACATGATTACTTTTGCAGGTAGAAAAAATAAAGCACCGATAAACTTCAAAAATATTTACGAATAAATCAATTTTGAATTACACATTTAAAATTTCCTTTTTACTAACATCATATTAAGAATGAGATTAACAGGTTTTAAATACATTATTGTTGTTTTGCTGACAAGTTTACTGCTACCTTCGTGTATGGACGAACCGGTAATGGAGTCGAATACCCCTGAAGGAAATTTTGAAGCGCTTTGGAAAATCATTGATACCCGCTATTGTTTCCTCGATTATAAAACAATTAACTGGGATTCAATTCACGATGTTTATAAACTACGACTGGATAGCGACACAACTGAATTTCAATTTTTCGACTTATTAGGTAGTATGTTAGGTGAATTAAAGGATGGACATGTGAACCTCTCTTCATCCTTTGATCGAAGTCGATATTGGAAATGGTTTACCGATTACCCTGACAATTTCAGTTCATCGCTCATTTTTTCTGAAAGATATTTGGGTGAAAACTATCGAATTTCAGGCGGTTTTCAGTACAATAAAATCGCCAATGACAGCATTGGATATATTTATTATTCCAGTTTCTCAGACCAATTTTCGGACACCAACATGCGATACATAATGACGTATTTTAGCAATTGCAAAGGACTGATTATCGATGTTCGTGAAAATGGTGGAGGATACCTGGAATCGTCGGAGCAACTTGCCTCTTATTTTTTCAAAAACGACACAATAACCGGTTACATCCGTCATAAAACTGGCGATGGACATACTGACTTTTCAGAACCAACTGAAATAATAACCAAAGCGAGTAAGAATATTCAATGGCAACGTCCGGTAATAATATTGACCAACAGAAAATCGTTCAGTGCCACCAATGATTTTGTCAACCGGATGAAAATGGCTCCACATGCAATAATAGTGGGTGATATAACTGGCGGTGGTGGCGGACTGCCATTTTCAAGTGAAATACCCAATGGATGGTCGGTGAGATTTTCGGCCTCACCTATGTTTGATGCTAATATGCAACAAACTGAATTTGGTATCGTACCTGATGTTAAAGATAGCCTCAACTCAACTGATGAAGCAAATGGTTACGATACGATTATTGAAAAAGCTATTAGTCTGATTAAATGATGTGGTGATGTGATGATGTGATGATGTGGTGATGTGGTGATGTGGTGATGTGATAATGTGATGATGTGGTGATGTGGTGATGTGATGATGTGGTGATGTGGTGATGTGATGATGTGGTGATGTGGTGATGTGATAATGAATTTCAAAATCAATAAAATGTGAAAAATATTCATGAAGAAACTCAAAATAACAGAAATGAACCGCCTTTCGGTGGAGGAATTTAAAGAAGAAAAGAAAACCCCTTTTGTCGTAATTTTAGATAATGTGCGAAGTTTACACAATGTAGGTTCTGTGTTTCGTACTGCCGATGCTTTTTTGGTGGAAGCTGTTTATTTATGCGGAATAACCTGTACACCACCTCATGCCGAAATACACAAAACGGCATTAGGAGCTGAAAATACGGTAGATTGGAAACATTATGATGACACCCATATTGTTGTACAAGAACTAAAAGCAAAAGGTTATATTGTTTTTTCAGTAGAACAAGCCAATGGTAGTACGATGTTACCTGACTTACAGCTTGACAAAACAAAAAAATACGCTGTAATTCTAGGTAACGAAGTAAAAGGAGTGCAACAATCGGTCATCGATATTTGTGATGGTTGTATTGAGATTCCACAATTTGGCACTAAACATTCGCTCAACGTTAGCGTTACAGGGGGAATTATTATTTGGGAGATGTTTAATAAAATGCATAATTCATAATGCATAATGCATAATTAAAGCCATGTATATGAAATAAAGTGGAACTACTCAGCTCCCCAACCCCCTAAAGGGGGAGTTCTGGAGCAACATTCATCATTTATGCGCTTTAATTTGGCTATTTTTTTTGTGAAAATTACATTTTTTTACTCTGCAATTTTCCTAAAAACGTCAATTGAAGTACTTCTTGAAGTGCTGAGTAGTCACAATAAAGTGGAAATCTAGTTGTTGACAAAAGTAAAGTTTTTGCAATTAGAATTATTCGGTTATATCAACATTTGCAAAAACAGAATGAATATGTATTATCAAAACAATTACTTCGAAGCGGAACAAGCATCGGAGCAAATGTAAAAGAAGGTATTAGAGGTCAAAGTACAAAAGTATGAATGATGATTGTGTAGAATTGATTAAAATTCTGACAGCAATCCTAAAATCAACAGATATAAATCTGAGTAAAGAATAAATTTTTTAGTTGTCTTAATTGTGAATTGTGAATTATGAATTAATATTATGGATTGGAGAGATAAACTTAGCGGATTAAAATCAGACTTGCCGGAAGGTGAAGAACCTATTGAAAAAGTAACAAAAGCTAAACCTAAAAAAATGCAAAAAGAGCCATTGCGGGTAGAACTTGACAAACGAAATGGCAAACCGGCAACGCTAGTTACTGAGTTTGAAGGGACAGATGATGAATTGAAAGAACTGGCTAAAACACTGAAAATAAAATGCGGTGCAGGAGGTTCGTCGCGAAATGGTGAGATTTTGGTGCAAGGAGATTTTCGGGTGAAAATCGTAGAAATCCTTTTAGGATTGGGATTTAAAGTAAAAAAAATAAATTTCAAATAAGCTTAAAAAAAAAGGCAATCCTTTAATTATGCATTATTAATTGTAAATTTTGAATTAACTAAAATGCTCAACATTTATCGTGCTTCCGCCGGTTCAGGCAAAACATACCGTTTAACGCAGGATTATATTCAATTACTGTTCGATCCAAAACGGGATCGTGTTTATCGACGTATTTTGGCGGTTACATTTACCAACAAAGCTACGGAAGAGATGAAAGCACGTATTCTAAAAGAATTGCATGCGTTATCGATGGGCGAAAAATCGGATTATCGTGATAATTTAATGAAAAAATTCCGTATGTCGGAAGATGCAGTAAACACTAAAGCAAAAAAATTATTAACCAATATATTACACGATTTTTCATCTTTTTCAATCAGCACAATTGATAAATTTTTCCAACAGGTTATCCGTTCCTTTGCCCGAGATATTGGTGTACATGGAGGTTATAATTTGGAACTAGATAACTCATCTACCTTGGAGCAATCGGTTGATAATTTATTTTTAGATTTATCAAAAGAAGAAAATAAACAATTACTCCATTGGCTCACTGCTTATGCCGAAGAACGTATTGAACAATCGGAGAGTTGGAATATGCGAAAGAATATTCTGGATCTTGGACAGGAAATTTTCAAAGAAAGCTATCAACACAAAGCCGAAGATACAAACCGAAAATTACATGAACGTGAATTTCTGAGCAACTACCGTAAAAATTTGCGTGAAATTAAAAATGCTTTCGAAACGGAATTAAAAAAAACCGCTACCGAAGGGTTAAACCTGATGTCAAAAAACAATCTGACGCACGATGATTTCGCCTACAAAACGACCAATACATTGGAGAAATTACAAAAAGGGAAACTGGAGGTAAGCAACCGTTTTGTAAGTTTTGCGGAAGACCTAACAAATTGTTATACAAAATCAAAACCTCAGAATATAAAGGACACGATCGAATTGGCCTACAACAATGGACTTCAAAAATGTTTCCTACAAATAGTGGAATTATTGAAAGTAAACATTGTAAATTACAATTCGGCGGTAATGGTACTGAAACATATTAACACCTTGGGGATATTATCGGATTTAGCAGTACAAATTAAAAAGCTGACCGACGAACAAAACACCATGTTGATTTCGGATTCGAATATGCTGCTCAACAAGATTATCGACAACAGTGATACGCCTTTTGTATATGAAAAAACAGGCATTCATATCGATAATTATATGATTGATGAGTTTCAGGACACATCCGTGCTACAGTGGATAAATTTTAAACCACTCATGGAAAACAGCCTATCGGCAGGCAAAGAAAACCTTGTAGTAGGCGATGTGAAACAAAGCATTTACCGTTGGCGAAATTCCGATTGGAAACTGCTTGATGAAAAAATTCTGAGTGAATTCCGGCCTGAACAAATTCACGAAGAAAATCTCGACACCAACTGGCGCAGTGATAAAAATGTTATTGATTTCAATAATTCTTTTTTCCTGAGAGCATCAAAATTATTACAACAGAAACTAAATGAGAATCTAACTGACATCTTGCCTGTTTACCCACATTTGGAAGTATTGACAACCAAAATTGAACATGCTTATTCAAATATTTATCAAAAAACATCTCCAAAAGCGGGGATCGGACATGTAAAGTTTAGCTTTATAGTTCAGGATGAAAATGAAGAAGGTTGGAAAGCCGAAAGTATGAACAGACTGCCTGAAATTTTGGAGAACCTCCAAACTCAGGGTTATCGTCCCAATGATATTGCTATTTTGGTACGTGACAGAAAAGATGCACGTTTAGTAATCAATGAGCTTTTGAATTATAAAACATCAGAGAAAGCAAAAGAGGAATTCTGTTATGACGCGCTAGGCAATGAGGGACTATTGATTAATGATGCCGGTTCTGTTCGATTTTTGATTGGCATTATGAAATTATTTATCAATCCGTCCGACAGCATTCAGCAAACAATTGTCAATTACGAATATGCAAGAGGCAAACAAAAAAAATCTGAAAATGAAGCATTAAATGCCTGTTTTGCTGAAAATAATAATGTTGAACACCGAATTTCTGCATTGTTTAGCGTTGACGAAAATGCGACACTGAAACAACTGCAAAACAAATCGTTATTTGATATGGTTGAAAAAATCATATCTCTGTTTGATATTGGCAATTGGTATAACGAGGCTGTTTTTGTACAAGCATTTCAGGATGTAGTATACAGCTACACAACAAGTAAAACGGTAGATATAAATAGTTTTCTTAATTGGTGGGAAATAGTTAGTGCGAAAAAATACATTGCTACACCCGATAGTCAAAATTCAATGCGAATAATGACAATTCATAAGTCAAAAGGTCTAGAATTTAAAGCGGTTGTCATCCCGTTTTGTGATTGGGAACTAGACCAGAAAAAAGGGAATATCAAAAACTATCTTTGGTGTGAACCCAAAATAGCTCCGTTTAATGAACTCCCGTTACTACCCATTGAATATAGCAGCACATTAGAAAAGTCCATTTTTTCTGAAGATTATTTTGATGAAAAAATGCATCGATTTATCGACAACCTCAATTTGGCTTATGTTGGATTTACACGAGCTGAAAATGAACTGATTTGCCTTGCTCCTGCCCCAAAAAAAGAAGTGGAAAGTTTAGATAAAATGAATTCATTATCAACTTTACTTACTAGTTGTTTTACGAATGAATCCTTCGAATTAGATTCTGATATAATTTCTTTGTCTGCTCAATTCAACAAAGAAAAGAACAGCTTTGAAATTGGAAATCCGACAGAAGCAATTTACAAAGAAGTTGAAAATAAAGAAATTAACGAGAAAATCAATAATTACCCATCCGTTAGCAGTACCGATCGCTTACACATTCGGCATCAAAGTCTGGATTATTTACTTAACAATCAAGAATTAACTGACAGCCGCTTGAATTACGGATTGATAATGCATGATATATTAAAGCAAATCAACCGCAAATCCGATCAGGGAAATGCTATTGCCGCCATGATACGTGAAGGTAGAATTAATGAAGACGAAGGGATTATTGTTGCAGAAGAAATGGAAAAATTCTGGGATCTACCCGAAACAGTAAACTGGTTTACTGATGATTTGAAGGTACTTAATGAAACTACTATCCTCACTCCTACCGGCGAACAATATCGTCCCGACCGTGTAATTATCAAAAATAATAAAGCTACTATTGTTGATTATAAATTTGGCGAGAAAGAAAGTGAAAACTATCAGAAGCAAGTACAACAATATATGCAACTCATAGCAGAAATGGGCTATCAAACAGAAGGATATCTATGTTATGTAAGTCTGGGTAAAGTGGAGAAGGTTGTTTAATGAATAACGAATAATGAGGCTATCTCAAAACAAAAAAGGGACGCAAATCACACAAAAAATCACGAATTTACACAAACAACATATTGTTAACAATAAATTATTTAAGTAGTTTGCAATACTTCTATGATATATTTTATCACAATAGAACCCATAGAAAGGAATAAAGAAAATAAAGACTTAGATCACATAATAAAAGTATCTAAAGATACTTTTTTGTAGCCAAAATTATCACGATATTCGGGATAATACTATGTGGACTTAGTCTTCTCTTTCCTATTTACAGGTGTTGTAAATAAAATAAGCGTGACAATAACATATAAACTATTGACATGATAGTATTTAGCAGACACTAAAATTATATACATATTCTAAATTGAGTAAATCTTACGAACTAGATGATCTTCCCTTTTTTGAAAGGGAAGTACCCCGAAGGGGGGAAGGGTTAACGTTTTAAATACTTCCTGATCTCATCAAGCGTCCTCATAGGATATTGAAAAACTTCAAAATTCTCGAAGCGTAACACATGTACACCAACAGAATTCAGATATTCCGTTCGTTTGGCATCGTAAGTTTTTCCAGCTTCAGTAAAATGTCCTTCACCATCAAGTTCTACAGCCAGTTTATATTTCGGACAATAAAAATCGACAACATAATGTCCGATACTGTATTGCCGGAGGAATCGCTCACCATCCAGCTGCTTATTCTTGAGCATAAGCCATAATGCCACTTCGGCAGCAGTCATTTGTTTCCGCAATTTTCCGCGGAATGGTTTCATTTCGGGTAGATTGTTTAGTTGAGTGGGCATGATATTAAATAATTTCGAACCCCTCCGCTACGCTCGTCCCCTTTTACAAAGGGGACATCCCTGAAGCAGAAAGCTTATTGCAAAAAAAACAATACTTATTTAGTAGATCCCAAAATTAGATACTTATTCTAAACTATGCAAAACTCCCAACCTGAGTGATCTTCCCTTTTTTGAAAGGGAAGTACCCCGAAGGGGGGAAGGGTTAAAGTTTTAAATATAATACAAACCCCCTCCGCTACGCTCACCCCCTTTTACAAAGGGGACAGCCTGAAATAGTCAAATTTAATAAACTACCCACGCCGCAAGCGGACGGGGTATTATTCGTTCCTATTCACTATGGAAGATAAATATTCGCCGCAAGCGACGGGAAATTAACCCAAAGAGATTAAATCTATAATTCTCTAGAATTTCGAATGTACCATCAATATCTGGATTTTTGTCTTCAGTTTTAAAATTAGCTTTAATTCCTTCTCGATTAAATAAATTGTCTAACCATTTTACACAAGTGTTCTCTAGCAAACTATTTGTCGTTTGATATTTTGCGTATGCAGAATCTGGAATATTGTCAATCATAATTTTTATCCATATCAGGTTAAAGAACAAGGTTAATATAATCTCTCCGCAAATATACCCCTTTCTTTTCACACTTATTTCAACCAAGTTATCCACAAATATCCATTATATCCATCGAGTACTTCCGTACCTCTACCGTGATCTTTTTCAGGCCTTCACCGACTAGTACGAATGAACGCTGCATTCTGTTTGGCTCGTTCGTACCCATACGAATGAACGCTGCATTCTGTTTGGCTCGTTCGTACCCATACGAATGAACGCTGCATTCTGTTTGGCTCGTTCGTACTAGTACGAATGAACGCTGCAGATCTGTTTGGCTCGTTCGTACCCCTACGAATGAACGCTGCATTCTGTTTGAGTCGTTCGTACTAATTGTCTTGTCCTAATTTAGCTTGACAGATTTATATTTAATTTTTAATTTATAAAACGTTTTTTAATCTCATTCCTGTTTTATTTTATATCCCTTTTTCTAATTACTGGATTGTAATACATAAAGTGA
>JAQUWU010000092.1 GCA_028692715.1 Paludibacter sp. | reverse complement strand
AAGACTACGACAGTGTGCGGTGATTCCTCTGAGAGTTTGCAGTTACCTACCAAACCGCACAGTCGGGGATGTGAAAGCACCTACAATAAAGTGCTGTTCACACCTCCCACAATGTGCCGTCTGACAGTAAGATAATTATTCAAGTATAATTTTAATTCAATTGGTATATTTGGTATGCTCGTTATCTTCTCAATCGTTTTACGTTCATTAAATAGGCGTTGCACCTTTTCAGCATTAAAGATATTAGCTCCAGAGGTTATAAATGCCTCTAATGGATTAGCTGGATATTCCTGTTTGAATTGCATTTCTGTAGAATTTGCAATCTTCAACCTTCTCCACATTAACTGTTCTAATGATGCACCCATATCAAAATAAGTCTGCTCAATAGGTTCTAATTCATTATGCTCTAGTGATTTGCCATAGATACCTTTATAACGTATTGCAAACTGCTTATATTCTTCTGCAAACATGATTTTGTCATCAATCCATGAAAAGAAAAACGGTTTATACAAAGATTCCCCTTGCTCTGCTCTCTCCCACATATTAGAAAATTCATTCAATCCATTTGCTGTTGATTCAAGAACAATCTTTCCATCTGGCAACAATGCTTGCTCAATAGCTAATAATTGTTTCACAACCTTATCTTGCTTGCAGAATGCAACCTCTGATATATGTACGAATTTAAGACTTGACCCTCTTGCAAGTTCCTTACTTCCCATTGTACAAACGCTAATCTTTGACCCATTATCAAATTTAAGATATGACCGATTATTAGCCAATTCTCTTGGTTTAATAGCATTGGGAATACTATCATACATCTGTTTTAACTTATCAAAAATTGCATTCGCTGAATCCATACTAAAACTAATCAGCATACAATGGCTATTAGGTTGTGTGATTGCATAATACAAAGAAAGACAGCATGATACCGTTGTGATACCTAGCTGTCTACTTTTGAGAACTATATTATATTTACTTAGTCCATTGACCAATTCGGTTTGCTGTGGATTCATTACAAAAGGAACGGTCTTTCCATTCTTATCAACCACCTTACAAAAAGATGACCCCCATAAGATTGGGTCTGACAATATCTTGATTAACTTATCCTTTTCACCTTGTGTCATTTAATCACCCACCTTGATATTTTTTAGGATGGCTGATAATTCATCTTCCTTCTCATCTCCAAATAATTCTTTGGCTACATCAATAAATGATTTCAATGATTGTGTGTCACCTTCAATAGCTGTTTTATAATAGGATTCATATAAATCCATTAACTTTTTATCGTGTGCCTGTTTTAACTGTTGCTTTCTTCCAATCGACATAATAAATCCCTTTCTATAATTGTTAATATCCGTATAATTCAAAATTCCCCTAATGCAATTAAGCACAGGGGAATGGGAGAAAGGACACGAATATTAAGATACTTTCTGTTCTAATTTTTCAACTCTATGGTTCATATTATCAACCGTTGCAATAGTATTTTGGATTGTGCCTTGCAACTGCATTGTACTTACAGCAAGTTCCATTGTGGCACTTTGCATATTTACGATAGCATTTTGCATTTTATCCATTACATCTGATAATCTAACAAATGCATCTGTATTACGGTCAATAGTATCATTAAATTTCTGCTCAATATTTTCAACCTTTTTTTCAAGTGTATCAACTCTATTTTCTATTGTTGCCATTATATTATTTCTCCTTAATATTGTTTTACTGTTAAAATGGACTTTCATTTGCCCAATCATAGTGGGATATTGTTTTAGAAGTTTGCAATTCTATTACAACAGGCTCGTCTACTGTAAATGGCTCATCTTCATCTAATGCAAATGGAAATTCTGAATCATAATTAGATTGTGAAGATGATGAACTCCAATTATTTCGTTCTCTTGCCTCTGCTCTTAATTCATTCTGTTCTTCTAATTCTTGCTGTTTATTTCTATAATCTCTGGCAACTTTTTCTTCTGATTTTTCAAGTTCAGTTAAGATTGATTCAGTAATATCAAAATGATTTCTTGCAAAGTCCCAACATTCTGTGATTGTATTGAACATTCCCAAGACTCTTACGTCATTTCTGTATGGGAAATATGACTTACCTGTCAGTCTGTGCATACCATTTCTCATTAGATAATTATAATCATTCAGAACTTTAGCCACAGATTCCATAAGGTTAAATCTTAAATCATATCTAGCATCTCTGATTCTTGTGCCACTAACAGTTTTCTCTTCTAAATCATTTGTAATATCATACATTGGACAGTGATTTTCATAACCAAATTTCTCATTTAAACATGAAGAAAAATATTCATCAAATTCCTTATTACCACGATAAATTTTATCTAGGTTATTATCCTCTTTGAATTTATTAATACATTCTTCTCTGAAAGGCTTAAACTCGAACTCACATAAATCAATACCATTTTTGAAGAACTCGCCATTCCATAAATGATAAACTTTAGAATATAAAAAGCCCTCATTATTCTTGTCAAAGCGTTCAAGATTTGACCTTAAATTTGATGTGAATTTATCTCGTATGGTGATAGATAATTTGTTAAGAGCACCCTTATAAGTCCAATGCTTAATATAGTCCCCATCAAATGTATTACCGAATATAAATTCAAACATTTCAGCAGTCTTATACATACCTGTTTCTATTCTAGGAATTAACAAATCAAAGCTATCAGTGAAAACACCTTTTTTCTGTTTGCGTTTATCTTCCTTAACAAGTGGAACGTCATAGATTTTTGTTACGATAATTTCATTAGATACTTTGCCTGTATTCTTATTAAGTTTGCCTGTATGTTCCCATGCAATTAAACATTCAACATCTTTCCATTGTGCATCCTTGCTAGAGTCTTTTTTAGCTTTCTCACCCATTGCCTCAATTACTTTTGTTTTAGTTGGGAATTTCTGTCCCACTGTTAAATTTTGTGTATTCATATAATAATGTTCCTCTTTTCATATAATTAAATAACTGTGTATTAATAGCCGATTGCATAGAAGTTATCTATTGCAGTTTGTAATTCATCTGTATAATTAAATATCCACACATAGAATTTAGGATTCTTTTCGTCTGGTTTAACTTGCACAACTGTGAAACCTAATTCTTTAAGGTATGTGTATAATCTTATCCTCTTCACCACATAAAATTTATTATTCTTATATTTCTTCATATTACTTATATCTCCTTTTCATATAATTTGTCATTTTCACTTTTGCTTTAAGCAGTTATATGAGTCGTTGCAAGCAACTCCTTTTTGTGTGATTTCGTGCTGACGCACTCAACCACAATCTTTACATAGATTAAATTTTCACATTTTCACTTTTGCTATATTTATATCTCTATATGAAGTATATATATTACATATAGCGTTACATTTATAGCATTTGTGACAATAAGCAATAAGCACTAATAATTCATCATAAGTGACACCGTAGGTGGAACGAATGAAAAAGGAACGTAGTGACTCATATAACTGCTTATTCATAAATGTGATAATGATACCCTATTATTTACTTATAGTAATATCTATTCTTTAAGTATTTAATTGGGTATCATTATTCTCCCATTAACCTTTTTGCTCTGGCAACATTGATACAAGTGTAGATTAATTTTTCTTCTTCCACTGACAGATTTTTCTGTCCGTTCAATATCTGACCTAAGAATTGTACAGTTTTAGGATAACCACCATTATCAACCAATTCTTTATTTGTATGAATGTCACATAATTCCATGTAATCCTTTAATTTTTCTAAGCGTGTCATTATAATATTTCCTTCCTCTGCTCACATTTTCTTTAAAAAGGGATAAGGCTGAAATTAATCAACCCTACCCCAATATTGATTAGGCTACTGTCTTACGAATGATAACAATACCGTCTGCATCCATAACTTTGGTTGCATATAAATCACTGACAATGATGTCATTAGCAAGAAGTTTACCTTCTCTTTCAATTTCAAGTGTTACATCCTGTTGTTTAACGTAACCCAATGCACCCTTTTTAATCATGTAGGATTTACATTCTGATAATGTGCTATCGTATGTGCCATTGTTTGTAAGTACAACAGGGATATTTAAGATATAACCAACAAGACCATTTTTGATGATACCATTGTTTGCTGACTGATAAGTCTTTTCAACGGATGTAAATTCATCCATTTTAAGGAATGATGGGAGCAATCTACTATTAATTGCTAAACCAGACCAACTGTCTGCCTCGACTGAATCCCCAAAAAGAGCCATTGCATTAAGCACCTCATCAAATGTGATTGCTGTAGCTGATGCTGTAGGTGATTTCTTTGTTGCCTCTGCATCCATTGTTGCTGATAAAGAAGAATCTAAATCCTGTACCATTGCATCAACGAGCTGAGACGCCATGTTATCGAGTGTTGCCCCTTTAATCTGTTTAGCATCTTTATCATATACACGAATTGAGCCACCTGTCTGTTTGATGGTTGCTTTATTCTCTGTCATTGATACTTCTGCTGGTACAAGTGCTGTACCTTTTGTTACATTGCCAACAGTTGCAACTCTTTCATATTTAGGGAAATTAATCTCATCCCCACAAGTTGTAATATCTGCTACTTCATTTGTAGCATCTACTGCTAATTGCCCCATTTTCAAAGAAACGCCTAATTTTTCGTTAATTGCATCTGCCATAATCTGCGGAATTACTAATGCCATAATATATATACCTCTTTCTTATTCTTATTGTTGTTTTAGTTGTGTGTATAGTTCGGGATTGGATTCATACAATTTTGTTTTCTCTGCAATCCCCATTTGTCTAAATTGTTCTTTGGTTATGGAGTTATCCCCCATATTTAATGATGGCACGAAATCTTGCTGATTCTGTTTAAACCCTTTGTAAAAGTTTCCAAATTCCTCAACATCAATATCTGACTTAATAAATCTAGCCAAGCTATCATCAACACCAATATCTTTTAAAGTTTTTTGGAATTTTGTTTCTGATAATTCATTACGCAAGTTTTCAAGCTCAATCTGTTCAGCTGTTTTCTCAATCGGTTTATACTGCTCCAACTCTTTAACTTTTTTAGTGTACTCTGTCCTGATGCGGTCATTACTTGACTGAATTTCTTTATCAACTGCACTATTAAGCTGTTCATACATATCCTCATTAACTTCAATTCCAATTTCTGTAAATAACTCTTTTAAATCCATAATAATTTGTCCTTTCTAGTTGCTTTACATTGACCCTTATACAAGTTTCTAGTATTGCCCCTAATGAAATAATTTAATTTTTATATAATAAAAGAGTCTGTAAATTAATACAGACCCTTAATTATCAGGTAGGGGTATCTCTACCCCTAAGGAGTGTTGGCACTGCCCCAACTAGTTTCTACATTCCAATGGCATTTGGATTTGAAAATATATTATAATCGGCTTACCACACCGTTATAATTAAGGAGATAGGCTCACAATCGAATTGACCATAAGCCTATATATAATGAAACAATCAATGATTGTCTATTAATCATTTTTTTCTGATTCAAATTTGAGATATTGCCAATAATAATAATATCTCCTGTTTGTTTCTGTACGGTGAGCAATAATTTTAGATTCTTTGTCATATCTCTGTAAGGTCTTAGGATGAATACCTAATAATCTGGCAAACTCACCTAATTTGTATTTTCTATTTTTCATCTTCTTTTCCTCGATAATGTGAATACTCACATTTTGTAAAAAAATATATTAAAAAGCACGATAATTAATCGTACTCAATAATCTGATTTATGTACTTTTTACTCCTCTATCATAATATAGAGATTTTTGAAAAGTCTCTCAAACGTGCATGGATAGGGCATTTGAGAGAAAAAGATAACCGTTACATTTTTTGATTATCTCTATATTTTGCCACTCTATCCCTAGTTTTCTCTAGTTCTGATTCTTTGGCACACTTATCGCAATACTTTTCTGGTTTAGTCTTACTCTTAATCTTAATTAACTTCCCACATACTTCACATTGTTTATATATTATATATCCCTATAAGAGATAGAGAGTTGATGTTAAAAACATGGCTCAAACGTGCATGAATAGGGCGTTTGTGAGAAAAAGATATTTATTCCATTTCTTTTTTCTTGCGTCTTTTACATTCATTTACTTGCTCAAGTTTAATTTTATATGCACAACTTTCGCAATACTTCTCTGGTTTGGTCTTACTCTTAATCTTAATCAACTTTCCACATACTGAGCATATCTTAATCTGACTTTTTTTCTGCTCCCTTTAGTGTAGAATTATTAGGAGTAAAATGGCAAGAAACGTGATAAAATGGGCGTTTGTTGGTATAATTATTGATTTGAAGTGGGTATACATTCTATTTATTACGATATTTTCTCATTTTTCTATTGAGAATATCTCTTTGATTTTTCTCATAACAAATATCACACCTTTTCGTTCTTGACTTGCTTTCCACTTCAAACTCATCACCACAATCCACGCATATTACTTTTTTCATTCCACTTATTAGAAAAGTCAAACTTTGATTTATCAACCAAGGGGAAAGTCCACCCCGTTACCGCATTGGACTTTAGCGGTGTGGCTACTTGTGGAAAGACCCACGTTCTACTCTATCATGTAGTTGTATAAGGAATTGTCAAAAACCCTAGTAAAATCAATGGTTTGTTATCAAATAATAAAAATCGTTGTGCAAATTATTGCATTTTTTCGATATTTTTACCGAATATATTGCTCTCTATCATGTAGGGATTTAAGGAATGGTCGAAAAAGTGCGTAAAATCAATGGTTTACGAGCTTTAAATATGGCTAATACCCCCTCAAAAGTGTTAATTTCTATTCTCTATCATGTACTTGTTTAAGGAATGGTCAAAAAACATAGTAAAATCAATGGTTACAGGAGTTGAAAACATACACACCATGACAAAAAATGATACTTTCTAACACTTTTTCATTCTAATTAAAAATCATTGTTTAATCATTGTTTTAAGCCTGTATATTCATATACCCTTGTTAGTTATCCAATGTAACATTCAAATGCCTAGAAACGTTCTACAGACATCTGAGAGCATAAATAAAGACCCTAGATTATTAGTCTAAGGTCTCTGGTGGGTTGGTTATTATTTAATTTTAGAACTCTTTCAATCCAATTTAACAGTTACATTCATAATCTTACGCCTATAGAGTATTAAAATCAATGTCTAATCAACTTGAGTTTCCGCAGATTTATCCACAAGCTCCTGATTTTATCAGCATTGTAATGAACAACTTTAAAAAAATGCCCAAAATATAAGGAATCTCATTCCTTTTTGATGTAAAATTAAGCTACC
>JAQUWU010000046.1 GCA_028692715.1 Paludibacter sp. | reverse complement strand
TAGGTGGTTATAGCGTCAGGGTTCCACCTCTTCCCATTCCGAACAGAGAAGTTAAGCCTGACCACGTCGATGGTACTGCCGTAAGGTGGGAGAGTAGATAGCCGCCGTTTTTAAGCCTCAATTACTGTAAAAGTAGTTGAGGCTTTTTTTTTGTGCAAAATTACAGCGTTTTATCCTGTCATTTCGTATTTTTCGACTTCTTTTTGACTGAATCAGAATTTTATTGATCCAATATTCGTGTGAAAGATCAAAAATCTGTAATTTATTATTTTGTGAGTAAAGCAAATTCGCAGTTGTTTGAACCTTTTTATACTTGTTTGATTAATTTGTACTTTATTTATAACTGCTTTCGTTTATTTTTTACTAATTTTGTCAGACTTATCATGTCATAATTGCAGTTTTGTTTATAAAATTAGTATGCAACATTCAGAAATACAAGCAGTAAAGCAACGATTTGGGATTATTGGAAGTTCTGAACTATTAAACAGAGCCATAGATATTGCGGTGCAAGTGGCACCAACCGATCTTTCCGTATTAATTACAGGTGAAAGTGGAGTAGGAAAGGAGAATTTCCCGCAAATTATTCATCATTACAGTCATAGAAAACATGGTCCTTATATTGCCGTAAATTGTGGGGCAATTCCAGAAGGAACCATTGATTCTGAATTGTTTGGTCACGAAAAGGGCTCATTTACCGGAGCAACATCCGATAGAAAAGGCTATTTTGAAGTAGCCGATGGAGGAACTATATTTTTAGATGAGGTGGGTGAATTACCACTTTCTACTCAGGTTAGATTGTTAAGGGTATTAGAGGCAGGAGAATTTATTAAAGTAGGTTCGTCAAAAACTCAAAAAACAAATGTACGTGTGGTTGCTGCTACTAATCTTAATATGTCTCAAGCTACACGTGATGGTAAATTTAGAGAAGATTTGTTTTATCGTTTAAATACTGTACCAATTGCAGTTCCACCATTGAGAGAACGAAAAGAAGATATAGTGTTGTTATTCAGAAAATTTTCGTCTGATTTTGCTGAAAAATACAGGATGCCATCCATAAAATTAACTGATGATGCGAAAATGTTATTGGCAAATTATTATTGGAATGGTAATGTAAGACAACTAAAAAATATAACGGAACAAATATCAGTTATAGAACAACAACGTGAAATTACAGCTCAAAATTTGAGAACATATTTACCGAATGATGACAATGAACGCTTACCCGCGTTATTTTCAGGTGCAAAAAACGATCATAAATCGTTTAATAGCGAACGTGAAATATTGTATCAGGTGCTATTTGATATGAAGAAAGACATGAATGATTTGAAGAAACTGGTTCACGATATTATGAATGGACAGTCGCCGGAGGTTCATCACGAAGAAACACAATTCTCCTCATTTCTTGCTCATAAAGATGCCTTTGTAAATAACTCAAATTCAAAAGTTGACTCAAAACCTGAAAAAATAATGCGGGAGCCGAATAAGTTCGAAGAAGTTACAGAGGTTGAAGAATATCAGGATGCTGAAGTTTATCATGAGGTTGAGTCTGTTCAGAAACCCTTATCGCTTGAAGATATGGAACGCCAAATGATTAAACGAACTCTTGAAAAGCATCGCGGTAAACGTAAGGCAGCAGCCGAAGAATTAAAAATTTCAGAAAGGACATTGTATAGAAAAATTAAAGAATATGGAATTGAATAGAAAGAAATTTCTCATTAAGTATTTGCTTTATGCAAAGTTTTTGAAATTATTTGTTGTTTTTATTTTGTTTTTATTTTTTCAATCATGTACAATTTCTTATAAATTTAATGGAGCTTCGATTGATTATACAAAAACAAAATCAATCTCTATTTCCGATTTTCCGAATGTAGCTGAGTTGATTTACCCTCCATTAGCACAGGAATTTTCTGAAACACTCAGAGATGAGTATAGTAAACAAACCCGCCTTCAGTTGTTGAAAAAAGGGGGTGATATGAATATCGAAGGAGAAATTGTAGGTTATCAATTAACTCCAATGGCGATTAGTGCTGATTCGTATTCGTCCGAAACAAAATTGACCATGACCATAAAGGTTCGATTTACAAATAATAAAAATCCTGAAGATGACTTTGAAAAAACGTATATTGCATATCAAACATTTGATAGTAATCAGATGCTTACTGACGTTCAGGATGAATTAATGACGGTGATGGTAAAAGAAATTGCAGATAATATCTATAATGATACGGTTGCTAAGTGGTGAACAGTTATATTAAACTTTATAAAGTTATAAAGTTTGTAAAGGGTAGTCTGGACAGTTTGTAAAATTATAGCATTTTCCTTAATTCTAAATGAATCATAACGATCTGTTGACACTAGTTCGACAACCAGAAAAACTGACGAATGAATATATTGCCGATTTGAAAGAATTAATGGTAATGTATCCTGCATTTGTACCGGCTAGGATATTGTATACAAAGGCTTTACAGCTTACGAACAATGTTCATTTCGGCTCAAATTTAAAGTTAGCCACTCTATATAGTGGAAACAAAAGATGGTTGTATTATTATATGCATCCGGAAAAGAAATTGTCTGCAGAACCTTACCGTAGAGAAAATACTATAAATTCGCATGGAGATTATTTTGATATGATAGAAGCTCTTGAACGAGAAGGTGGTGATACCAAACAATCGCTAAAGAATTTGGCCGAGAGGCTGAAATCAGCAAGAGCTTTAGTAATTGGGAATACTGATACTGAAATGAAAAGTAATGTGAAGGTGCAGAAACAAAATTCAGATATGGATATTAATAAGTCACTTGAACCAGAAAAACCCGAAAGTTTGGAAATCATTGCGAAAAAAATGATTCAAGAGAAGAAATACATTGACGCGATTGAAATATTGAGGAAATTAAATTTGAATAATCCGAAAAAAAGTGTTTACTTTGCAGACCAAATTCGATTTTTGGAAAAAGTAATAGCAAACTCAAAAAAATAAACTATATTATGTACGTTCTTCTTACTATTTTAATTGTAATAGCTTCAATTTTACTTACCTTGTTGGTGTTGGTTCAAAACTCAAAAGGAGGTGGTTTAGCATCTGGTTTTTCCTCTTCAAATCAAATAATGGGTGTTCGCAAAACTACTGACTTTCTTGAAAAAGCAACATGGGGATTAGTGATTGCTGTTGTTGTTTTATCAATCGCTGCTGTAGGTGTTCATAAAAATGAATTAAATGTTTCAGCAAACGAATCTGAAATAAAAGAACAAGTTCAACAAGCTAAACAAACTGAACCAGGGGTTGTAGCTCCTAATTTTGGAGAAACACCAGAAGAAGCTCCTGCTCAACAGCCTGCTAATTAAAAGTTTAATCAAAATTGATAATGAAGCGTGTCAAAATCATTTTGATGCGCTTTCATTTTTTTTGATGCTGGCTAAAAAATGAACTTTATAAACTTAATTGACTACGCTGGAACTTTTGCTTTTGCAATTAGTGGAATTCGACTTGCTTCTGCAAAACAATTCGATTGGTTTGGTGCGTATGTAGTAGGGTTGGTTACTGCCATTGGTGGTGGTACGATACGTGATTTGCTCCTTAATGTAACTCCATTTTGGATGTTGCAACCTTCCTATGTAATAATTACTGGGTTGGCACTTTTATTTGTCATCTTACTCGGTAAGTTTGTCATTCGCTTGTCCAATACCTTTTTTATTTTTGACACCATTGGATTAGGATTATTTGTTGTTGTTGGAATAGAAAAATCACTTGATGCAGGTTTCCCGTTTTGGGTAGTGATTATTATGGGCATGATAACCGGTTCAGCTGGCGGAGTAATTCGGGATATATTGATTAATGAAGTACCGTTGATATTCCGAAAAGATATTTATGCACTAGCCTGTGTAATTGGAGGAGTGGTTTTCTATATTTGCTATAAACTGGAATTCTCTTCGATAATAACTCAATTGTTATCTGTTGGATCAATTATTTTAACCAGAATTTTAGCTGTTAAATATCATATAAGTGTCCCTGTTTTAAAAGGAAATAGTGAAGACTAACTTCAATCTTTTAACCATTAATTTCAATTATGTTACAAATAGACAATACAATTATTAGTCTTGATTTGCTCGATGAAAAGTTTGTTTGCGATTTAGCAACCTGTAAAGGTATTTGCTGTATTGAAGGGGATGATGGAGCACCACTCGAAGAATCGGAAGTGAAAATTATTGAAGATTTGCTCCCTCTAATCTGGGATGATTTAACGGAAACTTCCAAAGAAATAATTAAGAAACAAGGTGTCTCTTATATTGATGATGATGGAGAACCTGTAACATCCATTGTGAATGGTGCGGAATGTGTTTTTACTTATACCGATGAATCAGGAATTTGTAAATGTGCGATTGAAAAGGCTTACCGCGAAGGGAAAACGGATTTTTACAAACCAATTTCCTGCCATTTATATCCGGTTCGATTGCAAAAATATGAGGAATTTACGGCTGTAAATTATCATCGCTGGAAGGTCTGTAATTGTGCCCGAAAATTGGGTGGAAAACTAGATGTTCCTGTATATCGTTTCTTGAAAGATCCATTGATAAGGAGGTTTGGAGAAGCGTGGTATGAGCAATTGGAAATTGCAGATAAAGAGCTGAAAGGCCGTTTGTAAAGTACAAAAGTATATAATGTTTTTAAAGTAAATAGTTTGTAATGGAAAGAGTTAAGGTAGAAATTATAACAATCGGAGATGAAATCCTGATTGGTCAGATTGTGGATACTAATTCTGCATGGATGGCAACTCATTTAAATCAAGAAGGGTTTGAACTTGCTCAGATTACTTCGGTTCACGACAAAAAAGAACATATTATTGAATCATTGAACCTTGCATTGACTCGTGCTGATATAGTGTTGTTTACCGGAGGAATAGGTCCAACGAATGATGACATTACCAAACAAACACTTACAGAATATTTTAATACGAAATTAGTTTTTGAACCTTCAGTAATTGAAAATATAGATAAACTTTTCGAAAATAGACCCGGCTTTGTGAGAAACGAACTTACTCAAGCTCAGGCAATGGTTCCTGAAAGTTGTATATTGATTCAAAATTTAGTGGGGACAGCACCTGTAACCTGGTTTGAAAAAGAGGGAAAAGTAATTGTTTCGATGCCCGGAGTTCCATATGAAATGAAATATGTTATGACTACGGAAATCATTCCGCGACTTAAGGAACATTTTAAAACACCAGTTTTACTTTACAAGACTGTTCAGGTATATGGCTTTGGAGAATCAGCACTTGCTATTAAAATTGCAGATTGGGAAAATGCCTTGCCTGATTTTATCAGTTTGGCCTATTTGCCAAATTATGGTGTGGTGAAATTGCGGTTAAGCGGTTTGATGGAGAATATGCTGGAGTTGGAGTTTCTAATGATTCAGCAAATTGAAAAATTAAAACATATCTTGGGCTCAACTATTATTGCTTATGAAGATATCTCGATTGAAAAATTGATTGGCGACATGTTGAAAGCTAAAGGATTGGTAGTTGGAACAGCTGAAAGTTGTACCGGTGGATTTTTAGCTCATCAATTAACCTCAATTCCGGGAAGTTCGGAGTATTTTAAAGGTTCTGTAATAGCTTATTCAAACGATATTAAAATAGGTCTTTTAAATGTCTCAATTGATGATTTAGAGCAGCACGGAGCGGTTAGTCAACAAGTAGTAGAACAGATGGCAAAAGGGGTCAGAAGGTTGTTGAAAACAGATGTTGCCATAGCAACTTCCGGAATTGCAGGTCCAACAGGAGGAACTGATGAAAAACCTGTAGGAACTGTTTGGATTTCAGTTTGTTCCGCTGAAAACTGCATTTCAAAAGAATTTAGATTTGGAGCTTTACGTGAACAAAATATTATTCGTTCTTCGCAAGCTGCATTATTGCTTTTAAAAGAAATAATTTAAACTAAATGCTTTAATGTCAGTTAATTATTTAAATACTCCATAAAATAGGGGGATTTTAATGAAATTAATCAACAAAAAACTTGCATAGCTGGAAAAAATGCTATACTTTTGCACACTGTTTTTGAGAAAAAATGTAAACAATAAAAAGATATAGAAATGTCAAAAATTTGTCAGATTACCGGAAAAAAAGCAATGGTAGGAAACAACGTATCGCACTCAAAACGTCGTACAAAGAGAACCTTTGATGTGAACCTGTTTACCAAAAAATTCTTTTGGGTAGAACAAGATACCTGGATTAGCCTGAATGTATCAGCAGCCGGATTACGTACAATAAACAAAGTTGGATTGGATGCTGCCATTAAAAAAGCGTCAGAAAAAGGGTATTTATACGCATAATTTAAGGAGGAAATTACAGCATGGCTAAGAAATCAAAAGAAGCAAGAGTCCAGGTTATTCTGGAGTGCACAGAGCATAAAGAAAGCGGTATGCCCGGAACATCGCGTTACATTACTGTGAAAAACAGAAAAAACACACCGGCTCGTATGGAATTGAAAAAATACAATCCCATCTTGAAAAAAGTAACAATTCATAAAGAAATAAAATAAAACCTGAAGTATGGCTAAGCGGTTGCATCTATGCAAAAAGGAGAAGGACGTGCATTTGCAAAGGTTATTAAAATGGTGAAATCACCAAAAACCGGTGCATATACATTCCAGGAAGAAATTGTACATAACGATAAAGTAAAAGATCATTTTGCTAAATAAGTAAATATCGTTCCTAAAAATAGAAAGATTCCTCTCATTTCACAAAATGAGGGGATTTTTTTTGTTGTCAGGTCAGAAAAAAAACTTAATTTTGTAGTTCTGTTAGTAGATAATTTGTAAATCAGTTAATTAGTTACTTGATTTTGAATTGAGATGTCAAATATTAAATTTTTCATACTAACAAAAAAGGATAATTTATAATGAATAAACTAAATCGAAATAATGGGAATTTTTAATTTTTTCAGTAAAGAAAAAAAGGAAACACTTGATCAGGGCTTGTCGAAGACGAAAGAAAGTGTTTTTTCAAAACTGACGCGTGCTGTTGCCGGAAAATCGAAAGTTGACGATGAAGTACTTGATAATTTGGAGGAAGTGTTAATAACCTCAGATGTAGGAGTAGAAACCACTTTGAGAATCATTGAACGGATTGAAAGCCGAGTAGCGAAAGATAAATATATTAATACAACTGAGTTAAATGTAATTCTCAAAGAAGAAATTGCATCTTTACTTGCCGAAAATAATTCTGATTCGCCTATTGGTTTTGATGCTCCATTGTCAAATAAACCGTATGTAATTATGGTTGTGGGAGTTAATGGTGTTGGAAAAACAACAACTATCGGAAAACTAGCTCATCAATTTACTAAAGCCGGAAAAAAAGTATATTTGGGTGCTGCAGATACTTTTCGTGCTGCTGCAGTCGAACAATTGGTTATTTGGGGCGAACGTGCGGGAGTTCCGGTGATTAAACAGAAAATGGGTTCCGATCCTGCTTCTGTGGCTTATGATACAATTGCCTCCGCAAAAGCAAATAATGCCGATGTAGTGATTATTGATACGGCAGGTCGGTTGCATAATAAAATCAATTTAATGAACGAATTGACCAAAATAAAAAATGTTATGCAAAAAGTAATCCCTGATGCACCTCACGAAGTGCTGTTGGTACTCGATGGCTCTACAGGTCAAAATGCATTTGAACAAGCAAAGCAATTTACCAAAGCTACCGATGTGACCGCACTAGCAATTACAAAATTAGATGGCACTGCTAAAGGTGGAGTTGTTATTGGCATTTCCGATCAGTTTAAAATCCCGGTAAAATATATCGGTTTGGGAGAAGGCATGGAGCATTTGCAGGTATTCGACCGAAATGAGTTTGTTGCTTCGTTGTTTGAATAGACCTCACCCTCACTACCTCTATCCCCCTACGGGTACTTTCTCCAAAAGGAGAAAGAAATAGGAAAAGTGTTTTTGAGAGGGAGTAAGAGGGACTTAAAAAATGTTTTAAATAAATTGTATTTAGGTTGAAAAATTTAAAGAATAAAGGAATAGTTGATGTTATTACGCTTGGTTGTTCCAAGAATCTGGTTGATTCCGAGCAGTTGATGCGTCAGTTTGATGCATTGGGTTATACTGTAAGGCACGATGCTGAAAATCCCAATGGTGAGATAGTCATTGTAAACACCTGTGGATTTATTGGTGATGCAAAAGAAGAAAGCATAAATACAATATTACAATTTGCAGAATTAAGAAAACAGAATAAAATCGGAAAATTATTCGTGATGGGCTGCCTTTCCGAGCGTTATCTGAAAGAATTGAGTCTGGAAATTCCTGAAGTAGATAAATTCTACGGAAAGTTTAATTATATCGATATTCTCAAAGAAATTGGTCAGGAATATCGAGCTGATTTGAGATTGGAGAGAATATTGACAACGCCGAATCATTATGCTTATATAAAAATTTCTGAAGGTTGTAACCGTACCTGTTCTTATTGTGCTATTCCTATTATTGCCGGAAAACATCGATCACGTTCGATGGAAGATATCGAAAACGAGGTAAAGAGTTTGGTGGAAAAAGGAGTGAAGGAATTTCAATTGATTGCGCAGGATTTGTCTTATTATGGACAGGATCGATATAAAACATTAAAATTGGCTGAGTTGACTCAGAGACTTTCAGATATTCCGGGCGTAGAATGGTTGAGATTACATTATGCCTATCCGGCTCAATTCCCTTATGATTTATTGAAAGTGATGCGTGAACGTGAGAACGTGTGTAATTATCTGGATATTGCCTTACAACATGTGAGTGATAATATGTTGAAGTTAATGAGACGTAATATTACCAAAGCGCAAACCTATGAGCTGATTGACAGAATAAGAACTGAAGTGCCCGATATTCATTTGAGAACGACACTATTGCTTGGACATCCCGGAGAAACTGAAGCTGATGTGGAAGAATTGAAAGAGTTTATTCTGAAAGCTCGTTTTGAGCGATTAGGCGCTTTTGCATTTTCGAATGAAGAAGGAACATTTGCCTACAAAACATATAAAGATGATATTTCTGATGAGGTTAAAAATCAGCGTGTGAATGAAATTATGACTCTTCAACAGGGAGTCTCAGCCGATATTAATCAATCAAAAATAGGTAAAACCCTGAAAGTGATAATTGATAGGGTAGAAGATGAATATTTTGTGGGAAGAACTGAATATGATTCGCCTGAAGTTGATCCGGAAGTACTGATACCAATAACAACAAAAGGAATAAAAATTGGAGAATTCTATCAGGCTAAAATTGTAGATGCAAACGATTTCGATTTATACGGGGAGGCTCCTAAATCCCCTAAAGGGGACTTAAAGAAATAATTTGTAAATTTAGCATATCAAAATATTCAATTAAACAAAGTCTAAAAGTCCCCTTTAGGGGATTTAGGGGCTTCAAATATTATGAACCACAAAGAACTAATTGCCAGTATGGCTTCCAAAATGAACGCACCAAAATCGGTGGTTGAAAATTTACTGGAAACTACGATTGTAACCTGTACTGAATTGTTGGTTGATGAAAAAACAATTGGTTTTCAAAGTTTCGGAAATTTTGAAGTGAGAAAAAAAGATGAACGCCTTTCAGTTCATCCTGCAACACAAATTCGAACTTTAATTCCCCCAAAGCTGGTAGTGAATTTTAAACAGAGTAATATTTTAAAAGAGAAACTTAAAGATTTACCGCACCATGAACAGTAAAGAAAAAATTTCCTCTCAAGAGATTATTGACCTAGTTGCAACAAAAGCATCGGTTAGTAAACGTGCTGCAGAAGAATTTCTGAAAGTAATGATTGCAACCATCGAAGAAGCTTTGTTGGCTGGTGAAACAGTTAAGGTCAAAGGTTTCGGAACGTTTAAACTTCAATGGAATGCTCCAAGAAAGAGTGTTAATGTACAAACTGGTGAGGACTTTATTATTGATGGTTATTATAAAGTGAATTTTGCTCCGGAACGTTTGTTAAAAGAATTAGTAAATGAACCATTTGCACATTTGGAATCCGTAAGGCTTGATGGGGAAGATGAGCCGAATGTTGACGATAAAAAAGATCCAATAAAGGAATCTGTAAAAGAACCTTTAATTCAAGATGAACAGGATGACGTCCCTGAACCACTACGAATATTTACGGAACAGGCATCTGAGATAAAAGATCTTCTTTCTGAAATAAATGCTTTATCAGCCGTTTCTAAGCTTGAAAGCTCTGAAGTATCAGATACTGAAAATTTCCACTATGAAGTTGATACTTTAAGTATTGTTGAGGATAAATCGGAAATAGTTGAAACCGAACAGGATGAAGATGATGTTGATGAAGATGATGTTGAAGAGGATGATGTTGAGGAAGAAGATGTTGAAGAGGATGATGTTGTTGAAGATGAAATAGTTGAAGAAGAAATAGTTGAAGAAAAAGAACATATTCATGAAAACGATTCTGATGGAGGTAAGGCCGAAAGCTTAACCATTGAAACTTTCGTTGAAAATAGCACAGAATCTACTATAGAAATTGAAAACACGGATTCAAAGCCAGAAACTAATAATGCTCCCGTTTTTGTAGCTCCAAAACAACACAAAAAGAGGAAACTGTGGCTTATCCCTATCATTTCATTATTTATTATAGGAGTTTTAGCGATTCTTTATTTTTCGATTCTATCAACAACAAAGAATGAGAATTCATTTATAACAAAAATCGAGAAACTGAATACTTCTTTTTCTGATTTAGTGAAAAATGCTTCTGATTGGATTGATTTAGATAAAAAACAACCCACGGCGAAAATCGAAACGGTTATAATTCCTAAAGATACAGCCACTGTAGATACAAATGTTACAGAGTCAGAGGATAGTCTTCAAGTATTATTTGACACTGCTAGAGTATATCCTGAATATATTGCCAGTGAACAAATAACAAATGGAAGTCGACTGGCATGGATGTCAAAAAAGTATTATGGTCTTTCTGATTTTTGGGTGTATATATACGAAGCCAACATGGATAGATTTGATGATCCAGATAAAATTCCTGTTGGTGCATTGATTCGTATTCCTAAATTAGATCCCCGTTTGATTGACAAATCTAATCCTAGATGTATTGAGTATGCCAAAAAATTACATGATTTATATGTAAAGAGGTAAATGCGTAGTAAGCATTGAATAATTGGACTTATTTATGTATCTCTTTAATATATTAAAATAGTTCTGCATTTATTTACATTTGCAGAACTTTTTTAATTCAACAAAGTATAATTTTTGAAAGATTATTCAGTATAAAAACGCTCAATACTTAATAATCTAAATTCAGGTTAATAGATATTAAATCAGAGTTTTATCGGAAAATTTAATAGCTATATTTGCTAAACAAAAAAGAAACATAACAAATATAAAATTATATGATTCAATCTGTTGATATTAGGGAACTTAATGAGCGCATCGAACGCCAGAGTTCATTCGTTGATGCGTTAACCATGGGAATGGACCGGGTTATTGTAGGTCAAAAGCATTTAGTAGAGTCATTGTTAATCGGTTTATTGTCCGATGGTCACATATTACTCGAAGGTGTACCCGGTTTAGCAAAAACGTTGGCCATTAAAACATTGTCGGATTTGATTAAAGCCGATTTCAGTCGAATTCAGTTTACGCCGGATCTTTTACCTGCCGATGTGGTGGGAACAATGATTTATAGTCAGAAAAAGGAAGAATTCCATATTAAAAAAGGACCTATTTTCGCCAACCTCATTTTGGCGGATGAAATAAATCGTGCCCCGGCAAAAGTTCAGAGTGCTTTGCTTGAAGCTATGCAGGAACGACAAGAAACTATTGGTGAAAATACCTATAAATTAGATGAACCGTTTTTAGTATTGGCAACTCAGAATCCAATTGAGCAGGAAGGTACTTATCCACTACCGGAAGCTCAGGTCGATCGTTTTATGTTGAAGGTAATTATCAATTATCCAAAAAAAGAAGAAGAAAAATTGATTATCCGTCAGAACTTATTGAAAGATAAACCTGAAGTAAAACCAATTCTTTCTCCAAAAGATATTATCGACGCCAGGGATGTGGTTCGCCAGGTATACATCGATGAAAAAATTGAACAATATATTGTTGATATCGTTTTTGCGACTCGTTTTCCACAGGATTATGGTTTAGATTCATTGAAAGAAATGATTTCTTTTGGAGCTTCTCCACGTGCTTCCATCAATTTGGCGCTGGCTGCTCGTGCTTATGCATTTATCAAACGCAGAGGATATGTAATTCCTGAAGATATTCGTGCTGTATGCTATGATGTTCTACGTCATCGTATTGGTTTGAGTTATGAAGCCGAAGCCAACAATATGACAACCGAGGAAATTATTACTGAAATTTTAAATACAGTTGAAGTGCCTTGATCAATTCATAATTAATAATTGATAATTAATAATTAATAATTAGATTTTGAATTTGTGGAAACCAGTGAATTAATAAAGAAAGTACGGAAAATCGAGATAAAAACGCGTGGTTTATCGAAGAATATTTTCGCAGGTGAATATCATTCGGCCTTCAGAGGTCGTGGAATGACATTTGCTGAAGTGCGTGAATATCAGTATGGTGACGATATACGTTCTATTGACTGGAATGTGACAGCTCGATTTGGACATCCCTATATAAAAGTTTTTGAAGAAGAACGTGAATTGACAGTGGTGTTATTAATAGATGTTTCAGGAAGTCGTGATTTTGGTACTGTTTCGCAATTAAAAAAAGACATCTTTACTGAGTTGGCTGCTACACTTGCGTTCTCTACCATTCAGAATAATGATAAAATAGGGGTCATTTTCTTTTCCGATAAAATTGAAAAATTTATTCCACCTAAAAAAGGGAGAAAACACGTTTTACATATAATTCGTGAATTAATTGATTTTAGACCGGAAAGTAATAAAACCAATATTGCCGGAGCATTACAGTATTTTACCAATGCAATAAAGAAAAGTTCTACAGCATTCATCATATCCGATTTTATGGATTCAAATTTTGAAAAAGATTTGACAATAGCCAACAGGAAACACGATGTAGTTGCTTTGCAAGTATATGATATTCGTGAAACTGAACTTCCGGATGTTGGACTTATAAAACTGAAAGATGCAGAAACCGGTGAAAGAATCTGGGTGGATACTTCCGATAAACGACTTCGAACTACTTACAAACATGCGTGGGGTCAAGGACAACTTAGCCTTCAGAAGATTTTTACAAAATCGGGTGTGGATTCGGTTTCGATGAGCACATCGGATGATTATGTGAGAACATTAATGAAAATGTTTAAAATGCGCGCCTGATTTATAATTACAATTTGGTTATTTCCAATATTCGATTGCAAATTTTATTTATGAGAAAATATATATTCTTTTTCATTCTTTTTTCTACTATAGTACAAACTTCATTGTGGGCTCAGAAAATCACAGTTAATGCGAAGTTAGATTCTACTGTGTTGCGGATTGGTGATCAGACAAAACTAACTTTTGAAGTTTCTCAGCAACCGAATCAAAAAGTGATAATGCCTGTTTTTTCGGATACTATTGTAGGTGGACTTGAAATAGTTGAACCGTCAAAAATGGATACTATAAAATCTCCGGATGGTCATATTATAGTGAATCTGAATTATTTGGTTACTTCGTTTAAGGATTCATTATTGTATGTTCCTTCTTATCCATTTATAATTGATAATGATACCGTTTGGTCAAAATCTTTGTCGTTAAAGGTTGTTCAACCATTTCAGATAGATACTGCTTCGAATAGCATTACTGATATAAAACCGGTTTTCACTCCTAAATTTGATTGGTTAGCTCTTTTGAAAATAATACTTTTAGTGTTCGTTATCATTGCATTGATAGTTATAGCTATTGTTTTATTCAGAAAGTATTTTCAGAAAAAACCTGTTTTCGAAAGGTCTAAAAAAGATCCTGATATTGCACCCTATATTGTAGCGTTAAGTGAGCTTGAGCGGATTAAAACAGAAAAATTATGGCAGCAGGGTCGTTCAAAAGAATTCCATACTCAATTGACGGATGTACTTAGAAGTTATATTGAAAGTGCTTTTGATATAAATAGTATGGAAATGACTTCCGATGAAATTCTCCAGAGTTTGAAGACGATGCAAGTTGAACAAAAATCCACTTATACTGGATTGAAGCAGATACTGCAACTTGCCGATTTGGCGAAATTTGCAAAATGGAATGCAATGCCTGATGAAAATGAGTTGAGTTTGATGAATGCTTTTCTGTTCGTAAATCAAACTAAAAAAGAAGAGGTGAAACCACTGGAAGAAATTAAAAAACAAGAAGGAATTCAAGACTAAATTGAAGTAATTTAAGTGCGAATTTTATAAAAAACTTTGTAAACAATGACATTTCATAACCCGGAATATTTATTTTTATTATTGCTGCTTATTCCAGTCATTTTTTGGTATGTTTGGGAGTTGCATAAATCAGATGCGAGTCTTCAAATATCATCGCATCAGAATTTACTAAAATTTCCAAAAAGCAAAAAGCTGAAATTCATTCATTTGCCATTTGTACTTCGGATACTGGCTATTACAACCTTAATACTGGCAATTGCCAGACCTCAGGCTTCAAATAGCTGGAGAACTGAAAAAACGGAAGGTATTGATATTATGTTAGCTTTGGATATTTCGGGAACAATGATGGCTGAAGACTTAAAACCTAATCGACTAGAAGCTTCGAAAGATGTGGCTACTGAATTTATTATGTCTCGACCAAATGATAACATTGGTTTAGTTATTTTTTCCGGCGAAAGTTTTACTCAATGTCCTTTAACAACTGATCATGCCGTGTTGGTAAATCTGTTTAAAGGTGTAAAATACGGAATGATTGAGGATGGAACTGCTATCGGACTTGGGTTAGCAAATGCCGTTAACCGAATTAAGGATAGCAATGCAAAATCAAAAGTTATTATTTTGTTGACAGATGGATCGAATAATCGTGGTGATATAGCTCCGATTACTGCCGCTGAAATTGCTAAAACTTTCGGAATCAGAGTGTATGCAATTGGTGTTGGATCGCATGGTATAGTAAATGTACCGGTACAAACTCCTGTTGGGATACAATACCAACAAATGGAATCGGAATTTGATGAAAAATCGTTGAAGGATATTGCTGAATTAACTGGAGGTCAATACTTCAGGGCGACTGATAATTCAAAATTGAGAAATATCTATCAGGAAATTGACCAACTTGAAAAAACTAAAATAAGTGTAAAAGAGTATAGTAAAAAGAACGAAGAATTTTTTATTTTTAGTTTACTTGCATTTATTTTCCTGATTTCAGAAATTTTTGTTAGAAATACTGTATTTAGAAAAATACCTTAATGGTTTTTAGTTTATAAAGTTCGTAAAGTTTATAAAGTTCGTAAAGTTCATAAAGTTTGAAGCTCGTTTTAAGTAATTATTGAGATACACTAAACACGAAACATTGAACGCTTAATTTTAAAATATAATATGTTTAGATTTGCACATCCTGAATATCTATCTTTACTCCTGTTAATCCCGGTATTAATAGCAGTATTTATTTATACAGGCATTCAAAAACGTCGTAAGATTAAACAATTTGGGAATCCGGAATTGTTGGCACAACTTATGCCGAACGTTTCTGTTATTCGCCCAACTTTGAAATTTTATCTTCAGTTAACAGCCGTTTTACTGATTATTATAGTGTTGGCTCAACCACAGTTTGGCACAAAGATGGAATCTGCAAAACGTCAGGGAATTGATGTAATGATAGCGCTCGATGTTTCCAATTCGATGATGGCTCAGGACATACAACCTAGTAGACTTGACAAAGCTAAGCAAGTTTTGTCCAACCTGATTGATGAAATGACCAATGATAGAATTGGTTTAGTCGTTTTTGCCGGAGATGCGTACACTCAATTACCAATAACAGTTGATTATGTCTCAGCAAAAATGTTTCTTTCTTCTATTAACCCAAAACTGGTGCCTCGTCAAGGTACAGCCATAGGAAGTGCTATTGATTTATGCATTAAATCGTTTGGGACTAAGGGAAAAGCCGGTAGAGCTATCATTGTTCTAACTGATGGTGAAAATCATGAAGATGATGCTATTGGTGCAGCAAAGCTCGCCACCGAAAATGATATTGCTGTGCATGTAATCGGGATGGGAAAACTCGATGGTGCACCCATTCCTGTTCCCGGAACAATGAGTTTTTGGAAAGACAAGGAAGGAAATGTGGTGGTTTCAAAGCTTAATGAACAAATGTGTAAGGACATTGCTGCAGCAGGAAAAGGTATTTATATTCGAGCTGATAATACAAATGCTGCTTTTAAAGAAGTGAGTAAACAGTTGGATAAGTTAGCAAAATCGGATATTAAAACCAGCGTTTTCTCAGATTATAATGAGCAATTTCAATCATTTGCATTATTGGCTTTGTTGCTGATTATTTTAGACTTTTTTGTATTCGACAGACAGAATAAACGACTAAGCAAGTTTAAAATTTTTGATTTGAAAGACAAAGTTATTAAGAACTAAGATTAAAATTACAATTCAGAAATGAAAAATATAAGTATTATATTGTTGTTGAGCATAATTTCCTTATCTGCATTTGCACAAAAGGAGAGTAATGATGTGCGTTCAGGAAACAAATTATATAAAGAAGGAAAATTTACCGAAGCTGAGATTGAATATAGAAAGGGACTTCAGAAAAACCCTAAGTCGTTCGAAGCAAATTACAATTTAGGAAATGCATTGTTCCGCCAAAAAAAGTACAATGATGCAATGCAACAATATAATAATTCCATAGCTTTGCAACCTACTGACAAGAAAAAACTGGCTGCGGCATTTCATAATACTGGAAATGCATTACTTTCGGATAAAAAAATTGAAGAAAGTATTAATGCTTACAAGATGGCATTAAAAAATAATCCGAAAGATGATGATACCCGATATAATTTGGCTTATGCTCAAATGATGTTGAAAAAAGAGCAACAGAATAAAGATAAGAACAAAGATAAAAACAAAGATAAAGATAAAGATAAAGATAAAAATAAAGATAAACAAGATCAGAAACAGGATCAAAAACAAGATCAGAAAAAAGACGATCAAAAACAACAGCAGCAACAGCAACAACAACCTAAAATGTCTAAACAGAATGCTCAACAGATTTTGGATGCTTTAATGCAAGATGAGAAAAATACGCAGGAAAAAGCAAAAAAACAACAAGTCAAAGGTACCAGAAGTGCTGATAAAGACTGGTAAATCTTGAAAGTTAATAATATATAGTTTATAGTGAGTTGTTTATAGTTTATAAATATGAAACGAAAAATATTTCTTCTTATCTTATTGATAATTAGTTCATTAGGAATTCGTGCCGACGAACCAATTCGTTTCACGGCATCCGCACCTTCTACGGTTATTCTCGATAAGCCGTTTCAACTGGTTTATTCAGTAAATGCAACCGGAAAAGATATACGTGTCCCTGAAATAAATGGTTTTGATGTGTTGGCCGGACCATTTGAGTCACATAGTTCGAGTATGCAGATTATCAACGGTAAAACCTCATCATCGGTTTCTGTTTCTTATACTTATACTTTGCAGGCGCAAAAAACGGGAACATTTACTATTTCTTCTGCATCAATTACGGTAGAGGGACAAAAATATACTTCGAATGGTGTTTCAATAAAGGTATTGCCTGCCGACAGTTCAACTCCTTCCAACTCGAAGGGAGGTGAAAGACAATCTACCGGTTCAAATGGACAATCTATTTCAGCAGATAATGTTTTTATTCGTGCAAGTGCTTCCAAAACGAATGTTTACGAACAAGAAGCAATTTTAGTTACCTATAAATTATATACTTTGTTGGATGTTGTTCAATGTGTAAACAAAAAAATGCCTGATTTCAATGGATTTATGAAGCAGGATATTGACCAATCGCAAAATAAACAATTTTCATACGAAAACTTTAACGGTAAAAATTACGGCACAGTAGTATTGTATCAGGTGTTACTTTATCCTCAACATGCGGGAGAAATAAACATTGATAAAGCTACTTTTGAAGCGGGCATCCGGGTTCAAAACCGAACAGCTGTACGGAGTATTTTCGACGATTTCTTCGATTCGTATACTAATGTGTCGAAAACATTGGTTGCCCCCGGCTTGAGAATTAATGTAAAAGCTTTACCTGCAAATAAACCGGCTTCATTTAACGGAACAGTGGGTAGATTTTCATTAAATTCTTCCATCACTACTGAACAAGTGAAAGCGAATGATGCTGTGACTATAAAAGTGAATATTGCCGGTACAGGTAATATGAAGCTGATTCAGAATCCCGATATAAAATTCCCTGAAGGTTTTGAGCTTTATGATCCGAAAGTAAATAACAATTTTAAAACTACTTCTTCGGGAGTAACCGGAACAAAAACTATTGAATATCTATTTATCCCCCGCCATTCAGGTGATTTTGAAATACCTTCGGCCGAATTTACATACTTTGACAACAAGGAGAATACCTATAAAACCTTACGTACACCTGTTTATAAATTACATGTTTTAAAAGGTGATAATAGCGAAGGCTCTACAGTAGTTGGTAACTATGTTGATAAAGAAGATGTAAAACAAATTGGGAAAGATATTCGGTATATTCAAACTGAAGACATTACACTATCGAATGAAAAAGAGATATTATTCGGCACACTCAATGGTTGGTTAATGTTTTTAATACCTTTACTTTTATCGTTGGTTTTGTTTTTCTTTTTCCGTAAGCAAATTAAAGATAATGCAGATATTAAGCTTGTAAAAAATAAGAAAGCTAATAAAATTGCCCGTAAGCGATTGAAATTAGCTCAAAAGTTACTTGCCGAAGGAAATAAAGATAAGTTTTACGAGGAGGTGCTTAAATCGGTTTGGTCTTATCTAAGCGATAAATTATCTATTCCCGTTTCGGAACTTACAAAAGAAAAAGTTGAATATGAATTGGCAGATAGAAAGATAGCGAATGAGGTTGTTTTAGATTTTATTAAAATACTGAATACTTGCGAATTTGCCCGTTATGCGCCCAACACAGGTCAGGAAGAAATGGGAAATTTGTACGACGAAACAATCAATACTATTAGTAAGTTGGAAGAATTAATCCGAAAAGCATAATAACAATGAGACGAATTATTATATATTTTGCAGCTGTTTTTATTTTTGGTTTTTCGGCTTACGCTCAGTCGAATAAGCTGAAACAAGCCAACGATTCATATATTAAAAGAGATTATACTCAAGCTGCCAAATTTTACGAGGAAATTATTTCACACGATGGCGTTGCACCTGAATTATATTATAATTTAGGGAATGCTTATTATAAATCGAATGAAATTGGACGTTCTATACTGAATTACGAACGGGCACTCAGATTATCACCTTTGTATGATGATGCCAGTTTTAATCTTGAACTCGCTCAACAAAAAGTGGTAGATAATATTGTTCAGGCACCTACATTTTTCCTTGGTAGGTGGATTGAAAACCTGATAAAAGTTCTTACAAGTAATCAATGGTTTATATTTAGTTTCATTGTATTTATACTGTTTCTGGGCTTTTCGTTTTTATTCTTGTTTGGCTCATCTCGTCAATCACGAAAAACGTCATTTTATATAGGAATCGTATTCTTATTTTTTAGCCTTATCTCATTTATATTTGCTGGTGTCCGAAAAGATCAATTACAGAATCATCACGAAGCAATTGTAATGCAGGGAGTTGTAGTTGTAAAAAGTTCACCTGACAAAAGCGGAACAGACTTATTTCAATTACACGAAGGCACTAAGGTTAGTATCAAAAGTTCATTAGGCCAATGGGTAGAAATTCAGCTTGGTAATGGCAATGTAGGTTGGGTAGAGGGTCAAAGCATTGAAAAAATATAGCTGTTGTTCTTCTTGCTGTGTCCTGAGTTTTTTTTCAAACTATAAATAATAATCTGACTATAATCTTAAGTAAATGGAACTATATAATGTCTCATTTAAAAGAGTTAATAGAACGCTGATTTTAGCTGATTTAGCTGAAAATGACGGATTTAGAAAAAAGATTTTTCCCCGATAAATCGGGGAGGATTAAGGTGCAAGTATTTGAAAATCATATCGTTGAAAGCGATGTCTGAATCCAACTTTTGAACCTGCCTGCTGCAGACAGGTCTATTTATTCAGCTATATTTGCGTTACATTTTTTATCTTTAATAAAGAAATACGACAATATTTGAATTCTATTACTTACTTACTTTAATCACATGAACTTTATTGAAACACTGAAACTCTGGGATACTGCCTTTTTTTTACTCTTAAACGGTATTCATTCCACATTTTTCGATGGGTTTATGTTTGCAATTAGCGCAAAACTAACCTGGGTGCCATTGTATCTTGCTTTAATATTTATTATAATTAAAAGTCGGAAAAAAGAAGCTGTTTGGATTATTCTAGCACTAATTTTATGTATCGTTCTTGCCGATCAGATTTCATCCGGAATAATAAAAAACCTTGTTCAGCGCTTGCGACCATCACACAATGAAGATCTTAAGGATATTGTTCATTTAGTTCATGGAAGTAAAAGTGGTATGTATGGTTTTGTATCTTCTCATGCTGCTAATGCTTTTGGGCTTGCTACGCTGACTTCTTTGTTTTTCAGGAACAAGCTTTATTCAACAATAATATTCCTGTGGGCTGTCTCACTTGCTTATTCACGTATCTATTTGGGTGTTCATTACCCCTTGGATGTTTTGGGTGGAGGAATTGTAGGCGTAATGGTTGCTTTCTTGTTATATTTAGTAGTGTTGAAATTCCGACCAACAGCAATATTTCATCGTGAGAAAAATGAATTTGCCAATTATTCAGGTTTTTTTATTCCTCTTTCAGTAATTGGAATATCTTATCTTGTAATTATCTTTTACAGCATTTTTATTTTTCAATAGTGGAACAAATCACCGATTTTTTTTATTGAGAATAAACAACCTACCGAATTTCCATACATTTTACCAACATCAACACCAATTGAGCAACCTGCTTCAATATTATAAAATTGAGGAAATCTTTTATTTATTTCAAGTAGGAGGGAAGTAGAAGGTTTCATTTCGGCAAATGGGACACTATAAGAACCATAATTCTTTGAATATGAAGTCATAAATTTGTAGTCAAATTCTTCAATTTCACCTTCAATTCCAATGTGATGAACCTGAACACGATTATTCAAAAGGTAAACTTCTGAATTTTTGTTGTATATAGGAGATGTAAAAAAGGGAGAACCTATAGTTCTTGTAAAATAAGTCCATCCTGTGGGATAAATCCCATTATTAAAATAGCTGTCGTTGCCACCATAAATAATCCCATCTTTGTCATGATACGGACCAGACTGATCTGTTGTGTTCATGTATTCGTATAAAAAGCCTTTTACATAAGGGAAATTTTTGTTTTTGATTGATATTCCCCATAAGCCATCAGATACATTCATCGAATTATAAATTATTCTTATAGGTCCATCTTCTGACAGGTTTTGCCAATAGGTACTTATTTTATAATCTGAAATGTCGACATCCAATCGTGTACTTTGTGATATAATATGATTCCCCAGTGCATTAATCTGGTCGCTTATATTTGCATTCGAGCCGCCGTGACCCGCAAAAAATATTACTTTATAATCTTTTAACGATGTGGGTTGTTGTCCTAATCCCGGAACATAACCTCCCCATTGCGCTACGTGATCCAATCCATATTGAAGATGTACTGGAAATTTTCCACCAACACGTAGGTAAGCATACTTGTGATGTAGCAGCATATTTTGGATGTAAGTGTTATCGGTAAACCAACCGTGAACTAATGCTCCTTTAACCTCTAAAAACCCTTTTGTGAAAGGAACTGGAGTAAATCGTTCAATTCCGAGTGTGATTTTAGGCATAGGTCTGGCGTTATGAGAGAAAAACAATCCACCACATGAAAGAGTGGAGTCCTGATTTCCGAGATTTTCTTCGCGTGAACCGATTACCAAATCGAAAACTGATAAACGGACTTTAGCGTATATTTCATGAAAATAAACTGTGGTTTTCAAATTGTCGTTTTGTAGGAGGATATTAGTTTTGAAACCATAATCGAATAAGCTTTTGGGTTGTGAGAATTCTTTGTCAAGTCCCAGCATCACATCTGCACTGCTTGGCAAGGAGGAAATTTCTCCAAACTGCCTGTTTTGCAACCAGAATGGAGAATATTCACCAGTAGAATACAATCCCATCAGACAAACATTATATTTAATGCTGTCGTTTTGAGATTTTATTTGTGATGAAACAAATAATAAAATGATAATTATTTTAAGATATTTATGCATAAAATATTGCAAAATTGTTTGGATTCTTACTCCCCTAAAGGTTCAGGGGGTTATTCAGGGTTAAAACTCCACAAATCGTTAAATACATGATTATCATTATCGCCAAAACCAATATAACCTTTGCCGTTGAGAATAAATGAAATAGCATTTTCTCTCCCTCCGGCAGGCAATTTGCCTCTTTCATACCAAACGTTTCGGCTTGCGTCATATTCAAGTATGTCCTGAAAGAAATGCATAGTGGTGAGTGTGCCTCCAAAATGTTTTCCTGTTGAAACAAAATAATGATCATTGATAGTCATACCAACGGCATTTTCACGTCCATTGTCGGGGAGAGATTTACGTTTTGCCCACGAATCGGTATCAGGGAAATATTCCCACCAATCATTTGCATTCAAGGTTCGGTAGCCAGTACCAAAAAAGATATGATTTTCACCTTTACAAAGAACAGCTCCTGCACGACCGTCTACCGGTATGTCATTTAATCTTGTCCATTTATCATTTTCGGGAGAATATTTCCAAAATTCATTGGTGAAGCCATACCCGTTAAATCCTGCTCCGATATAAATCTGACCCTTGTATTCAAAACTGACACAAGCATCGGTCGCAAAAGAAGGAAAACTGTCTTTTTGTGTCCATGTGTAATTATTTGAAGGATCATATTCCCAAAAATCTTTTAAATATGCATTCCTGTCAGTATAAACACCAATTGTATTGTCATATCCAAGTCCAATATAGGCTTTATTACCTACAACAACAGCCACTGCTTTTACACGACCAACACTGGGAAATTCATTTTTTTCTGTCCAGCTTATGGAAGTGGTGGGATCAAATTCCCAACAGTCTTTTAAAGCTGTACCATTTGGATCCCGTCCTAATGCTACATATCCTTTCCCATTAATAGAGAATGCAACAGCAGATGATCGTCCGTTTCCGGGCATGGTTGCAACTCTCTCAAAAGAAATATCAGGGTAGGGTGATTCAACAGCATTGTTGCAACTCAAAAAAATGAGTATGACTACGTATAGTATTAATTTTTTAGCCATATCTTTTATTTAGGAGGAGTTTGTTCTTGTTTTTAGTCAATTAGATATTTACATCTTCACATCATCACATTACCACATCATCACATTACTACATTATCACATTACCCCATTCTCACATTACCACATCATCACATTACTACATCATCAAATCCTCACTTCTACACCTTTTTCTTTTAAAAAACTTTTTAGCTTCGGAATACCAATTTCTTTGTAATGAAAAATACTGGCTGCTAAAGCAGCATCGGCTTTTCCTGCATCAAAAACATCAACAAAATGTTCCATTGTGCCTGCACCACCACTGGCAATAACGGGAACATTTACTGCTTCGGATATTGCACGGGTTATGTCCAATGCAAATCCGTCTTTTGTCCCATCATTGTTCATTGAAGTGAGTAAAATTTCGCCTGCACCCAACGCAACAGCCTGTTTTGCCCATTCTACGGTTTTTATATCGGTTGGAATTCGTCCACCATTTAAAAATACATACCATTCTCCATCGATATATTTAGTGTCGATGGCCAATACCACACACTGACTTCCAAACTGAGATGCCAAATCGCTGATAAGTTGTGGATTGCGAACGGCAGATGTGTTTACAGAAATCTTGTCGGCACCACAAGCCAGAAGTACAGAAACATCTTCCACGCTAGAAATACCACCACCGACTGTAAAAGGTATATTAATATGTTTTGCAATGCGGGTTACCAGCTCCGATAAGGTTTTGCGCTTTTCGTTAGTAGCTGTAATATCGAGAAATACCAGCTCGTCGGCACCCATTTTTGCATACAATGCTCCAAGTTCAACCGGATCACCTACATCGGTAATGTTTTCAAAATTAATACCTTTAACGGTTTGTCCATTTTTTATATCCAGACAAGGAATTATACGTTTCGCTAGCACTTTTATAGTTACAATTTAATGATTTACAATAGGACTTTTTATTCTTTGTTCATTTCACTTCTGTTGAGATGGGAACTCTCAAAGTAATAGTATTATTTTGTAATGTTTACGATTTTGCAAAAAGTTTCGTGATGAAATAAAAATTAAAAATCGATAGGAATACAAAAATCTTAATACTTACGCTTGCTCCCTCTCCTTAAGGAGAGGGTCGGGGTGAGGTGCTATTTTTAATGCATTTCTCTCATTATTCCAACAATCCAGTTTCACTTGTTGAACGGTATTTACCAATGATTTGTCGTATAGTCGTTCAGCTTTAATATAATTATCGCTAAAACCGACCATAAAGTCAGCATTATGTTGGCTTTCCCAAAGTATATTCACTGTTTTCCCAATTTGTTTTTCGTAAAATACTTTTATTTTTTCATCTGAAAGTATATGCAATATATCGCTACGTCTTTTGCGTTCCTGATTGGAAACCGGATGGTCAATTTCCAACATTTTTGTTCCGGCACGTTCTGAATAACTAAAAACATGAAGTTGCGAAATGTCCAACGATGCAATAAAATTTCTTGCTTCTTCGAAATGTTCATTCGTTTCACCTCGTACTCCCACAATTACATCAACACCAATAAATGCATCGGGCATTATTTTTTTTATCGTTGAAACTTTTTGGGCAAAAAGTTCAGTGTTATAACGTCTTTTCATCAACTTCAACACTTCATTAGACCCAGACTGTAATGGAATGTGAAAATGGGGCATATAGTGTCGGCTTTTCGATACAAATTCGATTAATTCATCTGTCAGTAAATTTGGCTCTATGGAAGAAATGCGAAAACGAATATCTTCAGGTATTGCATCCAAAGCTTCCACTAAACCTATAAATGTTTCATTGGTTGATTTACCAAAATCACCTGTATTTACTCCTGATAAAACGATTTCTTTTGCACCTTCAGATATCGCCTGTCTCGCCGATTTTACTGTTTCGGCAATAGATGCATTGCGACTTTTGCCACGTGCGTATGGAATAGTACAATAAGTGCAGAAATAATCGCAACCATCCTGAACTTTCAGAAAATAACGGGTGCGGTCATCGCTTGAACGGGATGGCTTGAATTCCGTTACTTTATTTATTTCGGTTCGGTGAATTTTTGTTTTATCCGATTTGTTCAGATAATCGAGAATGCTGAACTTTTCGTTAGCGCCCAACACTAAGTCAACACCTTCTATATTAGCTATTTCATCGGGTTTGAGTTGAGCATAACATCCTGTTACCACCATAATTGCATTAGGATGCAAGCGATTTAACCTGTTTATTGCTTGTCTGCATTTATGATCGGCTGTATCGGTTACCGAACAGGTGTTTATAATACAAACATCAGCTTGCTCACCTGGCTTTGCTTTTACAAAACCTTCATCAAAAAGCTGTTTGCCAATGGCAGAAGTTTCTGCAAAATTAAGCTTGCAACCCAGTGTATGAAATGCAACTTTTTTATTGTTGAAAAGAGAATTGTCTATCATTATTGTTAAAGAAAATCAGGTGCAAAGATAGTGAATTTTTAGGGATAAAAGATAAGTGATTAACCGTTAGTTTATAGCAGATCTCTAAATTTCTACCTCACAGCTAGAATAAATTAAACAAATATAATTTTTTTAATGGATTTAGCTTTTGCTTATTTCATTTTGTATTTTAAGAACGACAGTTAAAAAAAAATGTTTACTTTTGCATGTGTAAAGAAGAATTTTTAAACAGTTTACAATTAAAATAAACAATATTTCTGATGAACTGTTTATATTTTTATATATGTAAATAGTCTCTATTTCATTAAGATAAAATGAATAAAATGATTTCTGAATTCTATCTTCTTAAAATTGATTAGAACAGTAAAAAATAAACTAAAGAATTTAATATGAATAACAAAGTTGCTTTAATTACCGGAATTACGGGACAGGATGGAGCTTATTTAGCCGAATTACTATTGAAAAAAGGGTATACAGTACATGGTTTGAAACGACGCTCATCGTCTTTTAATACAGATCGAATTGATCATTTATATCAGGATCCACATGTCGATAACCGCAATTTGATTTTGCATTATGGTGATATGACTGATTCAATGAACCTAACCAGAATTATTCAGGAAACACAACCTGATGAAATTTATAATCTGGCAGCCATGAGTCATGTGAAAGTGAGTTTTGACACCCCTGAGTATACTGCAAATGCCGATGGTATTGGTACTTTACGCCTTTTAGAAGCAGTACGATTATTGGGTATGGTTAAAAAAACGCGGATTTATCAAGCTTCAACTTCTGAATTATATGGTATGGTGCAGGAAGTTCCACAAAAAGAATCTACACCGTTTTATCCTCGTTCTCCCTATGCAGTAGCTAAAATGTATGCTTACTGGATTACCGTGAATTATCGCGAAGCATATAATCTCCACGCCAGCAATGGTATTTTGTTTAATCATGAATCACCCTTACGTGGGGAAACTTTTGTGACTCGTAAAATTACTCGTGCGGCAGCTCGCATAGCAATGGGAATGCAACAAAAGTTGTTTTTAGGAAATCTATCTTCAAAACGAGATTGGGGACATGCAAAGGATTATGTACGTGCAATGTATTTGATTCTTCAACAGGAAAAACCAAGTGATTATGTAATTGCTACTGGAATAACAACAGAAGTAAGAGAATTTGTTCGTATGGCTTTTGCCGAAATCGGTTTAGTATTTGAGTTCAACGGTGAAGGTGTTGAAGAAAAAGGGTATATCGCTTCTGTTAACGAAGAAGTTTTTGTAAAAGAAGTTGGTGCTGAATTCCTTGAGACAATAAAAACAAAGAAAGATGCTATTGTAGAAGTAGATGCTAATTATTTCCGTCCTACTGAAGTTGAATTGCTTATTGGAGATGCAACAAAATCACGCACTGTTCTTGGCTGGATTCCGGAATATGATCTGAAAGGGCTGGTAGAAGATATGATGCACTCCGATGTAAAACTCATGAAAAAAGAAACCTATTTGAAAGAGGGTGGTTTTAGAATATTAAATTATTTTGAATAGAGGGTTGTTTATTGTTGAACAAAATGATAAACGATAAATGATTAGTGATAAATGAGTTTAATTGTAAAAAATATTTATGATTTACCTCAATAATTTTCATCAATCATGACTGAAGAGAATAAATAACGTCCGTAGGACTAATGATTAAGAACGAAAAATGAAAAAAGATTCAAAAATATATATTGCCGGACATCTGGGAATGGTGGGGTCTGCAATTAAAAGAAATCTCGAAAATAAAGGATTTACAAACTTTGTTACACGTACGAAAAATGAACTTGATTTGTTGAATGAAAATGATGTTGCTGATTTTTTTAGAGTTGAAAAACCCGAATATGTGGTGCTGGCAGCTGCCAAAGTGGGTGGAATTATTGCCAATTATACCTATCGTGCCCAATTTATTTACGAGAATTTACAAATACAAAATCATGTCATACACCAGAGTTATCTAAATGGTGTGAAAAAATTATTATTTCTGGGGTCATCCTGCATTTATCCGCGAGATGCAGCTCAGCCAATGAGTGAAGATGCTTTACTAACGGGAGTTTTGGAAAGTACCAACGAGCCGTACGCTATTGCAAAAATTGCAGGAATTAAAATGTGCGAGGCTTATCATTCACAATACGGTTGCAATTTTATTTCCATTATGCCAACCAACTTGTACGGACAAAATGATAATTACGATTTGGAAAAATCACATGTGTTACCGGCTTTGATTCGCAAAATGACCTTGGGTAAATTACTGACTGAAAATGATGAAGCCGGTTTACGCACAGATTTGACTAAACATCCAATTGAAGGTGTAGATGGAACTTTCAGCATGGATGTGATATTAAATATTCTTAGAAAATACGGAATTTCTTCTGAAAACGGAAAAGTATCTATTACGTTGTGGGGAACCGGTTCTCCAATGCGTGAATTTTTACATGTTGATGATATGGCGGATGCAAGTGTCTATTTATTATTGAATTACGATGCCCCTGATAGCATTCCCTCGCATGTAAATGCCGGATGTGGAGAAGATCAAACCATTAAAGAAATTTCGGAAATTGTACGTAAAGCCGTAGGTTATAAAGGTGAAATTCGTTGGGATACTACGAAACCTGATGGAACACCCCGAAAATTACTCGATGTATCAAAATTAATGGGACTCGGCTGGAAACCATCGATATCAATTGATGAAGGAATTAAAAGAGTGGTGAGTAATTACTAGACCTCGCCCCAGATGGGTGTCTCTCAAGAAAATAAACACTGCTTAACCAGCCTGTTGACCCCAAAAAACATAAATTTTCGCCAAAAAACATAAGCGTTAAATATCACTTTTTGAATTGATAAATAACTGATTTCTTGCGAAAATTTGTGTTTTTTACGTTATTTGCATTTACATAATTGAATTGCATTTGTTTTATGCCTTTAGATCAGTACTATTTTACTGTTTGCAATTATAAAATAATTTAACTTTCGCATATCTATAAATGTCTATTGTTTATTTAACATTTTGATTACACTGAAAATAAACAGTTTATAGAATGTCGTCTAGTCGTTTGTTAATTTTAAACAAACTCTAATGATCTTTTTACTTGAAGTAAAAAAGCAATTCTCCTTTTTCCGACGCCGATCTTTGGCGCACGACATCGGACGATGAGCCGAAAAATAAGATAGGAAGGCGGTTAAAAATCGTCCTTGCTTGTAGTAGAAGTTCGTGTAGAAAACTGACATTCTTGTAAGCTGATGGTCGAACTTCAACGAGTTTGGTGCCGATCACTATCGGAATTGAGCCTTCCGAACGCAAATTTTGCTTTAAGCGTGAGCAGAACCAAGTTTACTTGAGCTATGCCGAGCGTAAGCAAAATCAACGAAGATAATTTTTCGAGTGAACCTGCCTGACGGTAGGCAGGGCGTCCGCAATCAATTACATTTTACGTTTATTCCCTCTCCTGTTGGAGAGGGTGTCCGAAGGACGGGTGAGGTGTTTTTGCTTACTTTTTGTGTCAAGACAAAAAGTAAGTCGGGGTTAGGGGCGGAAGTTCCTTAAAGAGAACTTGCTAAAGTTGAGTAAAATAGCACAAAAGTTGTATTATAATTTTACTATGGTTAATGCTTCTGGGACAAACAAATAGTATCAATGAATCGAATTAGCCTCTGTCTGCCGCAGACAAGTGTGGCAGACAGGGTCGAAATTGGACTATATGGTTTGTGCAGTCGGTATAAGTGTTAATGAGCGATCGTCGGTATTAAATATCCCAAAAAAACGGTGAATATAAAAGGAAAAAATTATATTTATAAAAACATAAATTTTTTGTATCGAAAATACTTTTCAATATTTTTTTAGATTTAATCAACTGTTATTATAAGGTTTAAAGTAAGCCAATACAGCTAAAGATTTGTTTTTTTTGTTGATTTTTAAATTTCAAATAATTGCTTGATTACATTTTTCGAGTTCCTTCGTCTTATTAATACTAAAAAAATCAGGAGTAATTTGATTGATAAAAAGTACTATATCAAATAATCTTTTATCTACTCTAAAATAAACAATTCAATGAATCACAAAAAAAATCAAATGAAAAATGTTGCCACTCATCATTTTTGCACATCTTTTTATGTTGCTTTGATACTAGTTTCAAGTCTGTTATTGAATCCTTTTTCAGTTATTGCACAGACCACTCAGCATATAACAGTTAAAGGGCAAATTCTTGATGAAACAAAAACTCCAATTATTGGAGCTTCTATTGTAGCTGAAGATACAAAAACTGGGACTATAACCGATCTGGAAGGGTATTTTTCGATTAGAGCAATACCCAATTCTACACTTTCAATTTCATATATCGGATACACAACACAACGTGTTAAAGCCTCATTGAAACCAATTGTCATTACAATGACCGAGGATGTAGCAAAGCTTGATGAAGTTGTTGTGGTAGGTTATGGTCAGGTTAAACGTGCGAATTTAACAGGTGCAGTTTCAAGTGTATCTATGAAAGATCTGCAGGATATTCCTGCACCAAATTTATCATCTGTTTTGATGGGAACAATGCCCGGAGTACACGTGAGTGAAGCCACCGGAAATGTAGTGGGAACTTCATCTATTTCGGTTCGTATTAATGGCTCGTGGAATGCCGAAGATCCGCTTTTTGTGATTGATGGGTTTATTCGGGATCAGGATGCATTTAACCTACTTGATCAATCCGAAATAGAAAATATATCCGTATTGAAAGATGCGGCTGCCTCTGTATATGGAGTACGTGGAGCCGGCGGTGTAATCCTTGTAACAACAAAAAAAGGTAAAGCCGGAAAAGCGAAAGTAAATTATTCAACTTCATTCGGAGCAAATCAGGGTGTAGAATTACCTCAAATGATGAGTGCTTATCAGCAGGGAGTTGCCTTGAATGATTTATGGCAACAGGAAATTACATACAAAGGAGTTGATCCTGCAACAAAGAAAATGTTTACACAAGCCGAATTGGATCAAATGAAAACCCTTAATTATAACTGGCTGGATCAGGCATGGAAAAGTGCAATTAACACGCGACATACTTTGAATGTCAGCGGTGGGTCTGAAGATGTGCAGTATTTTGTCGGAGGGTCGTATATGTATGCAGATGGGAATTTCAAAAACCTAAGTATGAACCGTTACGGAATGCGTGTAGGAGTAAATGCCGATTTGACAAAACATCTGAAAGGATCATTCAGTTTGAACTATTCTGCAAAAAACACCGAAATGCCTTTAAATTCTAAAGATAAAGAGGCGGAACGTATGTATGGAACTTTCAGTGATTTAGTAAGAGCTCCACGTTTTATTCCTGCCTATATTAACGGAATTCCGGTTGGGAATTCAATACCCACAAACGGTACACATCCGCTCGAAGTTATGAATTCAGGTTCTTACCGTAGAAATCAAACACAGGATATTTCCGGAGGAGTTTCACTTGAATATTCATTCCCCACTATTACCGGTTTAAAAGTGGCGATTTCAGGCAACTACGGGTCTAACTCGGGTTACGGGAAACAACTCTCGAAACCATATTACGTTTATAATTTTATACCACAGGGAACAGATCAGAATAGTTATCTAATTTCAGATGTACAGTGGACGGAAAGCGATGCTCGTTACAGAACCAAAATTACGAATGATGATAAACTTTACGAAGCGGCCGATTTTTCTTATTCTTATCAGTTGAATCCTCAGATTTCGTATGCTAATAAATTTGGAAAACATGACATTTCAACCATGCTTATGTTTGAACAATCGGAAAGCGGGGGTAATGGACTAAATGCTTATCGTACAGGTGTAGTGATTGACAATTATGAAGTTATGGGAGGTTATAGTCAGGATGGGCTGAGCAATAATTCAACTATTAAGACTTTATCACGCCGGCAATCATTTATCGGACGTTTAAATTATAATTATGCTCAGAAATATTTTGTGGAAGGTGCCACGCGTTACGAAGCATCTACCAATTTTGCACCCGGATATCGTTGGGGATTATTTCCTTCTTTAGCTTTGGCTTGGAGAATTTCAGAAGAAAGTTTCTTCAGGGATAATATTGATTTTATGGATAATATGAAACTCCGCATGTCATACGGAAGATTGGGAAGTGATAAAGCGTCATTGAACCAGTGGAGGTCAAGTTATGGAAGCACATCGGGTGGAGCTTATATAGGTGGAACATCTCTGGCAACTACTTTATATCCGACCGAAGAAGGATTAGTAGTGACTTATTCAACATGGGAAAAATCAGATTCATATAATGGTGGTCTCGATATGAGATTTTTCAATGAACTAACTGTGGGCTTTGATGGGTTCTATCGTCATACCTTTGATATTTTGGATGATTATAAAAGTCAATTTCCTCAAACTTCAGGTGTAAATGCTTCTACTCCTAAACTGAATAAGGGAATTCAGGATTCGTGGGGAGGAGAATTCGATATTTCATATAACAAATCATTGAATAAAGACTGGAGTATACAAGTAAAGGTTAACATGGCTTATGCAACAAGCTTTGTAATTCAAAAATCACAAAATCCGGGAGTAGTTGGTACATGGCAGGATGAAGTCGGCCGTATTCGTGGAGGTGAAGTCGGATACTTTTCAACTGGTATTGCACGGACACAAGATCAGGTGGATGCTTATATCGCTGAGTTAAAACAAAATTCAACTACCGGAACTACAAGTATTTTTAGTGTCCCTGAAGCTGATTTAAAACCAGGGATGTTGATGTTCAAAGACGTTGGTGGTCCCAGATATCAGGATGATGCCGGAAAATGGCATGATGGAGCACCTGATGGAATAATTGATGAAAATGATCAGCGCATCATCAGTAAATACGATTCAGCACCATACTCGTATGCATTTACACTAGGTTTTACTTGGAAAGACTTTAAAGTTGATGCGTTATTTACAGGGCAGTTTGGAAATGATGTGATCTTTGATAAGGGATTTTATACAACCGCTTCAGGAGGAAGCCGTACCGGTGATTTCTTATCTACCGAGTCTAATCAACTGGCAGAGTGGTATGGAAATTACTGGACAGAATCGAATTTAAATTCTAAATATCCCCGTTTGGACTCCTATAGTTTCCGAGATAAGCGATCTACGTTCTGGCTGCGAGATGGACATACTCTTCAATTGAGAAATGTCAATGTATCATATAATTTACCCCAAAAATTTGCTAAATCAATCGGCATTGATCGCTTCCGCATATTCTTCACCGGGTCCAATTTATGGACAATTATCAATCCATATCCTTATAAAGATGCTAGTGTGGGATTCTGGTCAGATTACCCAATGATTCGTACGTTTAATTTTGGTTTAAACCTTTCATTTTAATTTATATTACCATGAAAATAAAAAAAATAGTTTTATATATTTTTGCACTAACATTGTTTTACTCGTGCAATGACTTTTTAAATGTAAAAGATGAATCCGCCATCAACCCTGCGATATGGAATAATGAATCTTCCGCCGAGCTGTATATCAACAATATATATGATTTGTGTCTGCCGGGATTTGGAGGAGATAAAATTGTTCCCGATGGTTCACTGAACGCAATTTCGGATGAAACGGCAAGCATGGATTCCAAATTATTGCTGGGAACACTTGAGATGGGAAAAGTAGGAACCATTTCAGCATTAACCTATCAATCTGTCAGGTATATAAACATTGCCTTTGACGAAATGAAAACCTCGAAACTGACAGGTGATGCACGCAAAAATATTTTGGGACAGCTTTTCTTTTTTAGGGCATTCCAACATTGGAAAATGGTGGAATTGTATGGTGGGGTTCCTTACATGAAAGATGTTGTGGATTATACCAGCTCTGATGCTATTACAAATGCTCCAAGAAATACAACTTCAGAATGTATTGCTCTATTGAAAGAAGATCTGGATTCGGCCATAAATAATTTACCAGCAGTATGGACTTCCGATCAATATGCAAGAGTAACGCGTGGAGCTGCTGCTGCATTCCTTGGAAGGATTCTTCTATTTTACGCAAGTCCTGAGTTTAATCCCTCAAATGATATTAATCGTTGGAAGAATGCCTATGAAGCAAATCTTTATGCCCGTGACCTTTGTACTCAGGATGGATATGCATTGATGGATATTTCCACTCCAATTACTGACCAATGGCCTGTTGAAAAAGATTTTAATAAGATCTTTATCACAAAAAAATCTGACGGAAATCCGGAGGTGATACTGGTAAAACCTTACTTGAAAGCACTGAAATACCATGGTTATGAAAACAGTGTACGACCTGTTGAGATTACAAATTCAAAAGATCGTCCGTCAAATTGCCCCAGTTGGGATTTAGTGATATCTTTCCCTATGAAAGATGGCACCCTTCCTTTCAATAGTAGCCGAAAGTTTATTGGAAATTCAGATATTAATAAATACTATCTGGATCGTGATCCACGTTTTTATGCTACGGTGGCATACAACGGATGTTATTACCCTCTTGAAGGAAATTCCAGCCGTCGCCAATGGACTTACACTGGGGGTGAAGGTACGACTTCAGATCTAATATCACTTACAGGTTTCTATTGCCGCAAGTACGTTAATCCTGATATTTCGGGTGACGAAAGAGACAAGACTTATACTGATTGGATCGAAATAAGATATGCAGAAGTGTTGCTGAATCTCGCTGAAAGTGCTTTTGAGTATCAGGGAGATAATTCACAGGTTGGCTACGATTGTTTGATTGACATTCGTAAAAGAGCAGGAATAGAACCGGGTATCGATGGGTACTACGGTTTGAAATCAAATCCAGCATTCACTCCGATTGAAATTGTAATGAACGAAAGACGGGTTGAATTGGCATTCGAAGGAAAACGATTCTTTGACTTACGCCGCCGAAATATGTTTACCAACGATTTGGGAACTAATATCATAAAATTAAATGACTGGAAAAAAAGTGGTTCTGGATATACTTTTACGTTAACCGGAATTACAGCCAGCAATTTTGACCTCATAAAAAACACCTTGCCTTTGAATACAATTTACAGTTATTTCAAAATGAATGCAAAAAGTACGGGGCCGCTGGTAAAAGCGATAGCTTACAGAGCTGTAACAACACAGGCAGATTTACAGACGACTACAACTGGTAATTATAATTTCTTTGATATTCCGGAAGGTATTATGACAAGGAGTCCGGCAGTTAAACAGACCCTAGGATGGCCGGCCGGAGAATTTGACCCGTTCAAGTAAACCTGATTAATCATAAACTTTTCGAATGTGATTTTCATTTAAATGAAATGATCCATGTAAGGAAAGTTTTTATATTTAAGATATTATTATGAAACGATTTTTGTTTTATTTTTTATTATTGATTTCGGTTTCTTCCAATTCTCAGATTTTTCGTTGCATTGTTGCAGCTGATGGAACAGGTACTGACTCAATCATTCAATCTGCAATTGACAAATGCCCTGAGAATGAAAAGAGTATCATATTTATAAAGAAAGGTACATATAACGGACAAACATATATTGGTGCAAAAGCGACACCCTCATCAAAAATTATCAGTTTAATTGGTGAAGATCCTGAACAAGTAATTCTTACTTACGATAAATCGTTGCCGATGGTTACCAAATTTGAAGAAGCAACTACTTTTCAGATCTATGCCAATGATTTTTATGCTGAGAATATAACTTTCGCTAATTCGGCGGGAAATACCGGACAAGCATTGGCACTTTATACTGCAGGTGATCGTCAGACGTTTAAAAATTGTCGAATTTTAGGATATCAGGATACATACCGGTCAAAAAAAGGGACACGCGGATATTTTAAAAATTGTTGGATTGAAGGTGCTGTCGATTTTATTTATGCAGGGGGAGTTGAGTTTTTTGACGATTGTACCATTAACTGTGTAAATGGAGGTGGCTACATTACCGCACCCGAAGATGCTTATGTTACCATTCCAAAAGCTTCCACAGTTTGTCAAAAATTTCTTCGGGTAGGTTTCTTTTTTAGAAACTGTGATATTACTGCAAATTCGGATGTGCCTGATAATAGCTATTATTTGGGTCGACCGTGGAATAGCATGGCGGGAACATTTTATTTAAATTGTAAATTAGGAAAACACATTAAGCCTGCCGGTTGGAAAGACTGGAGTGGAAATGAAACATCGAGTAGTTTTGCTGAATATAACAGTACGGATATGAATGGTATTCCTATCGATACAACGAGTCGTGTAAGTTGGAGTTTTCAATTACCAAAGGCAGATGTGGATAGTTTATTAGGTTTACAGGCAATTTACCAACGAGTTTCAACGGAGGTTTATAATCCTGTTCCAATTTGTACTGCTCCGTCAGCTCCTACTTCAGTAACTTTGAATGGAGGTACAATATACTGGGCATCTGTTGACGGGGTTGCAGGTTATATCATTTTGCTTGATGGTCAATATGTGAGTGAAACAAGTGAAACAAGTTATACAGATAATTCAGGGCAAACAGGAGTTTATAGTGTAAAATGTGTTGGTGCTTTAGGCCAGTTAAGTGATGCCACATCGACATCTACTGCAATTGAAGATATTGAAACAAAAAGAATAAAAGCTTTCATTAAAAAAGATGAAATTTTGCTTTCTGAACCTGCAACAGTAAAATTATATACTTTAAATGGAGTTAAATTATTGACCTCAGAAAAATGCAGTTCTGTTTCAATAAAAAACCTTACAAATGGGGTTTATGTTTTGCAAACCCAAGATACCAATAATTTTATTAATTCTCAAAAGTTGATAATTGAAAAATGACTTTTATCTCAATTAATCCACCTAAAAAGTCAATTTACAACGGTTATTATGCCTAAAATACAATATATTTGTAAATAAAAAAAAGAAAAAATCATGAATAGAAAAATACAACTGAAGTATATTATTTCACTAATAGTTTTGCTTGCTTTTAGTGGATTGAAAGCACAAACACCTGCATTCCCTACAGCCGAAGGTTATGGCA